>JBFMGA010000002.1:0-109353 GCA_040751855.1 Pseudomonadota bacterium | reverse complement strand
TTCGGCTTCGCGCTGCTCGGCTTGTTGAGCCTTGCGTTCCGCTTCCCGCTCCTTGCGCTCCTGCGCCGCCTCACGCTCGCGCTCGGCCTTTTCGCGCTTTTCTTCCGCCTGTTTGATCTTGTTCATTTCCGCTTCAATGGTGGAGGCATCCACCATTACCGCCTGTATCGGCTCCGGTTCGCCGGAAGCCACAGGCTCGGATTCCGCCGGGCGCTGCAACTTGATGGTCAGCAGAACAACCAGCAATAAAACCAGATGCAACAGCACGGAAACCAGCAATGAACGCGGCATCCGCTTGATGGCGGCGAACATGGCTTACTTCCCGCCCGCCCTGCCCGGCGCCGGAGTTTCCGTCACCAGACCGACCTTTTCCACGCCCGACTTTTGCACCAGCGACATGGCCTCAATCACCTTCTTGTAAGGCAGATCCTCACCCGCCTCGACCAACACCGGCACATCCGGATGCAGCTTATGATGCGCTGCAATGCGCGCCTGAATCACCTCGGCAGACAACGGCGCCTTGGGCGTATCGGACACATTCAAATACAGCTGCCCTTGCTCATCCACGCTCAGCACCACCGGCTCCACCTTGGCGGGCAGGGTCTTGGACGCAGTTTTCGGCACCTCAACCTCAATCCCCTGCTGCAACATGGGCGCAGTCACCATGAAAATGATGAGCAGCACCAGCATGACGTCGATGTAAGGCACGACGTTGATCTCCGCCACCGAGCGGCGACGGCCGGAGCGACCGCGACGACTGACCACGCCCGCCATGTCAGGCCGCCGGGCGGGTTGCGCCCTGACGGTGCAGCAGGTTCAGGAACTCTTCCTGAAAGCCGTCCAGGCGGTTGAACAGGCGGTCAACATCGTTGGTGTAGCGGTTGTAGGCCACCACAGCCGGGATGGCGGCGAACAAGCCCATCGCTGTGGCTACCAAAGCTTCGGCAATGCCCGGCGCAACGGCCTGCAACGTGGTATTGCCCGCATTCGCCAGACCGATGAACGAGGCCATAATGCCCCACACCGTACCGAACAGACCGACATACGGGCTGATTGAACCGATGGTGGCCAACACGGGCAGATGATCTTCCAGGCGATCCATCTCGCGGGTCAGCGCCACGCGCATTCCACGCTGCGCGCCTTCCAGCAGCAAGGCCGGATCGTGTTGCGCATCCTGGCGGCGCAGACGGGCGAACTCCCGAAAACCAGCTTCAAACAGCGAGGCCATGCCCACGCGCGGCTTGTCTTGATGGGCAAGCTCGCCGTAAAACTCGGACAGGTTCACCCCCGACCAGAAACGCGCTTCAAAATCGTCAATCTCCTTGCGCGCCTGTTTCATCTGCGCCGCTTTGTGAAAAATAATCATCCAGGAGACGATGGAAGCGATCAAAAGCAGCAGCATGACGCCCTGCACCAGCAGGCTGGCATCGGCGATCAGGCCGAGAATCGACATATTGGGCGTGGTGGTCAACGCATCGGCAGCCGGGTTCACGAGGATACAATCTCCAAAATTTCATCGGGCAAGCTTCTTGGACGAAACTCGCTGGCAGTGACACAAACAATCTCAACCTCTGCGCGGCACAACAGCTCACGACCGGCGCTGCGATAGGCTTCCTGCTCGAACAGCAAGCGCGCCCGCCCCTCGCGTCGCGGCCTGGCCGTGATTTCAAGCAAGTCATCCAGGCGCGCAGAGCGCAGGTATTCTACATGCACGCGGCGTACCACGAATACAAGACCTGTTGTTTCAAGCAGTTCCTGCTGATTGATACCGTAGTTTCGTAACAATTCGGTGCGCGCACGCTCGAAAAATTTCAGGTAATTGGCGTAAAACACCACGCCTCCCGCGTCGGTGTCCTCGTAATAGACACGCGTTGACCAAGAAAATTCACCCGGCAAAAATTCAGTCATGCGCATCAAAATCCAATAACTCAGACTGCAAAGCCTCGGTACGCGCCGGCGGCTTGAGACCGAAATGTCGATACGCCAAGGGCGTCGCCATGCGCCCGCGTGGGGTACGCATGAGAAAGCCCTGCTGCATCAGATACGGTTCCAGCACATCCTCAATCGTGTCGCGCGCCTCACCAATCGCCGCCGCCAGATTATCCAGCCCGGTCGGCCCGCCCTCGAACTTGTCGATCAATGTTTTCAACAGGCGATGATCCTGATGATCCAGCCCCAGCGCATCCACCTTGAGCATATTCAGCGCCGCATCGGCCACGGCGGCGGTAATCACGCCATTGGCCTTCACCTCGGCAAAGTCGCGCACCCGGCGCAACAGACGGTTGGCGATACGCGGCGTACCGCGTGCGCGACGGGCGATTTCCAGCGCACCCGCCTCCTCCATCTCCACGCCCAGCAGCCGCGCCGAACGGCGCACGATGGTCGCCAGATCGGCCACGCCGTAAAACTCCAGGCGCTGGGTAATGCCGAAACGGTCGCGCAGCGGATTGGTCAACATCCCCGCTCGCGTGGTCGCCCCCACCAGCGTGAACGGCGGCAGATCGAGCTTGATCGAACGCGCCGCCGGGCCTTCGCCGATCATGATGTCGATTTGATAATCCTCCATCGCCGGGTAGAGGATTTCCTCCACCACCGGCGACAGACGATGAATCTCGTCGATGAACAGCACATCGCCCTGCTCCAAATTGGTGAGCAACGCAGCCAGATCGCCGGGGCGCTCCAGCACCGGCCCGGAGGTCTGACGCAAGGCGACGCCCATTTCGTTGGCGATTATGTGCGCCAGCGTGGTCTTGCCCAGCCCCGGCGGGCCGAAGATCAACAGATGATCCAGCGCCTCGTTGCGCGCGCGCGCAGCGGGAATGAAGATTTCCAGCTGCTCGCGCACCGCAGGCTGGCCGATGTAATCCGCCAGCCTGCGCGGGCGAATGGCGCGGTCGATGGCGTCTTCGCCGTGTTCGGCTGAGGCGGTAATCAGGCGGTCTTGATTCATAGTCGGTTCAAATAATCTTTGTGCAGCATCCTAGCGCGTTCGCCTTCATACACCCAGAAGCCAAGCGCGCCCCGCCCCTGTCAAACGGTACTGCTACAAGCGGCTGTTCGGCTTGTCGGCCAGCATCATCTCGATCAAGCCCGCATCCAGGGCTGGCCTGATGTAGCGCGCCTGAAACGACTTGCAGTCACGCAAACCCAGCATCTGTTGCAGCGCGTCGCGTCCCATCGCCCCGTGCAAAACCCCCAGCAGACGAGCGACTTGAGGGGTAACTTGGAGGGCTTTCCCAGCACCGCAGCCAAAATCACGCCCAGCATAAACTCGATCAATGGCGCGGAGTCCGTCTGCCGGGTGCTTTCCTGAATGGCTTCGTAATACTCGGCCTGATGCTCGAAGATCAGGCTTTCCACCGGCAGGTCGGCGAACAGCGGATTCCAGCGCGCCAGAATCAGACTTTGCCACAAGCGCCCCATGCGCCCATTGCCATCCGCAAAAGGGTGAATGAACTCAAATTCATAATGAAGAACCAAACTGACCACCAGCGGATGCGCATCCGTCGCCGCCAACCAGCCGAGCAAATCCGCCATCAGACCCGGCACACGCGACGCAGGCGGAGCCATATGAATCACCTACCCGCCCGCCAGCAGATCAGCCTCCGACTCTGTGCGCCAATCCTCCATGCGCTCATAGGCCGACAGGGCGTTACGCGCTTCCAAAATATCGCGCGGCGGCGCAATCACCCGCTTACCGTCCAGAATCGCGGTGATCTGCGCTTCGCTCAGGGTGTTGCCCTCAATGGCCAGCGAGCCATGCACCGTGCGAATGCGATTGATGCGCCGCAGACGCAAGTACAACCCAGCATCCGCCAACGCCCCCTTCCGCCCCAGCGCTTCGCTGATCTGCGCTACGCGGTTGAGAACCAACGGGGTGATGGTGAAGGGGGGCTGTGCGAGGGGCATGGGAATTAGACCTCGAAGCACAGCATACGCGAGCACCAGCGCCGCGCTTCGGCGTCCTTCACCTTTTCCATCAGCAGCAGGTGATGCCCCCAGGGCAGCGCCCGCAGCGTTGTGCTAGAAAAAAGTGCCACAGCCTGTGGCACAAATTCCAGCCCAACGTATTCACGGTAAAACGCCAGCATCAGCTTGATATTGCGCTCGGAAAACCCCTTCACCTCCGGCAGCTCATTGCGAATATCTCGCGCCAGACGGGGAATCACTGCCGCACCCCCGCCTCAAGCCAGTGAATGGCGAATTAATTTCCGGGGATATTCGATTGAACTCACGTCGCCAACCCCGGAGATCAATCAAGGTTCTTTTTAAAATACTCATCCAGAGCACAGCCCAAATTACCCGGAAGAGCCATCTCCTGCATCAACGCTCGACCGTTTTCAATCTCTTGCTCTGACATGCTGGACGTAAGCTCATCCATGCTGTCCTGTGTGTCCTCGTAGTAACGATTAGCAGCGGACAAACTATAAAGCGCGTAGGCTGCCACCCGATTTTTCGGCACCCCATGGCCGTAGGCATACATCCCCCCCAAACGATGTTGCGCCTCGGCAAGACCCTGCTCGGCTGCCCTTAGATACCACGTCACGGCTTCGGCGTCGTCCTGCGGCAAACCTTTGCCACCCTGAATCATCGCTCCAATAAGGTGCTGTGCACCGGCATCTCCCATTTCAGCGGCCTCGCGGAAGCAATTTACGGCTTCTGTGTCGTCCTGCTTAACGCCATGACCGCAGGCGTGCAGTGCGCCCAACAATATCTGTGCTTGGGTGTTACCTTGCTCGACCGCCTTCCCGTACCACATCATGGCTTTATTGAAGTCTTGCGCTACGCCTCGGCCAATGTTGTACATAAAGCCCAAATTGAACTGAGCGTCCGCATGCCCCTGCTCAGCAGCCCTGCCATACCAAGTCACGGCTTCCTTGTCACCCTCATCACTTCCATTGGCGCACATCTCGCCCAATTTATACTGAGCATCTGCACGCCCCTGTTCGGCCGCCTTGCGATACCATGCCACTGCTTCTTTGAAGTCCTGTGGCACACCTTGTCCGCACTGGTACATCATGCCGAGATTGCACTGCGCAGTAGCGTCCCCCTGCTCGGCCAGCAGTCGCCACTGCTCAACCGCTGTAGCGTAATCTTCTCGCTGATACGCAGCAAAACCCTCATCCAAATCAACATTGGCGCATTGGAAAACAGTGAGACGTTGATAACTCATGAGTCGGTTACTCCGTTTTGCAGTTCAGTAATGGCGGCACAAACCAATTTAAGTGATTCGGAAGTGTACCAAGCACATGCGGTGACTAGGTGACACGACGTGGAAATCATCACTTCACCGCCTGCTTCAGCGCCGCACGGATGATCTCGCCCGCTTCCAGTCCCGCAGTATCCGGCACGGCGCGAGCCATGCGGGCGGCTTCGACGGGTTTGTAGCCCAAGGCTTCCAGCGCGCTGATGGCTTCGTCCAGCGCGCCGCGTGCCGCGCCTGGCGTTGCGCCGGGCAAGCTTGCGCCCTCCAGCCCGCCCAGGCGGTCGCGCATTTCGATAATCAGGCGTTCGGCGGTCTTGCGACCGATGCCGGGCAGGCGGATCAGGGTGGAAACATCATTGCGCTGCACCGCGTCGGCGAATTCTTGCGCGCTCATGCCGGAGAGAATGGCCAGCGCCAGTTTGGCGCCTACGCCGCTGATTTTGAGCAGGTTGCGGAACAGGCTGCGTTCGGTTTCGCGCAGAAAGCCGTAGAGCAAAAAGGCGTCTTCGCGCACCACGGTATGAATCAATAACGTGACTTCCTGCCCGCTCATGGGAAGGTCGTAGATGCTGGACATGGGCGCTTCGACTTCGTAGCCCACGCCGTTCACATCCACCAGCAGCCAGGGCGGTTGCTTGCTGATGAGTGTGCCTTTCAGGCGTCCGATCATGGCGTGGAGTCTCCTTTGTTTTTGCGTGCGCGCTGCAAGGCAAGATCGCTCCACGAAGCCTTGCCGCTGCGGTCACGGTGGCGGCTTTGCGCCATCTGGCGCAGCAATTCGGCCTTGGCCGGGGGCAGCCCCTCGCTTTGCGCGACGATCATCGAGCCTTGGCGATAGGCGTGGCACAAGGCCACGGCGGCGGCATCCGCGCCATCGGCAGGTGGTTCGTCCGCCAAGCTTAGCAAGCGTTTGACCATGTGTTGCACCTGCACCTTGTCCGCACGCCCGGTGCCGACCACGGCTTTTTTCACTTCGGCGGGCATGTATTCGGCTACAGCCAGGCCGTGAGTCACCGCCGCTGCAATCGCCGCGCCACGCGCCTGGGCGAGCTTGAGCGAGGACTCGGGGCTACGGAACATGAAGATTTGTTCAATGGCGAGTTGCTGCGGCTGGTGACTTGCGATCAGCGCGCTGACCTGACTGAACACCTCGCCCAAACGCTGGTGAAAACTGGCCTGCGCACCAAGCTTGAGGCTTTGCAGATGCAGGCAGACGTAATCCCGCCCCTGTTTTTCGATCACAGCCACGCCGGTGGTCACCGAACCGGGATCGATGCCGAGGATGCGCAGAGCGGGCTTCGCGTTCACTCCTCGCCTAGCGCCTCATCCGGCAATTCGGCGTTGTGGTACACGGCCTGCACGTCGTCCAGGTCTTCGAGCATGTCGATCATTTTCACCAGTTTTTCCGCCACTTCGCCCTCCACCGGAGCGGAGGTGCTGGCGCGCATGGTGATTTCGGCTTCTTCCGGCACGAAGCCCTTGGCCTTCATGCCATCCACCACGGCCTGGAAGGCTTCGGGCGCGGTGAGGACTTCAATCGAGCCGTCCTCGTCCACCACCACATCGTCCGCGCCCAGTTCCAGCGCGGCTTCCATGATGGCGTCCTCGTCCAAGCCCGGCGCGTACAGCAGCGCGCCCAGGCGGGTGAACAGGTAGGCCACCGAGCCGTCCGTGCCCATATTGCCGCCGTTTTTGCTGAAGGCGTGGCGCACTTCGGCCACGGTACGCACCTTGTTGTCGGTCATGCACTCGACGAAAACCGCCACGCCGCCGGGGCCATAGCCTTCGTAGCTCAGCTCCTCGTAGTTTTCGCCGTCGCCCGCGCCCACGCCGCGCTTGGCGGCGCGTTCCATCGTGTCCTTGGTCATGTTCGCGCCCAACGCCTTGTCCCAGGCCAGACGCAAGCGGGGATTTTCCGCCGGGTTGGCGCTCTGTCCGGCACGCGCCGCCACGGTGATTTCGCGGATGATTTTGGTCCAGATTTTGGAACGCTTTTTATCCTGACGATCCTTGCGATGCTTGATATTCGCCCATTTGCTATGGCCAGCCATGAAAAACCCCAATCAATGTGTTGTAAACGTATTATTCAATCCCTGGGCTGCGCCGCAACCAAACCCTGCCCGCGCGAAAACGCCAGCATACGCTCAATCGGCAGACGGGCGCGCTCGATGATGGCGCGATCCACCTCCACCTCGTGCCCCTGCGGATTTTCCAGGGCGGCAAGCAGGTTTTGCAAACCATTCATCGCCATCCACGGGCAATGCGCGCAGACATTGCATGTGCCGCGATTCAGCGTCGGCGCGGCAATCAGCTTCTTGCCCGGCGCGGCCTGCTGCATTTTGTAGAAAATGCCACGGTCGGTGGCGACGATCAGGGTATCCGCCTGCGACTCGCTGGCCGCCTTGATGAGCTGGGACGTGGAGCCGACTGCGTGCGCCATCTGCACCACGGCCTTGGGCGATTCGGGATGCACCAGCACCTCGGCGTCGGGGTACTCGCGCAACAGCTCGCGCAGACCTTCGGCGGAAAACTCGTCATGCACTACGCATTCGCCCTGCCACAACAGCATATCCGCGCCGGTTTGCTCCTGAATGTAACGCCCCAGGTGTCGATCCGGCGCCCACAGGATTTTCTCGCCGCGCTCCTTGAGGTGGGTGACGATCTTCAGCGCGTTGCTTGATGTCACCACCCAGTCCGCCCGCGCCTTCACCGCCGCCGAAGTATTGGCATACACCACCACCGTTCTGTCGGGATGCTGGTCGCAGAACGCGGCGAATTCCTCCGCCGGGCAGCCCAAGTCCAGCGAACACTCGGCCTGCAAAGTCGGCATCAACACCGTCTTTTCCGGGCTGAGAATCTTCGCCGTCTCGCCCATGAAACGCACGCCGATCACCACCAGGGTCTTGGCCGCATGACGGCTGCCGAAGTCGGCCATGTCCAGCGAGTCCGACACCCGCCCGCCGCTTTCCTCCGCCAGTTTCTGCAACTCGGCATCGACGTAGAAATGCACCACCAGCACGGCATCGCGCTCGACCAGCAGGCGCTTGATGCGCTCGCGCATCTCATCGCGCTGCGCAGGCTCAAGCGGCGCAGGTTGCGGAGCCTGCGCGACCAGACGCTGAATCACAGCATCACGCAGGCGGGGGATTTGGGTGGATAAGTCGCTCATGGTTTCACCAATATCGTAGGTGCGAATTCATTCGCACTGAAAAACATTGTGGGAATGAATTCGCATCTACAACCATACGGCATCCCACAATGGGTAGTTTCCAAGTTTATCCACCAGACCAGCCCGGAGCGGATTGGCGACAATATATCGCGCAATTTCAAGCAGATCCTCGTCCTTACGCACGGCGCGATCGTAATATGCCTTTTGCCATAAAGCGCCTTGTCTCTTCAACAAACGGTTCACACGCTGCGCCGATTTTGCCTTTAAGGCTTTCATTACCCGCACAAGACTTGAGGACTCCTGCATCTGAAACAACCAATGCAGATGGTCTGGCATGACCACCCATGCCAGCGAATCCACCTCGCCAGTATCGTGCAGCGCCCGCATTTCGCCAATCAACAGGCGCGCACATTGGAAATCAGCAAAGTAACGCGCCTGACGATCAGCCAAAACCGTCGTAACGAAGTAAACCTGTCCAGCTTCGCTATATCTGCCCTTTGCAAGACTCGCGTAAGACATTTTTTCGCACCACGGGGGTGAATTCATGCACGCACTTTATGTGCGAATGAATTCGCACCTACGCCATTGGAATCATCCTTCTACAACGGGCTTGCGCACGCGAATCGACAATTCGCGCAGCTGCTTCTCATCCACCTCACCGGGAGCCTGGGTGAGCGGGCAGGCGGCGGTTTGGGTTTTGGGGAAGGCGATGACTTCGCGGATGGAGCTGGAGCCGCTCATCAGCATGACCAGACGGTCGAGACCGAAGGCCAGGCCGCCATGCGGCGGTGCGCCGAACTTGAGCGCGTTGAGCAGGAAGCCGAATTTCTCCTGCGCCTCTTCCTCGCTGATGCCGAGCAGCTTGAACACCTGGCTTTGCACGCTTTCCTGATGGATGCGGATGGAGCCGCCGCCAATTTCCACGCCGTTGAGCACGAAGTCGTAGGCGCGGGACAGGCATTCGCCGGGGTTGCTTTCCAGCAGGTCGAGCTGATCGAGCTTGGGCGAGGTGAAGGGGTGATGCAGCGCCACCCAGCGGTTGGCCTTGTCGTCCCACTCGAACATGGGGAAATCCACCACCCACAGCGGTTTCCAACCGTGTTCGACCAGGCCGAGATCATGACCGAGCTTGACGCGCAGATTGCCCAGCGCGTCGTTGACGATCTTGGTCTTGTCCGCGCCGAAGAAGATCAAATCGCCGTCCTGCGCGCCGGTGCGCTGAAGAATGCCGTTGACCGTTTCATCGGGCAGGAATTTGAGAATCGGCGATTGCAGGCCGTCGCGTCCGGCGGCCAGTTCGTTGACCTTGATGTAGGCCAGCCCCTTGGCGCCGAAGATGCTCACATACTTGGTGTAGTCGTCGATCTGCGAGCGCGGCATGGAGCCGCCGTTCGGCACGCGCAGGGCGGCGATGCGGCTGTGCGGGTCGGCGGCGGGGCCGGCGAACACCTTGAAATCCACGCCAGTCATCAGGTCGGCCACGTCCATCAACTCCAGCGGAATGCGCAGATCGGGCTTGTCGGAAGCGTAGCGGCGCATGGCTTCATGCCAGGTCATGCGCGGCAGCGGGTCGGGGAAGGCGACTTCGAGCACTTCGCGGAACAGGTCGCGCATCATGCCTTCGATCAGGGTCATGAAATCGTCTTCGCGCATGAAGCTGGCTTCGATGTCCACCTGGGTGAACTCCGGCTGGCGGTCGGCGCGCAGGTCTTCGTCGCGGAAGCATTTGGTGATCTGGTAGTAACGGTCAAAGCCGGACACCATCAGCAGCTGCTTGAACAACTGCGGCGACTGCGGCAGGGCGAAGAATTCGCCCGGATGGGTGCGGCTAGGCACGAGGTAATCGCGTGCGCCTTCCGGGGTGGCGCGGGTGAGCATCGGCGTTTCCAGGTCGAGAAAGCCCAGTCCTTCCAGATGCTGACGCAGGTAGTGAGAAACTTTGGCGCGCAGACGCAGGCGAGCCTGCATTTCCGGGCGACGCAGGTCGAGGAAGCGGTAGCGCAAGCGGGTGTCTTCACCCGCCGTGTCGTCGTCGAGCTGGAAGGGCAGCGGCTCGGAGCGATTGAGAATTTCCAGCTCCAGACCGAGCAATTCGATTTTGCCGCTAATCAGGTTGGCGTTTTCGGTACCCGCTGGACGCGGACGCACGCGGGCGGTGACGCGCAGCACGAATTCATTGCGCACCTGCTCGGCCAGGGCGAAGACCTCGGCGCGATCCGGGTCGAACACCACTTGCACGATGCCTTCGCGGTCGCGCAGGTCGATGAAGATCACCCCGCCGTGGTCGCGGCGGCGGTTCGCCCAGCCGGTGAGGGTCACGGTCTGACCGATGAGTTGTTCGTCGACGAGTCCACAATAGTGCGTGCGCATAAGGCTTTCCGAAAGTGCAAAATGACTGAAAAAAAGGGTTGCAATGTTACGTTTTGGTTCGGGATGCGGCAAGCGCGTTCAGCTTGCCTCCGGCATCGGCCTTGTTCGCCGCCGGAACCACCATGCCCAGCGAGACGATCATGCGCATGGCGTCTTCCACGCTCATGTCCAGATCCACTGTCTCATCCTTGGGCACGAAAATGACATAGCCCGAGGTCGGATTAGGCGCGGTGGGCACGTAAACGGTCAGCACCTCGCTGGCGGTTTTTTCCTGGATCTCGCCCACCGGGTCGCCCGCCAGAAAGGCCAGCGTCCACAAACCCTTGCTGGGGTATTCGACCAGCAACACCTTGCGGAAGGATTTGGAGTTGCTGGATAAAAAGGTTTCCAGCAATTGTTTGATGGCGGAATACACCGAGCGCACCACCGGAATGCGATCCAGCAGAGCCTCCCCCATGCCGACCAGCTTGCGCCCGAGAAAATTCGCCGCCACCAGCCCGGTCAGCAACAGCAGACTCAGAGCCAGCACGATGCCAAGACCAGGAACTGGGAAAGGCAGCCAGTGGGACGGGCGGTAATCGGAGGGCAGAAGCAGCAGGCTCATATCCATCAGATTCACCAGCGTGACCACGATCCAGCCTGTGGCGGCCAGCGGCGCCCAAATCAAAAGCCCGGCGATCATGTAACGGCGGATATGCCACCAGAAGCCATGCCGATGTTCGCCATGCGCGTGTTGCGCGCCGCTGTCGTCGCTATTCATTGCTGCCATCCCAATTCAAAAACGCTTGCCGAATGATACAGTCCACGGGCGCGAACACCGCCCCTTTTATATTCTGCATACACAAACAGTCGTCCCATGACAAAAACCATCCTCATCACCGGCTGCTCCTCGGGCATCGGCCTGTGCGCCGCACAAACCCTGCGCCAACGCGGCTGGCGCGTATTCGCCAGCGCACGCCAACTCAAGGATGTCGAGCATCTGCACAGCGAAGGCTTTGACGCGCTCTGGCTGGATCTGGACGATTCCGCCTCCATTCACGCCGCCGTGGACACCCTGCTCACCCGCACCGGCGGACGACTGGACGCGCTGTTCAACAATGGCGCATGGGGCTTGCCCGGCGCGGTGGAGGATTTGAGCCGCGACGCGCTGCGTGCGCAATTCGAGACCAATCTCTTCGGCTGGGTGGAGCTCACCAACCGCCTGATTCCAGTGATGCGCAAGCAGGGACATGGGCGCATCGTGCAATGCAGCTCGGTGCTCGGCTTCGCCGCCTTTCCCTATCGCGGCGCCTACACCGCCAGCAAGTTTGCGCTTGAAGGCTTGAGCGACACGCTGCGCATGGAACTGCGCGGCACGGACATTCACATCGGTCTGATCGAACCCGGCCCGATCGAGACTCGTTTTCGCGCTAACTCCAGCGCAGCCTTTCAACGCTGGATCCGCATGGACGACAGCCCTCACCAAGCCGCTTATCGCAAACAGCTCAAACGCCTGCAAAAAGAGGGCGCTGCGGTTCCCTTCACCCTGCCGCCGGAGGCTGTGGTGCAAAAACTGATGCACGCGCTGGAGAGCAAACGCCCCAGGCTGCGTTACCGCGTCACCGTGCCCACCATCGCCTTCGCCTGGCTCAAGCGACTATTGCCTGAACGCTGGATGGACAAAGTCCTGCTGCGCGCATCCGGCGGCGGACTGCGCTAGGCGGACGCTGAATGAAGTCGGCGTTTCCCTTGGCGCGCGTCATAAAATACATACGAGCGATGGTCTATCTTCAGAAGAGTCAAAAACAAAAAAGATATCGATCATGAACCGATTGCTTGCCCCCATTCTTGGTCTACTGCTGCTCGTCGGCATCGGCTACGCCATTTACAACTCAATGAACGGCCAGCTTGCGCTCAAGGCGCAAACCACGGTCGTCGGCCTGATCGGCTCGGAGAAGGAAGCGTTCTTCGCCGACCCGCGCGTGCAACAGGCGCTGCTCAAGCAGGGTTTGATCGTCAAGGTGGAAAAGGCAGGCTCGCGCCAGATCGCCACGGCCTTCGACCTGAAAAAATACGACTTCGCCTTCCCCGCCGGGCAGCCTGCCGCCGACAAGATCCTGCAAGCCGTGGGCAAACGCCCCAGTTTCGTGCCGTTTTACACGCCGATGGTCATCGCCTCGTGGAAACCCGTCGCCGCAATCCTGCAAGCCAACGGCGTGGTGCGCGAAAAGGATGGCGTGTACTACTGGTTTGACCTGGATCGCTATTTTGAGTGGACGCAACAGGAAACACGCTGGAAAGACCTCAAGGACAGCGCCGCCTACCCGGTGAACAAGTCGGTGCTGATCCGCACCACCGATGTGCGCAAGTCCAACTCGGCGGCGATGTACCTCGCCCTGATGAGCTATATCGCCAATGGCCAGCGCGTGGTGGCCTCGCCGCAGGAAATGCAGGCCGTGCTGCCCAAGCTTTTGCCGCTGTTCCTGCGCCAGGGCTATACCGAATATTCCTCCGAAGGGCCGTTCGAGAACTACCTGACCATGGGCATGGGCAGCTCGCCCCTGGTGATGATCTACGAGTCGCAATACATTTTCGAGGCCTTGAAAGCCCCCAGCGGCATCCGTGACGACATGGTTCTGCTCTACCCCGAACCCGGCCTGTTCACCCGCCATGTGCTGATCGGACTTTCCGACAACGGCGCACGCCTGGGACAAGCGCTGGAAAACGACCCCGAACTGCGCCAGCTGGCCATCGAACACGGTTTCCGCAATGCCGACGTCGCCGCATTCAAGGCGCAGGCCGAAAGGCGCAAGCTCGCCGTCCCCGCCGATCTGGTGCAGATCATCGACCCGCCCAGCTACGAAACGCTGGAAGGCATGATTCAGGCGATTGAACAGCAGATGAAATAAGTCGTTTACTAATCTCAATATTTCCAACCTTCACCCAGGAATGACGCCATGAACGAACTGACCGCACCCGCCACCCTGACTCCGCCCGAGCACCTCACCCCGCCCGCGCCGGTCGCCGCCGTTTCCGCGCCGCAGTCACGCGAACTGGTGCCGCTGTCCGAAGCGCAGCGCCAGGAACTGGACGCCCGCGCCGAAAACTTCGTCAACGCCATTCTCAACCTGGATGTGCAGGGCGAGGAATTCCGCAGCAAGGCCGACGCCCTGCGCAGCATGGGCGATGCCGAGGTGCGCGCCACCGCAGGCATGTCCAACCGCATGCTTGAGCGCCCGATGGCCGCGCTGGAAGGGGGGTTCTTCAACGAAGGACACCCCGTCACCCGCTCATTGGTCGATCTGCGCAAAACCATCGAAGACCTCGACCCCAGCAGCCAGGGCGACCTGCTCGCCCCCGCCAAGCTGTTCGGCATCATTCCCTGGGGCGACAAGCTGCGCGACTACTTCCTGCGTTACCAGTCTGCGCAGAGCCACCTGAACAAGATCCTGGAAACCCTGTACAAGGGACAGGACGAGCTGCGCAAGGACAATGCGGCGATTGAACAGGAAAAATCCAATCTGTGGATCAACATGACCAAGCTGCGCGAATACGCCGAAATCGGCCAGGCGATCGACCAGAAAATCGTCGCCCGCGTCAGCCAGTTGCAGGCCAGCGACCCGGAAAAAGCGCGCATCGTGCAGGAAGACCTGCTGTTCAACGCCCGCCAGAAGGTGCAAGACCTGCTCACCCAGCTTGCCGTGTCCATTCAGGGCTATCTGGCGCTGGACATGATCCGCAAGAACAACTTCGAGCTGATCAAGGGCGTGGATCGCGCCAGCACCACCACCGTTTCCGCGCTGCGCACCGCCGTCATGGTCGCCCAGGCGCTGGGCAACCAGAAGCTGGTGCTCGACCAGATCAACGCGCTCAACACCACCACCAGCGGCATGATCGAATCCACCGCGAAGATGCTGCGCCAGCAATCCGCCGACATTCACAAGCAGGCGTCCAGCGCCGCGGTAAACATCGACTCGCTGAAGCGCGCCTTCAGCGACATCTACGCCACCATGGACGACATGGCCACCTACAAGGTCAAGGCGCTGGAAAACATGAAGCAGACCGTGGATGTGCTCAACGGCGAAGTGCATAAGGCGCAGGTTTACCTGGATCGCGTGCGCGGCGAAAAGGCGCAAGCGGAAGTCGCCCGTCTGAATGCGCCTAGCGAGCTGACGCTGTAACCGCCCGCTACACGCCCATAACACGCAAGCGAACAATGATTCCTTGCGTGCTCGATTTTCAGGCGGGACACCCGTGTTCCACCTAGCAGGAGAACGCCATGGCCATGAACAAGCCCACCGCTCAAAAAACCAAGTCCAGCCCGATCGGCCTGATTATTTTCGTCGTGCTGGGCTTGTTCATCGCCTGGAACTGGCTGGGTCAGTCCAACCCGACCTCATCCACGCAGCAGGAAAGCGCCAACACCCTGCGCGTCCTGGCCGGTTCCGAACTCAAGGACATCGAACCCCTGCTGCCGCAACTGGAGAAAGACACCGGAGTGCGCCTCAAGCTGAGCTATACCGGCACGCTGGAGGGCGCCGAACAACTGGCGCAGGGCGCGGATTACCCCTTGGCCTGGTTCTCCCATGCCAAGTACCTTGAGCTGCTGGAAAGCGCGCGCAACCGTGTGGTCGCACGCGAAAAAATCGCTCTCTCCCCGGTGATCGTCGGCGTCAATCAGGCCAAGGCGCAACAACTCGGCTGGGATAAAAAATCGCCCTCATGGGCGGATCTGGCGCAAAAGGCCGGACAAGGCGAATTCCGTTTCGCCATGACCAACCCCACCTCGTCCAACACCGGCTTTTCCGCCTTGATCGCGCTCATCGCCGCGCTGTCTAACGACCCGGAAAACTTCACCCTCAGCGCCGAACAGGAAGGCAAGGTGCGCGACTTCTTCAAGGGGCAGCGCCTGACCGCCGGTTCCTCCGGCTGGCTGGCCGAAGCCTTTGTGCGCGACCAGGGGCAGCTTGACGGCATCATCAACTATGAGTCCGTGCTGTTGCAGCTCAACCGCAGCGGCCAGTTGCGCCAGCCTTTGACCCTGATCTACCCCAGCGACGGCGTGGTCACTGCCGATTACCCGCTGCTGTTGCTCGATGCCAACAAGCGCGCCGAGTACGACAAGGTGGTCGCATGGCTGAAAACGCCGCACATTCAGCAACGTCTGATGCAGGACACCGACCGCCGTCCGATCCTTCCCAGCGTGCCGCTGGCGGCAAGCTTTGGCAACCACACCCTGATCGAGCTGCCCTTCCCCGGTCAGCGTTCGGTGGTGGATCGTATTCTCACCAGCTACCTGGACGAACAACGCCTGCCCGCGCACGCCTATTTCGTGATCGACCTGTCCGGCTCGATGCAGGGCGAGCGCCTGAGCGCGCTGAAAACCGCCCTGCTCAACCTGACCGGCGGCGACACATCCCTCACCGGGCAATTCGCCCGTTTCCGCGCGCGTGAGGAAATCAGCTTCCTGCCCTTCCGCCAATACACCGAAACCCCGGTCAATTTCACCATCGCCAGCGGCCTGGGCACTGAGGGCAGCCTGAATGCGGCGCGCGGTTTCGCCCAAGGCTTGCAGGCCGAAGGCGGCACGGCCATCTTCTCCGCGTTGATCGAAGCCTATGCGCAGATCGCTGTCGACATGCGCCAGCATCCTGAGCGCTACTACTCGGTGGTGTTGATGACCGACGGCGCCAACACCAGCGGCATGAGCCTGGAGCAGTTCCAAGCCTACTTCCAGCAGCTTCCGCCCGAAGTGCGCGCCATCAAGACCTTCCCCATTCTGTTCGGCGATTCCGATAGCGTCGCCATGCAGCAGGTGGCCGACATGACCGGCGGCAAGGTGTTTGACGGCAACAAGAACCTTGCGGCAGCATTCAAGACCATTCGTGGCTACCAGTAAATCCATGCTCAAGTTCTTGTTTCAGGCACTGATCGGCATCCTTGCCGCCCTGGGCGCAATGACTGCCATCGGCGCGTACACCCGCAAAAAACGCGAAGAACGTGAAACGCTGGAAAGATTGCAACGCGAGAAGGCCGAGCTGGAGCAAGCGCTAAGCGAAAAACAACGAGACACCTCGATGCCGCCCTCCCCGCCTGCTTCCCCTGGATCTCGCCACGCCTTTTGGGTATGGCTGTACAGCAATGGCAATTTGCTGGGCAGCGCCCTGGCCTTGCTCGGTCTTGGCCTGTATTTCAGCGGACTGATCGGCGGCGACTGGTGGTGGATCGTGCCCGGTCTTTATCTGGCTGGCTTTCTGATCGCCCCGCGTCCACGCCCGCGCGCTACCGACCTGTCACAAGCGCAGATGGATTTGCACGCCATGCTCGACGAACTCCAGCGCCGCGCGCATCACGGACTGAGCGCCGAGCGTCTGGAAACCTTCGAACGCCTGATCGCCAGCCTGCGTGACGCCCTGCCCCTGCTCGAAACCCAGGGAACCGGCGACCGCACGGCCTTCACCCTGCGCCAGACCATTCTGGATTATCTTCCCGCCACCTTGGACAACTATCTGCGCCTGCCCCGCGCCTACCGCCAGATGCACAAGCTCAAGGACGGACGCACCCCGCGCCAGGTTTTCGTCGCCCAGCTCAACACGCTGAATGAAGAAGTGCAAAGCAGCCTGGCCGCACTGGCGGAAAACGATGCGCAGAAACTGCTGGCCAATGAGCGTTTTCTGACGGATCGCTTCTCGCGTCCTGAGTCGTTCTGAGTGCAAGAAAACGCTTGGCCGCCGCCCTTCCAGGTGCGTCTGTCGCAGCGCGCCCAGCGCATTCTGGTCAGCATCCACACCACACGCGGGCTGGAAATCGTCACCCCCAAACGCCTCAGTCAGCGCGACGCCTTGCAGATCATCCAGCAGCATCGCGCGTGGATTGAAGACAAGCTGCAACGACACAACGCGCACGGTGCGGAAGTCTGGGACAAGCACCGTCTGCCCACGCAGATCCACCTGCCCGCCCTCGCCCAAAACTGGAGCCTTGCGCAGGCGTCCGACGCGGCGCCTCGCGCTCGGCTGCGTGCCATCCCCGCTGAAAATCACCTGATTTATTCCGGTGCCGCCGCCGAGGCCTGGCCGCTGTTGCAGCGCTGGTTTATCACCATGACCAAGACGCATGTGCTGCCCGAACTGCATCGACTCGCCGCGTTGCACGCCGACCCGCTGACCGGCAGCGGCGCACGCTGGAACCACACGCGTTGGGGCAGCTGCTCACGCGCCGGGCGCATCAACCTCAGCGCCCGCCTGCTGTGGCTGGAGCCGGGTGAGGTGACTTACCTTTTGCACCACGAGTTGAACCATCTGCACCACTTCGATCACAGCCCGGCGTTTTGGCAGGCGCTGGAAGGTCGCCTGCCCGGAGCCCTGCACCTTGATCGCGGCATTCGCCACGCGAACCGCCGCGCGACTTTCCCCGATTGGCTAAGGTGGGTTGGTCGATGCCCCTGAGCCATACGGTACGCCTGGGGCCCATCCTTGCCATTCCGCAAGCGCTTCGGGAACTTGGCGTGAATCCAGCGCGCGCCTTCGAAGCGGCAGACGTTGATCCGGGGATTTTCGACAACCCCGAAAACCGCCTGCCCGTTGAGTCCATTGGCCAACTGCTCCAAGCCTGTGCCGATCTCACGAAATGCCCACACTTTGGGCTGTTGCTTGGCGAACGCTTTGAGCTACACCACTTCGGCCTCCTCGGCGAGCTACTCGCCCATTCAACGACCGTGGGCGACATGCTGAAGCACCTCCTGCATCACCTTAGCATCCAGGATCGCGCAGCCGCTCCAATGTTGCTCCAGCTGGATCCTGAGCGACTCATTCTCGGCTACGCAGTTCATCGCGATGGGGTAGCGGGCATGGATCAGATTCTGGACACCTCCATCACCGTGGGATTCCGCGTCCTTGCCAGCATTTGCGGCGCCGAATGGAGTTCCTTGGCAATACACTTCGCACATCACCCGCCCAAGGACATTACGCCCTATCGGCGCGTCTTCGCCGCCAAAATCCAGTTTGGGTCTGTGATATCCGGTATCGAGTTTTCTTCCGACTGGCTTGAGCGCCCCATCAAGGGAGCCGATAAGCTGCACTACGCCAAAGCCTATAAAACACTTCAAGCTTCGCCGCTGAATTCGAGGAAATTTATTGAGCAGGTGAAGGATGCCTTACCGCAAATGTTGCTGAGCGGCGTGCCGCTGTCACCGTCCATTGCAAGGCATTTCGCCATCAGTGAACGAACCTTGCGCAGACGGCTGGAAGCTGAAGATCAAAGTCTGCATCAACTTATCAGCAACACCCGGTTCGAGCTTGCCAAACAGCTGCTGCGCAACACCAACCTGCCGATCACGAGCATAGCCAAGGCCTTGCAATACCAAGACCCCACCGCGTTTTCACGTGCCTTCAGATCATGGAGCACGCTTAGCCCCGCCCAATGGCGAAACCACCAAACCCGCACGCTGGACTCGACCGAGGAGCGTGCTTAACCTTTTGTCTTCAAAGAATTGTCAGCCTCCCCTGCCTCTCCGTCCTGCGCGACACGTCTGGCCGAAATTGCAAGGCCACGCCGTCAAATCATGACCTACCATCATCCCATTCGGGAATTGTCGGAGAAAGATCATGGGATTGAAGCGCGTATTTTCCAAAACACTTATCGCCAGCGTTATCGGCGCTGCGCTCTCCAACGGCGCGGCGCTTGCCGCACCGCAAGTCACCGGTACGCTCGGCTCGCCAAATGCAACAAGCACCATTCCGGGCAATCAGCTTCCGGCGCCTGATCCTCAATTCGGCGGTGTCATCAAGAATGACGCCCTGACCTCCAAGCCCTGGTGGGCGCCGCGCGTCGTCCCGCCCAAGCACGCGCCCAACGTGCTGCTCATCATCACTGACGACGCAGGCTTTGGCGTACCCAGCACCTTTGGCGGCGTAATCCCGACCCCGACCATGGATCAAGTGGCCAGCGAAGGCTTGCGTTACACCCGCATGTTCTCCACTGCGCTCAGCTCCCCCACACGTGCCGCGCTGATTACCGGGCGCAACCATCACTCCGTCGGGTTCGGCGTCATTTCCGAGCAATCCACGGGCTTCCCGGGCTACAACTCGATCATCGCCAAGGACAAGGCGACCATTGGGCGAATCTTGCTGGATAACGGCTACTCAACCTCCTGGTTTGGCAAGGATCACAACACGCCTGCTTTTGAAGCGAGTCAGGCCGGCCCCTTCGACCAGTGGCCGACCGGTATGGGCTTTGAATATTTCTATGGCTTTGTTGGCGGCGATGCCAACCAGTGGGAACCCAACCTGTTCCGCAACACAACCCAGATTTACCCGTTCAAGGGCAAAGAGGGCGAGTGGAATCTGGTCACGGCGATGGCTGACGATGCCATCGACCACATGACCAAAATTCATCAAACGGATCCCTCCAAGCCGCTCTTCATCAAATACGCTCCGGGCGCGACCCACGCACCACACCACCCAACCAAGGAGTGGTTCGACAAGATCCATGCCATGCACCTGTTCGATGATGGCTATGAAAAATTGCGTGAACGCATTTTCGCCAACCAGAAGAAGCTAGGCATCATCCCGCAAGACGCCAAGCTCACCCCCTGGCCGAGCGAGGTCATCAAACCCTGGGATCAACTCACCGACACCGAGAAAAAACTGTTCATTCGTCAGGTTGAGGTGTTCGCCGCCTACGCAGCCTACAGCGACTACGAAACTGGCCGCGTCATCAAGGCGTTCGAGGCATTGGGCGACAAAGACAACACCATGGTCATCTACATCAACGGCGACAACGGCACTAGCGCCGAAGGCGGGCCGCTGGGCACACCCAACGAAGTGGCCTTCTTCAACGGACTCAATAAGATTCCGGCTGAAACACAAATGAAGTTCTACGACGTGTGGGGCACTCAGTACACCTACAACCACATGTCCGCCGGCTGGTCGTGGGCGTTTGACACGCCATTTGACTGGTTCAAGCAAAACGCCTCTCGTCTGGGCGGCATCAACCAGAACATGGTGGTGTCCTGGCCGGCGCGCATCAAGGACAAGGGGGGCTTGCGCGAGCAGTTCACCCATGTCATCGACGTGGCGCCAACCATTCTTGAGGCGGCGGGCATTCCCGCGCCGGAGTATGTGGATGGCATCAAGCAGGCGCCAATCGAGGGCACCAGCTTCGTCTACACCTTCGACAAGGAAAACGCCAAGGCGCCGTCACGTCACAAGACCCAGTACTTCGAGATGTTCGGTCAGTGGGCGTTGCTTGATGACGGCTGGCTGCTGTCAACCAAGGTCAACCGTGCTCCCTGGCAGGCGTTCGGTCCGGCCAACCCGGATCCTCTGAACAACCAGGTGTTCCAACTCTACGACCTGCGCAAGGACTTCAACCAATCCACCGATGTGGCGGCGCAATTCCCCGACAAGGTCAAGGAGTTGAGGGCGAAATTCCTCGCCGAGGCGAAGAAGCATCAGGTCTTGCCGCTGGACGCATCGGTCGCTGCGCGCATCGTCGCCCCACGCCCGAACATCACCGCCGGACGCAGCGAGTTCGTCTATACCCGACCGATGGTCGGACTGCCGCAGGGTGATTCACCAAGCCTGTTGAATACCTCCTACACCATTACGGCGGACGTCGAAGTGCCCGCGCAGGGTGCGGAAGGGATCATCCTCACCTCCGGCGGGCGTTTTGGCGGTTATGGCTTCTACCTCAAGGACAGCAAGCCGGTCTTTCTGTGGAACATGGTGGATCTGGAGCGCCTGAAGTGGGAGGGCGCACAGGCGCTTACTCCGGGCAAACACACCGTGGAATTTGACTTCAAATACGACGGTTTAGGCGCAGGCACCCTGACCTTCAATGACTTCAGCGGCGTCGGTCGATCTGGGGTAGGTGAATTGAAGGTCGATGGACAGGTCGTCGCCACCCAGAAGATGGAGCGCACCCTGCCGATGATTCTGCAATGGGATGAAAGCTTTGACATCGGATCCGACACGCTGACGGGCGTGAATGATGCCGACTACAAGCCGCCATTCGCATTCTCAGGCAAGTTCAACAAGCTGACGATCAAGATCGACCGTCCGCAACTCTCGCCCGAGGACATCAAAAAACTTGAAGCCGCCATGCGCAACAACACGTCCAGCGAATAAAGGCGACTCATAGGCTCGGCGATGATTTATCAAGGCAGGGGCGGCGCCAAGCAAGGTTGCCGCCCTTTTTGCGCACGCAAACCCCCAGGAAAACAATGAATGAGCCTCCGGTACTGCGTTATCTCTTGCCCCGGGTCATCTCTTGGGAGTGACTGAAACAGAGTATCTGTCCGGCTTGCTGGCCAGCTAATTGGTCCGCTCTCAAGCCATCGGTATGCGTTTGCGCAGCTCAGGCAGCGACTGCGTAGCCTTGGCGTAAAACGCCTTGAGCCCGCGACACAGATAGTTCAGCCCTGGCTGTCCGTCCGGCGTTTTGACAAAGCGGTTTTTCGGGCATTCGCCCCAGCACAAATTCAAATAGGCGCAGTCGCGGCAGTATTGCGGCAGGGTGTCGTTTTTGGCATAGGCGAACGCCTTCTGTTGCGCGGAAAACGCCAGATCGCCTTCATGCGTTTCACCGATATTGCCAAGTTTGTACTCGGGGTAGACGAAGTGATCGCAGCTGTAGAGATCACCGTTGTGCTCGATGGCCAGCGCCTTGCCGCAAATCGGACTGGTCACGCATTTTTGCGAACCATGACCCAGCATGATTGAAATAACGTTTTCAAACTGGTCAACGAAGACCTTGCCGAAATCCTTGCGAAACCATTCGTCCCATATCCGGTTAAGGAAATAGCCCCAGTCATCTGGATCCACCGACCAGTCGATCACCACCGCCCCGTCATTGCCCGGTCGCGCCTGCGGCGTGCCCACGACGGGGAGCTTTGACCAGTCCCAGTGGCCGGGCGCCACATTGTGAAAATCGGCGGGTTCCACTGCAGGAATAAGCTGGATGGTGCGCGGACGAACCTCATCACGCAAAAAACGGTACACATCCATCGGGCGGCGGGCATTGACCCGATTGACCACGCACAAGGCGCTGAACGGCACCTTGTGCTTGTGCAACAGACTCACGGCGTGCATGACGCGCGCGTGGGTCGGCTTGCCGCCCTTGCTGTAGCGATAACGGTCATGCAGCTCAGCCGGGCCATCGATGGATAATCCGACCAGAAACCGATGCTGCGCGAGAAAAGCGCACCACTCATCGTCTAACAGGATGCCATTGGTCTGAAGATCGTTTTCGATGCGCTGACCCGGCTTGCGATATTTTTCCTGCAAGGCGACCACATGGCGGAAGAAGTCCAGCTCCATCAGGGTCGGCTCCCCACCCTGCCAGCTGAAAACCACTTCATCGCCGGTCTGTGCCGCGATGTACTGACGGATGTGCGCCTCAAGCCACGCCTCACCCATGCGCGGCATTTTGGACTGATGCAGCAAATTTTCCTTGTGCAGATAAAAACAGTAGGCGCAATCAAGATTGCACTGCGCCCCGCTGGGCTTGATCATGGTGTGGAAACGGTAAAAATCACCACCCGACAACGGTGGCAGCTTCAGTTCGGGGTCGGAAACAACCTGTACCAAGGGGATCGGTTTCATCGATTGCTCAACTCAAAAATCTATCACGACGGCTGCCGCACTCAAGCCGGACGACCGCAGCCACATCAAACATCCCGCCGCAATTCCCTTGGCATGGGAAACACCACCGACTCGCGTGCCGACTCATCATCCAGCACCACATCGGCCTGGCAACAGGCGCGCAAATGCGCAATCACCGCCTGCACCAACACCTCGGGCGCGGAAGCTCCGGCGGTCAGGCCGATGCGCGTTTTCCCCGCCAGCCAATCCGCCTGAATATCTTCCGGGCCGTCGATAAGAAAACTGGGGATACCCTGACGCTCGCCGATTTCGCGCAGGCGATTGGAGTTGGAACTGGTCTTGGAACCCACCACCAGCAGCAGATCGCAGTGTTCAATCAACTGCTTCACCGCATCCTGACGGTTCTGCGTGGCATAGCAAATATCATCCTTGCGCGGGCTGGCGATGGCTGGGAAGCGGGCGCGCAGGGCTTCGACAATCGCCTGAGTTTCATCCAGGGAAAGCGTGGTCTGCGTGGAATAGGCCAGATTGCCTGCGTCGCGCACCTGCAAGGCAGCCACATCCTCGACCGATTCGACCAGGTGAATCCGCCCGCCATGACCGGTGTCGTAATGCCCCATCGTGCCTTCCACCTCGGGATGCCCGGCATGGCCGATCAACACCACCTCGCGCTGCGCCCTGGCGTGGCGCGCCACTTCCAGATGCACCTTGGTCACCAGCGGGCAGGTGGCATCGAAAATACGCAAGCCGCGTGCGGCAGCGGCATCTTCGATGGCTTTCGATACGCCATGCGCGCTGAAAATCAGCGTTGCGCCATCCGGCACATCATCCAACTCTTCGATAAACCGTGCGCCCTTGGCTTTCAGGTTTTCCACGATATAGCGGTTATGCACGATCTCGTGCCGTACATAAATCGGCGCGCCAAACAGCTCCAAGGCGCGCTCAACGATCTCGATGGCACGATCCACGCCCGCGCAAAAGCCGCGAGGATTGGCCAGTTGAATCAGGGGAATGCTTTTCATGCGGCTAAGTTAGCACTGCACATCAAGAACATGCACCTCAAAAACCAGCGGTAACCCCGCGAGCGGATGGTTGAAATCCAGCTCCATGCCCTCCTCGCTGATGCCCAACACGCGGGCGACCGTGGTTTCGCCGCTGGGCAGGTCAAATTCGATGAACTGCCCGGCCTCGGGTACGACTTCGCCGTCGAAATCTTCCGGCGGCAAAATGAAAACTTTCTCTTCATCCGGCATGGGAAAAGCAACGCCCGGCGGAATATCAAAACGCCCGGATTCGCCCGCGCTCATGCCCTGAAAGGCGAACTCCAGACCGGGACTGATGCTGCCATCACCGACCAGCAGCTCCATCGGCTCTTCAGAGGTGGCCGCGTCCACCTCCGTACCATCCGGCAGCATGAGAACAAAGGCCAGTTTGACCCGACATCCAGGGAAAATTTTGCTCATCACACCGCCTCACTTTTATCTGCACGCCACATCAACAGGAACAACAGCACCGCACCGACGCTGATCGCCGAATCCGCGACATTGAACGCTGGCCAGTGGTAGCCACAGCAATACAAGTCAATAAAATCAATCACATGCCCGAGATAAACCCGGTCAATCGCATTCCCCAGCGCGCCGCCGATCAGCAGGGACAGGGATAAGCCCATCCAGCGTTCATGCTCGCCCAGCTTGCGCAACCACAGTACCAGCCAAGCACTCACCCCCAGCGCCAGGGCAAGAAAAAACCAGCGTTGCCAGCCGCCCGCGTCGCCCAAAAAACTGAACGCCGCGCCCTTGTTGTAGTGCAGGGTGAGGTTAAAGCCGGGAATAACAGGGATCGGCATGGCATAGCTCAGAGCGGATGCCGCCCAGAGCTTGGTGAGTTGATCGAGGAGGATGACGACGATGGCGATGAGCACGCCGTTGCGGAACAGGCGGGTCATGCAAACCGCCTGGTTTCACCCGCACCCTCGACATTCTCCACACACCGCCCGCACAGTTCCGGATGCGCGGCGTGGCTACCGACATCCTCGCGGTGATGCCAGCAGCGCACGCATTTGCCGTGCAGGCTGGCCTTGGCGACGATGGCGATTTGCCCACCCTCAATCTCCACCACGGACGTATCCGCCGGACGGGCGCTCAGCGGGTGAACGCGGGCGTAGGAGGTGATGAGCACAAAGCGCAGCTCGTCTTCCAGCTTGTTAAGTACGTCCAGTGTGGCGTCATCGGCGTAGAGATCAACTTCCGCATCCAGGTTCGCGCCAATCACGCCTTCCTTGCGCAGCCCTTCCAGCACGGCCAGCGCCGCGTCGCGTGCGGCGAGGATGCGCGCCCAATCCTGCTCACCGAGCGCGGCATCGTCCGCCAGATTTTGCAACGCGGTGTAATGGGTGGCGAGGAACACAGAATTTTCCCTTGCGCCCGGCAGATGACCCCACAGCTCCTCGGCGGTGAAGCTGAGGATGGGTGCAATCCAGCGGGTCAGTGCCTCGACGATGTGCCACTGCGCGGTCTGGCTGGAGCGGCGGGCGCGGGAGTCGGCCTGGCAGGTGTACTGGCGATCCTTGGTCACGTCCAGGTAGAAGCCGCCCAGGGTCACCGAGCAGAAGTTGTGCACCGCGTGCACGACCTGGTGGAAGTTGTAGCTGTCATAGGAGGCGAGAATCTCGTCCTGCAAACGCGCGGCCTGATCCACCGCCCACTGGTCCAGCGGCAGCATGTCCGCGAACGGCAGGGCGTCGGCGGTCTGGAAGTCGTTGAGGTTGGAGAGCAGGTAGCGTGCGGTGTTGCGGATGCGGCGGTAGGCGTCGCCCGCGCGCTTGAGGATCTCGTCGGAGACGGTCATCTCGCCGCGGTAGTCGGCGGAGGCCACCCACAGGCGCAGCACGTCCGCGCCCATGGCGTTCATCACCTTCTGCGGGGCGATGACGTTACCGAGCGACTTGGACATCTTGCGGCCCTGCGCGTCCACGGTGAAGCCATGGGTCAGCACCTGCTTGTACGGCGGGCGCGCGTGCATGCCGATGGCGGTCATCAGGGAGGACTGGAACCAGCCGCGATGCTGGTCGGAGCCTTCCAGATACAGGTCCGCCGGGTCGGTCAGCTCCTCGCGCTGGGCCAGCACGCCGAAGTGGCTGACGCCGGAGTCGAACCACACGTCCAGCGTGTCGGTGACCTTGCGGTACTGGTCGGCATCAATGCCCAGCAGGGCGGCGGGCTCCAGGCTGAACCAGGCGTCCACGCCTTCCTGTTCCATCAGCACGGCGACCTGTTCGATCAGCTCGGCAGTGCGCGGGTGCAGTTCGTTGGTGATTTTGTGGACGAACAGGGCGATGGGCACGCCCCAGGTACGCTGGCGTGAGATGCACCAGTCCGGGCGGCCCTCGACCATCGCGGTGATGCGGTTCTCGCCCCACTCGGGCACCCAGCGGGTTTCCCTGATGGCGGTCAGTGCGTCGGCGCGCAGGCCATTCACGTCCATGCCGATGAACCACTGCGGGGTGGCGCGGAAGATCAGCGGGGTCTTGTGGCGCCAGCAGTGCGGGAAGCTGTGATTCAGCTTGGCGGCGTGTTGCAGGCGGCCATGCTCGCGCAGCAGATCGATGATGACCGGGTTGGCCTTGGTGACGTGCAGGCCCTCGACGAACGGCGTACCCGGCTTGAAGCGGCCCGCGTCGTCCACCGGGTTGTCCACCGGCAGGCCGTAGCGGCTGCCCGCCACGTAGTCCTCCTGGCCGTGGCCGGGGGCGGTGTGGACCGCGCCTGTACCCGCGTCGGTGGTGACGTGGTCGCCGAGGATCACCGGCACCTGACGGTCGAGGAAGGGGTGTTGCAGCATGAGGCCTTCCAGTGCCGTACCCTTGCCGCGCCCGACGATGGCCGCGCCCGCAAGACCGTAGCGCTTGAGGGTGGCCTCGACCAGCGCCTCAGCCAGCAGCAGACGCGCATCGCCAGCCTGCACCAGCACGTAGTCCAGCTCGCCGTTGAGCGCCACGCCCTGGTTGGCGGGCAGGGTCCAGGGGGTGGTGGTCCAGATGATGACCTCGATCGGGCCTTGGCCTTCGGCATTCAATGCCGATTCAAAGGCCGCCTGATCGACCGCCTGGAAGCGCACGTCGATGGCATCCGAGGTCTTGTCCTGATACTCCACCTCGGCCTCGGCCAGCGCGGAGCCGCAGTCCACGCACCAGTGCACCGGCTTGCTGCCCTGCACCAGATGGCCGTTGGCGATGATCTTGCCGAGGGCGCGCAGGATGTCGGCCTCGAACTTGAAATTCATGGTCAGATAAGGGTTGTCCCAGTCGCCCAGCACGCCCAGGCGCACGAAATCGGCCTTCTGGCGCTCCACCTGTTCGGCGGCGTAGACGCGGCAGGCGTCGCGGAATTCGCGCGCGGTTATCTTCCCCTCGGCCTTGTCCCCGGCCTTGCCCAGCTTCTTCTCCACCTGCAACTCGATCGGCAGGCCGTGGCAGTCCCAGCCCGGCACGTAGGGCGCGTCGAAGCCCGCCAGGGTCTTGCTCTTGACGATGATGTCCTTGAGCACCTTGTTGACCGCGTGGCCGATGTGGATGTCGCCGTTGGCATACGGCGGGCCGTCGTGAAGGACGAACTTCGGGCGACCGGCGCAGGCTTCGCGGATGCGGGTGTACAGATCCTCCTGCTGCCAGCGGGCGAGCGTATCCGGCTCACGCTGCGGCAGGTTGCCGCGCATTGGGAACTCCGTTTCCGGCAGGTTAAGCGTGGCCTTGTAGGCCGATTCAGCGGGCGCGTCTTTGGACATGGCGTAACAGGATCGTCAAGAATAATGAGCCGAGCGATTATTCACGATTCAAGCCTATCCTGCCAGCGAGCGGGAACATGAATCGTAGACAAAAGTCTGTTGGACATCTCGATAAACGAAACATATCACCCGCTCCGGAGACCTCTCCGGTTGACCTGCTTGATGCCTGCGGTCTGTCGCTACTTTGGGCTGGGCTCGGGCTATAGACGGGCGACCAGAACACCCCGATCTGTTCAATCCGCTCTGCCTGCCATGCCTTGACGGCTTCGCGGCGTTATTCGCAGGTTCGCCTGGCGGGCTTTTGCAACGTGGAGTCCCAAACGCGCCGGGCATTTGCCCACGGTGCGTACATACCCAGCGTCAGGCCGTATTACTGCTCAAAACCTGCAATCTCTTACCGCGCAGGCCTCCATCGCCTGTACTTAACAGGATGCTGAAAAACCTCATCCATGAGTTTTTCAGCGATGACCAGCCCGGTACATGCCCGTACTAGTCATCCGCAAATCAACGACTTGCGTCGTCGATTTGCGTGTGGGACATCCATGTCCCGCCATAACGGGCTGCTGAAACAAGTATTTCAGCAGCCTGTTAAGCGATGGAGGCTCTGCGAAATCCGGGGCGGTTTACCTGATACATGCCCATGATTGCCAGGCGGAAATCAATCAGTTGCGCGCCTGGTTTTCGAGCGCGGCTTCCATGTCCCGCCCATCAGGTCACTGAAATCAAGTATTTCAGCAGTCTGCCAAGCGCATTACACTCTTGCGCGAAGCCGAGCGTCCCAAAATCAAGGCAGCATCACAACGAGGAGAACTCATGGCACTAGCCCCACAACTGACAGGCATTCCGCAACAACTCGCCTTGGCGGGCGTAGCCAGCGAAAGCCTCCTGCGCGAAGCCATGAAGGAGGCTATCGATAAAAAACAGTCCTTCGTGCGCACCTTGGCGGACGGCAAAAAAGTTGACATGGACAAGGTGGCCGAGATCGTGGCCATCGAGTTCGGTCTGCCGCGGGTCGACCTGGATGCCATCGACATCCAGCAATTGCCCATACAGACGCTAAAGGAAGCTGTCATCCGCAAGTTTCAGGTTATTCCCCTGCGCCAGCGCGGCAAAACCCTGTTTGCCGCCATCAGTGACCCAACTTTCCAGCAGGCCTTCGACGATATCCGCTTCGCCACCGGACTGGGTATCGATCCGGTCATCGCCCCGGCTGACAAGATCCAGGCGGTAATTGAAAAGCTGGTTGAAGGACGCAGCGCCGAAAACATGATGGCGGGACTGGATGATGAGTTAGCCCTGCTGGAGACTGGCGATACGCAAGAAGTTTCTCAGGTGCAGGAGAGTGACGCTGACGAGGCTCCTATCGTCAAGTTCGTCAACAACATCCTGCTGCAAGCGATTCAAAAAGGCGCATCCGACATTCACTTTGAGCCTTATGAGTTCACTTTCCGCGTGCGTCTGCGCATTGATGGCGATCTGCACGAAATCGTCTCCGGAGCGCAGCTCAAAGCCATGGCCGACCGCCTGACCGCACGAGTCAAGGTCATGAGCCGCATGGACATTTCCGAAAAGCGCATTCCGCAGGACGGGCGCATCAAGCTGCAAGTCTCCAAGACCCGCGCCATCGACTTCCGTGTCAACTCCTGTCCCACTCTGTTCGGCGAAAAAGTCGTACTGCGTATTCTTGACCCATCCAGCGCCAAGCTGGGCATTGATGCCTTGGGCTACGAGCCTTTCCAGAAGGAGCTTTATCTCAATGCCCTGAAAAAGCCCTATGGCATGATCCTGGTCACTGGGCCTACCGGCTCGGGCAAGACCGTGAGTTTGTACACCGGGCTGAACATCCTCAACGACGGCTCACGCAACATATCCACCGTCGAAGACCCGGCGGAGATCAACATGCCCGGCGTCAATCAGGTCAACGTCAATGCCAAGGTGGGGCTGACCTTCGCCAACGCCCTGCGCGCTTTTTTGCGCCAGGATCCAGATGTGGTGATGGTGGGGGAGATCCGTGACCTGGAAACCGCCGAAATCGCCATCAAGGCGGCGCAGACCGGTCACTTGGTGCTTTCCACCCTGCATACCAACGACGCGCCGCAAACCCTCACCCGCCTGGCCAACATGGGCGTACCGCCCTACAACATCGCCGGCTCCATCCTGCTGATCATCGCCCAGCGCCTGGCGCGCAAACTCTGCCCGGCCTGCAAGACCGAGGACAAGGTTCCCGCCGCCGAACTGCTTAAAGAGGGCTTTACCCAGGCTGAAGTCGACGCGGGCATTACCATCTTCAAACCCGTAGGCTGCGAACTGTGCAATGGCGGTTACAAGGGGCGTACCGGAGTCTATCAGGTCATGCCGATTTCCGACGAGATGTCTCGCCTCATCATGAACGGCGCCACATCCATCGATCTGGCGGATCAGGGGCGCAAGGAGGGCATCCCCAACCTGCGTGAAGCAGGTCTGCTCAAAGTCAAGGCTGGCATTATCGGCCTGGAAGAACTCAACAATGTAACGGTGGATTGATACCCTTTTGTCATAAAATTCATCAAAATGTAGCGTAGAATTCATGGCATTGAAGCATCAGGAGGTTTCGCCATGCAGCCGCGCACCATTACCAACAACGAAATCATCCTTTCACCTAACGACACGATCCAATCGCGCACGGATGTGCGCGGGGTCATCACCTACGCTAATCCGACTTTTGCTCGCATTTCCGGCTATGGCGTGGATGAACTGGTCGGCATGCCGCATAACGTCGTGCGCCACCCGCACATGCCGCGCAGCGCATTCTCAGTGATGTGGGACATCATTCAGCGCGGCGAGGAATTCTTTGGCTTTGTCAAAAATCGCGCCAAGAACGGCGATCACTACTGGGTGTTCACCCGCGTCAACGCCCGCCGCGACGCCAGCGGCGCCATCAATGGCTACATGTCCATCCGCATCGCCCCGCCCAAGCGTGAGGCCATAGCCGAATGGGACGCGGTCTATGCCCAGGTGTGCGCAGTGGAAGCCGCCCTGCCGCGAGAACAGCAGGTCGCGGCAGGAACCAGGGCCATCGTCGATTATCTGGCCAGCAAGGGTCATGACAACCTGACCAGCTACATCATGAAACAGGTGTGAGCCCGAATCCGCTGTCGCTTCTGCGCGAGATTTTCGGATTCGAAAGTTTCCGCGCACCGCAAGATGAGGTCATCGCCACCCTCATGGCGGGTGAGGATGCCTTGGTGCTCATGCCCACCGGCGGCGGCAAGTCGCTGTGTTACCAGATCCCCGCCATCGCCCGCGCGGGTACGGGCATCGTCGTCTCCCCGCTGATCGCCCTGATGCAGGATCAGGTTGCGACCCTGCGCCAATTCGGCGTCCACGCCGCCTGCCTCAACTCAAGCCTGTCAGCCGCCGAGGTTTGGCGCACCGAGCAGCAATTACTCGCAGGCGAGCTGGACTTGCTCTACGTCGCCCCCGAGCGCCTGCTCACCGCCCGCACGCTTGACCTGATCGCGCAATGCGGCATCGCCCTGTTCGCCATCGACGAAGCGCATTGCGTCTCGCAGTGGGGGCATGATTTCCGTCCTGAATACATCCAGCTCTGCGTGCTGCACGAGCGCTTCCCACACGTCCCGCGCATCGCTCTCACCGCCACCGCCGATGAGCCGACCCGGCAGGAAATCATCCAGCGCCTGGCACTGGAGGATGCGCGTGTTTTCATCAGCAGCTTCGACCGCCCGAACATCCGCTACCGCATCACCCAACAGGAAGGCCAGGGCGAGAACGCACGCGAGCGCCTGCTGCAATTCATCCGCGAAGAACACGCTGATGAAGCGGGGATCGTGTATTGCCTGTCACGCAAAAAAGTGGATGAAACCGCGGAATGGTTGAGCAGCCAGGGCATTCCCGCCCTGCCCTACCATGCCGGCCTGCCCGCCGCCACGCGCGAGGCGCACCAATCGCGCTTTCTGCGTGAAGAGGGCATCGTCATGGTCGCAACCATCGCCTTTGGCATGGGCATTGATAAGCCCAATGTGCGATTTGTCGCCCATCTCAACCTGCCCAAAAGCGTGGAGGCCTACTATCAGGAAACCGGACGCGCCGGACGCGACGGCCTGCCCGCTGACGCCTGGATGAGCTACGGCCTGCAGGATGTACTCACCCTGCGCCAGATGATGGAAGCCTCCGAAGCCGACGAAAGCCACAAGCGCGTCGAGCGCCACAAGCTCGATGCCATGCTGGGCTTGTGCGAAATGACCCAATGCCGCCGTCAGGCGCTGCTGGCCTACTTCGGCGAAAACCTGGAACAGCCTTGCGGCAACTGCGATACCTGCCTGGAGCCGCCCGCCACCTGGGATGCCAGCATTCCGGCGCAAAAAGCCCTCTCCTGCGTCCATCGCACCGGGCAACGCTTCGGCGTGAACTATCTGGTCGATGTGCTGCTGGGCGCGACCGATGAACGCATCCAGCGCAACGCGCACCACCAGATCAGCACCTTCGGCATCGGCGGCGAACTCAGCGCCGCCGAATGGCGCGGCGTGTATCGCCAGCTTGTCGCTCGCGGCCTGCTCAAGGTGGATTTGCAAGGACATGGAGGCCTGAGCCTGAGCGAAAGTTGCCGCCCGGTTCTGCGCGGCGAGGAAGCGCTATGGCTGCGCCGCGAACTACGCACCCCGCGTCGCAAAGCGTCCTCCAGAAACAACGAACGCGCCAAGCGCGAAAAGCGCACTCTGCCGCCCCACGCCGACCCCGCGCTATGGGAGCGTCTGCGCGCCAAGCGCCGCGATCTGGCGGAAGAACAAGGCGTGCCGCCGTATGTCATTTTTCACGACGCCACGCTGCTGGCTATGCTGGAAGCGCAACCGCAAAGCTTGATGGCCATGCGCAACCTGCCCGGCGTAGGCGAACGCAAGTTGCAAGCCTATGGCGAAGATTTTTTGAGCGTCTTTCAAGGAATAAACCATTAAGGCCGTTTGATGCGGCCTTGCTGCGACACTCAGCGCACGATCACCACCGTCTGACCACGGCCATGATGTTGGCGGTCATAATGGTTGTGATGATGTCCATGCCGCCCATGGTGTCCGTCCACATAAATCACATTCACAGGCGGACGCGGCGGCGGCAGGCGGTGGTAGTAATTCGGCTCCACCACGTAAATATCCCGCCTGACGGTATTTCTCGGCACGTACTCATAACTGTTGTAGCTGCCGTAATAAGGATCGGCCGCCACATAGCGGGTCGAATGGTTGCTGCTGGCGATCGCCGCGCCGGTGACCGCTCCCACGGCTCCTCCCACCCAGGCGCCATTGTCATGATCGATCTGATGACCGACCACCGCTCCCATGGCCGCGCCCAGCCCGGTACCCACCAGCACATTGTTATCGGCAGAAACCGGCGCGGAAAGCGACGCGCCCACACTCGCCAGAACAGCCACAAGAAATCGCATAACCCACCCCGCCATCAAGGCTCATCAATTGATGCTAGACATAGCGAACTGCTACATTTCCCTTCGGCAGCCGAATGCGGATAAAAGTTCTGTGCAAAAACCGCTAAGCCAAAAATTGAAATTCCACCTATCCCCATACTCGATGCATAACCTACTACAAAGCAAGCTCAGCGCAGCCTTCCTGCCCAGCCACCTGGAAATCGTCAACGAAAGCCACCGCCACGCCAGGCGCGAGAGCAACTCGCACTTTCACATCACCCTGGTCAGCAATGCCTTTGCGGGGCAATCGTTGCTTGCCCGACACCGTGCGGTCAACCAGGTACTCGCCGAGGAACTGGCCGGCGAGATTCACGCCATCACCCTCAATACGCTCACGCCGGATGAATGGATAGCAAGAGGCGGCGCTGTCGAGCCATCCCCGCAATGCAAAGGCGGCTGACAGGGGTTTCAGCTTGCCGGCGGCACAAACCCTTCCGGCGCTGCCGAACCTTCGCCAAAGAAAAACTTCTCCATCTCCTGCTCCAGAAACTTGCGCGCCTTGGGATCCACCGGAGTCAGGCGATACTCATTGATCAACATCGTCTGATGCTTGAGCCATTCCTGCCATGCCTGTTTGCTGACCTGCTCAAAAATGCGCTTGCCCAGTTCACCAAAATAGGGGGCGCGCTCCAAACCTTCGGCTTCTTTTTTCAAACGACTGCAAAACACCGTACGACTCATCATCCACTCCTCGCGTAAAGATCAAGCAACCGACTTACTGGTGCGGGAATTCCCACCTGCGCCGGATGATCGGCGTTATACCAGAGCAGGCTCGCATCATCCATGACATGAGAGATACCGTCCAACCAGCGCGCGCGGCGCGGATGGATGTCCAGATGATAATGACTGAACGTATGACGCATGACCGCCAGACGCTCGCCCGGCTCCACGCCCGGCAGGACTTCATCCAAGGCTGTCTGTGGCAGACTGTACAATCCCGGCCACACGCCGAGCGGCGGGCGACGCTGCAACAACAGGCCGCGCTCGCCAGCGATGAGCCACATCACCACCTGTTTTACCGGCAAGACCTTGCGCGGACGCGGCGCGGGGAACTCAGCGACCCGTCCGGCGCGCCAGGCGGCGCAGTGCGCGGACTGCGGACAGCGCTCACAAGCCGGATTGCGTGGCGTACACAAGGTCGCCCCCAGATCCATGACGGCCTGCGTGTAGGCGGCGGCGCGCACACGCGGCGTCAAGGCTTCCGCATGGCGCCACAAAGCCTTCTCGACCGCAGCATTCCCCGGCCAGCCTTCCAGCGCGAAATAGCGCGCCAGCACGCGCTTGACATTGCCATCCAGAATCGCATGCGGCTGGTCGAAGGCCTGCGCCAGGATCGCCCCGGCGGTTGATCGCCCCAAACCCGGCAAAGCCAACGCTGCAGAAAAGTCGCGCGGAAAGATTCCTGCGTGTTGCGCAACCACCGTCTTCGCCGCCGCATGCAGCAAACGCGCGCGGCGGTAATAGCCCAGACCCGCCCAGGATGCCAGCACCTCATCCTCATGCGCGGCGGCAAAGCTGCGCACATCGGGAAAACGCTGCATAAAACGCAAAAAGTACGGAATCACCGTCACCACCTGCGTTTGCTGCAACATCACCTCCGACACCCACACGCGCCATACGCGGCTCTCCGCGTCTCCTGCGCGCGACTGCCAGGGCAAGTCATGCCGCCCATGCCTGTCCCACCAGTCCAGCAAACGAAGGGCGAAGCCGTCATCAATACTTGCAAGCTGCTCACTCATGCGGCCATGATAGCCACAACCCTTCTTGCAAAGACCATCCCCCCGATGATTTCAGTGAAATTCTTCGCCAGCCTGCGTGAGCGGCTTGGCGTTTCCGAACTCAAGCTGGCCGCCGACGAACTGCATACAGTGCATGACGTATGGATCTCCGTGACTGACTTTGAGATGCCTGCCAACCTGCTCGTCGCCATTAACCATGACTACGTTGGCCGGGAACATGCTGTACAAGACGGCGATGAAGTGGCTTTTTTTCCGCCCGTGACCGGCGGATGACGCTAGGTCATCACCCTGTAACGTGGATGTATTTAGGTTTGCCCCAGACTGCGAGCCAGCGCATTCGGCATTAAGCGTCTATATTTCTACAAAACGACGGAGAATCGACATGAGCCTGATTAAAAAGAATCTCAAAACCCGCCCGGTCTGCAAGGCCACCTTCAGCCTCAGCGCCGAGTCCGCCGAAGGCAGGGACAACGTATGGCTGATCGGCGATTTCAATGGCTGGGAAGATGACAGCCTGCCGATGAAAAAGAAAAAAGACGGCTCATGGAGCCTGGAAATCGAGCTTGAACCCGGTCGCGAATATCAGTTCCTCTACCATCTGGGCGACAAGTGCTACCTCAATGATGACGCTCCTGATGCGAGCGTGGCCAATCCGTTTGGCACGGGCGAAAACTCCGTAATCCGTACCTGAGCGCCGCCCATGAACACGATTGAACAACTCAACGCACGCTTCGGCCAGAATCAGACCCAGGGTCAATCACAGGGCGGCGCCCTGCACTTCATTCAAGGCGAAGCCGATCTTCCCGTCGCCGTGCTGCGCACAGCCCAGGCTGAGGCGCGCGTCATGCTGCAGGGCGCGCAAATCATCCACTACCAGGTCGGTGAACACGCGCCGATCATCTGGGTCGGCGAAGAGGCCAAGGCCATCCCCGGCAAGAGCCTGCGCGGAGGCGTGCCGGTTTGCTGGCCTTGGTTCGGCGCAGGCGCGGACGGCCAACCTGCACACGGCTTTGCACGCAATCTGGACTGGCAGGTCGCCGACACCCAGGCCGATACAAATTCAGTGACGCTGACCCTGGAGCTGCTGCCTTCGGAGACCAGTAAAAAATACTGGCCGCATGATTTCCGCCTCAGCCTCGCCGTGCGTCTGGCCGACAGCCTGAAAATGACCCTGACGACCGAACATCGCGGCGAAGAGGCGTGCACCATCACCCAGGCGCTGCACACCTATTTGCATGTCAGCGACATCGCCGAAGTCGCCATCACGGGTCTCGCCGACACCGCCTTCCTCGACAAAACCCGCGACATGTTGCGCGACATCCAGGCGGAAAGCGTATTGCGCCTGAATGCGGAAACCGATCGCGTCTATGTGGACACCGATGCCGAAGTCGTCGTGGAAGACCCTGCACTCCAGCGCCGCATCCATGTGCGCAAACAGGGCAGCCGCTCGACCGTGGTGTGGAACCCGTGGGATGAAAAGGCCGACGCTTTCCCGGATATGCGCGCGGATGAATATGCGCGCATGCTGTGCGTGGAAACCTGCAACGCCGCCGATGACAAGATCCAGCTTGCGCCTGGGGAGAGTCATTGCATGGTCAGCGAGATCGTGGTCACTCCGCTCGCCAAATAAGGCCGAATACGCTGGCGCAGCGATAGAAAACAAAAACCCCGCCGGAGTTGTCCAGCGGGGTTTGTATTTTTCTGCGCGCTTGGCGCAGAGCTTGATCTTTTAGCTATTAGCGTTGACGCGCCTTGAAACGCGGGTTGCTCTTGCAGATCACATAGACTTTGCCGCGACGACGCACGATCTGGCAGTCCTTGTGACGGGTCTTGGCTGACTTGAGTGAAGACAGGATTTTCATGTCATGAATCTCGGGTTAGGGGATGCCACCAACCCAAGGGCTGATGCGCAAAAACAAGGTCGCGCATGATAACCAAGATTCCAATCCTATTCAAGAGCGACTCAAGCCGTCGTATTCACCCGCCCTGGCAGCCTGCCAGGACATCCTCGGCTACAATGCCCGACCTCACTGCAAACACACGCCCCCATGTCGCACACCATCGTCCTTGCCACAGGCAATGCCGGCAAAGTCATCGAATTCAACAGCCTGCTCGCAGGGCTTGGACTGCATGTCCGCCCGCAGTCCGATTTTGCCGTGCCCGAAGCGGAAGAAACCGGGTTGAGTTTCATCGAAAACGCCATCCTCAAGGCGCGCAATGCCGCCCTGCATACCGGCCTGCCCGCGATGGCGGACGACTCGGGCATCGAGGTGGATGCACTCCATGGCGCGCCCGGCATCTACTCCGCACGCTATGCCGGAGCGCAAAAAAGCAGCGCCGACAACAACCGCAAGTTGCTTGCCGCGCTGCAAGATATTCCCCAAGAGCTGCGCACGGCGCGCTTCCAGTGCGTCATGGCTTATTTGCGCCATGCCGAAGACCCGACGCCGGTGATCGCCCAAGGCACTTGGGAAGGGCGTATTCTTTTGGCCCCGCAAGGTGAACACGGCTTTGGCTACGACCCGGTATTCTGGGTTCCGAGCCACGCGTGCAGCGCCGCCGAACTGCCCGAAGCGGTGAAAAACGCCATCAGTCACCGCGCACTGGCGTTCAAGAGCCTGCTGGCGCAGATTCCGCACTGATGTTCAGCTTCAACACGCTGCCCCCGCTTGCGCTCTACATCCACATCCCCTGGTGCGTGCGCAAATGCCCCTACTGCGATTTCAATTCGCATGAAGCGCCCAGCGCGCTACCCGAATTTGAGTATGTGGATGCCATGCTGCGCGATCTGGAGCAGGATTTGCCGCTGGTCTGGGGACGACCGATCACCAGCATCTTTATCGGCGGCGGCACGCCCAGCCTGTTTTCCGCCGAGGCGCTCGACCGCCTGTTTTCCGGCCTGCGCGCCCGCCTCAAGCTTCTGCCCGACATCGAGATCACGCTGGAGGCCAATCCGGGGACGGTGGAAGCGGGCAAGTTCCGCGAATTTCGCGCCTTGGGCATCAACCGCCTGTCGATCGGCGTGCAAAGCTTCAACGATGCGCAACTGCAAGCGCTTGGAAGGATTCATGGCGCGAAGGAGGCCATTGCCGCCGCCGAAGCCGCCCATGGCGCGGGCTTCAGCGACTTCAACCTTGACCTGATGCACGGCCTGCCCGGACAAACCTTAACCGATGCGCAAGCCGACATGCGCCAGGCCATCGCCCTGCACCCCAGTCACATCTCCTATTACCAGCTCACCCTGGAACCCAACACCTGGTTTTACCAGCACCCGCCCCAACTGCCCGACGACGAGCATCTGGCCGATATTGAAGAGGCCGGTCAAAGCCTGCTGGCTGAGGCGGGCTATGCGCAATATGAAGTCTCCGCCTACGCCCGCCCCGGCCTGCGTTGTGCGCACAACCTCAACTACTGGGAATTCGGCGACTACCTCGGCATTGGCGCGGGCGCGCATGGCAAAATCACCCTGCCTGCGGAACAGCGCATCCTGCGCCGCGCACGCAGCAAAAATCCGCGCGATTACCAGTTGCAGGCCGGTACGCCCACGGCGTACAGCGAAGAAGCGCCCAAGCCGCAGGAGGCCGCGTTTGAGTTCATGCTCAATGCCTTGCGCCTGAAACACGGCTTTGCGCCGCATCTTGTGCAGGAGCGCGCGGGCATCCCGCTTGCCCTCATCCGGCACAGCTTGCAGCAGGCCGAACAGGCCGGACTGCTGGAGTGGAGCATTCAGCGTATCGCACCGACCCCATTGGGCTGGCGTTATCTCAATGACCTGCTGCAGCATTTTTTGCCAGATGTTTAGCCCAGACCGCGCTCAAGCCAAGCTCGTTTTTGCGTCATAAAACTTGCCAAGCCGCGCCAAGACGTGAATAATCGCCGCCTTTCTATCAGTCCTGTCATCGTGACCGGTCGATACACTTCAAAGGCATACGCATGAAACCCGATATTCACCCCAATTACCGCCCCGTCGTATTTCACGATCTGGCCAGCGGCTTCAGCTTTCTGACCCGTTCCACCATCTCCGCCAAGGAAAAGATCACTTGGGAAGACGGCAAGGAATACCCCCTGGTCAAGGTGGAAATCTCTTCCAAGTCCCACCCCTTCTTCACCGGCCAGCAGCAAAACGTCAGCACCGCCAAGCAGGTGGACAAGTTCAACAAGCGTTTCGGGCGCGGCTGATCTCTCTGATGCGCGCAAAAGCCGCAACAGCCTGGGCGTCCCTTTGGGGCGCCCTTTTGCTTTGCGCCCTCCCCGCTTTCGCCGCGGATTGCCCGTCCGAGCGCATCGACGAACAGGTCAGCGTGCAGGGCGTGAGCGATGGCGACACCCTGCGCCTGAGCGATGGTCGCCGCGTGCGCATCATCGGCATCAACACGCCGGAACTGGCGCACAACGGCCGCCCGGCTGATCCGCTGGCCAAACAGGCGCAGGCCGAGCTGCAGGCGCTGATGCGCAAAAGCGAGCACCGCGTGGGCTTGCGCCTGGGCGATGAGGGGCGTGATCGGCATGGCCGCCTGCTGGCGCATGTATTTCTTGCCGACGGGCAAAGCGTCGAAGCGCATATGCTGGATGCCGGACTCGCCGCGCGCGTGGCCATTCCGCCCAATCTTTGGGGGCAGGAATGCTTCGCCAAGGCTGAAAGCGAGGCGCGCGCCGCCGGACGCGGCATCTGGTCGCTGCCCGCCTGGCGCAAGCCGGTCGATGCCCGGCAGCTTCCACCCGGCGCAGGCGGCTTTATCCTGCTGCAAGGCCGGGTGGAGCGCGTAGGCGGCAGCCGCCATGCACAGTGGATCAACCTCGAAGGCGGCGTCGCGCTCAAGATCGACCACGACCTGTTGCCCTGGTTCCGCGACTTCGACCTCAAGGCGCTGGCTGGCAAGCGTGTCGAGGCGCGCGGCTGGCTGACCAATCCTGGCGGCGACAGTCCGCGCATCCGTATGACGCACCCGTCCATGCTGCGCATTCTCGATTGAACTCAAACACCACGACGAACGACCATGACCGACCTGAAGCAAGCCGCCCTCGACTACCACCGCCAGCCCATCCCCGGCAAAGTCGGCACGGTTATCACCAAGCCGACCGCCACCGCGCGCGACCTGGCCCTGGCCTACTCGCCCGGCGTGGCCGAGCCGGTGCGCGAAATCGCCGCCGACCCGGACAACGCCTACGCCTACACCGGCAAGGGCAACCTGGTCGCGGTCATTTCCGACGGCACCGCCATCCTCGGCCTTGGCAACCTCGGCCCTCTGGCCTCCAAGCCGGTGATGGAAGGCAAGGGCGTGCTGTTCAAGCGCTTCGCCAACATCGATGTGTTCGACATCGAGGTGGAAAAGAAATCGCCCGAGCATTTCATCGACGTGGTCAAGGCCATCGCCCCAACCTTCGGCGGCATCAACCTTGAAGACATCGGCGCGCCGCACTGCTTCCAGATTGAACAGGAGTTGATCGAGGCGCTGGACATCCCCGTGTTCCACGACGACCAGCACGGCACCGCCATCATCATCGCCGCCGCCCTGCTCAACGCGCTGGAGGTGCAAGGCAAACGCATCGAAGACGTACGCATCGTGCTGGTCGGCGTCGGCGCGGCGGGGACAAACGCGCTCAAACTGCTGATCGCTCTCGGCGCGGACAAGAACAAGCTGCGCGCGGTCGATCGCATCGGCGTGCTGCACCGTGATCTTGCCGACCTTCCCCCGCATCACGCCCAGTTCGCGGTCGACACCGACGACCGCAGCCTGGAAGACGCATGCCGCGGCGCGGACGTGTTCATCGGACTCTCCGCCCCCAACCTGCTCTCGCCCGAAATGCTCAAAAGCATGGCCGCCAAGCCGGTCGTGTTCGCGCTCGCCAACCCGGACCCGGAAATCAAGCCGGAACTGGCGCACAGCGTGCGCGACGACCTGATCATGGCCACGGGGCGCAGCGACTACCCCAACCAGGTCAACAACGTGCTGGCCTTCCCCTTCATCTTCCGCGGCGCGCTGGACTGCCGCGCCAGCCGCATCAGCGAAGGCATGAAGCTCGCCTGCGTCAAGGCGCTGGCCGAACTGACCCGCGAACCGATACCCGCCGGGGTACTGGAGGCCTACGGCCTGGAAAGCCTGGCCTTCGGCCCGGACTACATCCTGCCCAAGCCCTTCGACCCGCGCCTGATCGAACGCCTGCCCCGCGCCGTGGCCGAAGCCGCCGCCGCCGAAGGCCTGGCGCGCCAGCCCTACACACCCTATCCGCGTGGCTGACGCTCTTGCGCATGCGCCAAACCGCGCCTACCTGATCGACAGCAACATCTACGTCTTCCGCGCCTGGCACGGCTCGCCTGTCGCCCTGCGCGACGCGCAAGGCCGCGCGCTCAATGCCGTGCATGGCTACGCCGAATTCCTGCTGCGCGTGCTGGAAGACATCGGCACGGATCGCATCGCACTGGCCTTCGACGTGCCGCAAGAACGCCCCTACCGCCGCGAGATCTACCCCGACTACAAGACGCATCGCCCGCCGCCGCCCGAAGACCTGCGCCCGCAGTTCGAGCTTTGTCGCGCCTTCGCCGAAGGCGTCGGCCTGCCGGTGCATGTCTCGGATCGCTACGAGGCCGACGACGTGATCGGCGCCCTCGCCGCCCGCCTGCGCGCGGAAGGCCTCGCCATCACCCTGCTCACCGCCGACAAGGATCTCGCGCAACTGCTCGAAGGCCAGGATCGCTGGTGGAACCACGGCCGCACCGAGGTGCTGGATGCGCGCGGCGTGGAGCGCGTCTGGGGCGTGCCGCCGTCGCTCATCGCCGACCTGCTCGCCATCACCGGCGACGCAGTGGACAACATCCCCGGCGTGCCCGGCATCGGCCGCACCACCGCCGCGCGCATGCTGAAAAAATGGGGCAGCCTGGACGGCGTGCTGGAAAACCTGCACGCCATCGGCGCGCAGAAATTCCGTGGTGCGCCGCGCGCGCAGAAGCTGATGCTGGAGCATGAAGAAACCGTGCGCCTGGCGCGCAGGCTGACCGGCATCGTCTGCGACCTGCCGCTGGGCGACGAGGTGCGCACGCATTGGACGCCGCCCGCCGTCACGGCGGTCGAGCCCCTGTTCGAAGCGCTACGACTGCCGCCCTATTTATGCGGACGCTGGCTCCAACTTCTACAGGCAGACACCCGTCCATCGGCACGCTAGACTCAGCGCATGTAGCAGCCGAAAATCACGCCCCATGAAATTCCGCCCAGCGTTCATCCCATTCATCGTATTACTCAGCGCTTGCGACTCGTCCCCGCCTCCAGGCGAACAAGCGCCGAATCCTGTTCTTGACCCGCAAACCCAAGCCTTGAAAAAAGCTCGAGCCGTTGAGGGACAACTCAAAGACGCGGATGAAGCACGGCGCAAACAATTGGACGCGCCTGAGCAACAATGATCAACGAGCTTGATCCTAACCGCACTCTGCGGCGAAATCATTCCAAGCCAAACAGCTTTGCACTCGGCCTCAAGCTGCGGGCGGCACGAGCGTCTTGCGCAACAGATGCGTCACCAGAATCAGCACGAAGAACAAGGCGCTGATCAGACCGAGCGTCAGCAAGACCCACACCTCGTCAGGCGCGACTTCCAGCAAGATCAGCTTGCGCAACAGCACGACAAAGCCGACTTCCAGGAAAGTCAGCGCGTAATGAAAGCTGTCGTTGATGAACAGCGAACGCACGATCGCCAGCACGATCAGCGTGAACAGCGCTTCGTTCAACAGGGGCAGCAGCAGGGAGGCCTCCGTATCCCCGAGATGCGCGGGCAATGGCGCGAGGCGCGCGAACAGATCGACCAGGCAAAACGCCAGATAAAGCATCATGAAGACGATAAACACGAAGCGCAGACTGGACACGGCCTGACGCAAAACACCCTCTGCACGCTCCAACACAAATAGACTCCCCTAAGATCCTGGACGACACGCTCATACTAGCGCGGCGCGTCGAGGGCGACAGCTCAAATTCTGCTACGGCGCCCGCACCGCCCCCATATCCCGCGCAATGCGTGCAATCCGCTTGTTCAATGCAGTCGTCGCCGCGCCGCCGTCGTAATAACGCGGATTGGGCACGATGCCCGCCATCCATGCCGCCTGGCCGGGCGAGAGCTGCGCGGCTGAAACTCCGAAATAATGCCGCGCCGCCGCCTCCGCGCCAAACACGCCATCACCCCATTCGATCAGGTTCAGGTAAAGCTCAAGAATGCGGCGCTTGTCCAACACCGCTTCAATCATCAAGGTCAGCAGCGCCTCCTGCCCCTTGCGCAGGACGGACTTCTCGCCGGAGAGAAACAGATTCTTCGCCAATTGCTGGCTGATCGTCGAACCGCCCGCCACCACCCGCCCCTTGCGCAGGTTCTTCTCCAGCGCGTGCTGCATGCCGTCCCAGTCGAAGCCCTCGTGTTCGAGAAACTTCGCATCCTCGGCGGCGATGATGGCGCGACGCAAATGCGGCGAAATGCGCGGGTAATCCACCCATTGCTGGCGCAGCACGGCCTTGGGGTTGTCCTCGCGCAACTCCGCAAGGCGCGCCTGCATGAACGCGCTTGAAGCAGGATCAAACCAACGCCAGGCCACGATATGCGCCAGATACCAGCCCTGCACCAACACAAAAGCCAAAATAAGCAGCCCTAGGCCACGCAACAGCCATCCGCGCCAGCTCGGTCGCTTGGCTCTAACCCTGGCCAAAAAACGCCCGCGCCTGCTGCGCATCCATTCCTATCTGCGTCATCAGCGCATCCAAACCAGCAAAACGCTGCTCCGCTCGCAAAAAAGCACGAAAATGCAACTCGACCTGCTGACCGTAAGCATCCCCCGCCCAATCAAAAATATGCGCCTCGACGCGCGGAACCAGCCCGCCCACCGTCGGCCTCACGCCGGCATTGGCCACGCCATAGAGCACCTGCCCATCCAGTCCATGCACCTCCACCGCGTACACGCCGTGCAGGGCAAAGTGCTTGCGCCCCAGCGGCAGGTTGAGCGTAGGAAAGCCGAGCAGACGCCCGCGCTTGTCGCCATGCACCACCTTCGCGCACAGCGCATAAGGGCGACCGAGCAGCGCCGCCGCCTCATCCAGCCGCCCGGCCTGCAAGGCGGCGCGCACCCGCGTGCTCGATACCCGCGCCCCGTCCACCGTCACCGGCGCGACGATCTCCACGCCAAAGCCCAGGCTCGCCCCCATGCGGCGCAGCATGTCCACGTCGCCGCGCCGTTGCTGGCCGAAGCGAAAATCCTCGCCCACCACCACCTGGCGCGCACGCAGGCTGGCGCACAGCACATGGCGCACGAAATCCTCCGCCGGCAACGCCGCCAGGGCGCGGTCAAAACGCAGCACATGCAGCGCATCGACCAGACCCAGCGCAGATAACGCCGCCAGCTTCTCGCGCAGGCTGCTCAAACGCGGGATCGGCGCCGCGCCCGCCGGGGCGAACACCTCACGCGGCAGCGGTTCGAAGCTCACCGCCACCCGCTCATACACAGCTTCAGCAAGCTCATCCACCCGCCGCAGCAGCGCCTGATGCCCCAGATGCAGACCATCGAAATTGCCAATGCTGATGACCGCATCGCGCTGCGCCCGTTGCAAGCCGCGCCTTAGCTCCATGTCGCTTCCTCACGCTTCAAATCACGAGGACGCAATCCCAAGGCCAGCAACACCGCCGCATAGCTTGCCACCGCGCCCAGCACCAGCCCCCCCAGCCACAGCGCACGCATACCGCCCGACATGGCCGACCACGCCGCCTGCGGCGGCATCAGCGCCAGCAGCAGCCCGCCCATCACCAGCGTCGCCGCGCCCGCCTGCCACCACAAACGCCGCCACATGCGGCTTGGCTGGTACACCTTGCTTGTGCGCAGGCCGCGATACAGCCAGAAAGCGTTGAGCGCAGCGGCAAAAGCCGTTCCCGCCGCCAGCGCCGCGTGCGTTCCGGGCACGGCGAGAATCACCAGCGGCAGCACCACCGCCGCCTTGAAGGCGATATTCGCCAGCACCGCATGAATGCCGATCTTCACCGGCGTCACCATGTCCTGGCGCGCATAAAACCCCGGCGCGAGAATTTTAATCAGCAAAAATGCCGGCAAACCCAGGCTGTAGGCGACCAGGCTCAACATCGCCATCTGCGTATCGTCCGCACCGAACGCACCGTACTCGAACAGCGTGGCCAACAGCGGCCCGGCCAGCGCCACCAGCCCCAGCGTGGCGGGCAAGGCCAGCAGCACCGTCAGGCGCAGCCCCCAGTCCAGGGTTTGCTGGAAATCGTCCGCGCTCGCCCGCGAATGCTCGCGCGACAGCTTGGGCAAAATCACCGTGGCCAGCGCCACGCCGAACATGCCCAGCGGAAACTCCACTAGCCGGTCGGAGTAATACAGCCAGGACACCGAGCCTGCGATCAAAAACGAGGCCAACACGGTATCCAGCAGCAAATTGATCTGCGTCACCGACGAGCCGAAGATCGCCGGCAGCATCAACTTGAAGGTGCGCTGCACGCCCTCGTGCCGCCAGGAAAAACGCGGGCGCGGCAGCAGCCCCATGCGCCAGATCCACGGCAGTTGAAAACCAAGCTGCACCACCCCGGCGACCAACACCCCCCAGGAAAGCACCAGCATCGGCTCATCGGCATAGTTCGCCCCCAAAAACGCCGCGCCGATCAGCACGATATTCAGCCAGATCGGCGTCAGCGCCGGGATGGCAAACTTGCCGAAACTGTTCAGCAAGCTGCTGGCGAACGCGGTCAGCGAAATGAAGAAAATGTAAGGAAAGGTGATGCGCAGCATCTCCTCCGCGAGGGCAAACTGCGCCGCATCCGCATGAAAGCCCGGCGCGAACAGAAACAGCAGCAGGGGCGCGGCGGCCACACCGAGGGTGGTGATCAGCAACAACACCGCGCCCAGCGTTCCGGCTACATGCGCGATGAAATCCAGCATGGCCTCGCGGCTTTTCGTTTCGCGGTATTCCGCCAGCAGCGGCACGAAGGCCTGCGAAAATGCGCCCTCGGCAAACAAACGGCGCAGAAAGTTCGGAATCTTGAACACCACGAAAAAGGCGTCCGTCGCCCCCGAAGCGCCGAACAGACGGGCGAACACCATATCGCGCACAAAGCCCAACACCCTGGAAAGCAGGGTCATGGCGCTGATCACGGCGGTGGATTTAAGCAGGGAACGGCTCAGGGCGAGACTCCGGCAGATGCAAATGGGTTGCGCATTGTAGCCATGCACGCGCTCACGCGGCAGCCAGACCCATGACTTCTTTCACCACCTTCAACTGCCGCCGACTGACTTCCACCGCCTGCGCCCGACCGCGCAGGTACAGACGATGCACCCCGTCCGCGCCCAGCTCCAGACGCTCAATACGCCCGCGCGCCACCAGGATGGCGCGATGCACGCGCACAAAATCGGCAAAGCGCGCCTCAAGCGCCGCCAGCGACTCATCCAGCACTGCTTCGCTGCCATCAGCCAGACAGGCGGTCACATAACCTTCCCCCGCCTCGAAACACAGCACATCGTCCACCGCCAGCACACGCAGGCTGCGCCCCTGTTTGACCGTCAACTGGCGCGCCGCCGATTTCGCCTGCTGCGCCGAATCGCCCACCGCATCGATAATCTGCGCCGCCTGCACCCGATTCACCCTTCCTGCCGCCGCCAGCGCCGCGCGCAAACGTTCCAGGCTCACCGGCTTGAGTACATAATCCACCGCATGCGTGGCGAAGGCGCGCAAGGCGTGCTCGGGATGCGCGGTGACATAAATCACTGCCGGGGGCTGGGGCAAGGAAGCCAGCCATGCGCCCAGCGCCACCCCATCCTCCCCCGGCCGCTCTCCGGGCATATCGATATCCAGCAACACCACCTCGGCGCCGGATACAGGCAACAGCGCATGCAAGGCGCGACCGCTCTCCGCCTCTCCCACCACCTCCACTTCCGGCAGCGCGGCCAGCAGGCGCAGCAAGCGCTCGCGCGCCAGGCGTTCATCATCCGCGATCAATACTTTCATGCGCTAGAATCCCTCCACTATCGCTCCATCAAGGTCGCACCATGAGCAATCTTGCCATTCAGCCCGAGCACTACACCACCGCCGACTACCAGCATTGGGAAGGCGACTGGGAACTCATCGACGGCCTGGCCTTTGCCATGAGTCCCGCCCCCGCCTACAAACACCAGCGTCTGAGCGCGGGGCTGTTCCAACTACTCGCGGAAGCGCTCGACCCCTGCCCGCACTGCGAAGCCCTGTTTGAATGCGATCTCGAATTCGCCAACGACACCGTCGTGCGCCCGGACTTGATGGTCATCTGCCACCGCCCGCAGAACGGCAAAATCACCCGCGCCCCCGATCTCATCATCGAAATCATCTCCCCGCAGCGCGCCCGCCACGACGAATATCGCAAATACGCGCTCTACCAGAGCGAAGGCGTGCGCTACTACCTGATCGCCTACCCCGACGAACGCAAGATCAAGGCGTTCCGTTTGATCGACGGCAATTACCGCAAAATCAGCGACATCTACAGCGAAACCCTGGCTTTCGAGCTTTCCAAATGCACGCTGGAACTCGACTTTTCCCGCCTGTGGAAGCGTATCGACGCCAAAAATCAGGCTGACGAGTAAGAACCTGTTTACGCTCTCGCCACTGAACGGAAAAATAGTCGCCAAAAAGCCTAGGCGCCATTTCACGAAGGATTTTTACCTTCAAAAAAGATCTTAAACAGGCTCTAAGACGTCACAGGAACCACCAGCCGCACCTCAAACGTCGTCTCGCCGCGCAAGACCTCCAGCCGCCCGCGCCCGGCGAACAGACTCTCCACCCGCGCACGCACATTCGCCAGCGCCATGCCCTGCCCCCTGCGCACCGCGCTCAGCGGCCACAGCGGGTTTTTCACCGCCACCACCGCCTCATCTCCGACCCGCGCAAGCGAAATCACCACCTCCCCGCCCTCGGGCGCAGGCTCCACCCCATAGCGCACCGCATTTTCCACCAGGGGCTGAATCGACAACGACGGCGCCTTGATCTCGCTCATCTCCGCCTCATCCAGTTCAACCGTCCAACGCACGCGCAAACGCCCCTCCAGACGCGCCGCCTCGATCGCCAGATAACCGCGCACCAGCGCCAACTCCTCAGCCAGCGACACCAGGCGCGCACCATCCAGCCCGGCGCGCAGCAAACCGGCCAAGTCCACCACCATCGCTTCCGCCTGCACGGGTCGGGTCGGAATCAGACTGACGATCGAATTCAGCGTATTGAACAGAAAATGAGGGCGAATGCGCGCATGCAGCGCAGCCAACTCCGCCTCGCGCGCGCGCAACGCCCAAGCCTGCGCCTGCCAAAAGGCATAGAAGCCCAACACCCCCAGCAAACCGACCGTGGCTCCCATCACCGCCACATGCCCGACAAACACCTCCACCTCACCTAAAGAAGTTCCGTAATGCTCCAGCCATGCAAACACGATTCCCGCTGCAGCCACACTGGCCACAACCAACCACAACACCGCAACCCAGGCCACACGCAAAGCCGTGTAACGAGCCAAAGAACGCCGCGCAACACACAGGCCCGCCGCCCACATCAGAGCCACCCACAAAACAAACAACGACATCAAGCCCAAACGCAGCCAGCGCTCACCTTCAACCCCCGGAGCCAACGCCAGCAACACCGCTACGCCCTCTGCGGCCAGCAACACCGCCAGCACGGCATTCGCACGGCAAAACACATCCAGCGGCATCTTCACCGCATCAATCCCGCTCACCGCCCTCTCTGCCATACCCTCCCCCTTGAAGTCCGGCGCCGCCCATCATCAAAAATAAGCCGCCCAGCCTGCGAAAGCAGGTCAAGTCTTGCGCAAAGCGCATGGAAAGACTATTACTTCCTCCATACATCCAACCTCCGCAGTCATCGACCACTCCATGCCACACTTTTCACGACTCTGCGCCGCCGCACAAGGCTTTTCCCTGCTTGAGCTCATGGTCACGATCGCCATCGCCGCAACGCTCCTCGCCATTGGCGTCCCAAGCTTCCAGACGACGATTAATTCCAACCGTCTGACTGGCGTCACCAATGAATTGATCGGCGGGTTGGGTCAAGCGCGCTCCGAGGCCGTACGCCTGAATGCGCGCGTCAGTCTTTGCGCCAGCAGCAATGGCGCGAGCTGTGCCGCAACAGGGGACTGGCGGGGGTGGATCGTGTTCACCAACCCGGACAACGACGCCGTGGTAGATGGGGGGGAAACCATCCTGCGCACAGGACTCGTTCCCGACTCTCTCGCCGTGAGGGGCAATGCAACGGTCGGCGGCAACCTCATCAGCTTCAGCGGCGACGGACTGCCCCACGCGGGCAATGCCGCCGCCCCCATGGTCGGCGGCAGCATCAGCGTGTGCATGGCCACGAGGCAGCCCAAAGAAAACACCCGCATCATCACCGTTACCCCGGCGGGAGTACGCTCGTCGCGCGTCGATAACAACGGCGCGTGCCCCTGATCCATTTTGCGCCGATCAAGCGCACGCCGAAAAAAGGCTTTAGCCATTTAACCGAACGCATCCACTTGAACGAACAAGGCTCGCCATGAAACCTTCGTCAATCATCGCAAAACCTCTATCCAGCCCCCCCGCAAGAAAGCGCGCCGGGGGGCAACGCGGCTTTTCCATTCTGGAGGCGCTGGTTTCCGTATTCGTGCTCTCCGTCGGCCTGCTCGGCGTCGCCGCCATGCAGGCCAGCGCGTTGCGCAACAACCAGAGCGCCCTGGAACGCAGTCTGGCCGTAATGCAGAGCTACGCCATTTTCGATGCCATGCGCGCCAACGCCGCCGTCGTGCCTACCGGGGGGTATAACATGACGCTGACATGCACCCCGCCCACCGGCGGCACCCTTGCGCAAAATGATCTGCGCAACTGGATCATCGATGTCCAGGCCGCGCTCAATGATCAGGCGGCCTGCGGCTCTGTCGCCTGCACCAACGCAGGGGTATGCACCGTCAACGTCCAATGGAACGACAGTCGCGGAGGCATTCTGACCAGCAGCGGACAGACCAGCGGCAGCACAACCCAAACAGTGACCACGGTAAGTCAGATATGAATTCAACTCATACAACAGGCGGATTGGGTTTGTCCGGCGGACGGACGCTTTCAACGCGAATAGCCCGCCGCGGATATAGTCTGGTCGAACTGATGATCGGCCTGACGTTGGGGCTTTTTTTGCTCGGCGGCGTGATCAGCATATTCATCTCCACCCAGCAGGCCGGTCGCGCCACCGACAGCCTGTCGCGCATTCAGGAAAATGCGCGCATGGCCTTTGAGCTGATGGCGCGCGACATCCGCGAAGCCGGCGGCAACCCCTGCAATCAGACCAACAGCGTGGTCAATGTGCTCAACAATGCCGCAGCCAACGCTTGGAGCAACTGGGTTGGCGGCGTTACCGGCTATGGCACGGATGCAGCCTTCAACGCCGCATTCCCTGCCATTGGAACCGGTACAGCCACGGGACAGCGCATCACTGGAACCGATGCGCTAACGGTCATGGGCGCCTCGGGAACCAGCGTCACGATGGCAAGAATGCCGAACGGCGCCAGTTTTTTTGTCAACACCACCGCGCATGGCTTTGAAGATGGCGACATTCTAATGGTGTGCGATTTCAGCCTGAGTTCCATCTTTCAGGTGACCAACGCGAACTCCAGCAACGTCACTATCGTGCACAACACCGGTGGCAGCGTTTCTCCCGGCAATTCCAGCGTCAATCTGGGGCCGAATGGCGATCAGCACATTTACGGACCGAACTCCCAACTGGTGCGTTTTGTATCCTCTACCTGGTATGTCGGCGCCAGCGGTCGCAACGACACTGCAGGCAACCCGATTCGCTCCCTGTTCCGCGTCGTCAACAACACCCTGACCACCGAAATGATCGAAGGCGTGGACAATATGGCGCTCACCTATCTGGTCGATGGCGCCGCCGCCTACGTTGGTGCAACCGCAGTCACCAACTGGCTGGATGTCACTGCCGTGCGTATTGTGCTCACCCTCAGCGGCACGGAAACGGGTACGCGCACCGACACGCAGAATAGCGGACGCACCCAGCGCACCATCACCCAGATCGTCTCTCTCAGGAACCGTCTGCAATGAAGTTTCCAGCCCCCCCCTGCAGTTCTCCCCGCAAATACCCGATCTCTCTGCGCGCCGCACACGGAGCCGCGCTTATCGTTTCGCTCATCCTGCTGACGGTAGTCACCATCATGGGAGTGGCCAGCATGCGCGGCGTCACCATGCAGGAGCGCATGAGCAGCAATATGTATGACCGCAGCCTGGGCTTTCAGGCTGCCGAATCCGCCTTGCGCGCCATCGAGCAGCCCGCCGTCCTCAATGCCGCCTCCTATCCTGCAGATCTCCCCACGGCTCAGTATGAAGACAACGACTGCGACGCGACGACCTGTGTCAACGGTTATTGTCCGCGTCCCGATCCTGAGTGTACGGATCGCTGGCGCGACTCCGCCTTTAACGGCTGGACCAATCTTCCCACCGCATGGTTGCCGACGACCGCGCTGAGCGATTTTATTACCGACCGTCCGCAGTTTTTCTCCGAGCACATGGGGCAAGCGCCCAACTGGCTGGACTGCGAAAAACTCGTCCCCATGCACGCCAACTGCATGGGCGAGCGCTTCCGCGCCACCACCCGCCAGCAGGAAAACGCCGACCGCGCCAGCGTCATGCTGCAAACCACCTTCGCCCAGTAGCTTTCTCCCGCCATCGCTCTTTTTTGCCCGCCTTCCGCCCGCATCGCGAGGATAACACCATGAAAAACCTACCCATCCGCACACCGCGCAAAACGCACCGCCCGAATGCGCTCGCCCTTGGCATCAAACTTGGGATCAAGCTCGCCCTCGCCCTAGCAAGCGCCCCTCTTCTGCTGAGTTTGCAGGCGCAAGCCGCGCTGCCCATTCCGAACAGCCCGCTGCAATCCGGCTCGGGCGTGGCCGCCAACCTGATGTACATCCTGGACGACTCGGGAAGCATGCACTGGGAAATCATGCCCGACTCGATCACCTACCGCGAATACAACTTCCCGCCGCCCACGCATGTCTACGGCGGCCAGAACTATAGCGACGGCAGCGAGACCATCGTCTCCTTCGCCGATACCAGCAATGTGAACACCATGGTGCGCTCCTGGCACAACAACAAGGTGCATTACAACCCCACCATCAACTACACCCCCTGGGCCAAGTACGACGGAACCTCCTTTGGCGACTCCGACCCGACCAGGGCGCGTTACAACCCCTATGATGTCGTCTCTATGCCCGGTTCTACGTGTAACGGCACCTGGGATCGGAATAACCGCTGCGTCGACCTGACTGCACAACAAAGCTACAACCGCTGGAGCAACCCCAGCTCGACGAGCGCGCAAAACTACTGGCCGATCACCTTCTACCAGTACAAGGGTACAGGAGACATCTGGAGCACAGCGTCCTACATCAAGTATCAGATTCGCGGCAACCAGGGCTACAAGCAGGATCTCAACGGCGGCGCAGAAACCCAGGTGACCAGCTTCACTTGGCCGGGCGGCATTACGCGCAGCGTGGCCGAAGAAAAGCAGAACTTCGCCAACTGGTTCAGCTACTACCGCTCGCGCATTCTTTCCGTGCGCGGCGGCACCGGGCTGGCTTTCCTCAATCTGGACGCAAAAAGCTTCCGCGTGGGCTTCACCACCATCAACAACGGCGGCATCAACTACCAGATTCCGATCACCTCTTCGCCCACCGACGGCAACTTCGAGGGAACCTACAAGCAGAATTTCTATGAACGACTGTACCAGTGGCCGATGCCGCAGTCCGGCACCCCGCTGCGTCGCGCGCTAAAGGTTGTCGGCGACAATTACAAAAACGCCACCTCCGGCGGCCCGTGGGCGCCGGATATCGGCGGCGGCGGCCTGCAGGTTTCCTGCCGCCAGTCGTTCGCCATTCTGACCACGGACGGCTACTGGAACGGCCCCAACCAGGGCGTGGGCAACGAAGACGGCACCAATGGCTTGGTGATTACCGGACCGAGCGGCAGTTTTCAGTACATTGCCGCCAACCCCTACAAGGACACGCGCAGCGACACCCTGGCCGACATCGCCATGAAATACTGGAAGGAGGACTTGCGTACAGAATCGTTCATGACGAACGATGTGCCCACCTCGTCGGCGGATCCTGCGTTCTGGCAACACATGTCCACGTTCGGCGTGTCGCTGGGCGCCAACGGCACGCTTGACCCCGCCAATGATCTTGCCGCGCTGACCGCTGGAACCCTGAGCTGGCCGGATCCTTTCTCATCCACTCCGGCAAAGATCGATGACCTGTGGCACGCCACGCTCAACGGGCGCGGCGCTTTCGTCGCCGCACAGGATCCCAACCAGTTTGCCGCCGCGCTCAAGGGCACGCTCGGGCAGATCAGCGACCGCGTCGCGTCCGCCTCCAACATTTCCGGCAACAGCACCTCGATCTCCACGGACTCCATGGTCTTTCAGGCCAAGTACACCGGGGGCAAATGGCACGGAGAGGTCGTGGCCACCCGCGTTACCGATACAGGATTCGCCGCCACTCCGTCCTGGCTGGCCACCAATGGCATTCCTGCGGCCGCCTCGCGCAATATCTGGGCGTGGAAGGATGCAACCGCCAAGGGCGTGCGCTTCGAATACGCCAACCTTGGCGCAGCGCAACAGGCCGTGTTGGGCAGCGCCAGCGTGGTTGACTACCTGCGCGGCGATCAAAGCCAGGAGCAATCCAACGGCGGCGCATTCCGCAACCGCGTTGAGCTGTTGGGCGACATCGTCAACTCCTCGCCGATTTACGTCAAAGACAGCAACTCTCTCTTCGTCGGCGCGAACGACGGCATGCTGCATGCGTTCAATGCAACGACCGGCGCCGAGACCCTCGCCTATATTCCCGGCGCACTGATCAACACCGATCTGAAAAGTCTGAGCGACCCCGCCTACACCCACCGTTATTTCATGGACGGCGCGATCGCCGTATCCAGCCAAGCGCAAACCTCCAGTCACAACTACCTGACCGCCGCCTTCGGACGCGGCGGCAAGGGCTTGATCGGCCTGGATGTGACCACCCCGTCAGCCTTCGCTTCGGCGAACGCGCTCTGGGAATATGACGCTTCGCGCAGCGATAACGATATGGGCTACATCCTGGGCAAGCCTTTTATCGCCAAAACCAATGGCGGCGACTGGGTAGTCGTTACCGGCAACGGCTATAACAGCGCCAACGAACGCGCTGTGCTGTACATCATTAACCTCACCACGGGCGCCCTCATCAAGAAAATCGACACCGGCGCGGGCTCGTCCAGCCAGAGCAACGGCCTGACCACGCCCAAGGGTTGGGACGTCGAGGGCGATGGCGATGTGGATTACATTTACGCTGGCGACCTGCTGGGCAATATGTGGAAGTTCGACGTGAACCATCCAAACAGCGCCCAGTGGCAAGTCGCCAACTCGGGAGCGCCGATGTTCGTGGCTATGGATTCCAGCGGCCTGCGCCAACCGATCACCGGCGGCGTGAGCATCGCCACCAACCCGATCAGCACAGACCCCAACTTCGGCAAACGCTATGTCTTTTTCGGTACGGGTCAGTACCTTACCCAGACGGATTCAGCCAATACCAATACCCAGAGCTGGTATGGCCTGATCGACGAGGGCGCAACCATTGCGCGCAGCGATCTCAAGCAGCGCAGCATCATCGCCAAGCAGGGCAATGCCCGCGCCTTCTCCAAGGCTAGCAGCGGTGACATGACAGGTAAAAAAGGCTGGTACGTTGACCTGCTCACTCCGGGAGGAAGCAACGGCGGACGCGAGGGTGAGCGCATCGTCTCGGACAATCAGGTCATCGGCACTGTGCTGATCGCCAGCAGCATCATTCCCGGCAGCAGCAGCATCTGCAGCGCGGGCGGGGAGGGTTATGTCAACGTCATCGACCCCTTCAGCGGCGGCTCTTTGAGCCAGGTATTCTTCGACTACAACAACAACAAGCAAAAAGATGACGGCGACAAACTGACCGTCGGTACGGAGAAATACGCTATCGGTTCCATCAACTACGGAGTCAATATGCCTGGGGAGGGGCTGTTGATGACAAGTCAGGATGGCACCGGCTGGTTCAGCGTTGGTGGTTCCAACGGTAACAACGGCGGCGGCGGCGCCTTCCCCCCCTACCCCACGGGACGCATCTCTTGGCGTGAAATCATAGGAAACTGACATCATGAAAAATACTGCCCTTGTCTTGACCTTGGCTCTTGGCGCGTTGTCCGCCCTGCATGCGTTCGCCGCAGAGAGCATTCCGACTCCGCCGCCACGTTATGAAATCGGCGGCGTGGTGAACAGCTTCGACCCCGGCACCAGTACGATCAAAATCAGCGGAAAGGCCTACCTCATTACCACATCGACCAAGGTGTGGATCAATAACGAGGCGGGCGAGGCGACGCTCTCCCAGCTCGCAGGATTGCACATCCCTGAAGGATCAAGCGTTTACTACGACCTGAGTGATGAAGGTAAGCTGCTTGGCATCGTCATCACGCCAGCAAGCCCGTCGAACAAAACGGGCGCGAGGTAAGTACGTCATGCAACATGCCTACAGAAGCCAGGGGTTTACCATCGTCGAACTGGTGGTCGTTGTAGCGATCATCGGGATTCTGGCCGCCATCGCCTACCCCAGCTTTCAGCAAAGCGCCATCAAGTCCAAACGCGGCGCGGCTGTGTCCTGCCTGCTGGAGCAGGTGCAGTTCATGGAGCGCTTTTACAGTACCAACCTGCGCTATGACCAGACCACGGCAGGGGTAGCTGTCGCTCTGCCAGCCGGGGGCTGTCGCACAGCTCTGGAAACGGCGCCAGCCAGCTATCTTTTCAGCTTCACCGCCACACCTACGGCGCGGGCTTTCACCATCCAGGCCGTGCCACAAGGCGCGCAAGCCACCGGCGATGCGGCCTGCGGCACGTTGACCATCAATCAGGCCGGCGTAAAAACCGCTTCAGGAACGCAGGGTGCGGCATTCTGCTGGAAATCCTGACGCCTGTGGGCGCGGGGCTGGCTCTGTGCTGCATCGTTCAGATGGCAGAGGCTAGCCATGCCACGTTATGTCTTGATGCCGCCGACAGGGTTCACTTTTCTTGAGCTGCTGATTAGTCTGGCGGTGTTGGGCATCTTGCTTGGCTTTGCCCTGCCCTCATTCCAAAGCCTGCTGGAGCGGGCTGCATTGAGCGCGAGCGTGCACAAACTTGCTGCGCACATTGCGCTGGCGCGTAACAGTGCCGTCGTGCGCAACCAGCGCGTAACACTGGCGAGACTGTCCGGCAGCGACTGGTCGCAGGGGTGGACTATGTTCACCGACCCCAACCATAACGCGGTACAGGATCAGGATGAACGCCTGCTTGCTCAGGATGAACCTGCCAAGGGAATTCTTGTCTATGGCAACGGCAGCATGGCGCAATACATATCCTTCAATGCGCTGGGCGAACCTGTGCAGCTCAATGGCGCTTTCCTCGCAGGAACCATGCTGTTCTGCTCGGAGCATAAATTCGCCCTGGCGCTGGTCATGAGCAAAAGCGGGCGTGTACGGCTCGACAAGGCCACGACCAAACCTTGCCCGTAGGCATGTTCTACTCAAAAGCGCCCTCAAGTCCTGACATTGGCGAGGATCACACGTTTGAAAGTCACTCTTCTCGGAACCGGCCTGCTTGGCTCTGCTGTGGTCGAGCGCCTTTTAACCCAAGGTCGCACATTGACGGTGTGGAATCGTGACGCGAGCAAATCCATGGCTCTGTCCACGCTGGGCGCGATGGCGGCGCAAACGGTCGCAGAAGCGCTTGCCGCCAGCCCTGTCACTCTGCTTTTTCTAGCTGACCGCACAGCCATCGAGTCGGTACTGTTCACAGAAGCCGCACGCCCCGCGCTAGCCGGGCGCTTGATTGTGAATATGGGCACCATCAGCCCGGCGGATAGTCTGGCACTGTCTTCTGCTCTGCGTGATGTCGGCGCTGAATATGCGGAATGTCCGGTACTGGGCAGTCTGCCGGAGGCGCGTGCAGGCACGCTGATCCTGATGTTTGGCGGCGCTGCCGGGCAATTCGAACAGCTTGCGCCCGTGTTGCACGCCCTGGGCAAGGAGCCAAGACATATCGGCAAGGTCGGCCAGGCCGCTGCGCTCAAGTTGGCGATGAACCAGTTGATTGCCGCCGAGACCGCCGCCTTCTCCGCAAGCCTTGCCTTGGTGCAGGCGCATGGCGTCGCCGTGGATGATTTCATGCAGCTTTTGCGCGGCAGCGCCTTGTATGCGCCAACCTTCGATAAAAAACTTGAGCGTATGCTGGGCGGTGATTTTTCACGCCCTAATTTCCCGCTGGATCACCTGATTAAGGACTTGAGCCTGTTTATCGACAGCGCTCAGGCCAGTTCGATAGACAGCCGGTTTTTGCAAACGCTCGCTGGCGCCTTGGCCGAAGTTTCCGCCGCCGGGCATGGCAAGGAGGATTACAGCGTGCTTCAACTAGGTTTCAAAGCAGCGCCAAAAGAATAATTCGCCAAACAATCTGCTCCATTCCCCATATCAATTACTTGGCGCAGCCCTGCCAACGCACCTGCCCCTCGGGCAGGTTGCTCGCAATCTGTTGACTGCTCGCGCCTTCTGCGCAATGCACGGTCATGCTTGCCTTGGGGTCTAGGTGTAAATGCAGCACCTGACTCTGTGCTAATTGCACATCAAGCCGCACGTTGTCGCGCAATTCGCTGAATAGGCCGCGTGGGGTAATGCTTGTGCCGGAGGCGTCCTGCTTGAGCTTGATCTTCGCGCCGGGCAGGCCGAAGCCTTGCCATTGCGCGTCAATCTGCACGCTGGAAACCTGCGCCGCCGGAGCCAGCCAAACCTGCGGGCTTGCGCGCTCCAGGCGCAAGACCTGGCTTGCGGTCAGTTCCTGCTCCGTCAAGCCGCGCTGCCAATGCAAATCGACCGGTGTGGCCATCAGTGCGCCGAAGATCAGGCCGACGACGGCCACGCCGCCTATCAGCCAGCGCAGGGGGTGAGCGAGTTGCAGCGGGGCGGGCGACCATCCTGCATCGCGCTGCGGAATGTGCAGGATGATGTAGTAGCTGAGCCATGCGGCGAAAAACGATAGCCACGCCGCCCAAAGCACATCCGACAGGTAATGTCCGCCCGCTGCTATGCGCGAAAAGCCCATCGCCGCGCCCAAGAGCAGGGCAAGCGCCAGCGCCGCCGCTGCAAGGCGTGGACGGCGCTTACGCCACAAAAGCCATAACGCCGCCACGGCAAAGCCCGCCGAGCAATGCCCGCAGGGAAAGGACTTGCCCCCCGCCGCTTCGCCGATCATCAGCGGCGGGGCATAGGGGTAGTCGCCACCGAAGTTGGTGGTTTGCACCGGGCGCGGGCGATCCCAGAACTCCTTGAAAATGCCGTTGACCAACAGGCCAGGCCCCAGCACAACGGTCAAAACCACCACCGCCGCATAGGCGCGCCAGGTCTTGATGCGCGCAAACCATGCGCCAAAGAGCAGGATAAACAGTGCAGGCAAAGCCACCAGCATGGTGAGAATCGGCGCGGCCTTGTAGCAAAACTGCACGAATGGCAGGTTTTGCACCGGCCAGGCGGCATCTTTTCCGCCCAGTTCGGGGTGGTAAAAAAGCGAGCTGACTTGAATATCCAGCGGCCAGATCCAGAAGGGAAGGCTGCTTGCCAGCATCAAGCCGAGGAGGATTAGAAGATGTTTACGAGCCTGGGGCATGTGCACTTCGCCGGAGAAGAAGCCAAAACAAAAGCCCCGCATAAGCGGGGCTTGCAGTATAGCGAACAGTAGGCGATTAACGCTTGGAGAACTGTACCGCACGGCGTGCTTTGCGCAGGCCGACCTTCTTACGTTCAACTTCACGCGCATCGCGAGTCACAAAGCCAGCCTTGCGCAGAGAGCCTTTCAGGCTTTCATCGTACTCGATCAGGGCGCGGGTAATGCCGTGGCGGATGGCGCCAGCCTGACCGGTGTTGCCGCCGCCTTCAACATTCACCAGGATGTCGAACTTGTCGGCCATGCCGATCAGTTCCAGCGGCTGGCGTACCACCATGCAGGAGGTCGGGCGACCGAAGTAAACATCCAGCGGACGGCCGTTGATGGTGATGCTGCCGTTGCCGGGGCGTACAAAAACGCGCGCGCTGGAAGTTTTGCGGCGACCGGTTCCGTAGTTTTGAGTCATTGCCATGTTCGTTATCTCAAAAATTAGATGTCAAGCGCGCGCGGCTGCTGCGCAACATGCGGATGCTCATTGCCGGCATAGACCTTGAGCTTGGAGAACATCTGGCGACCCAGCGGGCCTTTCGGCAACATGCCCTTGACCGCGATTTCGATCGGGCGCTGCGGCGCTTTGTCGATCAACTTGACGAAGTTGATGGATTTCAGGTTGCCGATGTAGCCGGTGTGATGATGGTACATTTTGTCTTGCGACTTGTTACCGGTCACGCGCACTTTTTCGGCATTGATGACGACAATGTAGTCGCCGGTATCGACGTGCGGCGTGTACTCGGCCTTGTGCTTGCCACGCAGGCGCCGAGCGATTTCAGTTGCCATACGACCCAGGGTTTTGCCGCTGGCGTCGACGACGAACCAGTCACGGGTGACTTCCGCCGGTTTAGCACTCAAGGTTTTCATGGATGTCTCTCCAGAGGATGACGTCAAGAAAAGACGTTGTTAGGTATTAGAAGGTCGCGCAATTTACACCAGCCAAACAAGCTTGGCAATAGCTGGATGAACTTTGTTAGCATGTCGCCCGTTCCATTCCGGAAAACGCGCCGCCCTAGCGACTGACAACTTGGCTGAAACAAGCATGAAACACGACGCCCCGCCCAGCCTGCCCAAGATCGTTCATGACGATTTAAGCGCCACGCAGCAATGCGTGATGTGCGGCATGTGCGTACCGCATTGCCCGACCTATGCACTTAGCCGGAACGAGGCGGATGGGCCGCGCGGGCGCATCGCCCTGTTGCTTGGCGTGGCGCAGGATCGGCTGTCTTTGGATGCCGAAGCGATCGGGCATCTGGATGCTTGCCTGAGTTGTCGCGCCTGTGAGGCGGTGTGCCCGTCCAAGGTGCCTTACGGACAACTGATCGACGCGGGGCGGGCGCATATTCTGGCGGCACAGCCCAAAAATGCACGCTGGATGCGTAAGGTGCGCGATGAGCTTTTGCTGCGCCCGATGCGCTTGCGTCTGCTGACCACGTTGGCGCGCATGGCGCAAAAACTGAGGCTGGATCGCCTGCCCATGCCCGCTGGCTTGCAACGGCTGAGTCGCCTCGCTCCGCCTTTGGCAGCGCCATTTCGCGCGCAGACGATGACGGCGCTTGCCAACCCTCGCGGGCGTGTGGGCTTGTTTCTGGGCTGCATGGGCGCCGAGTTCGAAGCGGAAAACCTGCGCGCCGCCGTGGATGTGCTCCATGCCTGGGGATTTGAAGTGGTTATTCCGCCGGAGCAGGGTTGTTGCGGCGCGATGCACCAGCACGGCGGCGAGCCTGAGCGCGGGCGAGTGATGGCGCATGAGCAGGCTGGACGCTTCGCCGGACTGAATGCCGTGGTCGGCGTCAGCAGCGGTTGTATTGCACAGCTCAAGGAACATGGCGGCCTGCGTGCATTCGAGTTGAGCGATTTCCTCATGCGCCACCTGCCGCAGCCCCTGCCCGCCATGCGCAGGTTGGAGCGCCGCGTCGCCGTCCACCTGCCTTGCACCCAGCGCAACATCCTGCGCACGGGAAATAGCGCCCTGGCGTTGTTGCGCCTGATTCCCGGCCTGGATGTCGTTGAACTGCCGGGCAATGACCGCTGTTGCGGCGCGGCGGGGACGCATATGCTCACCCATGCACAGCAGGCCGATGCCCTGCGTGAGGTGAAGATCGAAGCGTTTGCCCTGCTTGATGCCGCGCAGCTTGTCTCGACCAATATCGGCTGCGCCATGCATTTGGGAGCGGGTTTGCGTGAGGATGATGCGCGGGCGGAAGTGGTTCACCCTGTGCGTTTAATTGCGGAGGCGTTGGGCTGACGGCTCGCTCTTGTCTGGCTTGGCTGCATCAAGCCTCGGGCATATTGCGCCCATAGAAAATTTCCTGCATTTCGCGGCGCACGGCGCGCTGGATCATCAACAGCTCCTCCGTGCCATAGTCTTCGCGGCCATGACCGAAAAGATAGTTTTCCAACTCGAACTCCTTGAGCAACATCTTGGTGTGGAAGGTATTTTCCTGGTACACGTTGACGTCGATCATCTGGTAACGCTGGCGCGTATCGTCCGACATGTAGTTCTGGATGGAATTGATGTTGTGGTCGATGAAGTGCTTTTTGCCATGCACATCACGGGTGAAACCGCGCACGCGGTAGTCGATGGTCAGGATGTCGAAGTCGAAACTATGGATCAGGTAGTTGAGCGCACGCAGCGGTGAAATGCGCCCACAGGTGGATACTTCGATGTCGGCGCGGAAGGTGCTGATGCCGTTTTCCGGGTGACTTTCCGGGTAGGTGTGGACGGTGAGATGGCTCTTGTCCAGATGCGCGGCCAGACTGCTGACCGCCTTGGCGCCGCTCAGCGGGCCGGGCGCTTCCTGGTTGCCGTTCTGCCCGGTCAGCAGCTCGGTGGCTACCGGCTCTTCGGAGACCAGAATGGTCACGCTCGCCCCCTGCGGGTCGTAGTCCTGGCGGGCGATATTGAGGATGTTTGCGCCGATCATTGCCGTGACATCGGTCAGGATCTGCGTCAGGCGGTCGGCGTTGTAGGCTTCGTCGATATAGGCGATGTATTCATCGACATGCTGGCGTGTTTTCGCATAGCAAATATCGTAAATCGAGAAGCTCAAGGTCTTGCTCAGGTTATTGAACCCGTGCAGTTTCAAGCCTTTGTCCATTCTGTTCCTCCGCCACGCCCCAATTCCAGCATCACTCTTCGATGATCTCAAAATCGTGGGTGATTTCCGCACCCTTGTTGAGCATGTGCGACACCGAGCAATACTTTTCCGCCGACAGTTTCACCGCACGCTCAACCTGCTTGGCGTCCAGCCCGCTGCCCTTGACGATGTAGTGCACATGAATCGTCTTGAACACCTTGGGCACGGTATCCACGCGCTCGGCCTGCACCTCGACCACGCAGTCGCGCACCGGCTGGCGCTGTTTTTGCAGAATCATCACCACGTCGATGGCGGTGCAGCCGCCCAAGCCCAGCAGCACCATTTCAGTCGGACGCGGCCCGAGATTGCGCCCGCCGATGTCCGGCGCGCCGTCCATAATCAGGCCATGACCGCTCTCGGTTTCGCCCATAAAGGCCATGCCGTCAACCCATTGCACCCGTGCTTTCATATCGCGAACTCCAATTAATTCATGCCACAGAGGGCACAAAGGAAACATGCCGATTTCATTCTCGGTGCTCTCTGTGACCTCTGTGGTTAAACATTCAGAAAAACAATTCCTTCAACTTTGCGCCCGGGTCGTCCGCACGCATAAAGGCTTCGCCGACCAAAAACGCATTTACGCCATGACGGCGCATCAGGGCGACATCTTCGCGGCTGTGAATGCCGCTTTCGCACACCAGCAAGGCTCCCTCTGGAATCATGTCGAGCATGTTCAGCGTGGTGTCCAGGCTGACCTCGAAGGTGCGCAGGCTGCGGTTGTTTACGCCGAGCAGGGTGTGCGACCAATCGGCGGTGAGCTGGAGTGCGCGCTGCATTTCCTCGCGGTCGTGGACTTCGACCAGTACGTCCATGCCAAGCTCACGCGCCAGATCATGCAGCGCGTGCAACTGGGCATCGTCCAGCGCGGAGACAATCAGCAGAATGCAGTCGGCGCCGATGGCTCGCGCCTCGACCACCTGATAGGCATCGATGATGAAGTCCTTGCGGATCACCGGAAGTTCGCAAGCCGCACGCGCCTGTTGCAGATAGGCTTCGCCGCCCTGAAAAAAGTCGCGGTCGGTCAATACCGACAGGCAGGCCGCCCCGCCCTGCGCATAGCTTTGCGCAATCGCCGCCGGTTGGAAATCGGCACGCAGCAAGCCTTTGCTGGGGCTGGCTTTTTTGATTTCAGCGATTACGGCGGCTGCATTGCCCTCGATTTTGGCGCGCATGGCGGCGGCGAATCCGCGCACCGGGTCTTGTTGCGCAGCGATACTTGCGTGCAGGGTGGAAAGCGGCGTTTGTGCGCGGCGCTCGCGGACCTCTTCCTGCTTGCGTTGCAGGATGGTTTGCAGAATATCGGGCTTGCTCATGCGGCGTTCTCCTGGGTCAAGGCAGCATACGCCTGCAAACGCTCCCAGGCCGCGCCGCTGGTTTGCACCTCCAGCGCACGCGCCACGCCGCCTGGCAAATCGGGAGCAAGGCCGGCCAGATAAATCGCCGCGCCCGCGTTCATGGCCACGATATCGCGTGCCGCGCCGGGCTGTCCCGTCAACGCATCGCGCACCTTGAGCAGGCTTTCCTGCGGCGAGGCCACGCGCAGGCTGTCCAGGCTCGCTCTGGCCAGGCCGACATCTTCGGGGCGCAGGCTGTAGTCGCTCACCATGCCGTCTTTCAATTCGCTGATCTGTGTCGGCGCGGCAATGCTGAATTCATCCAGGCCGTCATCGGCGTGAATCACCAGCGCATGTTCGCTGCCCAGCTCGTGCAGCACTTCGGCCAGCGGCCTGCGCCAGCGTTCGCTGAATACGCCGATCACCTGACGCTTCGCCCCCGCCGGATTGGATAACGGGCCGAGCACATTGAACATGGTGCGTACGCCCAGTTCGCGCCGCGAGGCGTTCACATGACGCATGGCGCTGTGGTGCTGCGGTGCGAACATAAAGCCTACGCCCAGTTCGCACACGGCGCGGGAAATAAGATCAAACGACACATCCAGTCGGCATCCCGCCGCTTCCAGCACATCGGCGCTGCCGCTGACGCTCGACATCGAACGGCTGCCATGCTTGGCTACCTTGCCCCCGGCGGCGGCCAGCACGAAGCAGCTTGCGGTAGAAATATTGAAGGTGTGCGCGCCGTCGCCGCCTGTGCCGACGATGTCCACCAGCGGCGCGCAGGAAATGTCCACGCGAGCGGCGAATTCGCGCATCACCGTGGCCGCCGCCGTGACCTCTTCCACCGTCTCGCCCTTGACCGCCAGGCCGATCAGCAAGCCGCCGATCTGCGCGGGCGTGGCCTCGCCGCTCATCAGGGTACGCATGACCCCGCTCATTTCCTCAAAGCTCAGGTCACGGCGCTCAAGCAGGGCGCGCAGGGCGGACGTCAGGTTCATGAAAACTCCGTAACAGGCTCAGTTTGAGCCTGCGGATTCTGAAAGTTGCTGGCGCTTAGGTCAACCTAAACCCTCGTGATGTGGCCGCGAGGCAAATAGGTTCAAGCCCAGTTCCTCCGCCAGAAACACGGCGGATTTTTGCCCGCGCACGCTGTTTCCAGCCTCATCCAACGGCGGCGAAAAGCTGGCCAGCGCACCTTTGCCCGGCGCCACGGCGATCAAGCCGCCGCTGACTCCGCTCTTGCCCGGCAGACCGGTGTCGTACAGCCAATCGCCGGAGTTTTCATACAGCCCCGCCGTGACCATCACCGCCAGCACATGCTGGCAATGCAGCGGATCGATGACCGCTTCCCGGGTCAGCGGATTGACGCCGCCATTGGCCAGGGTGGCCGACATCACCGCCAGATCGCGCGCCGTTACCTGCACGGCGCATTGGCGGGTGTAAATATCGGTGGATGCCGCCGGATCGAAATAAATGCGCTGCTGGCTTTGCAGCAAGGCGGCAATGCCCTCGTTGCGCTGGTTGGTCTGCGCTTCGGACTGATACACCGCCTCATCCATACTCAGCTCGCGTCCGGCAAAGCGTGCCAGACCGTGCAAAATAAACGCCCACTTGTCTTCCGCCGTAGCCCCAGGCGCAAGACTGGTCGTGGCGATGGCGCCCGCATTCACCATCGGATTGCTCTGCCCCTGGGCCGAACGCTCCACCGCCATCACCGAATTGAACGGCAATCCGGTGCTGTTCACCCCAAGCAGCTCGCGCGCCTTGTGCTCGCCCAAGCTCTGGCAAATCAGGCCGAACACAAAGGGCTTGGAAATGCTTTGGATGCTGAAACAAACATCGACATCCCCGGCGACATGCAGCTCGCCCGAGGTTTGCGCCACGCACAGGCCAAACAGCTCGGGAGAGACTTCCGCCAGTGCGGGAATGTAGTCGGCATTTGCGCCGTCATGACAGGAAGCGAAACGCTGGTGCGCCTCCTGCACCAAGGCGGCGACGCGCGCGGAAACCGGCAGCGTGCCGGTGGAAACCGGCGACACGCCGTGCGCGGGCATCAGGCCGCCCCGCCTGCGTCTACGGACTGCTCCCAGGCGAAGGGAGGCAGGCTGCGGAACGCCAGGCGGATGGCGCTTTCCCAATCATGGTGCATATTCATCAACTCGGTGGAGTCGGCTTCCAGCTTGATTTTCTGCGCCAGGGCGAACGCGCCGCTGGCATAAATCGCCACTTCAAACGGCGGCGCGACGGTCAGGTTGGCGCGCGCCGTACCGACCAGCGAGGCCAGGCAGACTCGCGCGCCGTCGTTGAGCGACATGCCCGGCGTGGCGATCACATCCAGCACCGATTTGCCGTACTTGCTCTCGCCGATCTGGAAATACGGCGTTTCGTCCGTGGCCTGAATGAAATTGCCCTGCGCGTATACCAGGAACAACTCGTGCGGCTGTCCGGCGATCTGTCCGCCGAGAATAAAGGTCGCCTCCATGCTCGCGCCGGACATGCGCGACACCGCGCCGTGCTCGTTTTGAATCGCCAGGCTCAACTGGCCGACGTAACGCGCCGCCTCAAACATATAGCCCACGTTCAGCAGGGTCTGTTGCGGCGGCTGGTAAAGCGAGTTTGGATTGGGGTTGAGCGTCAGGTCGATGTCACGCTGGATGCGATTGAGCAGCTCCTGCGTGGTGGACAGGCTGCCCGCCGCCAGAATGGTGAAGATGCGATCCGGCGCGGGCTGAATCACATGCAGCTTGCTGTAGGAAGAAATGTAGTCCACGCCCGCATTGGTGCGTGAATCCGAAGCCATCACCAAACCCTTGTCCAGCAAAAGTCCCACGCAGTACGTCATTGGAAAACCCCTTTTGAAATCAATTAAAAATTGGCCAGGAAGAACGGGATCATCACTGCATTCACCAGATCGATAAAAAACGCCGACACCAGCGGCACGATAATGAAAGCCTGGTGTGATGGCCCGAAGCGCTGGGTGACGGCCGCCATATTCGCCATCGCCGTGGGGGTGGCTCCCAAAGTCACGCCGCCAAAACCAGCGCATACCACCGCCGCGTCATAGTTCCTTCCCATCAAAGGGAACAGGATAAAAATCGCCACCGTCACCGCCAGCACCAACTGCAAGGCCAGAATGGTCAACACCGGCCCGGCCAGGTCGACCAAAGTCCAAAGCTGCATGCTCATCAAGGACATGGCGAGGAACGTGCCGAGAGAAACGTCAGCGATCAAGGCCATCGCCGGGGCGCGAGTCGGCCATTTGATGCCATGCTTGCCCAGAAAGCCGTGCGGCAGCAGGTTGGTCAATAAAATCCCGGCGAACAGACAGGTCACGAACAGCGGCAGACTCAAGCCAAACCCATCAACCAGATCATTAAGTAACACGCCGATAATGACCGCGATATGAATCGCCAGAATGGTGTTCAGGAAATCCAGATGGCTGATATTTTTGTCACAATCACGCGATGACACCCCCACGTCCTGTGCATCGTTGAGATGTGCCGCATCCGGCTGAAGCTTGTGGCGATTAATCAGAAATTTGGCCATAGGGCCGCCGATCAAGCTGGCCAGGATCAAGCCGATGGTGGCCGAAGCAATACCGATTTCCATGGCATTGCTGATGCCGAAGTTTTCAGCGATTTGCGGCGCCCAGGCGATGGTCGTGCCATGTCCGCCGATCAGCGACACCGTGCCGCCCACCACGCCGACCGCCGACGGCAGATCAAACAACCATGCCCCGCCGATGCCCACGAAGTTCTGCGCCACCATAAAACCGATGGTTACCAGCAAAAGAATAATCAGTGGCCGACCGCCGATAATCAGATCGCGCACGCTGGAGTTGATGCCGATCGTGGTAAAGAAGTACACCAAAAGAATGTCGCGCGCGGCCAGATTGAACTCGACCTGTACATTCAGCAGGAAGTAGATCAGGCCAAACAGAATAGAAAACAGCAAGCCGCCGGTCACCGGCTCCGGAATACTGTACTCGCGCAAAAAACCGATATTGTCGTTCAGTCGTTTGCCGACAAAGAGCACGATAATGCCGATGGTGACGGCGATGAACGAGTCGATGCGCAGAATGCTTCCATCAAATTCCATGGGACGGTTTCCGTTGTGGCTGGCAAATCCAAGGCGCTCACGGTTCCGCCGAAAAGCCCTGCCATAAGCTTGATCAGGCCGATAGGCGCAAGACAAAAAACGACGAAAAGCAACCTTATGACGACTACGCGTTCAGCACGGACGGGTTGAACTTTGGCGCGGCAAGCGGGGCTCCAGCGGATTTGTTTTAGAGGCGTTGCGAACGCTAACACTGAAAAAAGCCTGCGGCAAACAGTCTGTTGCACGCGGAGCCTTCCCTCAGGGCTTGCCCGCTTGATGGCGCGCAAGCCACAGCCCCCAAAGCGCCAATGAAACCAGGGCGATGCCCAGCTGCCCCAAGGCCAGCCACTGCAGGCTGCTCGCCAGGAGTACGACCAACAACGCTGCGATCAGGCCGTTGAAGCTCATCTGCAAAAAGCCCTGCAGCGCCGAGGCCATGCCGCGCCGCGCCGGAAACAATTCCAGGCCCATCAGGCTGAGAGCGGGCATGGCCAGCGCCATGCCCAGGGCGTACAAGGCGACGGGAGCGACGAGGGTCAGCGCGGACAACGGCAATAAATGCGCAAAAACGACATTGCAAAGCGCGGCGCCGATCATCAGAGCAAAGCCAAGGCCCACCGACTGAGGCTGCGTGAGCCGGTATGCCAACCTGCCGGCCAAAAAACTGCCGACGACGATCCCGCCGACCACCGGCACGAACAGCCGCCAGAAGTCATGCTCGCCGTAGCCCAAGTGGCGATAGATCAGCTCCGGCGCCGCGGCGATGTACAGAAACAATCCGCCGAAGTTAATGCCAAACATCAACGCCAGCAGCATGAACGAGGGCTGTCTCAGCATGTCGCCGTAGGCGCGCAACACCAGAACAGGGTGAATCGGCTGGCGCTGCGCCTTGGGCAGGGTTTCCGGCATCCAGGCGGCGACCAGGGCGAAAACCAGCAGACCGATGCCCGAGAGGAAGAAAAAGACCGCACGCCAGCCGAACCACCCCTCCAGCCAGCCGCCGACCAGCGGTGCGATCGCCGGGGCGATGGCGAAAAACAGCATCACGTCGGCGCTGACTTTCTGCGCCTGCGCGCCCTCGAACAGATCGCGCACCAGGGCGCGACCGATCACCAACCCCGCACCCGCCGCCAACCCCTGCGCCACGCGCATCAGAACCAGGGTGTCGATGTCATTCGCCAGCGCGCAACCGAGCGAGGCCAGCGCATAGCCCAACAGCGCAAACAGCACCACGCGCCGTCGCCCAAGCGCGTCGGACAGCGGCCCGTAGACCAGCATCATCACGCCGAACGCCCACAGGTAGTCGCTCAGGGTGCGCTGCATATCCTCCGCCGTAGCCATAAGGTCGGCTGCGATCGAAGGAAATGACGGCAGATAGGTATCGAGCGTGAACGGCGCCAGCATGGACAGCGCCGCGACGATGAACGACACCCGCAAGGGGTGCGAGGCGGGCATTTACCAGCAACCGCCGGACACGGCGAGGAAGCGCCGCAGCATGTCATGACCATGCTCGGTAAGAATGGATTCGGGGTGGAACTGCACGCCTTCGACATTGAGTTCGCGGTGGCGCACGCCCATAATCTCCTCGAACGAGCCGTCGGGATTCTGCGTCCAGGCGGTGATTTCCAGGCAGTCCGGCAGGGTTTCGCGTTCGATCACCAGCGAATGGTAGCGCGTGGCCTCGAACGGGTTGGGTAAATCCTCAAACACGCCGACATTCGCGTGAAACACCTGCGAAGTCTTGCCGTGCATGATCTGCTTGGCTCGGATGATGTGGCCGCCAAAGGCCTGACCGATGGCCTGATGCCCAAGACAGACCCCAAGAATCGGTAATTTTCCGGCGAAATGCTTGATGGACTCCACCGAAATACCCGCCTCGTTCGGCGTGCACGGGCCGGGCGAGATGACCAGATGACTCGGAGCCATGCGCTCGATGTCGTCCAGCGTGATTTCATCATTACGATGCACAGCGACTTCCGCGCCCAACTCGCCGAGATATTGCACGATGTTGTAGGTAAAGGAGTCGTAGTTGTCGATCATCAATATCATGATGGATCTCCTCAGCGATGATGCGCGGCGGCGGGATCCAGCCCCGCCTCGGCCAAGGCGACCGCGCGGAACACTGCGCGCCCCTTGTTCATGGTTTCCTTCCACTCCAGATCCGGGATGGAGTCATACACCACGCCCGCGCCAGCTTGGATGTGCAGCTCGCCATCCTTGATGACCGCCGTGCGGATGGCAATGGCGGTGTCCATATTTCCATTCCACCCCAAATAGCCCACCGCACCCGCATACACGCCGCGCTTGACCGGCTCCAGCTCGTCGATGATTTCCATCGCCCGCACCTTGGGCGCGCCGGAGACCGTGCCCGCCGGGAAGGTGGCGCGCAGCACGTCCATTGCCGACAAGCCATCGCGCAGCTTGCCAGTGACGTTGGAAACGATGTGCATGACGTGCGAGTAGCGTTCGATCACCATCTTGTCGGTCAGGCGCACGCTGCCGGTCTTGCACACGCGGCCAATGTCGTTGCGGCCGAGGTCGATCAGCATCAGGTGCTCGGCGCGCTCCTTCGGGTCGGCCAGCAACTCGGCCTCGAACGCGGCGTCTTCCGCCGCATCATGTCCGCGACGACGCGTACCGGCGATCGGGCGCACGGTGACTTCTTCGTCCTCCAGACGCACCAGAATTTCCGGCGAAGAACCGACCACCTGCATCTCGCCCAAGTCGAGGAAAAACATATAGGGCGAAGGATTCAACCCGCGCAAGGCGCGGTACAAATCCAGCGAAGGCGCGGCGTAGGGAATGCTCATGCGCTGCGAAAGCACCACCTGCATTACATCGCCCGCAGCAATGTACTCCTTGGCCTTGTGCACGGCGTGCTTGAAGCCTTCCTCGGTAAAGCCGGAGATGAAATCGCTTTCATGCACCTGTGCCGGACGATGCTGGGTTTGCGGCGGGGTCAGGGGCAGGCGCAGCTGCGCTTCGATGGCATCCAGGCGCTGCTGCGCGACCGCCAGCCCACCGGGTTGCGCATGGACGATGATCTGCAAGCGCCCGCGCAGATTGTCGAACACCACCACCTCGTCAGAGAGCATGAGCAAAATGTCCGGCGCGCCGATCGTGTCCGGCTTGAACAGGCCTTGCGCCAGACGCGGCTCGATGTAACGGATGGTGTCGTAGCCAAAATAGCCGACCAACCCGCCGGAGAAACGCGGCAGGTTTTCCAGATCGGGTGCGCGGAAACGCTGCTGATAGGCCTCGATGAACGCCAGCGGATCGGATGTTTCCACCATTTCCACCACACGCCCTTCTTCCTCGATGCTTACCGCATAGCCCCGCACCTTGAGCACCGTACGTGCAGGCAGGCCGATGATGGAGTAACGCCCCCACTTTTCGCCGCCTTCCACCGACTCGAACAGGTAGCTGTAAGGCAGGTGCGAGAGCTTGAGGTAAACGGACAGCGGGGTATCAAGATCGGCGAGCACTTCGCGCATCACCGGGATGCGGTTGTAGCCCTCGGCGCAGAGTTGTTCGAACTGTTCGGCTTGCATGAAAAAATCTCCAGAAAAACGGGCAAAACTCAGGGGCGGGAATCAGTCACCTCGCCGCCATCGTTCGCCTTGCCACGCTTTTCTGAGGTCGATCATGACGCCTTCACCAGTTCCTTGAGTTCCACCATCGAATCGATCACCGCGTCCGGGTGGTAATTGCGTATATCTTCGCCGTGGTTGTAGCCATAGCTCATGCAGATGATATTGAAGCCCGCCGCACGCGCCGCCTTCACATCGGAGATCGAGTCGCCGACCATCAAGGCCTCATGTGGCGCGCAGTGGAACCAGCCCGCCGCATAGAACAAGGGGCCGGGATCGGGCTTTTTCACCGGCAGGGTGTCACCGGAGATGACCGTCTCGAACAGGTCGTAGACGCCCAGATCCTTGAGCAAGGGCACGGTGAACTGCTCGGCCTTGTTGGTCACGCAACCCACGCGCAGCCCCAGCGACTTGACGAACTCCAGCCCTTCCCTGACCCCCGGATAGAGGAAAGAGCGACCGGAAGTGTTCTCGGCATACAGATCCTTGAAGATCGGCAACGCCTGGGCGAACAGCACAGCGTCCGGCTTGCCGTTGAGATCATTGGTCAAGGCGCGCTCGACCAGACGCTCGACGCCATTGCCGACCCAGTTGCGCACCGCCGCTTCGCCGCGCACGGGCATATCCAGCGCCTTCATCATCTCGTCCACGCAGTAGGCGAGATCGGGCACGCTGTCGATCAACGTGCCGTCCAGATCGAACAGCACCATTTTTGGCGCAAAAGTCTTCATGCCACTAACCCTTTTTTGATTAGCCGCCGACCTTGGCCAATTCGGCACGCATCTCGGCAATCACGGTGTCGTAGCGGTTCGCGTCACCCTCGTTGCGCTTGCCGAACAAGGCAGAACCGGAAACAAAGGTATCCACACCTGCTTCAGCCACTTCGCGGATATTCGCCGCGCTCACGCCGCCGTCGATTTCCAGACGGCAGTCATAGCCGCCCGCATCGATCATGGCGCGTACCTTGCGCGCCTTGTCCAGCACGTAGGGGATGAACTTCTGGCCGCCGAAGCCGGGGTTGACCGACATCAGCAGCACCATATCCAGCTTGGGCAGCATGTATTCCAGCACGTCCAGCGGGGTGGCCGGGTTGAACACCAGGCCCGCCTTGCAGCCGGATTCCTTGATCAGGCCGATGGTGCGGTCGATGTGCTCGGAGGCTTCCGGGTGGAAAGTGATGTAGCTTGCGCCGGCCTTGGCGAAGTCCGGGATAATGCGATCGACCGGCTTGACCATCAAATGCACGTCAATCGGCGCGGTCACCCCGTGTTTGCGCAGCGCCTCGCAGACCAGCGGGCCGATGGTCAGGTTGGGCACGTAGTGGTTGTCCATCACGTCGAAATGCACAATGTCCGCGCCAGAAGCCAGAACGTTGTCCACTTCCTCGCCCAGCTTGGCGAAGTTGGCAGAAAGAATCGACGGGGCGATAAGGTAGTTCGACATGATGAAACTCCACTAAAAGCTAAAAATAAAAACAGAAGATGATGCAAATGTACCCCAAGCGCCGGGGGAATTCACCCTATGCAGCGCAAGGGCGGCCTCACTTCTTGGGCGGGAAACTGGCGATATGCGCCAAAATCGCCCGTACCTGCTCTTCGTTCAGACTTTTCGCCATATCCACCATAACCTTGTGCCCCTGTCCGGCGCGGTAGTTCTGCATCATGGCGGCGTAAGCCTCAACCGGCTTGCTGTTCAGATCGGGAAACATCGGCGGCACGCCCTGCCCTTTGCCGCCATGACACAGCGCGCAATGCGCCTTGTAGAGATCCTTGCCCGCCGTAGGCACCGGCTGGACTGGAGCGTCCGCCCATGCGCTGGAGGCGAACAGGCAGGCAAGCACGCCGACAGCTCGAACGATAACCTTGAAAAAATGCGCCATGTGCACCCCCCCGCTTTGTGCGTTGATCATTTTTTCTTATACCAAAAAAACAGGCGCAAAGGGATGCCGAGGCGGGCGAATAGCGAATCGAAATGTGAGTATCATGCCCCGAAAGACCATGCAGAGGACTTCACCATGCCCGCCCCCGCCCTGCACGAGATGCTCGCCCGCCTGATCGCCACACCCTCGGTCAGTAGCGTCAATCCGCTGTTCGACCAGGGCAACCGCGTGCTGATCGACGAAATCGCGGGCTGGATGGAGGCGGCGGGGTTTGCGGTGGAAATCGTGCCGCTGCCGGGGCGGCCGGACAAGGCGAACGTGATCGGTACCCTCGGCCAAGGCGCGGGCGGGCTGGTGCTGGCCGGGCATACCGATACCGTGCCCTGCGACCCGGAGCTGTGGACGCATGATCCCTTCCGCCTGAGCGAAGCCGACGGGCGGCTGTACGGGCTGGGCACCTCGGACATGAAATCCTTCATCGCCCTGGCGCTGGAGGCCGCGCGCGGGCTGCGCGCCGCCGACCTGAAACAGCCGCTCATCATCCTCGCCACCGCCGATGAAGAAAGCTCGATGGCGGGCGCGGAAACCCTGGTCAAGCTCGGTCGCCCCAAAGCGCGCCACGCGGTGATAGGCGAGCCCACCGGCCTCAAGCCCATCCGCATGCACAAGGGTGTGATGATGGAGGCGGTGCGCATCAGCGGCCATTCCGGGCATTCCAGCGACCCGAGCCTGGGCGCGAGCGCACTGGAGGGGATGCAACAGGCGATGAGCGCCCTGCTCGATTTCCGCGCCGAGTTGCAGGCCTGCCACTGCAATCCGCTGTTTCATGTGCCAGTGCCGACCATGAACCTCGGCTACATCCACGGCGGCGACAACCCGAACCGCATCTGCGGCCACTGCGAGCTGCATATCGACGTGCGCCCGCTGCCGGGCATGAACATGCTGGAACTGCGCGACATGCTGCGCGAACGCCTGACCGAGGCCGTCACCCAGCCCGGCCTGACGCTGGCGCTGGAGCCGCTGTTCGCCGGTACGCCGCCGATGGAAACCCCGCCGGACGCAGAACTGGTGCAGGTGACGGAGCGCCTGACCGGCCACGCGGCGGGCGCGGTCGCCTTCGGCACCGAAGCGCCCTACCTGCGCGAACTGGGCATGGACGTGGTGGTGCTCGGCCCCGGCGATATTGCGCAGGCACACCAGCCGGACGAATATCTCGCGCTGGAACGCATTCCGCCGACGCTTGAGCTGCTGCGCGGGTTGATTCAGCGGTTTTGTCTGACGGCGGATGTGTGAGAGCAGGTTTATTGCTTCGCTGAGCATCGTTAGGGCTACGTACAACCTCCGTGCCCAGAGTCGAAGAGCGTTGCAAAGCATGAAAAGGGATGTATCTTCAAACCCGCTGCGCATTGTCTTACAGGGCGAGGATACCGCGCATAAACAGCCTGTTACACTCTCGGAAAGTCTTATCCGTCATGTCTAATAAGATGTTTACATCGACATTTGACCGACAATCTATCGTTGGAGCCACAGAGCAATGCGACTTGTCACGTGGAATTGTTGTCGTGGCCCATACACAAAGAAGGTGCCGCTGCTTGAGCCATTCGCAGCGGATATTGCTGTGATCCAAGAGTGCGCGAAGCCAAGTACCGAATCAGACCAATGCCTATGGTTTGGTGATAATCCTCGTCAAGGCATTCTCATTCAGTCATTTGGCGCCTTTACAATTCACCCCTTGCCGCTCATACCAGACGTTCCGAAATACATTATTCCGGTTCAGGTTCGCGGCTCTAGCAACTTTCTGCTCTTCGCTGTCTGGTCAAAGGCCAATCCCCAATATCGCTACGTTGAGGCCGTTGTTCGCGCTGTCGAGATTTACCAACATCTATTTGCTACGTCGCCTACCGTGCTCATTGGCGACCTGAACTCAAACGCCATCTGGGACAGCACTCACCCGCCGGAGCTAAACCACTCGGCGTTGGTTCAATTGCTAGGCCGTCTCGGGCTGACCAGTACCTACCACCACTTTTTCGACGAAGCGCATGGAGAGGAAACGCGCCCGACCTACTACTTCCACTGGAGCGAGCAAAAGCCCTATCACATCGACTACTGTTTTGTTCCGGCATCGTGGGTCTCCAATATCCGTAATGTCGAAATCGGTTCGTACGACGAATGGAAGAGTCATAGCGACCATCGTCCCATGCTCGTAGAGATAGCCAATGCGACCTAACCTCTTGGTCAAACACCCCCCGCTAATCCGCCGCAATCAGCCGATAACCAATCCCGGTTTCGGTCAGCAAATGCTTCGGTTGCGCAGGGTCGTCTTCAAGTTTCTGGCGCAGGTGTCCCATGTAGATGCGCAGGTAATGGCTGCTTTCCGCATGACTCGGCCCCCATACTTCGCGCAGCAAGTGGCGGTGGGTCATCACCTTGCCTGCGTTGCGCGCCAATACGCCGAGAAGCCGGTATTCGATCGGGGTCAAGTGCATGGGCGCACCGCCTTTGGTCACGCTGCGGCGAGAAAAATCAATGCAGATGTCGCCAAAACAGAATTGTTGCTCAACACAGCCCTGCACCCGATCCTGACGACGCAGGTGGGCGCGGATGCGCGCCATCAGCTCGTCCATGCCGAAGGGCTTGCTCAGGTAATCATCCGCGCCTGCATCCAGCGCCAAAACCTTTTCATGTTCCTGGCTGCGCGCCGAGAGGACGATAATCGGCTGCGTGTTCCAGGAGCGCAGCGTGCGGATCACCTCGGTTCCATCCATATCAGGCAGACCAAGATCGACAATCAGCAGATCGGGCTTGCGCGTGTTCGCCTCGACCAGCCCCTGGCGACCTGTCGCCGCCACGAACACCGACATGCCTGCGGCTTCCAGCGCGGTGCGCAGAAAACGCTGGATCGATTTATCGTCTTCAATCACGACGACATGCGGGACGGAGGGCATGGGCTTCAGGTCTCCAGCGGTTCCACGCTGGACGCATCAAGCGTCGGCGGCGTGCCCAGCGGCAGGGTGAAGACAAAGCGCGCGCCGCCTTCCGCGCGGTTCTCGGCGCGAATGCGCCCGCCATGCGCCTGCACAATGGCGCGGCAGATGGCCAGCCCCAAACCCACGCCTGGGCGTGAAGATTCTTTCTCCCCACGGGTGAATTTTTCGAAGATCCGCTCCTCCATTCCCTCGGGTAAACCCGAGCCGTTGTCGGCAACACTCACCTCCATCCATTCGCCCAAAAGCGAGGCGGAAACCACAATCCGGCTACCCTCTGGCGTGTATTTGGCGGCGTTATCCAGCAGGTTGCACAACACGCGCTCGATCATCATGGCATCCAGCGCCACCAAGGGCAACGCGGGGGACAGGTACGTCTCCACATGATGCTGCACCAGCAAATCCTTGCTGGCACGCAGCGCGCTGCCCACCACCTCTTCAATCGGTTGCCATTGTTTGTTGAGATTCAAACCGCCGGCCTGCATACGCGCCATATCCAGCAGGTTGATGACCAGGGCGTTGATGCGCAAGGCCTGCGCGTGGATGGCGCTGACCAGCTCCCTGCTGGCTGCATCCTGCATCTGGGGCAGATCGGCCAGCGTCGCCGACAGACCGACCAGCCCGGTGAGCGGGGTGCGCAGGTCGTGCGAGATGGCCGATAACAAGGAGTTGCGCAAACGCTCGGCCTCCATATTGACCAAGGCATCCTGCGCCACCTCGACGTAATGCACGCGCTCCAGCGCCAGGGCGATTTGCGCGGCGAAGGTTTCCAGCAAGCGCTGTTGTTCGGGCTGAAAAATCTGGCGCGGGTCGGTCGGGCGCAGCGCCAATACGCCACGGGTGCACATCGGCGCGCGCAGGGGCAGGTAAAACACCGGGTTGGCGGGCAGGGTATGGGTGCCCAGACCGGCGGACTCCTGGTGATCGTAAGCCCATTGCGCCACGCCCAAATCCAGGTCGGTGAGTAGATTGCCGGGCAGATTGCCGGGCAGCTCGGCGACATGGTCGCCCTCAAGCGGCGGATGCAGCTTGTCATGGCTGTCCGGCAACAGGATGGCGACCTGCGACTGAAAAACGCCAGCCAGGCGCGGCACGCCATCCTGAAGGATCTGCCCCGCCGTCAGCGCCGAAGCCATCACCCGCCCCGCATCGAACAGCGATTCGGCGCGCCGCTCGCGATAACGCGCGATGCGCGCCTGGTATTGCAGGCTGGCCGTGAGGTTGCTGATGACCAGCGTCACCGCCAGCATCAAGACAAAGGTGAACAGGTACTGGGTATCGTCCACCGTCAGGGAGAAACGCGGCTCCACGAAGAAAAAATCGAAGCTGACGACGCTCAGTATGGAAGCGAAGATGCCCGGCCCGCGCCCGAAGCGCACCGAGATCAGCACCACCACCAGCAGATACAGCATGATGACGTTCGCCAGATCAAAGATATTGACCAGCCCCGCCGTCGCCAGCGAAGTCGCCACGCAGGCGACCGCCGCCCAGAGGTATCCGGCGCGCGCTTCTCGCACAGGTGTTTTGATCTCCAGCCACGGCAGCGGTGCGGCGTGTTCTTGCGCGCTTTGTTCGGGCTCGTGTCCGACGATATAGACATCCATATCCACCTGGCTGGCCAGCTCATCCGCCGGGCTTGGGCGCAACAGGCGCGCCAGCACGGAGCGGCTGGATTTGCCGACCACCAGCTTGGAAACATTGTGCTCGCGCGCATAGGTCAGCAGGGTTTGCGCCAGCTCGGCGCCTGACAGCGAGGTGGTTTCCGCGCCCAGCTCCTGCGCCAGGTGCAGCGTCTTGAAAATCTGGTTGCGGCGCGTCTCCGAGAGGCGCTGCAATTTGGGTGTTTCGACATACACCGCCAGCCAGTCGGCGTGCAGACTGGCCGCCAGACGCGCCGCGCTGCGCACCAGCCGGATCGAATCCGCGCCGGGGCCGACGCAGACCATCAGCCGCTCTTTGGCCTGCCAGACCTGACTGATCGCCCGATCTGCGCGGTATTCGCGCATTTGCGTGTCCACGGCATCCGCCGTGCGGCGCAACGCAAGCTCGCGCAGAGCGATCAGATTGCCCTTGCGAAAGAAGTTGTGAATCGCACGCTCGGCCTGTTGCGGCAGGTAGACCTTGCCCTCGCGCATCCGTTGCAACAACTCGTCGGGCGGCAGATCAACCAACGTAATCTCGTCCGCCTGTTCGAATACCCGATCCGGCAGGGTTTCGCGCACCTGAATCCCGGTAATGCCGCCGATGATGTCGTTCAGGCTTTCCAGATGCTGCACGTTCACCGTGGTGTAGACATTGATCCCCGCCGCCAGAAGTTCCTCGACATCCTGCCAGCGCTTGGGGTGGCGCGAACCGGACACATTGGAATGCGCCAGCTCATCCACCAGGATCAGCGCAGGCTTGCGCGCCAGAGCCGCATCCAGATCGAACTCGTGCAGCATCCTCCCCTGGTGCGGCATCGACTTGGGCGGCAGGTATTCCAAGCCCTCAAGCAACCGCGCCGTTTCGGAACGCCCGTGCGTCTCCACCAAGCCCACGACCAGCTCCACGCCCTGCTCGCGCAGGATGCGCGCCGCGCTCAGCATCGCATAGGTCTTGCCCACGCCGGGGGATGCGCCGAAGAAGATCTTCAGCTTGCCGCGCGCGGCCTGAGCCTCGTCACGCTGCACCTTTTCGAGCAGGGCTTCGGGATCGGGACGGCCATCGTTGTTCATGCCCATGAAGGTGTCCTGGCAAGGTCAATCAGCGCTGCAACTGATCCAAAGCCATGTTCAGCGCCAGCACATTGACCCGCGCCTCGCCCAGCAAGCCCCATTGACGCTGTTCGGTATGCGCGTCGATAAGCTTGCGCAACTCAAGAGCGCTCAGATCACGCGCCCGCGCCACCCGCTGCAACTGCCAATACGCGGCGGCAGGGCTGATATGCGGATCGAGACCGCTGGCCGAGGCCGTCACCAGATCCGCCGGAATCAGCGCGGCATGGGTCGGATCGGCATCGTGCAAAGCCTTGACCCGCCCCTCCACCGCTTCTTTTTGCGCCGGGTTGAGCGGCCCCAGGTTCGAGCCGCCGGATGCCGCCGCGTTGTAAGGCACGTTGGCTGTGGCTGAAGGACGACCCCAGAAATATCTGGGCTCAGTGAAATTCTGGCCGATCAGCGCAGAGCCTAGCGGCTTGCCTTCATGCACGATCAGGCTGCCATTGGCCTGCTGCGGGAAAGCGACCTGGCTCACGCCGGTAACCAGCAGGGGATAGGCCAGACCGGTCAGCGCGCTCAATATGACGAACATGCTCAAAGCAGGGCGAATTTGATTTTTCATGGCAATGTTTCCTGGAAAGTCTTACACCAAACCCAAACCCGACAGGCTCATGTCGATCAGTTTGATACCGATGAACGGCACGATCAGCCCGCCCAGCCCGTAGATCAGCATATTGCGGCGCAGCATGGCGGCGGCGCCCTGCGGACGGTAAGTCACCCCTCTCAGCGCCAGCGGGATGAGGAGGATGATAATCAGCGCATTGAAGATCACCGCCGACAGAATCGCCGAGCCGGGGCTGGCAAGCCCCATGACATTGAGAGCGGCAAGCTGCGGGTACGTGCTGACAAACGCCGCCGGGATGATGGCGAAGTATTTGGCAATGTCATTGGCCATGCTGAAGGTGGTCAGCGAGCCGCGCGTCATCAGCATCTGCTTGCCGGTTTCGACCACTTCAATCAGCTTGGTCGGGTTGGAGTCGAGATCGACCATATTGCCCGCCTCCTTCGCCGCCTGGGTGCCGGAATTCATCGCCACCGCCACGTCGGCCTGCGCCAGGGCGGGCGCATCGTTGGTGCCGTCGCCGGTCATCGCCACCAGATGCCCCTCGGCCTGGTGCTTGCGGATCAGATTCAGCTTGGCCTCCGGCGTGGCCTCGGCCAGAAAATCATCCACCCCCGCCTCGGCGGCAATCGCCGCCGCCGTGATGCGGTTGTCGCCGGTAATCATGATGGTCTTGATGCCCATGCGGCGCAGTTCGGCAAAGCGCTCCTTGATGCCGCCCTTGACGATGTCTTTCAGCTCTACCACCCCCAGCACGCGCGCGCCATCCGCCACCACCAGCGGCGTGCTGCCGCGTCGGGCGACGCTGTCGATAATCTCCGCGACCTGGCTTGGAAAGGCGCCGCCCAAGCTCTGCACATGCGCCTGAATGGCGCTGGCCGAACCCTTGCGAATTTGCCGCTCACCAAGATTGACGCCGCTCATGCGCGTCTGCGCAGAGAAATGAATGAAATGCGCATCCAGCGCGTGAATGTCACGCTCGCGCAGGTTGTACTTCTGCTTGGCGAGCACCACGATGCTGCGGCCTTCCGGGGTTTCATCGGCCAGCGAGGCAAGCTGGGCGGCATCCGCCAATTCCGCTTCGCTCACGCCGGGGGCGCGGATGAATTCGGTGGCTTGGCGATTGCCCAAGGTAATGGTGCCGGTCTTGTCCAGCAGCAGTACATCCACATCGCCCGCCGCCTCCACCGCGCGGCCCGAGGTGGCGATCACATTCGCCTGCATCATGCGGCTCATGCCCGCCACGCCGATGGCGGAGAGCAGCCCGGCAATGGTGGTGGGGATCAGGCAGACCAGCAGGGCGACCAGCACCGTCATGGAGACGGGCGAGCCCGCGCCAGCCACCTCCACGCTGAAGATCGAGAACGGCAGCATGGTCACGGTTACGCCCAGAAAGATGATGGTCAGCGCCACCAACAGGATGCTCAGGGCAATCTCGTTCGGGGTCTTCTGGCGCTTGGCGCCCTCCACCATGGCGATCATACGATCAAGAAAGGCCTCGCCGGGATTCACCGTGATGCGCACCACGAGCCAGTCCGAGAGCACTGTGGTGCCGCCGGTGACCGAGGAAAAATCACCGCCCGACTCGCGGATCACCGGTGCGGATTCGCCGGTAATCGCCGACTCATTGACCGAAGCCACACCTTCGATGACCTCGCCGTCGGCGGGAATCATCTCGCCCGCTTCAATCAATACCACGTCACCCTTGCGCAGCGCATTGCCCGGAACCTGATCCAGCGCTGCACCGTAGTGCGCCTCGCGCAATTTTTTGGCGATCACGGTCTTTTTGCTGCCGCGCAGCGCTCGCGCCTGAGCCTTGCTGCGCCCCTCGGCAATGGCCTCGGCAAAGTTAGCGAACAGCACCGTGAACCACAGCCACAAGCTCACCGCGAGGATAAAGCCTGGGTTTTCCGTAACTTGCCCGCCCCCCCCGCTCCATACGGCCTGAAGCCAGAGCAGCGTGGTCAGCAGACTGCCCACATACACCACAAACATCACCGGATTGCGCCATTGCACACGCGGGTCGAGTTTTTTAAAGGCATCCAGCATGGCGGGTTTCACCAGCGTCGAGTCAAACATTGTCAGCGTTTTATGCGTCATGATTCATTTCCTCAGTGGGGCGGCCAGAGCAGCAGATGCTCAATCACCGGCCCCAGAGCCAGCGCGGGGACATAGTTGAGCAGACCGACCAGCAACACCGTGCCGATCAGTAAAGCCACGAATAACGTGCCATGCGTAGGCAGCGTTCCTCCGCTCTCGGCAAGGCGTTTCTTGGCAGCTAGCGCGCCCGCAATCGCCAGCACCGGCACGATCACGCCGAAGCGCCCAAACCACATGGCCACCGCCAACAGCAGGTTGTAAAAAGGGGTATTGGCGCTCAGCCCGGCAAAGGCGCTGCCATTGTTGTTGGCGGCGGAACTTAAGGCGTAGAGCACTTCCGAGAAACCGTGCGCACCGGGATTTAGAATGCCCGCCCGCCCATCCGCCAGCAGCACGGCCACGGCGGTACCGATCAGCACCAGCAGCGGCGTGACCAGGATGGCAATCGAGACCATCTTCATCTCAAAGGCCTCGATCTTCTTGCCCAGGTATTCCGGCGTGCGGCCGATCATCAACCCGGCAATGAACACCGCCAGGATGGCGAAGATCAGCATCCCGTAGAGACCGGAGCCGACGCCGCCGAACACCACCTCGCCAAGCTGAATCAGCACTAAAGGAACCATGCCGCCCAACGGGGTGAAAGAATCGTGCATGGCGTTCACCGCGCCGCAGGAGGCCGCCGTGGTGATGGTGGCAAACAGCGCGGAATCGGCGATGCCGAAGCGCGTCTCCTTGCCTTCCATATTGCCGCCGGGCTGCGCTTCGTCGGCGCTGGCTGATTGACTGACGGACTGCTCAACGCCAAGGCCTGCCAAGAGGGGATTGCCCTGTTGCTCCGCACTGATCGTCGCCACCGCCAGCGTCACGAACAGAATGCTCATGGCGCTCAACACCGCCCAACCCTGACGCGGAGAGCCCACCATGCGCCCGAAGGTAAAGGTAAGCGCCGCTGGAATCAGGAAAATCGCCAGCATTTGCAAGGCGTTACTTAACGGCGTCGGGTTCTCGAACGGGTGCGCCGAGTTGGCGTTGAAGAAACCGCCCCCATTGGTGCCCAGCATCTTGATCGCCTCCTGCGACGCGACCGGCCCCATGGCGAGGGTTTGCGACTGCGCACCCTGAAGCGTCTGCACATCCACATAGGCCGCGAAGTTCTGGATCACGCCCTGACTGACCAGCACTAGCGCGAACACGATGGACAGCGGCAACAGGATGTACAGCGTGGCGCGGGTTAGATCGACCCAGAAGTTGCCGATGGTCTTGGTGGAATGACGCGCGAAGCCACGAATCAGGGCGATCGCCACCACGATGCCCGTGGCTGCCGAGAGGAAGTTCTGCACCGTCAGCCCCAGCATCTGGGTCAGATAGCTCATGGTGGTTTCACCGCCATAGCCCTGCCAGTTGGTGTTGGTGACAAAGGAAATCGCCGTATTGAAGGATGAGTCTGGACTCACCCCGGCCATCTGCTGAGGGTTGAGCGGCAACCAAAGCTGGATGCGCTGCAACAGATACACGAACAGCACGCCGATCAGGCTGAACAGCAGGACGGACAGGGCGTAGTGCAGCCAGCCCATTTCCTGCTCCCGCTTCACCCCCGCCAAACGGTAAAGCAGAGATTCAAGCGGTACGCCGACGGGCGAGAGCAGATGACGACGACCTTCCATCACGTTGGCGATATATCCCCCCAGGGGCTTCGCCAACACCAGCAGCACGAGCATGAACAGCCCGAGCAATAGCCACGCATGTTGAGTCATTAAAATTTCTCCGCCTGGATAAGCGCGACCAGCAGAAAGATCAGCAGCTCAGCCGCGACAAGGAGACCGATCACATAAAACCAGCTCATGACTGCGCCTCCAAGCGGGAACAGCCGAGAGCCAAGCCCATCAGCGTGACAAAGAATGCTGCAATAACAACAAGATAGACCATATCCATAAGATGCTCCATGGAAGTTTTCTCACACGGAGCATCCTAAATTTTGTCAGGTAAAAATGATGAAAAGATCAGCCGCGGGAGTGTAAAGAAGGGGTAAAAATAGGCTGTATTCACGCCCCGCAAAAAAACAAAACCCCGGTTTTTCTGGAAAACCGGGGTTGCAAACATTTGGGGCTGCGCACAAAGCACAACATTTTTAAACGATAAAATCTGCGCAAAACTTGGATTTGGCTCCCTCGCCCCTCGCGGGAGAGGGGGAAACAGCCCTTCTGCGTAAAGCTTAAGCCGCCAATTTCTCCGGCCTGACCAGCGGCGGATGCAACGGATCGTAATCCGCTGCCAGCTCGCCCTGAGCGATCAGCTTGGAGCGACTGACCAGAAAGTCCACCAGATGATTGCGCACCGCGTAGAAGTGCGGATCGTGGTGGATGTCCTGACGCACGCGCGGCCTGGGCAGCGGGTTTTCCACGATCTCGGCGATCTTGGCGTAGGGCCCGTTGGACATGAGCACGATCTTGTCGGCCAGCAGGATGGCCTCGTCCACATCGTGCGTAATCATGAACACGGTTTGATGGGTGGCGGCGCAGATTTTCACCAGCTCATCCTGAATCACGCCACGGGTGAGCGCGTCCAGCGCGCCGAAGGGCTCGTCCATCAGCAGCATCTTCGGCTCGATGGCGAAGGCGCGGGCGATGCCGACGCGCTGCTTCATGCCGCCGGAAAGCTGGTGCGGCTTCTTGTCCGCCGCGTGGCCCAGACCGACCAGTTCGATGTACTTCAGGCAGTGTTCGCGCACCTGCTCCTGCGGCCAGTCTTTCCAGCGCGAGGTGACGGCAAAGGCGACGTTCTCCAGCACCGTCAACCAGGGCATCAGGGCGTGGCTCTGGAACACCACGCCGCGATCCAGGCTGGGGCCTTTGACTTCGCGGCCATCCATGAAGACGTTGCCATCGGTGGCCTCATCCAGTCCGGCCAGCACATTGAGAATGGTGGATTTGCCGCAGCCGGAGTGGCCGATAATGCAGACAAACTCGCCTTTGTCGAAACCGAAGTGGATGTTTTCAAACACGGTCACGTCGTTACCGCCGCCTGGCGAGGGGAAGACTCTTTTCAGTCCTTCGACTTTGAGGAAGGGCTGGTTCATAGGGATCACTCCTGATAACTCACTAATTTGGCCAACACGCCGAACACCATGTCGAGCAGCATGCCGACTGCGCCGATGACGATGATGGCGAAAATCACATTGGACAGGTTGAGGTTGTTCCACTCGTTCCACACGAAATAGCCGATGCCCGTACCGCCGACCAGCATCTCGGCAGCGACGATCACCAGCCAGGCGATGCCCATCGAAATGCGCATCCCGGTGAGGATGGTGGGCGCAGCAGCGGGCAGGATCACTTTCATTGCGGTGCGGAAAGCGCCGACTTCCAGGGTGCGCGCCACATTCAGCCAATCTTTCTTCACCGAGGCTACGCCATGCGCGGTGTTAATCATCATCGGCCAGATGGAGCAAATAAAGATTACGAAGATCGACGACAGCGAGGCGTCCTTGATGGTGTACAGCGCCAGCGGCATCCAGGCCAGCGGCGAGATCGGCTTCATGATCTGGATGTACGGATTCAGCGCCTTGTACATCAAGGGCGACATGCCGATGACGAAACCGAGCGGCACTGCAACGATGATGGCCAGCAGGAACCCGGCCAGCACGCGAGACAGCGAATAGGCGAGCTGAATGCCGATACCCTTGTCATTCGGTCCATTGTCGTAGAACGGGTGGGAAAGCTGAGTAAAAATCGTCTGCCCCACCACACCCGGCGTAGGCATGCTGGATGCCTGTGCCGCCGCCCCGCCCATCATCGCCGCGTACTCCGGGTCGGCATACACCGCCCCGCCGCCAGACGGCAGCGTTGCGAGCTGCCATGCGCCGAGGAAGACGATCAGGATCAGCGCGGAAACAATGCCCGCACGCAAGCTGAGAGAGGCTTTCATCTCACACCGCCTTGCGGATGGCGAAGGAATCGACGTATTCCTGCGGCTTGGCCGGGTCAAAGACCTTGCCCATGATGGTGTGCTTCTTGAAGTTTTCCGCCGGAGCCTCAATACCCATCGCCTTCAGACGCTCGCGCGCTTCGGTGGCGAGGAAAATCTGCTCGGCGAGCTGCTTGTAGTCGATGTCCTGCTTGATATAGCCCCAACGCTTGAGCTGGGTCAGAATCCACACGCCCATCGACTGCCAGGGGAACGGATCGAAGTCCACGCGCCCCGGCACGTTCTGGATATTGCCCAGGCCATCGGCGAACTTGCCGGTCATCACCTGTTGCAGCACCGGAATCGGCTGGTTCAAATAGTTGGCGGGTGCAATCGCCTCAATAATCGCCGCACGGTTTTCCGGCTTGTGTGCGTATACCGTGGCGCTGGCGATGGCACGGAACAGCGCGGAATAGGTATTCGGCGCTTCCTTGATGAACTTGTCAGTGGCGGCGAAGGTGCAGCATGGGTGACCCTCCCACAAATCCTTGGACAACACCTGGATAAAGGCAAAACCTTCAAACACCGCACGCTGATTGAATGGCTCTGGCCCAAGGAAGCCGTCGATATTGCCCGCGCGCAGGTTGGCCACCATATCCGGCGGCGAAATGACAGTCAGCTGCACATCCGTATCCGGATTGATGCCGTTTTCGGCCAGGTAGTAGCGCAACAGCAGGTTGTGCATCGAATAATCGAACGGAATGCCGAACTTCATGCCCTTCCAGTTTTTCGGATCGCGATTGTCCTTATGCTTGATGTGCATGGTAATCGCTTGACCATTGATGTTCTGGATGGTGGAGACAAAGGTCGGGCTGGGCTGGGAACCCAAACCCATGCTGGCGGCGATCGGCATCGGCGAAAGCATGTGTGAAGCGTCGTACTCGTGGTTCAGCACCTTGTCGCGCACCAAGGCCCAACCGGCGGTCTTGATGATTTCGACATTCAGGCCTTCCTTCTCATAAAAGCCCATCGGCTTGGCCATAATGATCGGCGTGGCGCAGGTAATGGGCACGAAGCCGATTTTCAGATCCTTTTTCTCCAGCGGCCCGCCCTCGGCGGCCAAGGCCTGCGCCGCGCCCATCGGGAACATGGCGGAAATCGCCGCCAGCGCTGTACCTGCGCCGACCGCCTTGAGGAAGGCGCGACGGGTTTCGTCATGCGGGAACAGAGCACGCACCACGGCGGACTCGATCACCCGGTTGAGCGCGGCTTCATCTTCCTGCGGCTCGTTCAGACGCGCCTGCTCGGCATCGTGCTCGGACTGACTGTTGTGCTTGCCGCAAGAGCAGCCGCCTTTAAGACGGATATTAAAATCGAACGGGTTCTTGAAAGCGGACATGGCGTTTCTCCCTGGATGAAAATGAATGACACCCTGGACAATGCAGGCTCCATGCCAAAAAACCGCCGAACAACGAGCGCACCTTATCGGAGCGCAGGCTAGTCTCAATACGCTCAAAGCAAACTTCACGCACAACAATGACGCGCCATCGCACTGCAAAAGCTCAAGGACTGCCTGCCTCGACTACGAACAATGCCCTACATGAGCGCTTAATGTCCGACAATGCCGAACAAATAGCGGCGCGACTCTTGCTTGCAGCATGACAAACCCACAAGAGCGCAACGCCGCATGAACAACGAAACCAGCAACGTCGCGCCCGCAGACAGCGCCGACAACGAAGACATCGAACTGCTCGTCATCCACGAAGCCGCCCGCCAACTGGCGCAAGCCAGCACGCCGGATATCGCCATCCACGGCATCCTGCGCCTGATGTCGCAAATGGTCGGCCTGAATCGCGGGCGCGTGGTGCTGCCCGACGAGCAGGGCGGCATGCGCATCCAGTACGCCTACGGCCTGACCGAAGACGAACGCCAGCGCGGCCAGTACGCGCTCGGCGAAGGCGTCACCGGGCGCGTGATGCGCAGCGGCCAGATCGCCGTCATCCAGAACATCGACGACGAGCCGATCTACCTGACCCGCGCCGTGGAGCGCGCCACCCTGCCGCAGGAAACCGTCTCCTTCCTGGCCGTGCCCATCCTGCACGACAACACGCCGATGGGCGTGCTCGGCGCGCACCGCCTGCGCCAGCGCAAACGCGCCTTCAGCCGCGACATCACCCTGCTGCGCATCCTGGCCACCTTGATCGCGCAAATCCTGCGCCTGAACGCGCTGATCGAAGAGAAAACCGCGCGTCTGGCCGACGAAAACCGCGCCCTGAAACAGGCGCTGGAAGAGCACAGCGAAGGCGCGCACGGCATCCTCGGCGACAGCCCGGCGCTCAAACACGCCCTGCGTCAGGCGCTGCACGTCGCCCCCACCGTGGCCACCGTGCTGCTCACCGGCGAATCCGGCACCGGCAAGGAACGCTTCGCACGCATGGTTCACCTGGACAGCCAACGCTGCGACGGCCCATTCATGGCGATCAACTGCGCCGCCATCCCGGAAAACCTGCTCGAATCCGAACTGTTCGGTCACGAAAAGGGCGCATTCACCGGCGCAGTGGCCACCAAAAAAGGCGTGGTCGAACTCGCCAGCGGCGGCACGCTGTTTCTGGACGAAATCGGCGACCTGGCCTTCGACCTGCAATCCAAGCTGCTGCACGTGCTGGAAAGGCAGCTCATCAAGCGCGTCGGCGGCGCAAAAGACATCCCGGTGGACGTGCGCATCATCGCCGCCACCCACAAAAACCTGCAAAAGGCGGTTAATGAAGGCCGCTTTCGCATCGACCTGTTCTACCGGCTCAATGTCTTCCCCATCCACCTGCCGCCGCTGCGCGAACGCTCCGGCGACGTGCGCAGCCTTGCGCGCCACTTCCTGCAAGCCGCCAACCAGGAATTCGACCGCAACACCATGTTCGGCGCGGGCGTGCTCGAACGCCTGGAGCACTACAACTGGCCGGGCAATATCCGCCAACTGGAAAACGTGATCAAACGCGCCGTGCTCGTCACCCAGGACGGCCAGATCAAGCTGGACGACATCATCCTGATCCTGCGCCACGAAGCGAATATCGGCGAACATCTCGAAGCCGGCATGGCGCTGTCGCCCAGCGGCGGCGCGCTCGCCGCCCCGCCGCCAGCCCCGCACGCGCCCGAAGCGCGCCCCGACATGCGCGAGGAGATCAGCCCTCCGCCCCGCCAGACGCCCATGCAGCCCATCAACCTGCGCGGCTACAACTGGGTGCGCGAAGACGAAGCGCAAGAACTGCTCGACGCACTCAAACAGGCGCGCGGCAACAAAACCCGCGCCGCCGGAATGCTCGGCATGAGCGCCCGCCAGTTTCGATATCGGATGGTGAAGTTGGGGTTGGGGGACGGTGGGGAATAGGGCGATGCTCAACAAGAATGTGTCGCCAAAACCCGAATCTATCGACACGTTTCCTTGACGTGTCGTTGCCTGCGACATAAGTCATGTAGGGCGCAATAGCGAAGCGTATTGCGCCGTACGCGGGGAAGTATGTCGAAGCCCATTCAGCAGGTTAGCGAAGCTTTACCCGCCGAGATCAACTTGGAAGAACATTGACACTCAAGACCGCAGATATTGCGCCCAATTTGGTTCGAACTTCCTCATGTTTTTCATCTGCTGTACACCGTTGTAGAAGCTAGAAACGAAAGCTAGCGTTTCATTGAATGCACCCTCACCCTTGGAAACAACGCAGTTGAGACCCGAATCAGCATGTTCTACGAAATACTTCCCGACAACACAACAGACGGGCGTGTTACCTGTGAGCTTCATCCAACCCGATACTTTGTCGCAGGACAGTTTCGACTCCTCCAGCGCAACAACAATCGACGGAATTATGAACCGCTCGCCATCCGGAACTTTATTGGACAATCCCAGCTTCGCAAGACTCGCGTTTTGCTTTTCCAGTTGATCCAGCGCACTAGCATCCAGCGTGGATTTGATTTCGATCACAAGCAAGGCGGATTCGACAGGGATCAGCGCTATTCCATCTCGCATCGATATGACTGGAAGACTTGAATCAAGCGTCAGCACGAGGTCAAGCTGGCGGCTTGTTTGCCCCGAGGCGTCACAAAGCACACCGGACGTAGCTGAAACCCCTTGGGGAAGTAGTTCTTTGAGGAATGTTGTGAGATAAGCTTCGCGCAAGCTACCCGTAGTGGTTGAATGGCTCATCGCTCCTGCTGCTCGCGACATCACCGCAAGTGACTGAATCCGCCAGAGAATAACTTGCTGAATCGGATTCAATATTGGCCTCCCGAGCGTATTTTATGGATCGTTGGAACGTTCCCACGTTCCAGCGTGGGAACGATGAAGAGCATGTAAGTCATGACTGAATTCATCCACTATTGGAACGCCAGACAATCATCACCGCGACATCAGCGCAAATACCCCCCAGCCCAAGTACTCCCGCGTGAAAGCAGCATAACGCCAGGGTTCCGTGCTCAGTTGGGCGCGAACCTCTTTAGCCAGCTCGTCGCCGGGATTGGCCTCAAGCCAGCGGCGCATGGTGAGCCACTTGGCCGCCTCGTATCTGTCCCAGCTATCCTGGTCTGCCAGAACCATTTCCACCACGTCGTAGCCGAGGTTGCCGAAAGACGCGAGAAGCTCCGGAAGCGTCAGAAAATCGGAAATCGCGTTGGCAAGACAGCCCTTCGCAAACGCCTCCGTCGGCGGCAACTGCCGCCAGTACGGCTCGCCGATGAGAATGATCCCACCGGGGCGCAAACTCCGCGCTAAAAGCTCAATGCTGCCGGCCACGCCTCCGCCGATCCATGTAGCGCCGACACAGGCGGCCACATCGACCTTCTCCTCGGAGACATGGCCTGCCGCATCGCCATGAAGAAAACTGACTTGATCGGCGACACCGAGTTCTTTGGCGCGACATTTCGCCTGCTCGGTGAACAGTTGGCTCATGTCGACGCCAGCACCGACGATGCCGTGATCCCGCGCCCAGGTGCATAGCATCTCCCCCGAGCCGCTACCGAGATCGAGCACTCGCGCCCCCGATTCCAGACGCAGCGCCGCGCCGAGAGTCGCGAGTTTTTCAGGCGTGAGCGGGTTGTGGATGCGGTGCGCGCTTTCGGTGATGTTGAATATGCGCGGGATGTCCATTGCGGAAAATTTCCTTGGGAGAGTGATAAAGACTCGTCCAGAAACTAACGCAGAAGCAAGCGACCTGCACCCGTAATCTGCCGCCCTACCCTAGCGCCAATGCCATGCCTCTTCACCCCACAAACGCCCCCGCCACGCCCACCACGGTAATCAGCACGCCCAGCCCCAGATTGACCGCCATGATCTGACGGATGGGGTTCATGGCCGCTGCGGCATCCGGCCAGCGCGCTTCGGCCACGGCGACGCGCAGTTGCTTGAACGGTACGAAGTACAACCAGGCGTAAAGAGCGATCATCAGCCAGCCGACGCCCTGCATGGCGTGCAGATAGCCCGGCGCGGAAAAGCCGCCGAAGCGGGTGAACAGATCGACATAGCCGCTGACCAGCAGCACGCCGATGAACAGCCATACCCAGCGGAAGAAGCGGCTGAACACGGCATCCCACAGTTTCAAGCGGGCGGGCGGTTCGAGCTGGGCGCTGGCCGGGCGCAGGATCATGTAGGAATAGAAAATGCCGCCGATCCAGAACACGGCGGCCAGGGTGTGCAGGGCAAGGGCGAGGCTGTTCATGCGCGACTCCGGTCAATTCATGGCGGCGATATTAGCGCAGACCTCGTCGTACAGCGCCGCCGTGTGGACGGCCTCGCTGCCGCACAGGGCGTAACCGACGCGCTTGCCATGCGCGAGAAAGTGCATGCGACAGGCCGCGCCGTTTTCGGCATCCTGCGCCCAGCGCCCCAGATCGACCACGCTCAAATCGGGCGGGCAGAGATTGAGGGCGAGGCTGGGCGTTTTTACCCGGATCGCCGTCGGTTTGCGCTCGAACGGTGCGGATTCACTGCAAATCGCCGCTGCCACAGCTTCGGCCTGGCGCTTGATCGGTTCGATGTAGAAATAGCTGCGCCCGTCCACTTCGGCGCAGTCGCCCACGACGAAGATGTGCGGGTCGCTGCTGCGCATGTCCGCCGCGTGGGCGAGGACGCCACGATTGACCGCAAGCCCGGCCTTTTTCGCCAGCTCGATGTTCGGCGCCAGCCCCATCGCGGAAATGACCAGATCGGTCGCCAGCGCATCGCCATTGGTGAGCGTGGCGCGATACGCCTCGCCAGCTCGATCCAGCGCGGCCAGGCTCACGCCAGGGCGGAAGTCGATGCCTTGCGGCTTGAGCGCATCAAGCAGGCGTGCGGCGACTGGCGGCGGCGCGAGGCGTCCGAGCAGTTGCCCGCCCAGATCAAGCAGGGTGACGCGATGCCCGCCCGCGTGCAGGTCTTCGGCGAACTCCACGCCGATCAGACCCGCGCCGATCAGGGTGACATGGCGCGATCCGCCCGCCAGCTTGTCACGCATCTTGCGGTAACTCGCCAGGTCGTTGACGCGCAGAATGTCGTCCGCTGCGTCGCCCTCGAACGCCCGGCGACGCTGGCTGGCGCCCAGGGCGAGAACCAGTTCGCCGTATTTCACATTGCCCTTGGCGGTCATCAGGCGCTTGTCGGCGGGCTTGACGCCCATCACGCGGGTGTTGGCCTGCAAGGTCACGCCCAGCTCGGCGGCCTTGTCCGTGCCGGACTGCTCCACAAGATCGTCCGCGCTGCGTCCTTGACCGATGGCCATGGACAGGGCGGGCTTGGGATAGATGCAGCCATCGTCGGCGGTGATGAGGGTGATGGAACGCTCGGGATCGCGTGCCCGCAGGCGCTCGGCCACCGTCCAGCCCGCGATGCCGCTGCCGACAATGACCACCGCGTCCTCTCCGCCGACCTGCCCCCTGGCGCGTGGCGGACGGGTCTTGGGCCCGGTGCTCGCGGCGCGCTGGGCGGCGTACTCCTCCAGGGTGATGAAGTCGGCCTTGGTGACACCGCACAGCGGGCACGACCAGTCCTCGGGGATGTCCTCGAAGCGCGTGCCGGGGGCGAGCCCGCTGTCCGGGTCGCCCTTGGCTTCGTCGTAGATCCAGCCGCAGGTCTTGCAGATCCAGCGTGGGGTGGTCATGGTGTGATACCGATATTGTTAGGGGGCGTCATTGCGAGCGGAGCGAAGCAATCCACGCTGCGTATGGATCGCCACGTCGCTTCGCTCCTAACGCGAAGCTGGCGCAAGCCCGCGCCTACCATCCGACTGCGGCGCTCACACCGCCGCCATGGCATCGATTTCCTTGCGCAGGTGCTTGGTGGCCGGGGTGACGATGGCGACGAAGTAGGCTTCGCGCAGCTTGCGCTGGGCCGGGGCATCGTGCAGATAGCCGTTCGCGCCGGCGTGCAACATGGCGGAGTTGGCCGCCTTGAGCACAAGCTCCCCGCCCAGCAGGCGGGCTTCCAGCACGGTGCGGATGTACTCCGGGTCCGGATTGAAGGGGTCTTCGCACAGACCGGCGATGGCCTCGCGCGCATCCTCCAGTTCCACCCGCAGTTCGTCGGGGCGGTCGTCTAGGTAGCAGTTGACGTGACCGAGCTTGGGCTCGACGTCTTCGCAGAGCTGGATGCAGCTTTCGATCACGCCAGTCGCCATGCCGGTTTGCAGCAGGATGAAGCCCGCTTTCATTTTCTTTAGATAAGGAATCAGCGGGTCGCCCAGCACATGGTTCTTGGGCACGAACACGTCCCTGAAAAACAGGGCATAAGTGCCGGTGCCTTCCATGCCGCAGAACTTGGCGAGCTGCTTGAGCTCCAGGCCGGGCCAGGAGGTGTTGACCATCGCCATCACGTCGCGCGGGTTGTCGCCGCCGACCTTGAAGATGGAGCCGAACCAGTGATCCGGGCCGAGGTTCGAAACCCACGGCAGGGTGCCGTTGAGGATGAAGCCGTCCTCGGTCTCGGTGGCGGAAACCAGCAGCGGCTCGATCCCGGCCAGGTATTTCATCGGGTTGGAGAGCGCCGTGCCGCCCAGGGCCTCGCCGCTGGCGAGTTTCGGCAGCAGGGTCTGCTTGAGAAAGTCGTTGTCCGACATTTCGATGTACCAGCACACCACATCCTGCGCCCACATCATGAAGCCGGTGGACATGCACTCCTGCGAGACGATGTCCATCGCCTTCAGCGCGGAAACGAGGTCGTACTCGCCGCGCCCGTTCTGCGAGGCCAGGTGCTGGCGGAAAGCGCCCGCCTCGCCCAGCGCGCGCAAGACCTCGGCTGGGTAATAGCCCTGGTCGATCTTCACGGTCAGCGGGGCGAGCTTATCGCGCACGATGTCCTTGATCTGGTTGAACAAAAGCTCACCGGCAAGGGGCGCGGACGGGGCGGTGTTCTGGGTCGGGATGATGGCGGTCATGGCGTTCTCCTCAAAATTCGTGCGCCGCCCCGCGACAGGGCGGCGGGCAGGTCACAGCAGGGCGCAGTCGAGAGCGACCGGGCGCATCATGGTGTTGGCGACCGGCGACCACTTCTTGGCGTGTTGCAGCAGGGCGTCGAGCTCTTCGGCGCTGATCGGGTCAAGGGTGGCGACGTCAAACTTGACGCGAATGGCCGTGAAGCCTAGCGGCTTGTCATCAGCCAGATCGCCGGTGCCCCACACGGCGGTGACGTTGATGTCACCTTCGATCAGCAGCTCCAGCTTGGTCAGCTTGATGCCGCGCGCGGTGGCGTTGGCATGCACGCCGACCGCCAGGCAAGCGCCCAGGGCGGCGAGCAGGGCTTCGGAGGGGTTGGGCGCGGTGTCTTCGCCGAGCAGGTGCGGCGGCTCGTCCACCACTACCGGCGCGAGTTCGCGGATGTAGGTCAGGTTGCGGAACTGGCCTTCGCAGACCGTCTTGGCCTTGAGGGTGACGACGGCGTTGGGATTGGCCTTGCCTTTCTCGCCCAGGGCATCAAGTCCGGCCTTGTTGATTTCACGCAGCGCCTGACGGACGCAGGACGGGGCGATAGGTTCTTCAAACGGGGTGCTCATGGCGTATTTCCTCGATGGTTGCGCGTTAATGATTCGCAACCGGAGTAAAGCACCACCCATGCCAAACAATGCAACCCATTGTTAAATCTAGGTTTTCATCAAAAATCCAGCGGGCGTGTCTCATGCAATCCGACAATGTCGATTATTTGCCCGCGATTGTCCGACCTGGCATCCGACAATGTCGAACCAAGCGCGCATGGCGCTGGAAAACAGCCCGCTGCGACAGGCTTCGCGCCGGTTGGCAAGGTTTTTGATACAGCTTGAGGCGAGCGCAATCCGCGCCGTCCACATCGCAAACCGGAGACACCGCCATGATGAGCAAAGAAACCCTGACCGCCCTGATCCTTGAAAAGAAAGAAGCCCTCGGCCTGAGCTGGGAAGCCATCGCCAGCGGCATCGGCCTGTCGCCGGTGTTCACCACCTCCGCCTGCCTGGGCATGAACAGCCTCAAGCCGGAGTACGCGCAAAAGCTGGTGACCGTGCTGGAGCTGCCCGCCGAGGCCAAGGCGGCCATCGAGGCCTGCCCGACCAAGACCTGGGAGAAGGCCGTGCCGACCGATCCGCTGATCTATCGCCTGTACGAGATCGTCGGCGTCTACGGCCCGACCATGAAGGCGCTGATTCATGAAAAATTCGGCGACGGCATCATGAGCGCCATCGACTTTTCCATGCACATCGACAAGGAAGAGAACCCGCTGGGCGACCGTGTGGTCGTGACCATGAACGGCAAGTTCCTGCCGTACAAGGCCTGGTAAGAACCCGATCGGGACTTCGCCGTGCCGCGCATGAAAGCGCTGCACGGCCTTCTTTGTCCCGTAGGTGCGAATTCATTCGCACAACCAAGCGCGAAGTGTGCGAATTCATTCGCACCTGCAAGACCTGCTCGACGCCCCAGGCAAAGATCGTAAACAGGCCGTCGGAACCAACCCCGCGCGCAAACAAAAACCCCCGCCTAAAGGACTTATACCCTAATGACACATAGTTCGTGAGTTAGTGACTCTAAAGACAATATTCACCGGCTTTCTAGCCTCTAAGCATTACGATGCAAAAATACATCGTAATGCATGTTAACTTTCAGCGCCGGCGGCCGTCGGCGCTTTTTCTTTACGCGTATCGAACCCCTGGGGCGCTGCCCCAGGCCCCGCACGCGCCGTGAGTGCAGCCGGGAGCGTGGGTGCCCTTCAGGGCGTCAAGAGGCTTTCGCGGCATAAACGGCGCCTCCCCGCTGCGCGGGCCCCCTCCATTTATTCCACGGTCCTCTTGCCCCCCTTCCGGGCAAGACTCGTTGACTGGGTGCGCCAAATACGAAACATGGCGCCACTTGACTACCGATTCGCAACACAACTGACCAAGCGAATCGCCCGGCAGATAATCGACATGTCATAGGACAGAAATCGGCCACAACCTGACGGTCACCATCCCTCCCGTGCGGACATCCAAAGGACTACTCCACTCCGAAACCTGCCGGTCGCCCATTTCGTGCAATTCGGCCTGACCGGTCGTTCAGCCCCCTGCTGCTTGGACGGCTTCAGTAGTGAGCAATGCTGTCCTCTGTTACCACTTGCTTTACTCTGGGGTTGTATTTGAGAGCAGCCCGTCTCGTGCAGCCGCTCTATAGCCGCTGTCGCTCCTACAGCGGCTTTTCACTGAGGTGGCCATTATGATCTTGCCATGCTTCCACGCACACCAAGACGTGGCACAATGCGAGTATTTGAACAAACCATGAGAGATATCGCCCGATTAGGCGGGGACGGACGGGACCGAAGTGATGGGAACTAGTAGCGAGGCCTTTCGTTTTGTCGACCTATTCGCTGGGTTGGGGGGGTTCCACGTCGCCCTTGATGAGTTGGGGGGACGTGGCGTGTTCGCTGCTGAGTGGGAGCCCACGCTGAAGGCCCTCTATAAGGTCAATTTCGGTATCGACGCCTGGGGTGACCTTAACAACCTGAGTAGCGACGAAATCATCGCCCGGAGCGTGCCCGATCACCACGTCCTTACCGCGGGTTTCCCGTGTCAACCCTTCTCGAAGGCAGGAGACCAACTGGGCTTCAAGGACACAAATCAGGGCAATCTCTTCTTCAAGGTGCACGACATCCTGCGCGTCAAGCGGCCGCTGCACTTCATCTTGGAAAACGTGCCCAACATCCTCAAGCACGACGGCGGCCGCACCAGGACCACGATCATCCGCTTGCTGGAGGAGCTTGGTTACTCCGTCGACGTAGAGCACTTCTCGCCCCACGAGTTCGGCATTCCACAGGTCCGAAACCGCGCCTACTTCGTAGGTTCACTCAAGGGTCTCGATCATTTCGAGTGGCCGGCGAAGCACAAGGATCCCACCGAAATCCACTGGGTACTGCGTCAGGATGCGCATCCCAAGCGCGCCATCCCGGAACAGACGCTGCGAGCCATCGACATGTGGGGCGACTTCCTGCGCCGCTCGCCAACTGCGCTGAAGCTGCCTTCCTTCCCAATCTGGGCGATGGAGTTCGGGGCGACCTACCCCTACGAAGACGAAACTCCGTCAGGTGTTTGGACTCGTAGACCTACGTGGGGTCTTCGCCAGATGGGCTTCAAGGGCAGCTTCGGCCAATCTCTCGAGTGCACGATCGACGAACAAATCACGAGGATACCGAGCCATGCCAACCGCGCAGGCGACTTCCATTTCCCCCAGTGGAAGCGGACTTTCATCAGGCAGAACCGCGAGTTCTACCAAACCAACCGTTCCTGGATTGATCCCTGGCTAGCACGGTGGAGCCCTCAAGACTTCCCCTCCAGCTTCCAGAAGATGGAGTGGAACGCACAGGGTGAAGAGCGCGACATCGACAACTTCGTGCTGCAGGTGCGTGCGTCTGGGCTGCGGGTCAAGCGTCCCACGACCTCCCCAAGTCTCATCGCCTTCACGGAGACCCAGGTGCCCATCCTCGGTGCTAACCTGGCCGGTAAACGTCGCTACATGACTCCAGTCGAGTGCGCTGAACTTCAATGTCTCGGCGGCATCCAGTTGCCGGCGTCCGACATCAATGCGTATAAGGCCCTCGGCAACGCAGTTAACGCCCACGTCGTCAAAGCGATCGCAGAACGATTGCTGTGCAAGCTCATCCGTCCTACCCCGATCATCAACTCTGACCTCGAACCGTTGAGGGCTACTGCATGACCGACCACATCGAACACGAGAACGACGACTTGGACGAGGAGGATCCGCGGGTTCAATTGCTGGAGAGCCTCGCGGACGGGTTGGCGACCCTCTCGGAGGCGTCAGACACGCCCAACGGCGTTTCCCCAGTGTCTTCGATGTTCAGCAGCGTAGACGTCGACTTCGCCTCCGACGCATGGACGAACCAACTGGCTGAGATTCAAGGCTGGCTAAACCTCAGCGATGACCTCCCGCTCACGGGCGGCGAACCCTTCCTTCAGGCGCTGATCGCTGAACTCGAACTCGATCCCACCGACATCCTCGCCCCCGGGACCGCCTCCCCACCACTGACCATCCGCGCGCTGGAGCGTCTGAAAGAGCGCGTGGACACAGCCTGCCGGCTGCAGGCCGACTTCCTCGAAGAGCTTGAGGCCAAGGGCACTAGCCGTGCGACGGCCACCCAATCCTGGGCTGACGCGTGGGCCGAGATCGACGTGAGCGAGGAAGCGGCAAGCCCGGAACCAGTCACGGCAAAGGCCGACGTCTGGCCTATCTTCCAACTCACCAAGAAAGCGCCTAACCTAACGCCGTCGTACCAACGAGGTGACGTTTGGAGCAATGGCGACCGCCAGTCCCTGATAGAGTCCATCCTCCGGGGCGTCCCCTTACCGTCAATCATACTGTTGAGAACCGGGCCTTCCACCCCGCATGAGGTCGTCGACGGCAAGCAGAGGCTCACGGCCATCCTCCGGTTTGTGGGAAAACACCCCGTTGCCAAGCTGAAGGTTGCTGAAGTCACCGCCCGGCACAGTGGAAAAAAGTTCAACGAACAAGGACGTCTCGACAACAGCGGTCACAGGAACTTGACGGATCTGTTCAACGACGACTACCCGGCCTTCCGACGTGCGTGGAAAGCGTTGGAGGGTTACGCACTCAAGGCCGCGCATGAGGACGACTTTTACTTCCCGTTCAAGTTGCGCTCAACCGGAGACGGCGGATTGATCGGTCCATACCTTGAACCTCTACGCGGTAAGTACTACACGCAGATCAAGGGCCAAGAGATTAACGTCGCTGGTCAGCAAATCAACGTCGATGCTTTGTTCGAGGACCCCGTGGATTACAAAATCCCCGTCATCGAGTACACACGGGCGAGCCAAGCCCAGATTCATGAGGTCTTTCGCCTCTACAACAAGCAGGGCGTGCACCTGAACGCGGAAGAGATCCGTAACGCTGTCTACCACGAGGTAGAACTCACCCGTGCGACTCTTGCCGCCGCCGGCGACGCCGACCCGAACACTGATGTCTCAAAAATCGCCGAATCGCTGGCAGGTGTCGTCGATCTTGGCCGCCTCGGTGAGGCGCTTAGGAGCTACGGTTTTGGGGACACACGCTACAAGCGCACTAAGCTTCTCGCGTGGGTCATCTCGGTTCTTGTGCATGACACAGCTGGAAAAGACCTAGCATCGACTAGTCGCTATATCGACCAGTTGCTGATCAAGATTCAGAATAGCAAGTCACATCCCTTAGCCCATTCCCCGACGTTGACCAAGTTGTTCTCGCTGCTGCTAAAAGCCGTCGAACTCCACTCCTCGCACGATGAATTGTGGTCCGATCAATTCAAGGATGGCGGCAATGGTGCCAAGTGGCAGGAACTGCAACTCGTAGGTTCCCTCGTGGGCATTACCATGGCCTTAGCGGCCTCGCCGAACGACATAGAGGACCGCATCGAGGCTAATGGTGATGCGATCCGAACTGCGAGCGAGGAATCCACGGACTGGAAACGCCCCGAAAAGACGCAGACAAAAACCCAGTGGGACTACATTGCCAGGATCAGCAAGAGCCTCCTTGAACACCTAGACATCGACCCGTCTCATGCAGCTGAGGCTGTACGTCAGCAGTTCGGGTCCTCCGGGTACGCGTCGTTGCAGAGGATGCTCATCAAACCGAAGAGTTGATAGCAGTGCCAGGAAGCCCCCCACTCGTCGAGCACGTCTACTTCAATCCACCCGATCCCCAGGAGGCGGACTCGTGGTGGGCCCGCTATAAGGCTCAACTCACCGGCTTGACCGACACAGCGCGTGCCTCAGTTGAAGCGGACTCCCGCTACATTCTCCAGCGCGGAATCTTGGCAGCCGACACCTCGAAAATCGAAGAGTGGTCATCCCGCCGATCGCGCACCGGACTCGTCATGGGTTCGGTCCAGTCTGGCAAGACCGCTTCTATGCTGGGGGTCTCAGCCCTGGCGATCGATCACGGCGTTGACATCGTCGTCGTCTTAGCCGGCACTCGTCTCTCGTTGTGGCGCCAGACTTACGAGAGACTGGTGCAGCAGTTGGACTCGGGGGAGGAGAACGCACAGAAGATCAAGCGTCGCCTACTGTGCCCGCCGCCTGGCATCGCAATGTCAGAGCAGACACCCCCACTGACAACCACCTACCGGCTGGCGCCGGCTCAGGTTCGCCAACGCCTTAGTCAGGGTAAGCCACTGATCATCGTGGCGATGAAGCAGACTGACCATATGCATGCCTTGGCAGCGAGCCTTCGCGCCAGCGTCTTTTGCGCGGTCAAGGAGCTTGATCGCACCGTCCAAATGCTCGTGCTTGACGACGAGGCCGACGATGGATCTATTCTCGATGCCATCGTTGAGTCTTCGCAGGACCCCATTTACGGCAGATTGAAGCAGATCCCGCGTGCGATCGCTAACCTCTGGGATCCGCCCCAGGGGTCGCCTGAAAATCTTTTCTCGACTTACATCGCCTACACGGCGACACCCCAGGCCAACCTCCTTCAGGAGGACCACAACCCCCTAGCGCCGCGAGACTTCCTGATCTCTCTTCGCACCCCGCTCGATGTCGGCCATCCAGTAGACACAAGCGAGCCTGGCAACCTCAACGCCCCCCGCTCATCGACCTACCCAGAGGCTATGGGGATCCGCTCCTACTACACCGGCGGTGAGGTCTTCTACCGCCGCGCAGAGGCAGCCAAACTGTGCGTGCCCACCACCAACTCTGTGCAGCAAGATCTTGCCGACGCCATCCGAGCTTTCTTGGTGGCGGGCGCCATCCGCCTGCATCGCTCTGGCAGGCTTGGCCCGGTGTCCGCCATCACTACCCAGTTCGACGCCGAGCACGAAGCCCTTGCCTGCGTGGCTCCTCCGCACTCGATGCTCTACCACCCCTCAGCCGCGATCACGGATCACTTCAGGGGCGCTGAGGACATCTTGCTCTGGGCAGGGATCCAGGACCGGGCGACGGCGCGAAATTTGCTCGACGCAGGTGACGCAAGGCTCCCCGACAGTTTGGTGAATGACCTAAGGGCTGAGCCCACCCCGTGGGCACAATGGCTCGACAAGTACCGAGCCTCCGCCGAAGCAATAGAAGGCGAGTTCAACGTTCTGCCGCCGATGACCTTCCCAGACTGGCAGACCATCGAAACCCTGCTCATCGACGAGGTGATCCCGGGGACTAGGGTCGCCGTGGTCAATAGCGACCCCAACGCTGATGACCGACCTGCCTACAAGCCGAGCCAGGACCCGGCAACCGGCAAGTGGAGCGCCGCCCGCGACATCTGCACGATCTTCGTCTCAGGTAACGTCATGGCCCGGGGACTGACCCTGGAAGGGATGACCACGGCGTTATTCCAACGTTCATCGGCCAACCCACTAGCCGACACTCAGATGCAGATGCAGCGCTGGTTCGGGTATCGCGGATCCTATATCGAACTGTGCCGCGTCTTCGCCTCGAGCGCTCAACTCGCCCTCTTCCGCGCCTATCACGATGTCGACGAAGCGGTGCGCACAGCTATCACCGAGCGCATGATGAGAGGCTCACCTGAACCAACTGTTCTGCAGGGCCTCAACTTCGAGGCCACAGGAAAGATAACGGGCGTCGGTAACCTTCCCCTGTCTCCAGGGGCTCGCCCCTTCGTCACTGTCATCAATGACGGCCAGCAGGCGGATCCTAATGCAACCGTCCTTGCGGAACTCTTTACTCGACCCTCCAGCGATGTAACTGTGGCCAACGTACAGCGAGGCCGGATCCTGGACGTACCACTCAAACTTACAGAGGCCGCCGAACTCTTGGACCGCCTGACTTTCGCCAAATACCGGCCCGGGAGCGAGGGTTTCCAAGCGGACCTCTGGAGTCGGATTGAGGCCCGAGCACACGCAGTTGCCCCACTCCTGGATCCTCCGTTCTACCGACCGCCTGAGAGGAACGGGAGGGGAGATGTGCCCCGGCGTGGCTGTCCCTATGCCATCGCCGCCTACCTTCGACTCTGGTCGGCTAGCCTAGCTCGCTCGATCACGGGGCTGTTTGTTACCGGGCGCCCCGGCGATTTGTGGTCCTACGCCGACCTTGGTCGCAAGACGGCTGAGCAGCCGCGATTCTGGGTCGGTATTCGCTACGGAGATGGTGCCGAAGTATCCAATGGTCCGCTGGCGCAGCTCTCTTTCAAGATTCGCGCCACCACCAAGAGGGTGGTCGGAGGCGAACTCAAGACGACTTGGGGAGCCAGCGACCCCAACGCCGGCCCGGGCCAGTATCGCGGCGATGTCTACTTTGACTATTACCACCGAAACCTTGCCGTGCCGATAAGCAGCGACACAGCGTGGCGACCCAGCGGCTCCGACGGTCAGATCCTCTTTTACGTCAATCAACATCCGAGCGACCTGTACCCCACGGTCGCAGTCGGAGTTTGCCTGCCTGCGGGAGGTCCCGAGCAGTTCGCCGCTACCCGTGCTGGGGCGGCCACCGTGACAAGGAGCCTTTCATGACCAGCTACGAAGAAGTTCTCGAGCAGATCAACGCCGTGCCGGCGGGTCTCACCGGAAGTGACCGAACCATCAATTGGTTGACCGACGCGCAGGTGGTCGGTATCGCCCGGAATAGTCGCGGACACCTGGAACTTTTCCTTGCAGGTGAGCAGCTCAAGCCCCGGACCAGCACCGTGAAGTCCGCGATTCACTTCCACTCGTGGCACCGTGACACCCAACCGCCACTGAGTGCAAACCGCATCCTATTACCTGCTTTGGGACACTTCGATCAGGTTGGCGCCTTCATTGCCGCCGAGCTATTGCGCGAGAAAGCTGACGTCAATCTGGAGCGCGCCTTCGCGGTCACCGAGCCCTTGATCGAACTCGCCATCAAGCGTTTGGAGATCTCCGAAAACGCCATCATCGGACTTTTCGGGGAATTGCTCCTTCTCGACGCTCTCTGCCGCCGCGCAGATGATTTGCACGTTGGGCCGGTCGTCCAGGCTTGGGATGGCTGGCGCCGATCAGCTAGAGACCTCACGTGGGAGGGCACGGGCGTGGAGATAAAGACCACAACTCGCAGTACCTCAAGTCACGCCGTCCATGGCGTGCACCAGATTGAGCCTGCCGCTGCCACTGATGACGGCCCTGGGGAATCGCGTCTCCTCCTCGTAAGCATCGGTCTGCAACAGACAGATCCCAACGTGCCTTCCTCATCGATCCCATCCCTGGTGGAGAGCATCGTCGCGCGACTCACCGTGAGCGGAGCTAGCGGCTTGGTCGACGAGTTTCTTAAACGCGTAGCCATGTACGGCTCGGAGTCGGGTATCGGATACGAGCATGCCACGATGGCTAACGAAGCTCCGTTCACGACCCCGTTTAGCGTGACCTTCGTCCGGGGCTACGACATGGCAGACCCGGCTGTCGAGGTGCTGCGGCACGATGACGTGGTTGCCCACCAACATGTGGACGTCCAGTCGCTCAGCTTCCGCGTGGAACTTCCCGCGACGATCAGCTTAAACAACCCCATCACAGGTGCCCGACGCGTCGCAGAGGCGATCCTGGGCCTGCACAGCTAGGGACGCTCTGCACAACGCGCCGAGAGGTACTCCTGTGCCCGGTCATGTACCCCACCTACCACCTCTCCTGTGCAACGCTCAACGCCTCTCTGGCGCTGGTCGCAGAGCCGTTGAGCGATTCCGGAGAGCCCAATCAGAGTGCGGCGCCATTAGTCGAAAGGACTCCGTAGGTTCTTCTCGACGAACTGCTTTGCCATCCAAACCCGTCGCCCGTAATCTGGTTGCGATAGACCGCTCCCGCTGCATCACTGAACTACGACTTGGCAACCTGAATGTCTCTTCAGGGTCGGGAGCACATATTCACCGGATCAATAAGCGGCCGTTCAAGGTTGTCAGAGTCGAGGGGCGGCTTACCGCCACATTGCCGCCCGACATCGAGCGGAAGGTGAATGACCGGATTGGCCGACAGGCCGAGGTACGGTCGGTTAGTGATCTCGGTGTGTAACTGCTTTACACTGGAACCCGCCCTTGGAACCCCCGAGATTCGAAGGTCAGGATTGGGTCGTCTGCTGCCGTTTAAGCGGGGCATCGATGTGTGTTGGTTGGTCAGTAACCATGGTGCCCGGTCAAGTCGGTAAGAGTCCTCTCCTTCAGTCGCCCAGCACCTTACGGATAGCGCGGGCAAACCCCACCTCGAACACAGTCCGACCTCGCTCATTGAGGATTTCGCCATGACTTCCCTCCTTGAGGCCCCGATCTGCCAGATATTCGGCTGAGACGGCCTTCTGCAACGCTTCACGCTCTGAGGGGGTGAGTTGCGCTGCTGTGGTGACTACGGCCACGGGCTGTGCTCCTGGAGATGACACCACGGTGGCTCCGAGCGGTCTGCGATCCACCGTCACTTGCGTGTGGGACTTCAACACGTTGAGCTGCGCCTTGAGTTTGTCACGCTCGGCGATGATGGACTGCATGATGGACCGAATGGCAGGGTCTTCAATGCGCATCAGGTACTCATGGCTCGCCAGCGTCTTGGGGGGCTTTTGAGTGGGGGGGCCTGCGTAGACAGCCCAAGCTTCGATGAGGGCCTTGTAGTCCGCTGATTGAGCGTTGTAGAGCGCGCGCCCTTTCATGATCCCTTCGGCTTCAACCAACCGCCCGATGGTTGGCAAGGAAAAATCCCGCGAGCCCGCTTCATGGTGCTTGCGGCAAATCTCATGCATCTTCGTCAGGTTAGCCCGTCGGTTGGATCGCCCTCCCTTGGCCAGCAAAGCTTCCAGAACGGAATCTGGGTGGATGTCCGTCGTGCCACTCATTCCTTCTCTCCCAACAGGGGCTTGATTGTCGCGGTCACCACCGAAGCTGACCTGTGGTTCGGGAGGAGCGTGTCGAGGTCAAGATCGAAGTATTCACTCAAGCGTTCGCCAGCATCCATCAGGCGAATCACTTCCCGCTGACCCAAGGCTGGGTTGGTCGGGTCCATCTGCTGAGCAAGGCGGCGCATGAAGGCGTTGCCGGCATGGAGCTGCTCTTGCTCACTCAACATCATGAACAAGGGAGGGAGGTTGTCGCGGTAGAGCACCGCATCAAGGAGTTGGCTACGACGGATGATGGCCTTGCCAGGTTGGAGGTCGGGATAGACCTCGACGTTGTCGCAGACACCGCTCAACTGGAGCAGTTCGGATTCCGTCTCCTCGAAGGCAACCTGCACGTCGGCCACCTCGCCGACCGTGACCAGTTGCGTGCCGTCGCCTTGCGCGGCATCCAGCGCAGCCTTGCAGCGCTGGATAAGACGCCAGCAGGCCACCAAGTCTTCGGCCAAGTCGCTGAAGCGCTTCATCGCGCTTTCCCACACCCGCTCGGCCTGACGGTAAGCGTCCTGGCCAGCGAACGGATGCCCAGCGTACTCCGCGTCAGCCTTCTGTTTCTTCAGGCCTTGCAGTTCCTGTTCGCGCGCAAGACAGGCGTTGCGTGCCTCGTCGAAGTGATAGGCCAGCGTGTTGAAGTGTGCTGCCAGCGCAGGCAGGTGGTGCGGTTCGGTCACGAACCAGCGGCAGCGCACGCAGTTGCGACTGCCGCCCGGAACGGCACCGTACTTGGGCCCAGTAGCGGAACCAAGGTTGGGCCCGCCGTTGTAGCAGCCGCCTACGGCGCCGTTGTCCTCAACCTCGCTGGTGTTGCCACCGACCAGACACAGACCGTGGTGCATTTGCATCCAGCCCACCGGATTGCGCGCAGCGGGATGCTGCGGGATGGCGGCGGCAAGGCTGGGCACGCTGTTGCAGATGGCTTTTTGGAGCAGTTCGTCGTGTGCGGTGTCCAGCAGGAAGTTCTGGATACTTGATTCCTTGCGCGCCTCTAGCCGCTCCGCCGCGCCGAGCAGTACATCTCGTATGTGGGTCGCGCCGGGCTTGGTGTAGTAGAGCGTCATCAGCAGGCGGCTGTGGCCAACCAGCTTTTGCAGTATCGGAAACGGTACCTGCCCTTCCAGAGCCAGCGCGGTGATGAGTGAGACGCGCAGGCTGTGCAGGGGGAAGAGGGTTGTATGCCTGTTTTTCTGCTCTTCCGGCGGCGGGAGGAAACGAATCGGGGTTCCGTTGCGATGGGTTTCGCCACGGTCGGCCAGCCGCAGCTCGAGGGCTTCCAGCAGAACGAACCAAGGCTTGTCCAACGTATCTAAAGTGATCGGCAGATTCTGCTCGCCGTCTCGTGTCTCCGGCAACCTGAAGAGGAAGCAAGCGTCCGGATAGCCAGCGAGTTGCACCTCGCTCTTCGCCTTGATATGGCGGCCATCTAGTTCCGCCCAAGCTGTGCGCCGCGAGACAGGGTTGTACTTCTCCTGCCAGTTGCGCAGCTTTTCCAGCCAGTAAAAGACATCCTGATGCACCGCGCCACCTGAGGACCAGGGCAACACGTAGCCTTTTTCTGGGCCGGATTTGGCGATGTCGGCGGTCTTGTTGGTGTTGATGTAGAGCACGGTTGATGCCTCTTCACCATCAGAGAGCGGATTGCTCCGGCGAAAAACACCTTGCTGTAAGGGGCGTCGTTCGCTGCCCTGAGCAAGTCGGCTCGGATTCAGAGTCCACTCGCCCGCCGAATAGCGCCAGGTATCGGCCTCGCCCGAGTCGAGGATACGGACCTGGAAGGTGCGCAGCGGCAGGATAAGCTTCACAAGCAGAGCGACCCAGCGCACCGGGCTCCACATTTCCAGCACCTGCCCACCGCGATATTTTGGACTGACCTTGCGGACCCGCCACACGCAGTCCGGGTCGTTCCGGTCAATCCGGTTCTCGGTTACTTCAAACCAATCAGGTGCACCGTACCCGCTCTGGCCGATTTCCGCACCCAGAGCACTCTGCGCCAACTGCCAGTCGCAGAAGTGTGGGCCTGCTGCCAGCATTTGCCGCAACTCATCAATGTAGCCATAGGGGAGCGGCGAATGCACGCTCTCGTCGCGTCTAGGCAAACCACTCCTGGACATCCGGGGCACAGGGTTGCGGAAGGCTGGTGAGACCACCGGCAGGCCATCGTCGGCGGTTTCGCTGAACTCGCGCAGCAGCACGAAGTGCAGGAAGGCGTGGATGGCGTTGTTGTATTGGATGCCGCTCGCTGAATCCGGGCAGGCTGCGCGGTAGAAGTCCGGCAAGACCGTGCTGCGAGCCAGGAACACCGCCGGGTCGAGCGGTAGGCTCTGCTCGATGAGGTAGCGCTCGAAGAAGGTCACCAGGGCTTGGAGCTTATCGCTGACATTTCGTGTTTCGCCCTTCAACCACTCCACGGCCAAGGCGTGCCAGGTCTCAAGTTGCGGATGCTCGCGCTCGACCCAACCCAGGGTCGCGTCGGTGTCACGCGTCACGCCTTTCACCTTCGGGGCCGTGGCAGTTGATGCCTTGGGCGTGGCCGTTGTCTTGATTTCGGTCATACGGATTCCTTAATCGTCGAGTTCGATACCCGGACGCGGCTGGCCCGGAGCGAACGGCGTTTTGGCGTGCTGGGCTCGCAGTCGCTGCGCTGCGGCTTCAAGTGCTGCGATGGCCTCGCGGGCGGTCGCTTGGGTGTAAACCTGCTGGCTCTCCTCGGACGCGTGATGCATGAAACGACGGATGAGCGCCTTGTCGACGCCGGCATTGCGCAGCCGCCGGCCGTAGGCGTGACGGTGGCCATGGGGTGTCGTGCCCAGTGCCTTGCCGACCGTGAGGCCGATGCGTTCACAGGCGGCGGCATGCGCCTTGTTGTACTGGGTAAGCGTGTAAACCGCGCCCACCGGCTCACGACTCAGATTGATGAAGGCAAACGGGTGGTCGCGCTCGATTCGTGCGACCTGCTCCAGGTAGCGGTGCCACAGTTGCAGGAACCACTCGCCATACTCAGGCAAGAACCAGTACGCCTGTTTGTAATAGGCTGCATCGTGAGTACCGCCTTTCCAGCCGGCATGGCGCCTGTCCATTACTTCGGTGCGCGGTGTGAGGCCAAACTGCTGGGCAAGGTATTCCGCCCGGTTGCCCTTGCGTGGCTTACCTCTTTCATCGCGCCAGTCGGCGGGTGCACCTCCATGGCTTGGGTGATGGATGAGCACCTTGGCCTGACTCGGGTTGGCTAGGTCCTGGAACACATCGGAGATGTAGAGGTGGAAGGGCTCCGACTCGCGGAAACCGGCCCCGTGCAGCAGCAAGGTAATGAGCATGCCACGGTAGTCCTGGCGTCCAGCCGCATGGAATCCCTTGGCAAGAAGTTCCTCGAAGCGCTCTTCCGGAAAGGCTGGCGGCTCGCCTTTCTCGACTTTCGGCAGGCGCTGGCCCCGGACACGGTGCCCGGTCTCAGCAGGGGAAGCGTTAGCCGCCCAGGTGTGCCCGAGGAAGGCCTTGCTGCGCCGGTACTGGTAGGCGGCCTCATCGGTCTGGCGGTCGAAGGCACCGCCCGCATAGCGCGGATTCACCTGGGCCGCCTCGGGACGCATCTCGCCGAGCCAGTCGAAGAAGTCTGTCAGGTGGGTGATGATGTGGGAAGCATCCTGCGGCGAACGCGGCGCCCAGCATAGGCCACTGGGGTCCAGACCCGTCGCACGATCGAAGGTGCCGGTGTAGAGCCGCTGGGCGAAGTTCTGGAATAGGCGGTAGGTGTCGCGCTCAGCAGGGTTGGATTGCAGGTATTCGAGGAACATCCGCACCGAGCGGACCACTTTCGACATCCAGGCTACGCTGCGGTCGTGGCTGCGGTACAGGAGATAGTCCAGCAAGGGCTCCAGCACCCCAGCCGGGGTCAGCAACGCAGGCAACTCGGTATAGGCCCCGGTGGCATCAGTATGGACACGGGCTTTTACGGTCACGAACACGGTGGACCTAAACAGCCAGGGTACGCAACAGGTCACTTGCGCCTTTGAAATCGACGTGGCGCACATGCATGACCAAATCCACGGCACCCCCACCGCCGCGCTGGAGCCGGGTATCGAAGAACTTGGAGCCGCGCAGCAGCAATTCGAAATCCCGTCCTTCAACATTTATGTGATAGCGCTGGGTGCCGTGCGCGCTCAGTGGCTCAAACGTGTCGTCGGCCTTTACGTAGCTCCCCAGCTTCTCCAGCACCAACAAGGCGTCGAGCGCCCGCCAGCGCTCCAGAGTCAAGTTATCCACAGACCGTCGTCCCATACGTCCCTCCCCCGGATCCCCACCTGCTACTCGTCTTTCAAAGAAAGACGGCTACTCGAAACATCCAAAGACAGCGCTGCATCTTCGCACTCATCCTACATAAGATGTATACTTATGAGATAGCTACAAAAATAACAAGGCAAGAAAAAACCCCTGCAAGAGGGGTTTGAGTAGCTTCCGACAGTTAAACCATCCCAACTATGTATTGATTGTTGGGGGGAATAACTTTAGCCGTGGGGAGGGTGTCAAGCCAAGGAAAATATCAAAATGAGCAAACCGAGCAATCAGATCAAGAATTCATCGATACCTAATGGGGTGGATCGAACGGACATTGCCAGATCCCTGGGTTACCGTGGGGAGACCCGTGTCCGCGTGC
>JBFMGA010000001.1:0-910362 GCA_040751855.1 Pseudomonadota bacterium | reverse complement strand
ACGGCTTCTTCGTCGCCGACGTATTCGACCTGGTGGACGGCAAGATCACCAACGTCTCCGGCCACCGCTACCTGCCGCTGGACGCCAGCATGGCCAAGATTCGCCTGGGTGCGGTGTACCAGCAGGCCTGGCTGCGGACTTTTACTCTGGATTGCTTTGCTTAATCCAGCATTTGGCGTTTAGGCACATTATTTAAAGGAGATAAGCATCATGACTCCAGAAGAAGAGAAGAAAATTCTCAATAGTTCCCCGGTAGGGACCTGGGTGATTCTCGCAACCTACGGCGTGATTTTCACATTGGGTTGGTTGGGGATGTACGCCATGTTCGTCGGTCGTGGTCCGGTGAGTTGAGTCCGCGAGTCAAACAAAGAGGAACTAGATCATGTCGATGATTCATATTGATCCAATGGAGAAGCGCTGGCTATGGGCCATTGGAGGCATGTTGGCCGTTTTTTGGGGCGTGCAGATTTATTTTGCCGCCGCCGAGAACATGCACCCGCCCAGCAATGTCGAGGCGACCAACTCCGCCAAGCTTCACCTTGAAGGTGAGTTTGCGGAAAGCAATCTCGGAGTGAAAAAGCAGGCGGATGGTTCGTACCTCGTTACCATGGTGGCGGCGCGTTATGGCTTCTATCCGCAGGAGATCGAAGTGCCTGCGCATACGCCGGTGAAATTCCGCATCGCCTCATTTGATGTGCTGCACGGCGTTCACGTCCCTTTCAGCAACATGAACACCATGGTCGTACCGGGTTACGTGTCTGAAGTCACCACCCAATTCCAGTCGCCGGGCAGCTTCCCGATGATCTGCAACGAGTACTGCGGTTTGGGTCACGATTACATGTATTCCAAGATTCATGTAACCGCTGGCAAATCCTGATTGAGGAGAGACGAGAAATGAGCATTACTGCTGAACATGCTGCGGGTCTTGCCGCATCGAACCGTCCGACGGCGACGGCGGTGCAGGCGATCGGCAACAAACTTGGCCTGTGGAATATGTGGGTCGCATTCGCGGCGCTGGCTTTGGGTCTGCCTATGGGGCTGTTCCAGGCGGCGGAGCGCAGCGGCTTCTTCCCGGGCATTGAAAATACGGCGGTGTATTTCGCCTCGACCTCCACTCACGGGGTGTTGTTGGCTTTTGTGCTGACCACTTTCTTCACCATGGGCTGGGGCTACCACGCCATGGCGCATAGCGTGAACAAGAAGCCCTTCTTCGGTTGGACTAGCTTCTGGGTTTCACTGATCGGCACAGTGATGGCGGCCATCCCGCTGCTCACCGGCTACGCCTCCGTGCTGTACACCTTCTATCCCCCTGAGATGGCGCACCCCGCTTTCTATCTGGGCGCAACCCTGCTGGTAGTCGGTTCCTGGTTCTGGGTGGCCGACATGATTATCGGCTTTGTGCAGTGGAAGAAGGAAAATCCCGGCAAGCCGGTTCCGGTCATCATGTTCATGTTCACCATGACTGCGCTGCTCTGGGGCTGGACAAGCCTGGGCGTGGCGTCGGAAGCCGTGTTCCAGCTCTTGCCGGTCGCTTTTGGCCTGTCGCCGACCATCGATGTCGGCTTGGCGCGTACCCTGTTCTCTTGGACCCTGCACGCCATCGTGTATTTCTGGCTGATGCCGGCCTACATCGCCATGTACATGATCGTGCCCAAGGAAGCGGGCGGCAAGCTGTTCTCCGATGAGTTTGCTCGCATCGCCTTCGTGCTGTTGTTCATCTTCTCCGTACCCATCGGTTTCCACCACCTGTACGTGGATCCTATGCAGGCCGCAGGTTGGAAGCTGCTGCACATGTTCGGCACCTTCATGGTATCCGTGCCCACCTTCCTGACCGGCTTCACCGTGTTGGCCTCAATGGAAATCGCCGGTCGCCTGCGCGGCGGCAAGGGTTTGTTTGGCTGGATCAGCGCCCTTGACTGGAGCAATCCTTTTGTCTTGGCGGGCGGTCTGTCTTTGCTCATGCTGACCGTCGGCGGTTGGGGCGGCGTGCTCAACGCCTCCTACACTTGGGACACCACCGTGCACAATACGCAGTGGATCACTGGTCACTTCCACCTGATCTTCGGCGGCACTACGGTCATCATGTACTTGGCAGCGGCTTACTGGTTGTGGCCGAAAATCACCGGCAACCAGCTGTTCTCGCGCAAAATGGCGGTCAGCCAATTGTGGATGTATTTCGTGGGCATGGTGATTCTGACTCTGCCTTGGCACATGCTCGGGGTTTATGGTCAGCCGCGTCGCGTTTCCACCACGGATCAATATGCGGCTTTCCCTGAGTTTGCGCAGATGTGGGGGCTTTATGAGGCTCTGATGGTCGTTGGCGCCGTACTGGTGGTGATTTCCGGCCTGATGTTCGTCTACAACCTGTTGATGACCCACTTCAACAAGGTGCAGGAGGCGGACACCCGTGTCATCTACGCCTCTGCGATTCATGAGCCGATGCGTCTGCCTGGCGTGCTTAACAGCCTGGCTTTCTGGAACTGGGCGATGCTGGCTTACATGATCCTGAGCTACGGCTATCCGATTGTGCAGTTCTTCTTTTTGGAAGGGCACCACACCATTCCTTGGGGAGTTTGATCGATGAATAACACGACCATTAGAACAGTTGTGGCTATGGCGGGCTTCACTGCCCTGATGATGACCCAAGTCATGACTCAGGCGATGGCCTCCGAGCATGGCGCGGCTGTCGCTGCGGGCAAGGCTCCGTCCACCAACGTGGCCTGGACGGCGGACATGGTGCGTTTTGTAGCCAATGGCGACAAGGATCGCGGCGCCAAGCTGAGCCAGGACATGTTCTGCGCCTCATGCCACGGCAACGCTGGCATCGCCCCTTCGGCCAACTGGCCGTCGATGGCGGGGCAGCGCGCCGAGTACACCTTCAAGATGCTGAAGGACTACAAGGACGGCAAGCGTATGGCGACCAATACGTCCGATCCCATGGTTGCGCTGTCGAAGATGATGAGCGAGCATGACATGGCCGATCTGGCGCAGTTCTACGCCAGCTTCGACCTGCCCGCCCTGCCCAAGGGCGTAAGCTTCGATGCTGCGCAGGGTGAAAAGGTCAAGCCGATCATTGCACGCGGCGACGGCAAGCGTCTGGTGGCGCCCTGCCAGTCCTGCCATAGCTCAGATGGTTCGGGTGCGGCGACTGATTCGCCTGCCTTGGCAGGGCAGACCCCGGACTATTTCGTCAAGACCATGCAGGAATACAAGAACGGTACGCGCCATAACGATGTCTATGCACGTATGCGTTTGATCGCCCAAGCATTGACGGACGAAGAAATCGTGCAGATGGCGCAGTACTACGCGGGGATGACTGCGAAGTAATTGTTCGCGTTTTGCTTCATCATCCGGCCCCGCAGGATTTGCGGGGCTTTTTTCATTGGCAGACACCATGTCCCAGGCTAAAGACATTTGCTATCACTGTGCGCTGGACATTCCCAGGGGCGTGGATTTGCGTTACCCGGTGTTGGGCGAAGAGCGCCGTTTTTGCTGCGCCGGTTGTCATGCGGCATGCAAGACGATCGTTGATGCGGGCTTCGAGGATTTTTACAAGTTCCGTGAGCAGGAAGGCGAGGTCAATGCCCAGGTCTTGCCGGATGTTTTACGCAATTTGACGCTGTTCGACCGTCCGGAAATTCAGCAAGGTTTTGTGCGTCATCACTCGCATGCAGGCGGGGAAGTGCTGGAAGCGGCGCTGATTCTGGAAAACATTCGCTGCGCGGCCTGCATGTGGCTGAATGAGCAGACTTTGCGCGCTCATCCTGGCGTGGTCGATGTGCGCCTGGACTATGCCAGTCATCAGGCGCGCGTGAGCTGGGATCCGGCGCAGACCAAGTTGAGCGATATTCTGCAAGCCATTGCGGCGATCGGTTATGTGGCTCATCCCTACGATCCGGCGCACCGCGAGCAACTGATCGAGGATGAGCGCCGCCGCAGCCTGGAGCGTCTGTTGTTCGCCGGGCTGCTGGGCATGGAAGTCATGGCCTTTTCCATCGCCACCTACTGGATGGGCGGACACGACGCTAGCGGTCAGATCGAGTTATGGGAGGTGATCGGGCGCTGGAGCACCTTGTTGATCACCCTGATTATGCTGGTGTATTCCGGCACCGATTTCTTCGTCGGCGCCTGGCGCGACCTGAAAAACAAGCGACTGGGGATGGATGTGCCGGTCGTGCTGGGATTGGTCGCAGCCTGGTTGGGGAGCCTGTGGGCGACGATTACCGGCGGCGTCGAGGCCTATTTCGACTCCATCGCCATGTTCATTTTCTTTGTCTTGCTGGCGCGGGTGGTGGAGTTGAAAGGGCGCTTGGCGGCGGCCAACGCCCTGGATCGGCTGATGAAGGTCATTCCGCGCACAGCCTGGCGGGTGGACGATGCCGGTGAGCAGGAAGTGGCGGTTGCCGATTTGCACGCCGGGGATGTGGTGCGCCTCAAGCCAGGGGATAGCGCGCCGGTCGATGGGCGACTGTTGAGCGCGTTCAGCAGCTTTGATGAATCGCATCTAACCGGCGAGTCTCTGCCGGTCGCGCGTCGTGAGGGCGAGTGGATCGCTGCAGGCAGTTGCAACGTGGATCAGCCGGTGTTGATGCGCGTGGAGCGGGTGAGCGCCGATTCGACCATGAACGAGCTGCAGCGCCTGATGGATCGTGGACTGAGCGAGAAACCCAAGCTGGCGATTCTGGCCGAGCGCATTTCTGCGCCGTTTGTGCTGCTCACCCTGATTCTGTCCGCCCTGACCGCCCTGGTGTGGTGGTGGGTGGATCCGGCGCGAGCCTTGCCGAACACGATCGCCGTGCTGATCATTACTTGTCCTTGCGCGCTGGCGCTGGCGACTCCGGTGGCCTTGGCGATCGCCGCCGGGCGCTTTGCCGGCATGGGGGTGCTGCCGATGAAAATGTCGGCGGTCGAGTCGCTGGCCACGGCGGATACCCTGGTGCTGGACAAAACGGGCACGCTCACTCAAGGCAAACCGCGCGTGATGGCGGCGCTTGCACTGGCCGGCATGGACGAGGCGCTTGCGCGTTCCTGGGCGGCGCGCATGGAGCTGCACTCGGAGCATCCGCTGGCGCATGCCTTGCGCGCCGATGTCGATCCCGTAGATATTGAGCTGGATGTGGTCAATCAGCCCGGCCAGGGTTTGCTGGCTGTGCACGAGGGACAAACATGGCGCATCGGCGCGCCTGCCTTTGCGTTGCAAGGCGCGCCGCTGTCCGACGATGTTCAGCGTTGGCTGATCGAGCAGGCCGATAGCGCCGGCATGGTGGTGGCGCTGAGTTGCGACGCTGTGCTGCGCGCTTTGTTTGTCCTGCATGATGAGGTGCGTGAAGGCGCGCAGGATTTCGTGAGTCAGGCGCGTGATCTGGGCATGCGCCGCGTGGTGATTCTCAGTGGCGATCAGCCTGCGGCAGTCGGCTATCTGGCCAGGAAACTTGGGATTGAGGACTGGCATGCGGCCATGCGCCCGGAAGACAAGCTGGCCTGGATCGAGCAAGCGCAGGCCAACGGCGCCAGGGTGATGATGGCGGGGGATGGCATCAACGACGCGCCAACCCTGGCGGCGGCGCAGGTCTCCCTGTCCTTCGGCGCGGCGACCACCCTGGCGCAATTGCATAGTGATTTTGTATTGCTGGGCAATGACTTGCGCGCGATTCCTCAAGCCATACGCATGGCGAGAATGACCCGACATAATGTACACACGAATCTGATCTGGGCCTTGGCCTACAATCTGCTCGCCGTGCCCTTTGCCGCCTTTGGGTTGATCAGCCCGTGGCTGGCGGCGATCGGCATGTCGCTGAGTTCTTTGCTGGTCGTGGGCAATGCCTTGCGCTTGAAAAACATTGCATTGCACGATCAACGCAAATAGATATAAATTTGCCTGATCGAGAATTAACTTTGGCGTAGAGAGGCGCTACAACTATGACTCAGCCTAGCCAACGTGGTGCGCCTGTCGCCGCCGTGGTGTTTCTGGTGTTGCTCGTCGCCCTGAGCGTTGCAGTTTATTTGAAATGGCAACGCGCCAATATGGACTTGACCGCCGTGGTCGATCAGTCGGTGCTGCGCGTGGTGCCGCAGGCCATTCCTGTGCCTGAGTTCAAGCTGACGCGCATGGACGGCAAACCGCTGGAACGCAAAAACCTGCTGGGCAAGTGGACGTTTCTCTACTTCGGCTACACTCTGTGCCCGGACGTTTGCCCGACCGAGCTGACCGCCCTGGCCGAAGTGGCCGAGTTGTTGCGCAAGGAGGGAGTGCAAGGTTGGCAGGAGATCTTCGTTTCGGTGGATCCGGAGCGCGATACGCCGGAGCAGTTGGCCAAGTTTGTCAGTTATTTCGATGCAAAAATCATCGGCGCGACCGGTAGTCAGGCTGAATTGCAGACGATGGCCAGACCCTTGGGCGTGGGTTGGGAAAAAGCGTCGTTGCCGACCGCCAATAACGCGGCGTCAAGCTCCTACCTGATCAACCATACAACGTCTATTCTGTTGGTCAGTCCGGATGCGACAGTGGTGGGCGTTTACCCGACTCCGCACGACCCGGCGGCGATGGTCAAGGCGTTTCTTACCGTCATCAGCAAGTGAGGTGTTCGATATGCGTAAGTGGATACTGGCTATGGCCATGATGTCGCCCTTGGCGGCGATGGCTGAAATCAAGGTGGTCGAACCGTGGATTCCGGAGGCTCCGCCCAATGCGCAAGCCATGGCGGCGTTCATGGTGATCGAGAACGATGAGGACAAGGAAATCAAGGTGACCAGCGCCTTCGCTCCTGGCTTCAATACCATTGAGCTGCATAAATCGGTGGAAATCGACGGCATGCACAAAATGCTCAAGCAGGATGCTTTGGTGATTCCGGCCATGGGGAGTCTGACCCTCAAGCCTGGCAGCTATCACATCATGCTGATCGGGGTGCAAGATCCGCGTCCCAAGGCGGGCGACGTGATTCCCGTGCGCTTGGATTTTGCCGACGGCACGCAGATGAGCGTGCAGGTTCCAGTGAAAAAACGCGCCGACATGATGAAACGCATGGAAAACATGCAAAAAATGCAGGGGCATTGATTCGGCAGGCAGTCCGTGCGCCTCTTGCATAGAAAGCTTGAGGCCATAGCATTGAATGGCATCGGCATTGGAGCCGATGCCTTGTTTTTTGGGAGCAGCTTTTTGAAACGTACCGCGAGCAGCCAGCGTTGGCTGCATGAGCATTTTACCGATCCCTATGTGCAGCGCGCGCAGCAGGAGGGTTGGCGTTCGCGTGCGGTTTACAAGCTGATTGAGATTCAGGAGCGTGACCGCCTGTTGCGTCCCGGGCAGGTAGTGGTTGATCTTGGCGCTGCGCCGGGAGGCTGGACGCAGTACGTTTCAAGCCTGTTGGGCGACAAGGGGCGGGTGTTCGCGCTGGATATCCTGCCCATGGACAGCTTCGCCGATGTCGAGTTTATCCAGGGCGATTTCACCGAAGAGGCTGTGTTCGCCAGCCTGATGCAGCGTCTGGATGGGCGCACGGTTGACGTGGTTTTATCGGACATGGCGCCCAATATGAGCGGCCACGACGGTGTGGATCAGCCGCGCTCCATGTATCTGGCCGAGTTGGCGGTCGATTTCGCCCGCCAGGTGCTGGGTGCAGATGGCGTTTTCCTCATCAAGCTGTTTCAGGGAGCGGGTTTCGACGACTATGTACGTGAATTGCGCAAGCAATTCGCCAGTGTCGCCATGCGCAAACCTGACGCCTCGCGCGCGCGCTCACGCGAAGTCTATGCGCTGGCGCGGAACCCACGCATGGTATAGTGCTCCAACTTATCTAATTTCCCCTTACCCCACCATCCGGCCAAGCGCTGCTGGAACGAGGTTTTGCTTTGAACGACGTTGTTAAGAATTTGCTGCTCTGGGTTGTCATCGCCATCGTGTTGATGACGGTATTCAACAGTTTTCAGGGGCGTGCCATCAGCGCGCCGCCCGTGGCCTACTCGCAATTTATCGCCGATGTGAAATCCGGTGCTGTGCAGCGGGTGCAGATCGAAGGGAATGTCGTGCGCGGCAAAATGACTTCCGGCGCCGAGTTCACCACCTACAGCCCCGAGTCGGATAACCGCGCCATGATCGGCGATTTGCTCAATGCCGGAGTGACGATCAATGCCGCGCCGCCTGAGCGTCCTTCGCTGTTGATGACCCTGTTCATCCAGTGGTTCCCCTTCCTGTTGCTCATTGGCATTTGGGTGTTTTTCATGCGCCAGATGCAGGGCGGCGGACGCGGTGGCGCCTTGAGCTTTGGCAAGAGCCGTGCACGCCTGATGGGTGAAGACCAGATCAAAGTTACCTTCGCCGATGTGGCGGGCTGCGATGAAGCCAAGCAGGATGTGGCTGAGCTGGTGGATTTCCTGCGCGATCCCGGCAAGTTCCAGCGCCTTGGCGGCAAGATTCCACGCGGTGTGCTCATGGTCGGTCCGCCGGGTACGGGCAAGACCTTGCTCGCCAAGGCGATCGCCGGTGAGGCCAAAGTGCCGTTTTTCAGCATTTCCGGTTCGGATTTCGTGGAGATGTTCGTCGGTGTCGGCGCGGCGCGTGTGCGCGATATGTTCGAACAGGCGAAAAAGAATGCGCCCTGCATCATCTTTATCGACGAGATTGATGCCGTCGGTCGTCAGCGTGGTGCGGGTCTGGGCGGCGGCAATGACGAGCGCGAGCAGACGCTCAACCAGATGCTGGTGGAAATGGATGGCTTCGACGGGCATGAGGGCATTATCGTCATCGCCGCCACCAACCGCCCCGATGTGCTTGATCCCGCGCTGCTGCGCCCCGGTCGCTTTGACCGCCAGGTGGTGGTTGGTCTGCCGGATGTGCGCGGACGTGAACAGATTCTCAAGGTGCATCTGCGCAAGGTTCCGGCGGCTAGTGATGTCAGCGCCATGAATATTGCGCGCGGTACGCCGGGTTTTTCTGGCGCTGATCTGGCTAACCTGGTGAACGAAGCCGCCTTGCGTGCTGCACGCTCCGGTCGTCAGGAAGTGTCGATGACCGATATGGAATGGGCCAAGGACAAGCTCATCATGGGCACCGAGCGCCGCTCAATTCTGATGAGCGACGCAGAAAAGAAGCTCACGGCATACCATGAAGCCGGGCATGCAATTATCGGTCGTTTGGTGCCGGAACATGACCCGGTGTACAAGGTCAGCATCATTCCGCGTGGACGCGCCTTGGGCGTGACCATGTTCCTGCCGGAGCAGGATCGTTACAGCTACAGCAAGCGCAAGCTGGAAAGTTCGCTTTCCACGCTGTTTGGCGGACGTCTGGCTGAGGAGTTGATTTTTGGCGCCGATGCGGTGACGACAGGAGCATCCAACGACATTGAGCGTGCCACGGACATTGCGCGCAATATGGTCACCAAATGGGGCATGTCGGAGAAGCTCGGCGCCCTGAGCTATATGGAGGAGGAGGGTGAGGTCTTCCTTGGTCGCAGCGTGACCCAGCACAAGAATGTGTCGGATGAAACCGCACATCTGATTGACGCTGAGGTGCGGGCGATTATTGACCGTAACTATGAGCGCGCGCGTACGATCCTGGTGGAGAATATGGATATTTTGCATGCCATGTCCGAAGCTCTGCTCAAGTATGAAACTATCGATCTTCCCCAGATCGATAACCTGATGGCTCGTCGCGAGCCAGGCGAGCCTAGAGGCTGGGGCGAAGATGGCGGTAATCCCCCGCAATCCGGCGGTGGGTTGGCTGCGGGCGTTGCCGAAGCGGCCAAGGACTCGCCCGGTGCGACCGTAGGGGGCACGGCCAGCCAGCACTGATCTATCGTTATGCCGACATTCGACTTGCATGCCTGGGCGCGTGAGCGCCCAAGGGTTATGGGCATCATCAATGTGACCCCCGATTCCTTTTCGGACGGGGGTCGTTTTTTTGCCCGCGATCAGGCCTTGGCGCAGGCCGAGCGGATGATCGCCGATGGCGTGGACATGATCGACCTGGGCGCCGAATCCACTCGTCCAGGCGCGTCATCTGTGGACGCTGCACAGGAATTGGATCGCCTGGGTGCAGTGCTTGAAGCATTGCGTGATGCGCCCGTGCCCATTTCTCTGGATACGAGTTCCCCAGAAGTGATTCGGGAAGGCGTGGCGCGGGGCGTGGCGATGATTAACGATGTGCGCGCCTTGCGTCGTCCGGGTGCGCTGGATCTGGTCGCTGCGCATGGGCTTGGAGTCTGCCTGATGCACATGCCCGCCGAACCGGCAGTGATGCAGCTTGCGCCGAGCTATGTCGATGTGATCGGCGAGGTTGAAGATTTTTTGCTCCGGCGCGTTGAGCGCTGTCGGCAAGATGGGGTGCCCGCGACGTCCATCGCCATCGACCCCGGATTTGGCTTTGGCAAGGGTTTTGCGCACAATCGCGCTCTTTTTCAGGCTTTGCCTCGCCTCGCGGCGCACGGCTTTCCGCTGGTGGTCGGCGTATCGCGCAAGCGTATGATCGGCGAACTGACCGGGCGGACGTCACCGTTTGAGCGGGATGAGGGTTCTTTGGCCGCCCATGTCATGGCGCTGGAGCGCGGTGCACGCATCCTGCGCGTGCATGCGGTCAGGCCGACGGTGGATGCCGTGCGTGTTTGGCAGGGGCTTGCTCAGCATTAAGGCCAGCATTGGGTATGAGTATGAAATTTTTTGGAACAGATGGCATCCGCGGTCGTGTCGGTCAATGGCCGATGACGCCGGATGTGGCGCTCAAGCTGGGTTGGGCGGCGGGCAAGGTATTGGCTCAATCGGGCGCGCGCAAGGTCGTGCTGGGCAAGGACACGCGCATCTCGGGTTATATGCTTGAATCCGCGTTGGAGGCTGGCTTGATTGCAGCGGGCGTGGATGTGCGTCTGCTTGGCCCCATGCCTACGCCGGCCATCGCCTATTTGACCCGTACCCTGCGCGCCTCGGCGGGCGTGGTGATTTCCGCCTCGCATAATCCGTTCGATGACAATGGGGTCAAGTTTTTCAGCGCATCGGGAACCAAGCTGAGCGATGCAGAGGAATCAGCGATCGAGGCGCTGATGGATAGCCCGCTGGAGGTCGTTCCCCCGGAGCGGCTGGGCAAGGCCAAGCGTATTGATGATGCGGCCGGGCGTTATATCGAGTCGTGCAAGGCGACCTTGCCGTTGGGGTCAAGTCTAGCGGGTTTGCATGTGGTTCTGGATTGCGCGCATGGCGCTACCTACCACGTCGCTCCCAAGGTTTTTGCCGAGCTGGGTGCGCAGGTGGACGCCATCGGCGTTGCGCCTGATGGTTTCAATATCAATGCGGCATGCGGTTCCACGCACCCCGAGCAATTACGCTCTGTCGTTCTGGACAAGGGCGCTGACATGGGCATCGCCTTCGATGGCGACGGCGACCGGGTCATCATGGTGGATGAGCGCGGTGAAATATTGGATGGGGACGATCTGCTCTACGCCATCGTGCGTGAAAGAGTGGAGCAGGGGGGCTATGAAGGCGGGGTGGTGGGCACTTTGATGAGCAATCTCGGTCTGCAATTGGCAGTAGAGAAGCTCGGTCTGCGTTTCCAGCGCGCCAAAGTGGGCGATCGCTATGTCTACGAGGCGCTCAAGGAAAATGGCTGGTTGTATGGTGGAGAAGCCTCCGGGCACATCCTGTGCCTGGATCGCGCCGGTACGGGAGATGGCATCATCGCTGCCCTGCAGGTCGTCGCTGCACTGCGTCAACGTGGCGAGCCGCTGAGTCAGTTGCGTCATGCCGTGCAGAAATATCCACAACTCATGTTGAATGTGCCCTTATCAAAAAAAGTGGATCTTGCTTCCATGGATATGGTCTGGCAGCGCGTGGCTGAGTATGAGAAGGCGTTTGCCGGGCGGGGGCGGGTCGTGTTGCGCGCATCGGGCACTGAGCCCCTGGTGCGGGTCATGGTTGAAAGCGACGATGAGACGATGACGCGGCAGACGGCGGAAATCCTGGCTGAGGCCGTGCGTGAAGCGGTGGTGTCGCAATCTTGAGTTGGCTTATTGGTTGCTTTCCTCGTCTTTTAACATTAACCTTGCCGCCCGTTTAAAGAGCAGTGAAACCCTGACCCCATGCGCAAACCGATCGTTGTAGGAAATTGGAAGATGAATGGCCGCAAGGCCACGATTGACCAGCTTGTTCTAGGTTTGCGTGCGGGCGCTGCTGGCCTTGAAGGCGTTGATGTCGCCGTCTGCCCTCCTTGTCCTTACATCTCTCAGGCCCTTGAAACGTTGGAGTCGGCTTCGATCGCTGTTGGCGCGCAGGATGTGGCGCGAGTGGAGCAGGATGGCGCCTTTACCGGTGATGTCTCCGCGGCGATGTTGCTGGATATCGGCTGCACTTATGTCATCCTCGGGCATTCGGAGCGGCGCGCCCTGCATGCAGAGACGGACGCCGAGGTGGCGGAAAAAGTTGAGCGCGTCATGCATTGCGGCTTGACTCCTATTTTGTGCGTGGGGGAAACCCTGGAGGAGCGCGAGCAGGGTGTCACTGAAGCCGTGGTGGCGCGTCAGCTGGACGCAATCTTGAATTTATCGGGGGTTGCAGTCTTTGAGCGTTGCCTGATCGCCTATGAGCCGGTATGGGCGATTGGCACCGGTCGTACTGCAAGTCCGCAGCAGGCGCAGGAAGTTCACGCCTTTATTCGCCGACGCCTTGCTGCGCATGACGCAGGGGTGGCTTCACGTGCGCGCATTATGTACGGCGGGAGCATGAAGCCTGAGAATGCACGTGAATTGATGGAAATGTCGGATATCGACGGCGGACTGATTGGCGGCGCCTCACTTAAAGCAGCGGATTTTCTTTCCATTTGCCATGCGGCGAAGGATGCAGCATGACCACATTACTTACCGTATTCCATATCCTGGTCGGCTTGGCCTTGATCGGTCTGGTGCTGATGCAGCATGGCAAAGGCGCTGAGGCTGGAGCGGCCTTTGGCGGCGGCGCCTCGTCTACGGTTTTTGGCGCGCGTGGCGCGGCGACCTTTTTGAGTCGTTTGACCGCTTGGCTGGTGGCGATTTTTTTCGTGACAAGTTTATTACTTGCCTATATCGTTACGTCCGCTCCGAAGAGTGGAAGCGTCGTTGAAAGTGTCGCCCCGGTCGTAACCGAGTCGGCTGTGACCGGGGTTGCGCCGCAGGAGAACAAGCCGGCTGATGTGCCGGCGGTCAAATAAGTTTTCGCGGATGTGGTGGAATTGGTAGACACGCCATCTTGAGGGGGTGGTGTCGCAAGACGTGTGGGTTCGAGTCCCACCATCCGCACCAATTCAGAAATCCGGTTGATTGGCTCCGCCAAGAATAAGTCCGGATTTTTAATAACAAGAGTCGCAAAGACCTCGGTTTTACAGTAACCACCATTGCAATAACGGCAGTACAGGTATTCATGCATGCCTTGGCTTTGTGTGCCAAGCGAAAAGGAGTGCCTGGCCGCGTAGGGGAGTGAGCGCGTGCTTGAGAACTATCTTCCTGTTCTTGTGTTCTTCGTGGTGGCTTTAGGTTTTAGCCTGGTCATGCTTTTTTCGGGGTTCATTCTCGCCCCACGTCGTCCGGACAAGGAAAAGGACTCCCCTTACGAGTGCGGATTCAAAGCCTTCGAAGACTCGCGCATGAAGTTCGATGTGCGTTTCTATCTTGTCGCCATTCTTTTCATTATCTTTGACCTCGAAATTGCGTTTCTCTTTCCATGGGCGGTTGTTCTGGATGAGATCGGCGGTTTCGGCTTGCTCGCCATGGGCTTGTTCCTGCTGATCCTGGTGATTGGATTCATCTATGAGTGGAAGAAGGGAGCTTTGGAATGGGAATAGAGGGCATTCTCGACAAAGGCTTTGTCACCACCTCGGCTGACAAGCTGATCAACTGGGCGCGTACCGGGTCGTTGTGGCCGATGACCTTCGGTCTGGCTTGCTGTGCGGTGGAAATGATGCATGCCGGCGCCTCGCGTTACGATCTTGACCGTTTTGGCGTGGTGTTTCGCCCGAGTCCCCGTCAGTCGGATGTGATGATCGTTGCCGGTACCTTGGTCAACAAAATGGCGCCCGCCTTGCGCAAGGTGTATGACCAGATGCCCGAGCCGCGCTGGGTGATTTCCATGGGATCCTGCGCCAATGGCGGCGGTTACTATCATTACTCTTATGCCGTCGTGCGCGGCTGTGATCGTATCGTTCCGGTGGATATTTATGTGCCGGGTTGTCCTCCCACGGCGGAGGCCTTGCTGTATGGCATTATCCAGCTGCAAAACAAGATCCATCGCACAAGCACCATTGCCAAGCTTCCTGCCGGAAGTCAGTCCGTGGCTGCTGGAGCTACCTGATGAAATTAAGCAAGACAAAACCATTGGGTGAATTGCGCGAACAGCTGTCTGCACGCTTTGCTGGAGCTATAGCCCACATGGTTGAGGCAAATGGCGAACTGAGTATTGAGGTGCGCGCACAAGATGCCTTCCGTGTTTGCCAGGTTTTGGCCACCGATGAAAACTTCGCTTTTGAACAGTTGATCGATCTTTGCGGCGTGGATTACAGCGACTACGGCAAAAGCGAGTGGTCGTCGGATGACAAGGTGTGCAAGGGAGGCTACAACCGTGGCGTGCAAGCGGGAACAGCCGCTCGCCTGAAGTTCGGCGATGATCTTCCTTTGGCGGATGCCACGCGGCCACGTTTTGCCGTGGTCTATCACCTGCTTTCGTATGCTTACAATCAACGCCTGCGTTTGCGCGTTTATTGCGAAGACATTGATCTGCCCGTGCTGCCGTCGGTGACGGCGATCTGGTCGGGGGCGAACTGGTTCGAGCGCGAGGCTTTCGATCTTTTCGGCATTTTGTTCGATGGTCATCCCGACCTGCGCCGCATCCTGACCGATTACGGATTCGTCGGTCATCCTTTCCGTAAGGACTTCCCCCTGGTCGGGCATGTTGAAATGCGTTATGACGAGAACAAGGGGCGCGTGGTGTACGAGCCGGTGAGCATTGAGCCGCGCGTACTGGTGCCGCGCGTGATTCGTCACGACCATCGTTACATTCTTTCGACTCAGAAAAAGAGCTGAGCCATGCCCGAAATTGTCAATTACACCCTGAACTTCGGTCCGCAGCACCCCTCGGCACACGGCGTATTGCGTCTGGTGCTTGAGCTGGACGGCGAGACTATTGTGCGTGCGGATTCGCATATCGGCCTGTTGCACCGCGCGACCGAGAAGCTGGCGGAGAGCAAGCCCTATAACCAGAGCATCGGTTACATGGATCGTCTCGACTACGTGTCGATGATGTGCAACGAACATGCCTACGTCATCGCCATGGAGAAACTCGGTGGCATTCAGGTGCCTGAGCGCGCCCTGTACATCCGCACCATGTTCGACGAGATCACCCGCATCCTCAATCACCTGTTGTGGCTGGGGGCGCACGCCCTTGATATCGGCGCAATGTCGGTGTTCTTGTATTGCTTCCGCGAGCGCGAAGATCTGATGGATTGCTACGAGGCGGTGTCGGGCGCGCGTCTGCATGCGACCTATTACCGCCCCGGCGGCGTAGCGCGCGATCTGCCCGAGTCCATGCCGCAGTACACCCCGTCCAAGTGGCACTCGGCGCGTGATGTGGCGCGCATGAATGAGATTCGCCAAGGCTCGATGCTTGATTTCCTTGAGGACTTCGTCAATCGCTTCCCGGCCTTGGTGGATGAGTACGAAACCCTGCTCACCGATAACCGTATCTGGAAACAGCGCACGGTGGGGATAGGCGTGGTGTCACCGGAGCGCGCCCTGGCCATGGGCTTTACCGGGCCGATGCTGCGCGGCTCGGGGGTCGAGTGGGATTTGCGCAAGAAGCAGCCCTACGCGGTCTATGACAAACTGAGTTTCGACATTCCGGTGGGTGTGAACGGCGACTGCTATGACCGCTATCTGGTGCGCGTGGAAGAGCTGCGCCAGTCCAACCGCATTATCAAGCAATGCATCCAATGGTTGCGTCAGAACCCGGGCGAGGTGCTCACCAGCGATCACAAATTCGCGCCGCCGCGTCGCGAAGAGGCCAAGGCCGATATGGAAGCGCTGATTCACCACTTCAAGCTGTTCACCGAGGGCTTCTGTCTGCCCGAGGGCGAGGTGTATTCTGCGGTGGAGCATCCCAAAGGCGAGTTCGGCATCTATTTGATTTCCGATGGCGCCAACAAGCCCTACCGCCTGAAAGTGCGTGCTCCCGGCTTTGCCCATCTTTCAGGCCTGGACGAGATGTCGCGCGGGCACATGATCGCCGACGTGGTGGCCATTATCGGCACCCAGGACATCGTATTCGGGGAGGTTGATCGTTGATGAACGAACAGGAACGCGCACGCAAACTGGCCTTGCTCGGCAACGATACCGTGGCTGAAATCGAGCACTGGCTGCGCAAATATCCGGCGGATCAGCGCATGTCCGCCCTGCTGGCCGCCCTGCGCGCGGCGCAGCACCAGAATCATGGCTACCTGACCACCGATTTGATGGATGCCGTGGCGCTCTATCTTGGCGTGCCCGAGATTGCGGCTTACGAAGTGGCGACTTTTTATTCCATGTTTGAGACCAAGCCGGTCGGGCGGCACAGTATCTCCATCTGCACCAATATTTCCTGCTGGCTGATGGGGTCGGATCGCATTGTGGAGCATGTGGAGCGGCGTCTGGGGGTCAAGACCGGCGAGAGTACAGCGGACGGCAAGTTTTTTCTCAAGTGCGAGGAAGAATGTCTGGCCGCCTGCGACGGCGGGCCGATGATGCAGGTCGATCATGTGTATTACGAGGGGCTGACGCCGGAAAAGGTCGATCAGATTCTGGATGCTGTTGCGCTCAAGGACGGACATTAAGATGACGACGCAAGTCTGTTTTGCCACTCGCCGATTCGAGCAGCCCTGGACGCTGGAGAGCTATCTTGCTACCGGCGGCTATCAGGCCTGGCGCAAGATTCTGGCTGAAAAGACCGATCCCGCGTTGATTATTGAGGAGCTGAAGCTCTCCAATCTGCGCGGACGCGGCGGCGCCGGTTTCCCGACCGGACTCAAGTGGAGCTTTATGCCGCGCAATGCGCCGGGGCAGAAGTATCTGGTGTGCAACTCGGACGAATCCGAGCCGGGAACCGCCAAGGATCGCCAGATTCTGCTCAATAACCCGCATGCCCTGATCGAAGGCATGGCGATCGCCGCTTATACCATCGGCGCTACGGTGGGTTATAACTACATGCGCGGCGAATTCGGCGACCTGCCGTTCCAACGCTTTGAACAGGCTTTGCAGGAAGCCTACGCCCAAGGTTTGCTGGGCAAGAATGTCCTCGGCTCTGGTCTGGACATGGATTTGTACGGTTCGCTTGGCGCAGGCGCTTATATCTGCGGCGAGGAGACTGCGCTGCTGGAGTCGCTGGAAGGCAAAAAGGGGCAGCCTCGCTTCAAGCCGCCGTTCCCGGCCAACTTCGGACTGTATGGACGCCCGACCACGATCAATAACACCGAAACCCTGTCCTCCGTGCCGGCCATCCTGCGTAACGGCGGGCAGTGGTTCGCCAGCTTGGGCGTGCCTAACAGTGGCGGCACCAAGATGTTTTCGGTGTCCGGGCATGTAAACAAGCCGGGCGTGTTCGAGATCCCGATGGGAACCCCCTTCGCCGAGTTGCTGGCCATGGCCGGCGGAGTGCGCACGGGGCATAGCCTGAAGGCGGTGATTCCCGGCGGTTCCTCCGTGCCCGTAGTTCCTGCGGAAACGATGATGAAGGTCAATATGGACTACGACTCGCTGGCCAAGGCGGGCAGCTACCTGGGGTCGGGCGGCCTGATCGTGATGGACAGCAGCACCTGCATGGTAAGGGCTTTGCGGCGCATTTCGCGCTTCTACTATTCCGAGTCCTGCGGGCAGTGCACCCCCTGTCGCGAGGGTACCGGCTGGCTTTATCGCATGTTGAGTCGTATCGTGGAAGGCAAGGGCTCGCTTGAGGATTTGGCGCGTCTGGACGATGTGGCCAGCAAGATCGAAGGACGCACGATTTGTGCGCTGGGCGATGCGGCGGCCATGCCGGTGCGCAGTTTCCTCAAGCATTTCCGCCCTGAATTTGAGTATTACATCGAGCACGGCCATAGCATGGTCGAGGCCAAGACTCGCTAAGCGGCGCAGGGAGTAGCGATGAGTGATGATCTGATTTCCATTGAGGTTGACGGCCAGAAGCTGCAAGGGCATCAGGGTGACATGCTGATTGAAGTCACCGACGCCGCCGGGATTCATATCCCGCGCTTCTGCTACCACCGCAAGCTTTCGGTCGCCGCCAACTGCCGCATGTGCCTGGTGGAAGTGGAACGCGCGCCAAAGACCTTGCCGGCCTGCGCCACGCCGATTTCCGAAGGCATGCGCGTGTTCACCAAGTCGCCCAAGGCGATCATTGCGCAGCGCGCCACCATGGAGTTCCTGCTGATCAATCATCCGCTGGACTGCCCGGTGTGCGATCAGGGCGGCGAGTGCGAGTTGCAGGACGTGGCCATGGGCTATGGCGACGGGGTGGGGCAGTACTCCGAAACCAAGCGCGTGGTCAAGGACAAGGACATCGGTCCGTTGGTCGCTACTGACATGACACGCTGCATCCACTGCACGCGCTGCGTGCGCTTTGGCGATGAAATCGCCGGGGTGCGCGAGCTTGGGACGACCGGGCGCAGCGAACATATGGAAATCGGCACTTATGTCGCCAAGGCGGTAAGCTCCGAAATCTCGGGCAATATCATTGATCTGTGTCCGGTGGGCGCGTTGACGGCCAAGCCCTCGCGCTACATGTTCCGCCCGTGGGAGCTGGTGCAGCATGCGGCCATCGCTCCGCATGACGGCTTGGGTTCCAATATTTACATGCATGTGCGTGATGCGGCGGTGATGCGCGTCGTGCCGCGAGAAAACGAGGCGGTTAACGAGGTCTGGCTGTCGGATCGTGATCGTTTCAGCTATTTGGCGCTGAACAGCGCCGACCGCCTGCGCGTGCCGATGATCCGGGTTGAAGCTGGATGGCGTGAGGCCAGTTGGGAGGAAGCCCTGGAGCTGGCGGCCAAGGGACTCAAGGCGGCAGGCTCTTCCTTGCATAGCTTGATCGCCCCGCATGCCACGCTGGAAGAGCTGTACCTTGCGCAGAAACTCAGCCGTGGCCTGGGGTCGAACCATATCGATCACCGCCTGCGCCAGCGCGATTTCCGCGATCAGGACGCCCTGCCGCTCATGCCCTGGCTGGGGCACGATGTCGCTGATCTGGATCAACGTCAGGCGGTGTTGGTGATCGGCAGCCATATTCGCCACGAGCAGCCCTTGCTCGCACAGCGCCTGCGCAAGGCGGCGCTGGCAGGATGCAAGGTCAGCATGCTCAATCCTGCGGTTCTGCCGCAGACCTATGCTTGCTTGCAAAACCTTGGCGTGGGTGATGCGGGCATGGTGGCGAATCTGGCTGCCATCCTTGCCGCTCTATCGCCTGCCGATTTGCAAGGCTCGCTCGCTGAGTTGGTCGCCCAGGCTCAGGTGCAGGCTCAGCATCAGGCGATCGCCGCCTCCCTGCGTCAGGCGAAGCGCGCCGGCGTGTATCTGGGCGCATTGGCGCAGGCTCATCCTGATCTGGCCGTTCTGCGCCAGCTTGCCCAAGCCATTGCACGCCATGCCGACGCCTCACTGGGAGAATTCGCCCAGGCGGGCAACAGCGCAGGCGCATGGTTGGCGGGGGCGCTGCCGCATCGTTTACCGGCGGGCGTCAAGGCAGGGAATGCGGGGATGGATGCCAGCGCGATGCTGACCTCGACTGCGGCCAGCACCCTGTTGCTGGGCGTCGAGCCGGAGCTGGACAGCCTGCTGGGAGAAAAGGCGCTGCACAATTTGCAGCAAGGCGCTTTCAATCTGGTCATTGCGCCGTATTTCACCGAAGCCATGCGCAGCTATGCACATGTGGTCTTGCCCATGGCCGCGTTTGCCGAGACCTCAGGAACCTACGTCAACACCGAAGGCTTGTGGCAAGGTATGCGTGCCGTCGCGCGTCCGCTGGGCGAAGCGCGTCCGGGGTGGAAGATCCTGCGCGTGCTGGGCAATCTACTCAATCTGGATGGTTTCGAGTATATGAGTTCGGAAGAGGTGCGCGATGAATTGCGCGCCCAATGCGCTGAGCTGCAGCTGGATTCGGGGGTCGCGGCCTGCGCAGTCAAGCCGTTGGCTGACTCGGCGCAGGGCGCTTTGCAGCGTGTCGGCGGCGCGGGTCTGTATGCGGTGGATGGTCTGGTGCGCCGCGCTTCCGCGTTGCAAGAGACGGAGGCCGCCCACAGCAGCGATCATATACGCCTTAACCCGCAGGATATTGCGCGCTTGGGCTTGGCGCCTGGCGGCCATGCGCAGGTCTCCGCCTTGGGCGCCAGCGTGCGGCTGGGCGTCGAAGCGGACGATGGTCTGCCGCCGGGCTGCGCATGGGTGGCCTATGGCAGGGCAGCGACTGCGGCTCTGGGTGACGCCATGAACATCGAAGTGAAGGGGGTGTAAGCGATGGCTGAATTTCTCGCCCCGCTGCTGAATCTGTTTCCGCAAGGCATGCAGCAGATCGTGCTGATCCTGATCCAGATCATGCTGATCGTCATGCCCCTGGTGATCGCCGTGGCCTACACCACCTATGCCGAACGCAAGATCATCGGCTACATGCAGGTGCGCATCGGCCCGAACCGCGTCGGCCCGCTCGGTCTGTTCCAACCTTTCGCCGATGTGTTCAAGCTGATGTTCAAGGAAATCATCATTCCTTCAGCGGCAAACAAATTCATTTTTTTCACCGCGCCGGTGATCATCCTGTTCGCCGCGCTGGTGGCTTGGGCGGTCGTGCCTTTTGATGACGGCTGGGTGATCGCCGACGTCAATGCCGGTTTGCTGTATGTGCTGGCGGTGGGCGCAGCAGGCGTGTACGGCGTGATTCTGGCGGGCTGGGCTTCCAACTCGAAATACGCTCTGCTTGGCGGCCTGCGCTCGGCGGCGCATAAAATCGCCTATGAGCTGGCTATGGGCTTTGCCTTGGTCGGCGTGCTGATGGCCAGCCAGAGCTTGAACCTGCAAGACATCGTGCGCGCGCAGAACGGCAGCATTCTGCATTGGTACTGGCTGCCGCTGCTCCCCATGTTCGTGGTGTACTTCATTTCCGGCGTGGCGGAAACCAACCGCGCGCCTTTTGATATCGCCGAGGGCGAATCGGAGATCGTCGCCGGTTTCCATGTGGAATACTCCGGCATGGGCTTCGTGCTGTTCATGCTGGCCGAATACGCCAGCATGATCCTGATTTCCGCCCTGACGGCGATCATGTTCCTCGGCGGCTGGCTCTCTCCGTTCCAGGGCACCTTCCTGGAACCGGCATTTGCCTGGATCCCCGGCATTTTCTGGATGTTCGCCAAAATCGCCATTCTGCTGTTCCTGTTCATCTGGTTCCGCGCCACTTTCCCGCGTTATCGCTATGACCAGATCATGCGTCTGGGCTGGAAGGTTCTGATCCCGGTCACTCTGCTGTGGATCGTGGTGGAAGGTGTCGCCGTGTATTTCAAACTTGGCCCCTGGTTTGCCTAAAGGAGCCGTTGCATGAATCAAGTTAAACAGTTTTTCAAAACCTGGTTTCTGTGGGAATTGCTGATCGGCATGAGCCTGACCGGACGCTACCTGTTTGCGCGCAAGTTCACCGTGCAATATCCGGAAGAAAAAACGCCGATGTCGCCGCGTTTTCGCGGTCTGCACGCCCAGCGCCGTTACGCCAGCGGCGAGGAGCGCTGCATCGCCTGCAAGCTGTGCGAGGCGGTCTGTCCCGCGCTAGCGATCACCATCGAATCCGAGCAGCGCGAGGACGGTACGCGGCGCACCACGCGTTATGACATCGATCTGTTCAAGTGCATCTACTGCGGCTTTTGCGAAGAAGCCTGCCCGGTGGACGCCATCGTGGAAACCCGTGTGTTCGAATACCACTTCGAGGCGCGCGGCGAGCACATCATGACCAAGGAAAAACTCCTGGCCATGGGTGATAAATACGAGGCTCAAATCGCGGCGGATCGACTGGCGGACGCCCGCTATCGTTAATGTCCGGCTAATACCTAATGCTTAATACAATCACGGAATCATTATGAGCTTTGTCAAGCTACTCTTTCTGGTATTCGCCTCAAGCGCCGTCCTGTCGGCGTTCTTGATGGTGACCACGCGCAATACGGTGTATGCCGCCCTGTATCTGGTGCTGACCTTTTTCAGCACGGCGCTGACTTGGTTGTTGCTTGAGGCCGAATTCCTGAGCATCGTGCTGATTCTGGTGTATGTCGGTGCGGTAATGGTACTGTTCCTGTTTGTGGTCATGATGCTGGACATCAACACGGCGGCCACCCGTGAGGGCTTTGTGCGCTTTCTGCCCATCGGCGCCGGGGTGGCGATCATCATGATGCTGGAAATGTCCCTGATTCTGGGGCCGAAGCTGTTCGGCCTGGATGTCTATCCCGCTCCTGCGCCCAAGGCGGCGGATTACAGCAATACCGAGGCCATCGGCTCGGTGCTGTATACCGTTTATGTCTATCCCTTTGAAATTGCCGCCATTATCTTGCTGGTGGCCATGGTCGCCGCCATCATGCTGACCTTGCGCAAGCGTCCGGAAACGAAGTACCAGAATGCGGGCGAGCAAGCCAAGGTTCGTCGTGCCGATCGCGTGCGCATGGTGAAAATGGAAGCGGTCAAACCCGCTGCGGCGGAAGCAAAACAAGGAGAAGGCGCATGATGGCGATTGCTTTGTCCGATGTCCTGATCTTCGGCGCGATTCTTTTCGGTCTTTCGCTGGCCGGAATTTTTCTCAACCGCAAGAACGTGCTCGTGTTGTTGATGAGCATCGAATTGATGCTGCTGGCCGTGAACATCAACTTTGTCGGTTTCTCGCATTTTCTGGACGATGTCGCCGGTCAGGCGTTCGTGTTCTTCATCTTGACGGTGGCGGCGGCGGAAGCGGCCATTGGCCTGGCGATTCTGGTCGTCCTGTTCCGCAACCGCCGCAGCATCAATGTCGATGATCTCGACAGCGTGAAGGGTTAAGGCGTATGGAAACGATCTACCTGTGGATTGCACTCGCCCCGCTGCTGGGTTCCATCGTCGCCGGCCTGTTCGGTCGCAGCATCGGCCGTGTCGGCGCGCAAAGCGTAACAATAGCCGGTGTGGCGGTTTCGTTCGCGCTCGCCCTGGTTGTGTTCAAGGCGCATGTGCTGGATGGCGCGGCGGCGTTCAACGGCACGGTCTACACCTGGCTGGCGAGTGATCTGTTCACCTTCAACGTCGGTTTCCTGATCGATAACCTGACTGCCGTGATGATGGTGGTGGTCACCGGCGTCAGCCTGATGGTGCATATCTACACCATCGGCTACATGGCGCATGACGAAGAGCTCTGGCCGGAAACCAGCCGTGCGCGCAATGGCGGCTATCAGCGTTTCTTCAGCTATATCTCGCTGTTCACCTTCTCCATGCTCATGCTGGTGATGAGCAACAACTTCATGCAGTTGTTCTTCGGCTGGGAAGCGGTGGGTCTGGTGTCCTATTTGTTGATCGGTTTCTACATGAACCGTGAAACGGCGATTTACGCCAATCTCAAGGCTTTCATCGTCAACCGCGTAGGCGATTTCGGCTTCCTGCTCGGCATTGCCGCCGTGTGGATGTATGCGGGCACGCTGGATTATCACGCCGTTTTCGCCAAGCTGCCTGAGCTGGCGCCGATTACGGTCGAACTCATTCCCGGCGTGGAGTGGGCGCTGATCTCCGTGATCTGCATCCTGTTGTTTATCGGCGCCATGGGCAAATCCGCGCAGATTCCGCTGCACGTCTGGCTGCCGGACTCTATGGAAGGCCCGACGCCGATTTCCGCCCTGATTCACGCGGCGACCATGGTGACCGCCGGTATTTTCATGGTGGCGCGCATGTCGCCGATGTACGAGCTTTCCGAAGCGGCTCTGTCGTTCATCATGATCATCGGCGCGATTACGGCGTTCTCCATGGGGCTGCTCGGCATCGTGGCCAATGACATCAAGCGCGTGGTGGCTTTTTCCACGCTCTCGCAGCTGGGTTACATGACCGTGGCTTTGGGCGTGTCCGCCTATTCGGCGGCGCTGTTCCACCTCATGACCCATGCCTTCTTCAAGGCGCTGCTGTTCCTGGCCGCCGGCTCGGTGATCATCGCCATGCACCACGAGCAGGACATCCGCAAGATGGGCGGGCTGCGCAAGTACATGCCGATCACCTTCTGGACATCAATGATCGGCGCTCTTGCGCTCATCGGCTTCCCCGGCTTTTCCGGCTTTTTCTCCAAGGATGCGATTATCGAGGCGGTACACCTTTCCGCCTTGCCCGGCGCAGGCTTCGCATACTGGCTGGTGCTGCTCGGCGTATTCGTTACCGCCTTCTACACCTTCCGCATGATCTTCCTTGTGTTTTTCGGCAAGGAGCGCATGGATCACCACACCCGCGAGCATCTGCATGAATCGCCCTGGGTCGTCACCGTGCCTCTGGTCATTCTGGCGATTCCTGCGGTAATGATCGGCTGGGTGGCGATCGATCCGATGCTGTTCGGCGATCTGTTCAAGGGCATTATTACGGTCACCCCGGCTCACGATGTGCTGGCGCAGCTTGGATCGCATTTCCATGGCGCATGGAGCTTTGTCCTGCATGGACTGACCGGCCCGGCGGTATGGCTGGCGGCGGCGGGCGTGCTCCTGGCCTGGGCGACCACGCTGAAGTTCCCGATCGTGGCGCAGCAGGCGGAAAAGAACTTCGCGTGGCTTAATCGCCTGTTGAAAAACGGCTTCGGCTTCGATGACTTCAACAAGGCCGTGTTTGAAAAGGGCAGTCTGCTGCTCGGGCGCGGGCTGTGGAAGTGGTCAGACCTCAAGCTCATCGATGGTTTGATGGTCAACGGTACGGCACAGTCAGTGGGTTATGTGGCGCGCGTTTCGCGTCTGATGCAGACCGGCTTCATGTACCACTACGCTTTTGTGATGATTTTCAGTGTGTTGGCGATTATGACCTGGGTGCTGTTTTTCTGAGAAAACAACCTTGCCGCTTCACTTTTAACTTTCAACTCTTAGGACGCTTGGATGTTTGCCCATTGGCCTCTGCTTAGTCTGCTGGTATGGCTGCCCATACTTGCCGGCGCTCTGGTTTTGCTGTTTGCAAGTCGCTCCGCACAGACTGCGCGCGTCATGAGCCTGATCGCAAGCCTGGGCATTTTCCTGCTCAGCCTGCCGCTCGCGTTCGGTTTCGACCCTAGCCAGTCCGCCATGCAGTTTGTCGAGCGCTACCCCTGGGTGCCGAGCTTCAAGGTGGAGTATTTCCTTGGCGTGGACGGGATTTCCATGCCGCTGATCCTGTTGACGAGCTTTACCACCGTGCTGGTCGTGCTGGCGGGCTGGGAAGTAATCGAGGAGAAGACCGCGCAGTACATGGCGGCCTTCCTGATCATGGAAGGCATGATGATCGCCACTTTCGCCGCGCTGGATGCGGTGATGTTCTACTTCTTCTTCGAAGCCATGCTGATCCCGATGTATCTGGTTATCGGCATCTGGGGCGGTCCGCGCCGCGTTTACGCCACGCTAAAGTTTTTCCTGTACACCTTCTTCGGTTCGGTATTCATGTTGATCGCGTTGATCTACATGTATTTCCAGGCGGGCAGCTTCAGCATTCTCGACTTCCACAAACTGCCGCTGGGAATGACCGAGCAGATTCTGATTTTCTTCGCCTTCCTTATCGCCTTTGCGGTGAAGATTCCGATGTGGCCGGTGCATACCTGGCTGCCGGATGCGCACGTCGAAGCGCCGACCGGCGGTTCGGTGATCCTGGCGGCGATCATGCTCAAGATGGGCGGCTATGGCCTGATCCGTTTCTCGCTGCCGATTACGCCGGACGCCAGCCATGTGCTCGATTCCTTCATGATCTTCCTTTCCCTGGTGGCCATCGTGTACATCGGTTTCGTCGCCCTGGTGCAGAGCGACATGAAGAAACTGGTGGCCTACTCGTCGATTTCGCACATGGGCTTCGTCACCCTGGGCATGTTCGTGGTGTTCATGATCATGGCCAATTCGGTCGGGCAGGGCGGCGCGTCTCTGGCGCTGGAAGGGGCGATGATCCAGATGGTGTCGCATGGCTTTATTTCCGCCGCCATGTTCCTGGCCATCGGAGTGATGTACGACCGCCTGCATTCGCGTGAAATCTCCGCCTATGGCGGCGTGGTCAATAGCATGCCGATCTTTGCCGGTTTCGTGGTGCTGTTCGCCATGGCTAACGTCGGTCTGCCCGGCACCTCAGGCTTCGTCGGCGAATTTATGGTGATTCTGGCTAGCTACAAGGCGAATTTCTGGATTGCTTTGATCGCCGCCCTGACCCTGATCGTCGGCGCGGCCTACACCCTGTGGATGGTCAAGCGCGTCATCTTCGGTGAAGTGCGTCACGCCGAAGTGCAGGGCATGTCCGACCTGAGCGCCCGCGAAACCCTGATCATGGTCAGTCTGGCGATTCTGGTGATCGGGCTGGGCGTATGGCCCGACCCGCTGGCGCATGTGATGCATGCCACCATCGATAACCTCGTTCAGCATATCGCTCAATCCAAGCTGTAAGTCCGGAAATACCCATGACCCTTGAAGCGCTCAACCTGATGCCGATCCTGCCGGAGATCATTCTTCTCACCCTGGCCTGCGCCATTCTGCTCATTGACGCCTTTATGCGTCCGGGCTCACGGGATACGACCTACTGGCTGACCCAGCTCAGTCTTGCGCTCACTTTCGTGGCGGTGTTGAACGGCATGAGCATGGATCAGCGCCTGAGCTTTGATGGCAGCGTGATTAATGATGGCCTGTCAGATTTGATGAAGCTGGCGATGATCCTGCTGACTGGCATGGCCTTCGCTTTGGCGCGCAGCTACCTGAAGGAACGCGATATTCACAAGGGCGAGTTCTATATCCTTGGCCTGTTCGGCCTGCTGGGCATGATGATCATGGTCAGCTCCTACAGCCTGTTGCTGATTTATCTCGGCCTGGAATTGATGTCACTGGCGATGTACGCCATGGTGGCCATTCATCGTGACGATATTCGAGCCTCCGAGGCGGCGATGAAATATTTCGTGCTTGGCGCGCTGGCTTCCGGCTTGTTGCTTTATGGCATGTCTCTGTTGTATGGCATTACCGGTTCGCTGGATATCGCCGTGATTCGTCAGGCGGTGCTGGGCGGCGAAATTCCCAAGCTTGCCTTGCTGATGGCCATGCTGTTCATGTTGACCGGTCTGGTGTTCAAACTGGGCGCAGCGCCGTTTCACATGTGGCTGCCGGACGTATACGACGGCGCGCCGACCGCAGTGACCCTTTATCTGGCCGCTGCGCCCAAGATCGCGGCGCTTGCTTTGTTGCTGCGCCTATTTGGCGACGGTTTGGCGGGTCTGTTGCCCGACTGGCAGATGTTGATGATCGTGTTTGCCGTGGCTTCGCTGTTCGTCGGTAATGTGATCGCCATCGCCCAGACCAGTTTCAAGCGCATGCTGGCCTATTCCACGGTTTCGCACGTCGGCTTTATCCTGCTCGGCGTGCTCAGCGGCACGGCGGACGGTTTCTCTGCGGCGCTGTTCTACACCCTTGCTTACGGTTTGATGAGTCTGGGCGGCTTCGGCATCATTACCTACCTGTCTTCGCGCGGCATCGAGGCTGATCAACTGGATGATCTGAAAGGCCTGAATGATCGCAGCCCGTGGATGGCCTTTATCCTGCTGGTGTTGATGTTCTCCATGGCCGGCATACCCTTCACCCTGGGCTTCTGGGCCAAGCTGGCCGTATTGCAGGCGGTGGTGCAGATTGATCTGGTGTGGTTGGCGGTCTATGCCGTGGTCATGTCGGTCATCGGCGCGTTCTACTATTTGCGCGTGCTGAAAATGGCCTATTTCGACAAGCCAGTGGTGATGGGCATGCCGTCGCGCACGTTCGACATGCGCTGGGTGCTGAACGGCACTGGCATTGCGGTTCTGGTGTTGGGATTGTACCCGGCGGGTTTGGTCGCCCTGTGCGCCCAGGTTTTCTGAGTGCGGCTCAGCTTTGAGGCCAACTTTGAGATGTAGCCATGACGACTGCGTATGCCGTGTATAGCCTCATTGTCCTGAGCTTTGTGCTCGCCAACTTGCCGTGGCTGAACCAGCGGCTGTTCGCTGTGATTCCCTTGCATTCACCCAAGCCGTTCTGGCTGCGCCTGTTGGAGTGGGTGGGGGCGCTGGCCTTGGCGGCCTTGTTGGCCTGGCGTTTTGAACTGGGCTGCGCCAGCGCTCCGGCCTTTTTCGGCCTGAGCGGTTGTGCGGGCGAGATCTACGCCAAAACTTGGGAGTTTTATTCGGTGACGGCGGTGCTATTCGCAGTTTTCGCTCTGCCCGGATTCATCTATTTCGTTGAGGGCGGACGACGTAAAAAGTCGGTTTGAGGCACGCAGCCAGATAAAAAAGGCGTGAAGGATGTCTCCTTCGCGCCTTTTTTCTGTCCGTGCTAATGGCTTGGCCTCGGCCTAAACCGCTCTCAAGCCATTGCGCAACAGGTGATCCGTGGCCTCAATAAAGCGCTTGCGCCGGAAGAGCAGGTTCCACTTGCTGCCGCCGCACTGATGCCAGAGCACGGCGGAGCGGATGCCTGCAAGCAGCGCGGCGCGGATGCGTTGCGCCACCCAAGGCTGGTTGAGTTGATTGGGATTGCCCTTGACCATGATTTTCGGCGTAAGCGTGCTGATGGTCTTCTGATAGAGCGCGGCCAAATCCTCGATCCGGCTCGGATGCAGCCAATCCTGTTCCTTTTCACGCAGGCCGATGGCCTGGATCTCTGCGCCCAGCGTTTGCCACATGGTCTGATTCTGCATCAGCTGTTGCGCCAGATGCAGCAGGGTCAGGCTGTGGCGCATGATTTCCGCATCCTGCTGACCGGCTTGTCCGCTGAGCTGTTTGCGCAAATGACGCAGGCCGTCACCTATGCGCAGTACGCCATCGTACACGGCAGGTACGTCGGGTGCGTCCAGACGGAAGATGCTGGCGATACTGGCCTGGAAAGCATGCTCTGGAGCCTGTCCCTGGTGCGCAAGCTCACGCACCAGCAGGCAAGCCTGGACGATGCCGGCGAGGGCGAGGGTTTGATCTTCGATGGAATGAGACATGGTCAGGTCAAGGGTTGTAGCGGTAAAAGAGGTTGTTCAATGATGGCGCCGCCCAGGCATTCGTCACCAGCATAAAACACCACCGACTGGCCGGGGGTAATGGCTCGTTGCGGCTGTGCAAACGTCACTTGTATGGTGCCATTGGCGAGATTTTCAATGCGGCAGGCCTGATCGGGTTGGCGGTAGCGCGTCTTGGCATGACAGAGCAAGGGAAGCGCGGGCTGCGCCTTGGGCGCGGCGATCCAGGTGACCTGGCTGGCCAGCAAGGCGGAATGATACAAGGCGGGATGATCGGTGCCCTGAGTGACCAGCAAACGATTATTGGGCAAGTCCTTGGCCACAACAAACCAGGGCTCTTCGCCAAAGTCGCGCAGACCGCCGATGCCCAGACCCTGGCGCTGTCCCAAGGTGTAGTACATCAAGCCATGGTGCTGACCGATCGCTTGTCCTTCCAAAGTGACGATTTCACCTGGTTGCGCAGGGAGATAGCGCTGCAAAAATTCGCTGAAGCGACGCTCGCCGATAAAACAGATGCCGGTGCTGTCTTTTTTCTTCGCCGTGGACAGCCCTGCCTGCTCGGCAATGCGCCTCACTTGCGGCTTGGGCAGGTCGCCGACAGGAAACAGGACGCGGCCAAGTTGATGCTGTGCAAGTGCGTGCAGGAAATAGCTTTGATCCTTGTTGTCGTCCAATCCCTTGAGCAGGTGCACGCCTTGCGCGTCATGACGCAGGCGGGCGTAGTGACCCGTGGCGATGCCCTGTGCGCCAAGATGGTCGAGTGCGTGATCGAGAAAGGCGCGAAACTTGATCTCGCGGTTGCACAGAATATCTGGATTCGGCGTGCGTCCGGCGCGGTATTCGGCAAGGAAATAGGCGAATACCCGATCCCAGTAGTCCCGCGCAAAATTCACGAAGTGAAAGGGTATGCCCAGACGGTCGCATACCGCCATGGCATCGATCATGTCGGCTCTGGAACTGCAATGTTCCTCGCTGTCGTCGTCCTCCCAGTTCTTCATGAACAGACCTTCGACTGCATAACCCTGTTGTTGCAGCAGCAGGGCGGCGACCGAGGAGTCCACGCCGCCGGACATGCCGACGATGATCTTCATACCGGGTTCAAGCTGGGGGTGGTTTAGCGGCACGACTTTGGGGGAGGGGTTGGCATAAAACATGCGGCCAATTTAGCACAGTGTTCTTATAATGAACCTTGTCTTTTGAATGAAACCGCCCCAGGAAGCCCAGCATGAGCCAAAGTAAAATCATCGTTCCCGCAAATGGCAGCAAAATCACCACGAATGCGGATTATTCGCTCAACGTACCCAACAACCCGATCATTCCCTTCATCGAGGGCGACGGCATCGGCGTGGACATCACCCCGGTGATGCTCAAGGTGGTGGATGCGGCGGTGGAGAAGGCCTACGGCGGCGCGAAGAAGATCGCCTGGATGGAGGTCTACGCCGGCGAGAAGGCCAATGCGGTCTATGGCGAGAATACTTGGCTACCCGCCGAGACGATGGCGGCGGTGAGGGATTACGTGGTGTCCATCAAGGGCCCGTTGACCACGCCGGTCGGGGGCGGCATCCGTTCGTTGAACGTGACCTTGCGCCAGGAGCTGGACCTGTATGTCTGCCTGCGTCCGGTGCGTTACTTCAAGGGCACGCCCAGCCCGGTGAAGGAGCCGGAGAAGACCGATATGGTGATCTTCCGCGAGAACTCGGAGGACATCTACGCGGGCATCGAATGGGCCGCGGGCTCGCCGGAAGCGAAGAAGGTGATCGAGTTCCTGCAGAAGGAGATGGGGGTCACCAAGATCCGCTTCCCGGAAACCTCCGGCATCGGCATCAAGCCGGTGTCCGCCGAGGGCACCAAGCGCCTGGTGCGCAAGGCGATCCAGTACGCGATCGACAACAACCGCGACTCGGTGACCCTGGTGCACAAGGGCAACATCATGAAATTCACCGAGGGCGGCTTCAAGAGCTGGGGCTATGAACTGGCGAAGGATGAGTTCGGCGCGCAGCCGCTGGACGGCGGTTCCTGGATGGTGATCAAGAACCCGAACACCGGCGCGGACATCGTGATCAAGGATTCCATCGCCGACGCCTTCCTCCAGCAGATCCTGCTGCGTCCGGCGGAGTACAGCGTGGTCGCCACCCTGAACCTGAACGGCGACTATATCTCCGACGCGCTGGCGGCCCAGGTGGGCGGCATCGGCATCGCACCGGGCGCGAACCTGTCGGACACCGTCGCAATGTTCGAGGCCACCCACGGCACCGCGCCGGACATCGCCGGCAAGAACATCGCCAACCCGTCGTCCATCATCCTCTCCGCCGAGATGATGTTGCGTCACATGGGCTGGTTCGAAGCCGCCGATCTGATCCTGAGCGCCATGGAAGCCGCCATTCCGGGCGGTCGCGTGACTTATGATTTCGCCCGCCTGATGAGCGGCGTCACCCAGGTGAGCTGCTCCGAGTTCGGCGACGAACTGATTCGCCACATGTAAGCGCGCGGGTTCCCGTCGCAATCAAGCCCGCCATGCGCGGGCTTTTTATTTGTGCGCTGTTTAGTGCGCTGTGCCGCGTATTCCGCTCCACACCTTGCCCGCCAACGTCACCAGCCCCAGTACCAACGCCCCGGCAAGCACGCCGAACAGTCCTTCGACCAGCAGGGGCGTGATCGCCGCGAAACCGCCGATGACGGCGTGCGCGGCTTCCTCGGCATGGTGCAGGACATCATGCGCGCCGGGAATGCCATGCAGCAAAATGCTGCCGCCGACCAGGAACATGGCCGCCGTGCCGACAATCGACAGGGTTTTCATCAACCAGGGCGCAAAGGACAGAATGCCGCGCCCGATGGCTTGGCGCGCATCATTGAACTTGCTCAGATACAGGCCAAGATCGTCCAGCTTGACGATGCCCGCCACCAGGCCGTACACGCCGACTGTCATCAGCAGGGCAATGACGGAAACCACCGCCGCCTGCATGGCGAGCGAGGCCGTCGCCACCGTGCCGAGCGCAATGACGATGATTTCGGCGGAAAGAATAAAGTCGGTACGAATCGCGCCTTTGATCTTCGCCTGCTCGAAGGCGCGCATGTCCACCTCGGGATGGGTGACTGCCTCGGTCAGCTTGGCGTGTTCGACCTCGTCTTCATGCTTGCTGTGCAGGAATTTATGCGCCAGCTTTTCCACGCCCTCGAAACACAGGTAAGCCCCGCCGAGCATCAAGAGGGGAATAATCAGCGCGGGAGCGAGGGCGCTGATCAGCAAGGCGGCAGGCACCAGAATTACCTTGTTGAGCAGCGAACCTTTGGCCACCGCCCACACCACCGGCAATTCGCGGCTGGCGCTCACGCCGGAAACCTGCTGCGCATTCAGTGCCAGATCATCGCCCAACACCCCGCTGGTTTTCTTGGCGGCGACCTTGGTCATCAGGGCGACATCATCCAGAACTGTGGCGATGTCATCGAGCAGGGCTAATAGGTTGGCTGCGGCCATGATTTGTCTCGTTGGTTAGTAGCGATTTTTTGTTACTACATTAATTCCTGTCGAAAAAGCTCGTTGCTCCCGCAATGATGGACATGAAAATGCACATTCTTTGAGATGAAGGCAAGCGGTGCAGCAACCCCGGCAAACATGATCTGAACTTTGTCGATGCGGGGATGGTGCTGGATAGTCTGTATCGCCTGGATTCGGCAAGCGTGCGCAATGAGGAGCAATGGATTTAATTATTTTTTTATATAACTGATATATAAACCAATTTTACTGATGTGCATGTCGAGCTGGATATGACATCCCGGGTGAAGCGCTGCTTCGGCGCAGGAATCGGCATGGCTTCGATAATCTGTCTGCCTCGGGCGAGGAGGTGACCAGCTTTAAGCAACTGGCGTTTTACGCCCGCGAAGATCGCTTCCGCTTCGGTCTCGCCGATGCGGTCCTCGAATGTCCAAATCGTGGTGCGGTCAGGGATGTTCGTCGAATTCGCAAGGTTGCATAAGCGCTGGTAAGTCATACGATCTGGAAGCTGGTACTCCAGCTGCTTGTTGGACAGGTTGTGCAGCCGCTTGAGCGCCAGAATACGCACCATGATTTCTGTCGGGAACGTAGGTCGTCCACCAGCAGGCTCATCGTACGCGGGGCGACGCGATCCACCTCAGCTGTCAGGGTCGCAAAATCAGTGTGAGTTTCGATATCCGCCAAGGGTTCGCCCAACTGGTCGATCTTCTCCTTGCGATGCTTGGCGGCAAACAAATCGCTCTTGATCGCGCTGCGGGACTTCAGGTAGGCCTTTTCGCAGCGCCCGACATGTAGGGCGCAAGCACTGGATGAAACGCTAATTGTGCGCTGTATGATGATTCAGGCGGCACGCTAGATAGTGGCTTTTTAATGCGTTGCCCATGGCAAGTCAAATCCCCCGTGCCTGCTGTGCCGCATTGCCGACATAGCTCGCCGGGGTCATGGCGAGCAGGGCGATTTTCGCATCCTGGGGAATATCGAGTTTTTCGATGAATTCACGCATGGAAGCAGCGTTCACGCGCTTGCCACGGGTCAGCTCCTTGAGCTTTTCATAAGGCTGTTCGATGCCGTAGCGGCGCATGACGGTTTGCACCGCTTCGCCCAGCACTTCCCAGTTGGCGTCAAGCTCGGCCAACATGCCTTCTGCATTGATTTCCAGTTTGCCCAGACCCTTGCTCAAAGATTGATAGGCGATGGTGCTGTGCGCCACGCCTAGGCCAAGCGCGCGCAGTACGGTGGAGTCGGTCAAATCGCGCTGCCAGCGGGAAATGGGCAGCTTTTGCGCAAAATGGGTCAGCAGGGCGTTGGCAATGCCCAGATTGCCTTCGGCGTTTTCAAAGTCGATGGGGTTGACCTTGTGCGGCATGGTGGATGAACCGACCTCGCCCGCCACGGTGCGCTGCTTGAAATGCCCTAGGGCGATATAGCCCCATACGTCGCGGGCAAAGTCGATGAGAATGGTATTGGTGCGTACCAGGGCATCGCAGTATTCGGCGATATAGTCGTGCGGCTCAATCTGAATGGTGTAGGGGTTCCAGTTCAGCCCCAGGCTTTGCACGAAGTTTTGCGCAAACAATGCCCAGTCCACTTCGGGGTAGGCGGCAAGATGGGCGTTGTAGTTGCCCACTGCGCCGTTGATTTTTCCGAGAATTTCGACCTGAGCGAGCTGCTCGCGCTGGCGCTTGATGCGATAGGCCACGTTGGCGATTTCCTTGCCCATCGTGCTGGGCGAGGCCGGTTGGCCGTGGGTGCGAGAGAGCAAGGGGGCGTCGGCCAGTTCATGCGCCATGACGCGTAGGGTGTGCAGAATGCCGTCGATACGCGGTAGCAGCACCTGATTGCGCCCTTCACGCAGCATCAGGGCATAGGAGAGGTTGTTGATGTCTTCCGAGGTGCATGCAAAGTGAAAAAACTCTGAAATTGCAGCGAGTTCCGCGTTGTTTTGAACCTTTTCCTTGAGGAAGTATTCCACTGCTTTCACATCGTGATTGGTGGTTTTTTCGATGTTTTTTACCCGCCGTGCGTCATCGGCATTGAAGCGGAGCACGATGTTGTCCAGCACCTCATGGGCATGGGCGGAAAGCGCAGGGACTTCCTCAATCGCCGGATGCGCCGCCAGAGCCTGTAACCAGCGCACTTCCACCAGTACACGATGTCGAATCAGGCCGAACTCGCTGAAAATGGGGCGCAGCTCGTCGGCTTTATCGGCGTAACGGCCATCCACGGGGGAGAGGGCGCTCAGGGTGAAGTCATCCGGGGTGAAGTGCATCGTCAGGCTCCAGTTCTCACAGGTCATCATGTGGTTAATCGTCGAAGTCTAACATGCGCCCGTTGCGCTGTCGGGCGCTCAACACATGACAAGTAGGGGCGGTTGTGGTTAAATGCCCGGCGCGATTGCCAAGGGCGTTCGCGTTTTTAATCAACTCCACACGCGCATCAGAATCTGTTCGGCGGGGTGCCTGGCGATGCGGCTTGCTGCCGCGCTTGCGGGTCGTCGATCAGGGTGCGCGGAGGCTTAACCCCATAGAGGATTATGAAAATGGCTCAAGTCAGTATGCGTCAAATGTTGGAAGCGGGTGTTCACTTCGGTCACCAGACCCGCTACTGGAACCCCAAGATGGCTCAGTACATCTTCGGCGACCGCAACAAGATTCACATTATCAACCTGGAAAAAACCGTGCCGATGTTCAACGACGCACTGAATTTTCTGGGCAAGATCGCTGCCAAGGGCGGCACTATTCTCTTCGTCGGCACCAAGCGTTCTGCGCGTGATGTAGTAGGCGAGCAGGCTGCGCGTTGCGGTATGCCCTACGTCAACCACCGCTGGCTGGGCGGCATGATGACCAACTTCCGCACCGTGAAGCTGTCCGTGCGTCGCCTGAAAACTCTGCAAACCATGGCGCTGGATGGCAGCTTTGATCGTCTGGTGAAGCGCGAGGCGCTGGATATGCAGCGTGAAATGGAAAAGCTGGAAAAGAGCCTGGGCGGCATCCAGAACATGGAGCACCTGCCGGATGCGCTGTTCGTCATCGATGTCGATCATGAGTCCATCGCCGTAACTGAGGCGCGCAAGCTGGGGATTCCTGTGGTCGGCGTAGTGGATACCAACAGCTCACCCGATGGCGTGGACTACGTTATTCCGGGCAACGACGACGCCATTCGTGCCGTTCAACTGTATGTCATGGCCGTAGCCGATGCTGTTGAAGATGCCAAAGGTGCTGTCACTGTGGCGGGCGATGATTTTGTTGAGGTCAGCGAAGCCGCAGCCTGAGTCTGCGCGTGTTGATCCGACCCATTGCGGGTTGGAACGTTGGTTTTTCGCGCGGGTCTTATGACCCGTTGTTTTTGCAAGCGATTTGGAGAATGGTATGAGCACGATTTCTGCGGGTATGGTGAAAGAGCTGCGCGAACGTACTGGCGCCGGCATGATGGAGTGCAAGAAAGCGCTCGTCGAAGTGGCGGGCGACATCGAGGCGGCGATTGAGTGGATGCGCAAGCAGGGCATGGCCAAGGCGGACAAGAAGGCCGGGCGTACTGCGGCGGACGGCGCCGTAGTGATCGCCGTTTCTGCGGACGGCAAGTCGGCGGCCATGGTTGAAATCAACTCGGAAACCGACTTTGTGGCCAAGAGCGAGGATTTCGCCAAGTTTGCCAACGAGGTGGCGAATGTCGTGCTTGAGCAGAATCCGGCGGATGTCGATGCCCTGTTGGCGGCCAAGATGCCCAGCGGCGAGGATGTCAATACCGTGCGCTCTGCACTGATCGCCAAGATCGGCGAAAACATCCAGGTGCGTCGTTTTGTGCGCATTGAAACTACAGGCGTGATCGGAGCCTACCGTCACGGCGAGCGCATCGGCGTAATGACCGAAATGCACGGCGGCGACGTGGCGGTGGCTCGTGACGTTTCCATGCACGTTGCAGCCAGTCGTCCGGTGTGCGTGTCCGAAGCCGATGTGCCCGCCGAAATGGTGGAAAAAGAGCGCGCGATCTTCCTCGATCAGGCAATGCAAAGCGGCAAGCCCGCCGAAATCGCCGCCAAGATGGTCGAAGGTCGTATCCGCAAGTTCCTGGCCGAGGTGGCCTTGACCGGTCAGCCCTTCGTCAAGGATGCCGATATCACGGTCGGCGCCATGCTGAAAAACAACGGCAGCGAAGTGGTGCAGTTCGTGCGCTTTGAAGTGGGCGAGGGTATTGAGAAGCAGGTCACCGACTTTGCCGCAGAAGTGGCGGCACAGGTTGCGGCCAGCTGATTCCTGATTCCGGCGGTCGCCGGAGTTGACTAAAACGGGCGTTTAGCCCGTTTTTTGAATAAGAGTTTCACGGTGCGGGGTGTCATCACCCCGCATCTTTTCACTGTACGAACCGGTCGAACCGGTTTCTTGGCTGGGGGGTTAAATCATGCAAGCTCACGCGCTACGCTATCGCCGCATCCTACTCAAATTGAGCGGGGAGGCGTTGATGGGGGCGCTTGATTACGGCATTGATCCCCAGGTGCTCCACCGCCTGGCCACGGACATTCTTCACCTGCAAAAGATTGGGGTGGAGATTGCCCTGGTAATTGGCGGCGGCAATATTTTCCGTGGCGCGGGTCTTGCCGAAGGCGGCATGGATCGCGTCACGGGCGACCACATGGGCATGTTGGCCACCGTGATGAACGCGCTCGCCATGCAGGATGCGATTGAGCGCCAGGGCGGCCAGGTGCGCGTCATGTCCGGTCTGTCGATTCATCAGGTTTGTGAGGATTATGTGCGTCGTCGTGCGGTGCGCCACCTGGAAAAGGGCCGTGTGGTGATCTTTGCGGCGGGCACGGGCAGTCCCTATTTCACTACGGACACGGCGGGCAGCCTGCGCGCGATTGAATCCTGCTGCGATGTCCTGATCAAAGCGACCAAGGTGGATGGCGTGTACGACTGCGATCCGCTGAAAAACCCGCAAGCCTGCCGTTACGAAATGCTGACCTATGATGAGGCTATCACGCGCCAGCTCGGAGTGATGGACGCGACGGCGCTGGTCATGTGTCGGGACAACAATCTGCCGCTCGTTGTCGCCGACATCAATGCGCCGGGTCTGTTGCAAAGTCTGGTGCTGGGCGAGCGTGTGGGAACTTTGGTGACACGGGAGATATAAAAAATGATCGAAGCATTACGCAAAGACGCCGAATCACGCATGAGCAAAAGCCTGGAAGCGCTGAAGAGCGAACTGGCCAAGGTGCGTACCGGGCGCGCTCATCCTTCCATTCTTGATCACGTCAAGGTCGAGTATTACGGTCAGGAGGTGCCTTTGTCCCAGGTGGCCAAGATTGTGGCGGAAGATGCGCGCAATCTGAGCGTGTCGCCTTGGGAAAAGGACATGGTCAGCAAGATTGAAAAAGCGATCATGACTTCGGATCTGGGCTTGAACCCGATGAGCATGGGGATGGTGATCCGCGTGCCTTTGCCTGCCCTAACCGAAGACCGTCGCCGCGATCTGGTCAAGGTGGTACGCGGTGAAGCCGAGGCGTCCAAGGTCGCCATTCGTAATATTCGCCGCGATGTCAACGGCGCGCTGAAAAACCAGCTCAAGGACAAGCTGATCAGCGAAGACGAGGAGCGTCGCGCGCAGGACGTGATTCAAAAGCTCACGGACAAGGCGGTGGCGGATGTGGACGTCATCCTGGCTGCCAAAGAAAAAGAATTGATGGAAGTTTGAGCCGCGTACAGCATTTGCGGGCGGCTCGGGTCGGGCGCATGGTTATTCAATTCATTACGGCACGGCTTTGAACGCTTCAGTCTCTCTGACAATTCCCAATAGCGCAGCGATTCCGCGACACATCGCCATCATCATGGATGGCAATGGACGCTGGGCAAGGCAGCATGGCATGCCCAGGGTGGTTGGTCATCGTCGCGGGGCGAGCGCTTTGCGTCAGTTGGTGCGCGCCTGTGTCAAGCGGCGGATCGAAGTGCTGACCGTGTTCGCCTTTTCCAGCGAAAACTGGTTTCGCCCCGAGTCTGAGGTCAAGGGGCTGATGTTGCTGTTTGCGCATTCCTTGCGTCGTGAGGTCGAAAGGCTGCACGAAGCGGGTGTGCGTCTACGTTTCATCGGCGACCGCAGCCGTTTTGACAGCGGTTTGCAGCAGCAAATGCACAAGGCGGAGTTACGCACCGCCGACAACCGGCGCATGACCCTGAATGTGGCGGTGAATTACGGCGGGCGCTGGGATATGACTCAGGCGGCGCGCAGGCTGGCGGCCATGGTCTTGGCGGGGCAGGCGGCTCTGGACGATGTTAATGAATCCGCCTTGGCGGAGGGTCTTGAGCTTGCCGATTCGCCCGAGCCGGATTTGTTGATCCGCAGCGGCGGCGAACAACGCATCAGCAATTTTCTGTTATGGCAAATGGCTTACACCGAGCTGTACTTCACGCCGACGCTTTGGCCGGATTTTCGCGTGGAGGATCTCGACCGCGCGCTGGCATGGTTTGCTGAGCGCGATCGGCGCTTTGGGCGCGTGGAGAGCGACTCATGATGGGATTTCTAGGGTTGGGTCATGCTTAAAAAGCGGGTTCTGACTGCCTTGGCGCTGGCTTCACTGCTGGTGCTCACCCTGTTCTGGCTGCCGCCCTTGGCTTTTCAGGCTTTCATGGGCTTGGTTGTCGCCCTGGTGGCTTTTGAGTGGGCGGGGTTGGCCGCCTGGCGCGGCAGCCTGCGTCTGGCCTATGTCGCTGGCGTAGTGATCGCCGGGTTGGGGCTGATTTTCTCCCCCTTGGGCGAGACCTGGCATCTGGCTCTGTTGAGCGCGGGCGTGCTGCTTTGGGTATTGCTCAGTCTGCGCGTTTTTTTGTATGCCCATGTTCCCGCAAGTTTCCATCATGCAAGCTTCAAGCTTCTGCTTGCGCCCTGGGTGCTTTGGTCAGCGTGGTTTGCCATGGAGCGTTTGCACTCCTTGCCCGATGGCGCATGGTGGGTGCTGGGAACGCTGCTGGTGGTCGGTGTGGCGGATAGCGCCGCCTATTTCGCCGGACGCATGTTTGGCCGAGTCAAGCTGGCGCCGCATATCAGTCCCGGCAAAACGGTTGAGGGCTTGTTTGGCGCTCTAGTCGGCGTCGCGCTGTACGCCCTGTTGGCGCATAATTTTCAGCCGTTCGCCCAGTTGCCGCTTTGGCCCTGGTTCGCGCTGGTGCTGACGGTCACTCTGTTCTCGGTGATCGGCGATCTGCACGAAAGCCTGCTCAAGCGAGAGGCGGGGGTCAAGGACAGCGGCACCTTGTTGCCGGGGCATGGCGGCGTCTTCGACCGTGTGGACAGTCTGCTTGCTGCGGCGCCGATCATGGTTTTCGGCCTGTGGATCATGGGCGTTGCGGGGCTGGTATGACAGCGCAGCTCCGGGTTGGCGTGTGTGTTCTGGGGGCGACCGGCTCGATCGGGCGCAGCACCTTGGACGTGTTGCGCCGCCATCCCGAGCGCTGGCGGGTGGAGTCGCTCGGCGCACAGCGCGATGTCGCTGCAATGCTGGCCGCCTGTGATGAATTCAGGCCGCGCCTGGTGGCCATGGCCGATGAGCAGGCGGCGCATGAACTTGCCTGTGCGCTTGCCTCAAAGGGCTTGGAGATTAAGGTGCTCGCGGGCGAGTCTGGCATGTGCACCATTGCCGCCGATCAGGCAAGCGGCATTGTGGTGGCGGCCATCGTGGGTGCGGCGGGTCTGGCCTCTGCATTGGCGGCGGCGCGCGCAGGCAAGCGCATTCTGCTGGCCAACAAGGAGGCGCTGGTGATGTCGGGCGCCTTGTTCATGCACGAAGTGGCTGAACATGGCGCCAGCCTGATTCCGCTGGATAGCGAGCATAACGCCCTGTTCCAGTGCATGCCGCATCTGGCTGCGCCAAAGGGTGATGCGGGGGTTGAGTCGCTGATTCTTACTGCATCCGGCGGGCCGTTTCTGGACTGGTCGGCGGAGCGCTTGCAGGAGGTGACTCCGGAGCAGGCTTGCGCGCATCCGAATTGGTCGATGGGCAAGAAGATTTCCGTGGATTCGGCCAGCCTGATGAACAAAGGGCTGGAAGTGATCGAGGCTTTCTGGCTGTTCGCCATGCCCCTGCAGCGGATCAAGGTGGTGGTGCATCCGCAGAGCATCGTGCATTCCATGGTGGCCTATAGCGATGGGTCGGTGCTGGCGCAACTCGGTTTGCCGGACATGCGCACGCCGATCGCCCATGCCCTGGCCTGGCCGGAGCGCGTAACTTCGGGCGTGGGCGCGCTGGACTTGACCATGCTTGGCGATCTGCGCTTTGTTGCACCGGATATGCAGCGTTTTCCATGCCTACGCTTGGCTTATGCCGCCTTGGACGAGGGCGGACTGGCGCCGGCGGCGTTGAATGCGGCGAATGAGGTGGCGGTGGACGCCTTTTTGCAGGGAGTGCTGGGCTTCGTTCAAATTCCACAACTCATTGAAGCGGTACTGGACGCCGTCCCCTGGGGTGAGGCGCACAATTTGCAGCAGGTGTTTGCGGCAGATGCCCAAGCACGAACCTTGGCGCGGGAGCTGGTGCAGGATTGGCCTGCGACGCGGGAGCAGGGTTCATGAGTCATTTCCTGTTCAGCGTCGTTGGCTTTTTGCTTGCCGTAGGCGTGCTGGTCGTGGTGCATGAGTGGGGGCATTTCTGGGTGGCGCGCCGCCTTGGGGTCAAGGTGCTGCGCTTTTCCATCGGCTTTGGCCCGCAGCTCCTGGCCTGGCGGCGAGGTGAGACGGAGTTCGCCCTTGCCGCCATCCCGCTAGGTGGCTATGTGAAAATGCTAGATCATCGCGAGGGGGAGGTCGATCCCGCCGAAGCGCATCGCGCTTTTGACCGTCAGTCTGTGGGACGGCGTGCGCTGATCGTATTGGCCGGGCCGTTAGCCAATCTGATTTTTGCGGTGCTGGCCTATAGCGCGATGTTCATGGTTGGTGTGCCGACACTGGCTCCTATCGTTGGATCTCCGCCAGAAGCAACGCCAGCGCAGCTCGCGGGAATCAAGTCGGGTGACGAGGTTGTCGCCGTCAATGCGCAGTCAATCAACGGCTTCGATGCCTTGCGCGTGGCGATCATGCAAGCGGCGGCGAGCGATCAGCCGATTCGCCTGCAGCTGAAAGCGGATGTCTTGAACTCGACTACCCCGTCAACCTATTTAGTGACTTTGCCTGCGACCCAACAAAGCCTGTTCGCCAGTCGGCAAGATCCTCTGGCGCAGCTCGGTTTGCTGCCGTGGAGACCGCAGTCCGCCGCCTTGGAAGTCAGAAAGGTCAGTCCCGGCGGCGCGGCGCAGCAGGCGGGGCTGCAACCCGGCGATGTCATTACCGGTTTTGGGTCGAACACGGGTCTTGCGGACAGCGAGGCTTTGCTCCAAGCCATACGCAACCATCCAGGACAGCGTCTGACCCTGCAAGTACTGCGCAACAGTCAGGATATGCGTCTGGAGATCGTGCCAGGAGTGAAAAACGAAGGCGGTGCAAGCTTTGGCTATATCGGCGCCAGCTTCGCCCTGGATGTTCCGCAAAGCCTCCGCGAGCGCCTGTGGCGCGTGGATCGCATGGATCCTTTTTCGGCATTTGTTGCGGCCAACATAAAAACATGGGATATGACTGTGCTAAGTCTGCAAGTCATGGGTAAAATGCTTGCCGGTCAAGCGAGTCTGGAGTCCATCAGCGGGCCGCTCGGCATTGCCGACATTGCAGGTCACACGCTGGTTCTGGGGCTTTCGACCTTTCTGGGATTTTTGGCTCTGGTGAGCCTGAGTCTGGCAATACTCAATCTGTTGCCGGTTCCTGTTCTGGATGGGGGGCACCTTTTGTTCTATCTGATCGAAGCGCTGCGTGGCCGACCCTTGTCGGAGCAGGCGCAGCTGGTCGGACAAAAGATCGGACTGTCCTTGCTGCTTGCGCTCATGGGGCTGGCCATGTTCAATGACCTGACGCGATTGTTTTCCTGAGAATGTTTTCCTGGGCTGATTTTGGATTGTGAGCAATAAACTCAACGGGATGTTTTGCATTAATGAATAGGCTTGCACAGATTGTATTGGCTCTCGGGGTGGCGCTGAGTTTAGGTTCTCAGGTTCAGGCGGCTGCGTCAGTCAAGCTCAGCGATATCGAGCTGCAAGGTTTGCAGAATATCGATTCGGGCACGGTGTTCACTTACCTGCCTTATCGCGTGGGTGATGAATTCAGTGAGGGCGATAGCACGCGAGTCGTGCGCGACCTCTACAAGACCGGATTTTTCCGTCAGGTTGAGGTCGATCAACGTGGTGATGTGCTGGTCGTGAAGCTGAGCGAATTGCCGACGATCGGTGAACTCAAGTTCTCCGGCAATGACAAGGTGGAAAAGGCTGATCTGGAAAAGGCCTTGAAATCCGCAGGTCTGGTCAAGGGGCGCATCCTCAATCGTGCCGTGCTTGAGCAGATGGAGCAGGAATTGCAGCGCCTGTATTTCAGCATGGGCTTGTATGGCATGAAGGTTGATGTCAAGCAAACCGAGCTGCCGGGAAATCGGGTGGCGCTGGATATTGAGATTCTTGAGGGCACGGAGTCCAAGATTCGCAGCATTTCATTTGTCGGTAATCAGGTTTTCTCGGAACAAACCCTTGCAAGCCAGTTTGCTCTCGGGCCAAAAAGTTGGTGGGAATTCTATTCAAGCAAGGATCAGTATTCGCGTCAAAAACTGGCGGCTGACCTGGAAAAGCTGCGCTCGTTTTATCTTGATCGCGGTTATGTGAAATTTGCCATTGAGTCGACCGAAGTATCCATGTCCCCCGATCGCAAGGATATCTACATTACCATCGGCGTCAAAGAGGGTGATCAATATAAGGTTTCCGGCCTGGATTTTGCGGGAAACACGGTTGTTGATGAAGCTGAATTGCGCAAGCTGGTAGTCGTCAAGGACGGTCAGCCGTTCTCGCGCAAGGAGTTGACTGAATCGACCGATGCCATGGTAAAGCGTGTCGGCAACGAAGGTTATGCGTTTGCCAATATCAACCCCGTTCCGCAACTGGATGAAGTCAATAAGACGGTTAAGCTGACGTTGTATGTTGACCCGGGCAAGCGGGTTTATGTCCGCAATATCAGTATTCGAGGAAACTATCTTACCGATGAGGAGGTTTTCCGCCGTGAATTACGCCAAATGGAGGCTTCGTGGTATTCGGGGGAAAAGCTGGATCGATCCAAGACCCGGTTACAGCGCTTGCCTTATGTAGAAAGTGCAAGCGTTGAAACCAAACCCGTGCCTGGAAAGTCGGATGTCGTCGACGTCAACGTCGGGGTGACCGAACAAATGTCGGGGCAATTCAGTGTCGGCGTGGGCTATTCGCAGTCAGCTGGCATGCTGTTCAACCTCAATGTGGCTCAATCCAACTTCCTTGGAACAGGGAATACAGCCTCGATCAAGCTGGATCGGAGTGCATCATATAGCTCTTACAGTCTGTCTTATCTTGATCCATATTGGACTGTCGACGGGGTGAGCGCAGGCATCAATCTTTTCTACACGAAAACGGATACCGACGAGCTTAATTCGACGGTCATTAGCCGGTATGTTATCGACTCCTACGGCGCGGATCTTCGTTTTTCTATGCCCATGTCTGAGTCGCTGAGCGCCAAACTCGGTTTTGGCGTTTCCAATGCGGACTTGAAGAGGACGGACGACTCGCCTGATTGGGTTAAAAACGAGGGTTATGGGTTTTATTCCTTGGTTCCAGGGCTTTCCTTCGATACGCGTGATCGGGTCGTATTTCCAAATTCAGGTATTTTTTCGGGGGTTTATGCCGACATCACGCTTCCCGGAAGCGGTTTAGAGTTTTATAAGTTGAATGCTGATTATGCTCAATATTTCAGCTTGTATAAAAACTACGTGCTCAAGGGTCACGGTTTGGTGGGCTACGGCGATAGCTATGGCAAGAGTTACAGCTATGTCAATAGCCAGGGTGAGACCGTTGAAACGCCGCTGCCGCCATTCCGCAATTACTATGCAGGCGGCGTGCGTTCCGTGCGTGGTTATGAAGACTTCAGCTTAAGCTCGGGTTCAGACACCATTGACAGCAACGGCGATCCGATGGGGGGGGCGTTCAAAGTGGTCGGAGGCCTTGAACTTTCCGCTCCCGTGCCATTCCTAGGGGCGGAGATGGAAAAAAATGTACGTTTCAGTTTGTTTTATGACATTGGTAACGTGTATTACGACGCGAGCACTTTTGATGGAAATGCGTTACGAATGTCGGCTGGGGTGTCTCTGAACTGGATTTCGCCGATCGGTCCGTTGATTCTAAGCTATGCTGTGCCGTTTAACGATCAACCGGGCGATCAGTTGCAGGCATTTCAGTTTTCCGTTGGTTCTGGTTTTTGATTCATTGGAGGTTTCACGTGTATAAGCGCTCAACATTTATTTCAGCTGTTCTTGTTATGGCGCTTTCGGGGTTGGCGTCCGGCTCTGCGCTGGCAAAGGAGCTTAAAATCGGTTTTGTCAATTCAGCCATGCTGCTTGATAAAGCCCCTCAGGCTGAGGCGGCGCGTGTACAACTGGAGAAGGAGTTCTCTTCGCGCGAGCGCGACTTGGTTGAAAATCAAAAAGCTGCGCAGGCGATCGAGCAAAAGCTGGCTAAGGACGGCGCCACGATGAGCGATGCCGAGCGCTCACGTCAGGAGCGCGATTTGAATCGCCGCATGCGTGAGCTTCAGCGTCAGCAGGTTGAATTTCGTGATGATTTGAATCTTCGTAAAAACGAAGAACTGGCAAAACTCCAGAGAACGGTATTCAAGGTCATCAATGAAATGGCCAAGAGTGAGGAGTACGACCTGATCCTCAGCGATGGGGTGGTTTTTGCCGGTTCTAACGTCGATATCACCAATCGAGTGCTTGAACGCTTGCAATCAGCCAATTAAATTTCAGGTTGCTTGGGTGCTTTGTGAAACTTGGTGAATTATCTTCAAAGCTCGGCATCCCCTTTTCAGGGGATGCTTCTTTTGTGGTTACGGGCGTTGCGGCGCTTGATGTCGCCTCAGCTTCCTCGTTGTGTTTTATCCAGGATTCGTCTTACTTGCCTGCGGCGATGGATTCCAAGTGTGGTGTTTTGATTGTTTCGGAAAAACACCTTTCTTCGGATGTTCATTTGTTATGTAAGAATTTTCTGATCGCCGCTCAGCCCCAGCTTTATTTTGCTAAAGCCGCTGAGATATTGCATCCAAGGCCGGTTCGAAGCGGAATACACCCGACTGCGGTGGTTAGTCCCGATGCCTGCATTGATTCCAGCGCGTGGATCGGTTCGTTTTCGGTGATCGAAGAGGGTGTATTCATCGGCCGAAATGTAAGGATCGGCGCGCATTGCTATGTCGGAAGCAATGTGCAGATCAATGATGATTCAGAGCTGCATCCCCGTGTAACGGTCATGCATGACGTGATCATCGGCGCTCGTTGCCGGGTTCTACCCGGGGCGGTGATCGGTTCAGAGGGGTTCGGTCTGGTTCAAAACGCGGGGCTCTGGATACGTGTGCCGCATTTGGGGCGGGTGATTATTGATGATGACGTTGATATTGGGGCGAACACGACTGTGGATCGTGGAACACTGTCCGACACTTATATCGGGACTGGCGTCAAGATAGACAACCTGGTGCAGATCGCTCACAACGTAAAGATAGGCGCACATTCGGCTATTGCCGGATGTGCGGGCTTGGCAGGCAGTTCAGTGGTGGGCGAGCGTTGTCTGCTGGCCGGGGGTGTCGGTTTAGCCGGGCACCTTGAGTTGGCCGATGGCGTGCATGTCACGGGGATGTCGATGGTCACCCGTTCTATCACTCAGCCTGGAGTGTATTCGGCGGGTACTCCTTTGGACAGCAATAAGCGTTGGCGTCGGAATGCGGCACGTTTCAAGTCGCTTGATTTATTGGCGCGTCGATTGCAGAGGGTTGAACGTTGTCTTGGTTTGGAAAAAGTATCAGAGGATGAATGAGTGAGTCGTACTATCAATATTCAAGACGTGATGCGCCATTTGCCTCATCGTTATCCCTTCCTCCTCGTTGATCGTGTGCTTGATTGGGAGCCTAACGAATACTTGATCGCGCTGAAAAACGTGACCTACAACGAAAACTATTTTCAGGGTCACTTCCCCGTTCGTCCGGTCATGCCGGGTGTGCTCATTACCGAGGCATTGGCGCAGGCAACTGGCATACTCGCCTTTGCAAGCCTTGGTGACAAGCCGAATGACAATACCTTATATATGCTCGTGGGTCTGGATGATGTCACTTTCAGGCGCATGGTCGAGCCTGGCGATCAGCTCACCCTGCATGTCAAGCAAAAGCGATTGGTGCGTAATCTGGGTATTTTTGATTGCGAAGCGCGGGTAGGCGATGAACTTGCTGCAACCGCAACCATTAAGTGTATCGCCAAGGACGTAACCACATGATCGATTCTCGTGCAGTCGTTCACCCTGGAGCAAAATTGGGACATGGCGTGACCATCGGCCCATTTTCTGTTATCGGCGCTGATGTTGAAATTGGTGATGACACTTGGGTCGGCTCGCATGTGGTCATCAACGGCTCGACACGTATTGGTCGTGAGAACAAGATTTTCCAGTTCGCTTCCGTAGGTGAGTGCCCTCAGGATTTAAAATATGCGGGTGAAGAAACGCGCCTGGAAATAGGCGACCGTAATACCATTCGTGAAAACTGCACGATTCATCGCGGCACGGCGCAGGGGGATGGGGTCACCAGCATTGGGGATGACAATCTTTTTATGGCGACCGTGCATATTGCGCATGACTGCCAGATTGGAAGTCATGTCATTATGGCCAACGCGGCCTCTCTGGCGGGGCATACCATCGTCGAGGATTGGGCGATACTAAGCGGTTTCTCAGTTGTTCACCAGTTCTGTCGTATCGGCGCCCATAGTTTTGCTGGTGGTTTCACCAAAATTACTCAGGATATTCCGCCCTATGTCATGGTTGACGGCGCGCGCGCGCGCCCGATTGGCATTAATAAACACGGCTTGAAGCGACGTAATTTTCCTGAAGAATCGATTCGTGAACTCCACCGCGTATTCAAGCTGTTGGTTAGAAATCGTCCTACCAAGGAAAATTGGGACGAGGCCGACGAAATGGCGGCGACCTGTCCTGAGGTTCGTTTGTTCATCGATTTTATACGCGCGAGTCAGCGTGGAATCGTACGTTGAGTGATGACTTTGGACATTGAGACAGAATATCGCGTTGAACGCGATAGCATGGGAGAGGTTCAGGTTCCAAACCATGCGTTATGGGGTGCGCAAACCCAGCGTGCGATTGCTAACTTCCGCATCAGTGGTCGCCCCATGCCGCGTGGTTTCATACGCGCGCTGGGTTTGATTAAGGCTGCATGCGCTCAAGCGAATCATGAGCTGGGTCTGCTTGATCGAACCCGCGCTGATTTGATTGTTGATTGTGCTCTTAGGGTTTCCCGTGGGGATTTTGATCAGCATTTTCCTGTGGACGTATTCCAGACGGGATCCGGCACCTCAAGCAATATGAACGCAAACGAGGTTATCGCTCGTTTGGCCAACGCCGAGGGTGCGGATATTCATCCCAATGACCATGTCAATATGGGACAAAGCTCCAACGATGTCATTCCCTCAGCGATTCATGTAAGCGCATCGCTTGAAATTGCCGAACGTCTTTTGCCTGCCATCAGCCATTTACGTTGCGTTATTGATCGCCGCGCTCAGGAATGGGGCGCTATCGTAAAAACCGGGCGGACGCATTTAATGGATGCCATGCCGATCACACTTGGTCAGGAGTTGTCTGCCTGGTCAGCCCAGTTGCTGGATAGCGAGCAGAGAATCAAGACTGGTTTGCTGCGTTTGCAGCGCCTGGCGCAGGGGGGAACGGCGGTGGGTACGGGGATCAATGCCCCGGATAATTTTTCTGCTCTGGTATGTACTAAGCTGAGCGAACTGACTGGTATTGCATTTAGTCCGATGGATAATCTTTTTGTCGGTTTGGCCAGCCAGGATACCTCGGTTGAGATGAGCGGTCATTTGCGTACCCTCGCTGTGACGCTCATGAAAATCAGTAATGATTTGCGCTGGATGAATTCCGGTCCCTTGGCGGGATTGGGCGAAATTACCCTTCCTGCGTTGCAGCCTGGCAGTTCCATTATGCCGGGCAAGGTGAATCCGGTGGCGCCAGAAGCGGTAGCCATGGTTTGCGCACGCGTCATGGGACATGACGCCAGCATTGCGTTGGCAGGTCAATCCAGTAATTTCCAGTTGAACGTCATGTTGCCTTTGATTGCTGACTCCCTGCTTGATTCGATCGCCTTGCTGGCGAACGCTTGCCGTGCGCTGGCCGATCTTGCCATTGATGGCATGAAAGCGAACCAGACGGTTCTGGATGCTGCATTGCATCGCAATCCCATACTCGTGACCGCTCTGAACCCTGTTCTTGGTTATGAAACAGGAGCTGCGCTGGCCAAGCAGGCTTATGCCGAAGGTCGCACCCTTCTCGAAGTCGCCCTGGAAAATACCGACTTGGATGAACCGACCCTGCGTCGCCTGCTTAGTCCGCATGATCTTACCCTTGGCGGCATCAAATCAGGGATGACCGCCTCTGGCGGCTGAAAAGCTCAGGGCGCTCCCATAGAGAATGTATGGCAGCGCCCTTTGGTATTTTTACGGCTTTTCTTTAGATTCAACCGTCGTTGTTTAACACAAACCGAGTACTGCCATGCCCACCTACCGCTCCCGCACCACCACCCACGGCCGCAACATGGCCGGCGCTCGCGCCCTGTGGCGCGCCACAGGCATGAAGGATGGCGATTTCGACAAGCCGATCATCGCTATCGCCAACTCCTTCACCCAGTTCGTGCCGGGACACGTCCACCTCAAGGACATGGGCCAGCTGGTGGCGCGCGAGATCGAGAAGGCGGGCGGCGTGGCCAAGGAGTTCAACACGATTGCCGTTGACGACGGCATCGCCATGGGCCACGGCGGCATGCTCTACTCCCTGCCGAGCCGCGATTTGATCGCCGACTCGGTCGAGTACATGGTCAACGCGCATTGCGCCGACGCGCTGGTGTGCATCTCCAACTGCGACAAGATCACCCCGGGCATGCTGATGGCCGCCCTGCGCCTGAACATCCCGGTGATCTTCGTCTCCGGCGGCCCGATGGAGGCCGGCAAGACACGCCTCGCGGGCAAGGTGATCAAGCTCGACTTGGTGGATGCGATGATCGAGGCCGCCAACCCGAACACCTGCGATGCCGACGTCGAGCAGATCGAGCGCTCCGCCTGCCCGACCTGCGGCTCCTGCTCCGGCATGTTCACTGCCAACTCGATGAACTGCTTGACCGAGGCCCTGGGTCTCAGCCTGCCGGGCAACGGCTCGCTGCTCGCCACCCACGCCGATCGCAAGGAGCTGTTCCTCGAAGCCGGGCGCAGCATTGTCGAGATTGCACGTCGTTATTACGAGCAGGATGACGAGCGTGTATTGCCGCGTTCGATTGCGACCTTTGAAGCGTTCGAGAACGCGGTGGCGCTGGATATCGCCATGGGCGGCTCCAGCAACACGGTACTGCACCTGCTGGCTGCGGCGCACGAAGCCAAGGTGGAATTCACCATGGCAGACATCGACCGCATCAGTCGCAAGGTGCCGCACCTGAGCAAGGTCGCGCCGTCCACCCAGCTCTACCACATGGAAGACGTGCACCGCGCGGGCGGCGTGTTCGGCATTCTCGGCGAACTGGATCGCGCCGGGCTGATTCACACGGGCTGCCACACCGTGCATGCGACCACCATGGGCGAGGCGTTGGAGCATTGGGACATCGCGCGTGACTCCGTGAACGACATCGCCAAGACCCGTTTCCTTGCCGGGCCGGCGGGCATTCCGACCCAGACCGCCTTCAGCCAGGACACGCGCTGGCCGGATCTCGACCTCGACCGCGCCAACGGCTGTATCCGTGACCTTGAGCATGCCTACAGCCAGGACGGCGGTCTGGCCGTGCTTTACGGCAATATCGCGCCGGACGGCTGCATCGTGAAGACGGCGGGCGTGGATGCCGAGATCCTCAAGTTCTCCGGCCCGGCACGTATCTTCGAGAGTCAGGACGCGGCGGTCGAGGCCATCCTGGGTGACAAGATCAACGCAGGCGACGTGGTCATCATCCGCTACGAAGGCCCGAAGGGCGGGCCGGGCATGCAGGAAATGCTGTATCCGACCAGCTACCTGAAGTCCAAGGGCCTGGGCAAGGCTTGCGCGCTGATCACCGACGGTCGCTTTTCCGGCGGCACCTCCGGCCTGTCCATCGGCCACGTCTCGCCGGAAGCGGCGGAAGGCGGCCCGATCGGCCTGGTGGAGGAGGGTGATCGCGTCATGATCGACATCCCCAACCGCGCCATCGGCATCGAGCTGAGCGAGGAGGAGTTCAAGCGCCGCCGCGAGATCATGGAAGCCAAGGGCATTCATGCCTGGCACCCGGCCGCGCGCGAACGCGAAGTCAGCCTCGCCTTGCGCGCCTACGCCGCCATGACGACCTCGGCCGCGCGTGGCGCGGTGCGCGATCTTGAACAACTCAAGCGCCGGGGCTGAGAGCATGGATGCGCGCGTTTCGCAGCTGATCGCTCGCCAGCAGGCGGGCGTCGTGCCCTTCGCCGAGGTGATCGCCCTGATCGCCGAACTGTACGACTACACGCCGACCGCCTTCAGCAATGGCGTGGGCGAGGATCGCCTCGACAGCCCGGCGGGGACGAACGAAGGCTCCTGCAAGGTCTTCGCCTTCGGCAAGCTCAACGGCTTGAGCGTCGAACAGACCCTGGCCTGCTTCGGCGAGCACTACCAGGCCGTGCTGGAGGATCCCGCCGGCGCGGGGCACCCGAACATCCGCCTGTTCATGCGGCATGGCTGGGCGGGGATCGTCTTTGCAGGGGAAGCCTTGCAGTCACGCCCTGTGTCATAATTCCGCAACTTTTGTCGTTTTTCTGGAGTAACAATGTCCGCGATCAAAAAAGTGGTTCTGGCCTATTCCGGCGGGCTGGACACGTCCGTCATCCTCAAGTGGCTGCAAGAGCAGTATCAATGCGAGGTGGTGACCTTCACCGCCGATCTTGGCCAGGGCGAAGAGGTTGAGCCCGCGCGCGCCAAGGCGCAGGCCATGGGCGTGAAGGACATTTTCATCGAGGACGTGCGCGAGGAGTTCGTGCGCGATTTCGTCTTCCCCATGTTCCGCGCCAATACCGTGTACGAAGGCGAGTACCTGCTCGGCACCTCCATCGCCCGCCCGCTGATCGCCAAGCGTCTGGTGGAAATCGCCAATGAAACCGGCGCGGACGCCATCTCCCACGGCGCGACCGGCAAGGGCAACGACCAGGTGCGCTTCGAGCTGGGCGCCTATGCGCTCAAGCCGGGCATGAAGGTCATCGCCCCGTGGCGCGAGTGGGATCTGAACTCGCGTGAAAAACTGATGAGCTATGCCGAAACCCACGGCATTCCGGTCGATTTCGCCAAGAACAAGAAGAAGTCGCCGTATTCCATGGACGCCAACCTGCTGCACATCTCCTACGAGGGCGGCGGCCTGGAAGACCCGTGGTGGGGCGCGGAAGAAGACATGTGGCGCTGGAGCGTGTCGCCGGAGAGCGCGCCGGACACCGCCGAAGAGATCGTGATCGGCTATGAAAAAGGCGACCCGGTGTCGATCAATGGCGAGCGCCTGACTCCGGCTCAACTGTTGCTCAAGCTGAATCAGCTGGGCGGCAAGCACGGCATCGGTCGCCTCGATCTGGTGGAAAACCGCTACGTCGGCATGAAGTCGCGCGGCTGCTACGAAACCCCCGGCGGCACGATCATGCTGCGCGCCCACCGTGCCATCGAGTCCATCACCCTGGATCGTGAAGTGGCGCATCTGAAGGACGAGCTGATGCCGCGCTATGCCAGCCTGATCTACAACGGCTACTGGTGGAGCCCGGAGCGCCGCATGATGCAGACCATGATCGACGCCAGCCAGGAGCGCGTGAACGGCGAGGTGCGCCTCAAGCTGTACAAGGGCAATGTGATCGTTTCCGGTCGTCGTTCTGAGCGGGACAGCCTGTTCAGCGCCTCGATCGCCACCTTTGAAGACGATCAGGGCGCGTACAACCAGAAAGACGCGGAAGGCTTTATCAAGCTCAATGCCCTTAGAATGCGCATTGCGGCGGGGCGTGGCTAAACCTTAGCCTCGCTTGATTTAATGTCATCCTATGCCCGCAGTATGCGGGCTTTATTTTTGGAGAAACACCATGCGAATTTTGCACACCATGCTGCGTGTAGGCGATCTGGAAAAGTCGATTGCCTTTTATACCGAGGTTTTGGGGATGCGCCTTTTGCGGCGCAAGGACTACCCGCAAGGCGAATTCACCTTGGCGTTCCTGGGCTATCAGGATGAGTCCGAAGCCTGCGCGCTGGAATTGACCTACAACTGGGGCATTCAGCATTACGAGCTGGGTACGGCCTATGGACACCTCGCCCTGGAGGTCGATGACGTGCACAAGGCGGTGGAGGAGATTCGCGCTTGCGGCGGCAAGATCATCCGCGAGGCCGGACCGATGAACGCAGGGGCGACGATCATCGCCTTCGTTGAGGATCCGGATGGTTATCAAATCGAGCTGCTGGCGCCTAAAACCCTTCTTTGACGGGTTTTGGCACAGTCGCTGCCATTGTGACGACTTTGTGAAAAAGCATGTGTCGTGAGGAACTTAGCAACCCATTCTTCGCTCCCGCACAGGTTTTTCCACAGAAAATGTGGATGAGTCTGCGGCGATTTCGAAAAAATATGTCCACAAGCGTTGTCAAGATCTTGACAGCCCCCAATCTTCCGGAGAAACCAAGGACTTGCTTCTTTAAGTTGTTGATTTTAATTGTTGAATAAGCGGGTGGTCAAAAAATGACCATGCCTGCGCAAGCCTAGGGGCAATGCGGGTTTGCCATGATTTCCACGAGATTATCCACAACTTCATCCACGTTCTGTGTGAGAAAAATGACAGCGATTTTTGACCTTAGAATTTTTTGATGTCCACATTTGATTTCAGTGCGCTCGATCTGCCCATCGTTGAGGTTTTGCCCAAGGTTCTGACCCAGCTTGCGCAAAATACGCGCCTGGTGTTGGAGGCCGCGCCGGGGGCGGGCAAAAGCTCCCTGGTTCCGCTGGCCTTGCTGGGGCAGGCATGGCTGGGCGCGTCAAGGATTCTCATGCTGGAGCCGCGCCGGGTGGCGGCGCGCGCCACGGCGGAGCGCATGGCCGCTCTGCTGGGCGAGTCGGTGGGGGCGACCGTGGGCTACCAGATGCGCATGGAGCGGCGACTTTCGTCCGGCACGCGCATTCTGGTGGTCACCGAGGGCGTGCTTACGCGCATGTTGCAGGATGACCCGGCGCTGGAAGGCGTGGGGGCAGTCATTTTTGACGAGTTTCACGAGCGCAGTCTGCAGGCCGACCTTGGCTTGGCGCTGTGCTTGCAGGCGCAACAAACCCTGCGTGATGAGCTGCGCGTGCTGATCATGTCGGCCACGCTGCAAGGCGAGCTGCTTGCGCAGCGTCTGGACGCCGCCCTGGTGCAAAGCGAAGGTCGCATGTTTCCGGTCGAGGTGCGCTATTGTCCGCCCGCGCGTCATGCGGCGCTGGAGACGCAGGTCGTCGCCCTAGTGCGGCGGGCGCTGGAAGAAAGCTCAGCCGATGTGTTGGTCTTTTTGCCGGGCAAGCGCGAAATTCAACGAACCCATGATGCGTTGGCCGCCTGCTCCTTAAGCGCGGTACAGGTCTTGCCCCTGCATGGCGAGATGGACGTCAAGGCGCAGCACGCGGCCTTGACGCGCCGGGATGATCAACGACGGATCATTCTGGCGACCAATATCGCCGAAACCAGTTTGACCATCGAGGGCGTGCAGGCGGTGGTGGATGCCGGGCTGGTGCGTGTGGCGCAGTTTGATCCTGCAAGCGGCATGACGCGCCTGGTGACGCAGAAAATCAGCCATGCGAACGCAGAGCAACGCCGTGGCCGGGCGGGGCGTTTGGCCTCCGGGCTGTGCTACCGCCTGTGGAGCGAAAGCGAACACCTGGCCTTGCCGCCGCAGGCTGAGGCCGAGATCCGTCGCGCGGATATGTTGCCCCTGGCTCTGGAGTTGGCGCTGTGGGGCGCGCAGGCCGATGAGCTGTTTTGGCTGGATGCTCCGCAATCCGCTGCGCTGGCTCAGGCCGGACAGCTCTTGCAGGCCTTGGGCGCTGTGGATGGCTCGGGACGCATTACCTCCTATGGACGCGAACTGGCCGCCATGCCGCTGCATCCGCGTCTGGCGCATGTCTTGTTGCAGGGGGTGGCCTTGGGTTGCGCCGATTTGGCTTGCGAGGTGGCGGCGCTGTTGTCCGAGCGCGAGCTTTTGCGCGGAGCGGAGGTGCGTTTCCATACTGAGCTGGCTTTGCGCCTTGAGGTGCTGCGTCGTGGGCGCGCCGCCCTGGCGGGCATGCGTGCCGATCTGGCGGTAGATGAAGCGGCGCTTGCCCAGGCGCGGCGCGTGGCCGAGGATTTGCGCCGTCGTCTGCCCAAGTCGGCGTTCAATGCGGGGCTGGATGAGGACGAGGCTGTGGGGGTGCTGGTCGCCCTGGCCTATCCGGAGCGCCTGGCCAAGGCCAGCGGGGAGGGGCGCTTTGTCATGGCGGGCGGACGCGCCGCGCAGCTGGATCGACTCGATGCCTTGTCCAATAAGGCATGGCTGGCGATCGCCCATGTCGCGCTGCATGAGGCGCAGGCGGGCAATGCGCGCGTTTTTCTGGCGGCGCCGATTGCGCAGCAGGCGGTGGAACGCCATTTTGCACGACAAATCGTCGCCGAGGAGCGGGTGGAATGGGATGTGCGCAGCGCTGCGGTCGAGGCCAGCAGACAGCGCCGTCTGGGAGCGCTGGTGCTGGAGGAGAAAGCGCTTGCCCAGCCGGAAAGCGGTGCAGTGCAGAAAGCCCTGCTGCAGGGGATACGCCTGGCGGGTTGGGACGCGCTGTCCTGGCAGGAACGGCATGTGCAGTGGCGGGGCAGGGTGGCCTTGTTGCGCCATGTTCAGGGCGAGAGCTGGCCGGATGTTGCGGAGGATGCCTTGCTCGCCACGCTGGAGAGCTGGCTGGCTCCCGCCTTGCAGGGCATGAGCCGTCTGGCGCACCTGGAGCGCGTCGATCTGGATGCGGCCTTGCGCGGCATGTTGGTATGGTCGCAAGCATCGACCCTGGAGCGCCTGGCTCCCACGCATATCGAGGTTCCAAGCGGTTCGCGCGTCGCCCTGGATTATGCGCCGCTATTGGCGGGGGCGGGTGAGCCGATTCTGGCGGTCAAGCTGCAAGAGCTGTTTGGCCTGACGCAAACGCCGTGCATTGTCGATGGGCGCGTGCCGCTGCTGATCCACCTGCTTTCTCCCGCGCAAAAGCCGCTGGCGGTCACGCAGGATCTGGCCAGTTTCTGGCGCGGCGCCTACCAGGATGTGCGCAAGGACATGCGCGGACGTTATCCCAAGCATCCCTGGCCGGAAGATCCGTTTTCCATGCCGCCGACGCGCCTGACCAAGGCGAAACTCGCCCAGAAGGCTGACTAGGACTGCATCAATCGGACTTCTGCGATTGCGGAACGAGGATCGTGCTTTTCGGCAGGCCTTCGAGCAGATCGGGATAGTCGAGGATGAAGTGCAGCCCTCGGCTTTCCTTGCGCGCCATGGCGGAGCGAACGATCAGCTCGGCCACGGTGACCAGGTTGCGCAGCTCGATCAGGTTGTGCGTGACGCGGAAGTGGCCGTAGTACTCGTCGATTTCGCGCTTGAGCAATTCGATGCGGTTCATGGCGCGACTCAGGCGTTTGCTGGTGCGCACGATGCCCACGTAGTCCCACATGGTCTGGCGCAGTTCATGCCAGTTGTGGCTGACCACCACTTCTTCGTCGGAATCCGTCACCTGGCTTTCGTCCCATGGGGGAATTTCCATCTCCATGACAGTGCGCAGCCTGGGGTCGCGGCGGCGTCTGGCGATGTCCAGCGCAGCGGCGCGGCCATACACCAGGCATTCGAGCAGGGAATTGCTGGCCAGGCGATTGGCGCCGTGCAAGCCGGTATGGCTGACTTCGCCCACGGCGTACAGATTGTCGATGTCGGTGCGCCCGTGCTCATCCACCATTACCCCGCCGCAGGTGTAGTGCGCGGCAGGCACGACCGGGATCGGCTGGCGCGTAATGTCATAGCCGAAGTCCAGACAGCGGGCGTAAATGGTGGGGAAGTGTTCACGCACGAACTCCGGCGGCTTGTGGCTGATGTCGAGATACACGCAGTCCAGACCCAGGCGCTTCATTTCATGGTCGATGGCGCGCGCCACAATGTCACGCGGCGCAAGCTCGCCGCGCGCGTCGTAGCGTTGCATAAAGGGCGTGCCATCCGGCAGCACCAGCCGCCCGCCTTCGCCGCGCACGGCCTCGGAGATCAGAAAGGTCTTGGCGCGCGGTTCATACAACGCTGTGGGGTGAAATTGCATGAACTCCAGATTGGCCACGCGGCAGCCCGCGCGCCAAGCCATGGCGATGCCGTCGCCCGTGGAACCGTCCGGATTGGTGGTGTACAGATAGACCTTGCTCGCTCCGCCGGTGGCTAGCACCACGCAATGCGCGCGCAGGGTTTCGATATGCCCGCTGCTGCGATTGAGGGCATAGACGCCGACGCAGCCGTTATCTTCGCCCGCCAGGCTCAGGCCAAGGCGCTGACGGGTGATCAGGTCGATGGCGGTATGGTTGTCGAGCAGGGTGAGGGTTTTGCGCGTGCGCGCCGCCTGCAACAGGGTGGTTTCCAGCGCAGCGCCCGTGGCGTCATGCGCGTGAGCCACACGACGATGGCTATGCCCGCCCTCGCGGGTGAGATGCAGCCTGCCTTTTTCGCGGGTGAAGGGCATTCCCAAGCGCTGCAGCCAGTCCATGAGCTGCGGCGCTTCACGCGCGATACGCTCAACCACCACGGGGTCGGGCAGGCCGGCTCCCGCGTCCAGGGTGTCCTGGATATGGCTCTCGAAGCTGTCGCCCGCGTCCGTCACCGCCGCGATCCCGCCTTGCGCCCATTGGGTGCTGCCTTCGTCCATGGCGTTTTTGGAGAGGATGGCCACCCGCAGGCCAGCGGGCAGATGCAGGGCGCAACTCAGGCCAGCGGCGCCGCTGCCGAGGATCAGGACATCGAAAGGTGGGCGATGGTTTTGCATAGTTATGTTTATGGACACCTCTATAAATCCGCTGAAGCCGCGTCTGCGGCATCAAAAAGCAGCTCAAAATGCTCGCATAGCTCGTTTATGTTGCGCTTTTTCGCTGCTTTTTGCCTTGCATCCATCGACCTGATCGAATTTATAGAAGCGCCCATATTTTTGATCTGCCAGCTTGATAAATGAAAAGTTTGCACGCAAAGTCGCTGCTGTATCATCCGGGCAACAATAAAAACGTTGCCAACGGAACCTATGCCCCCCTGCGGAATCTGAGGCTTTCAGCCGAGGTTTTAGCCTGGGGTATCGACTTGAGACGTACAGCACCATGTTACACCGCCCCTCGGACGTCGCGCCGGGACGAAACAAGCCATCCAGATCCGAAAATAGGCCGGATGAGCATTCTAGCGACCAACAGCTGGTCGAGCTTGCCAAAGCGGGCGATTCATTCGCCTTTGAACTGTTGCTGCGCAAGTACCAGCACAAGGTCAGCAAACTGATTATGCGGTATGTGCGCGATATGGATGAGGCGCTGGATCTCACCCAGGAAACCTTTATCAAGGCATGGAAGGCGTTGCCGGGATTTCGCGGCGACTCGCAGTTTTACACCTGGCTGTATCGCATTGCGGTGAACACGGCGAAGAATTTTCTGTCCACTGCTCATCAACAAACGCACAGGGTTGATCTGGATGCCGATGAAAGCGATCAATACGCCGATGCGCCGGGGCTGGTGACCAGCGACACCCCGGAAAGCGTGATGAACGGCGCCGAGTTGCATCAGTTGCTGAAAAGGGCGCTTAGCGAATTGCCCGAGGACTTGCGCTCGGCCATCACCTTGCGCGAGTTCGAGGGTCTGAGTTATGAGGAAATCGCTGAGGTGATGGATTGCCCGATAGGAACGGTGCGCTCACGCATTTTCCGCGCGCGTGAAGCATTGGACAGGCATTTGCAGAATTACATGGCTTAGAGAGTGCCCCGGATGAACTCGAAGTTCGGATGCCGGGCATGGAAACTGAATTTTTAGGGGGATCCCCATGAACGACAAAACCAATGTGCTGGATGAAGAGCTGCTTTCGGCTCTGCTCGATGGCGACCTCAGCCGTGATGAGATGCACAGGCTGAGAGAACAAACCCGGGATCGTGGTGCGCAGCATGTGGCGGCGCGCAAGCTGGAGCGTTACGCCATGTTGGGCGAAATGCTGCGTGCCGGAGAAGACTCTCCTCTGTTGATGTCTGGCGCCAGGCGCGAGACTCGTGATGTCGTTGGCGCGGTCATGCAGCAGATCGCCAGCGAAACGGCGCGGGATCTGCCCGAAGCGCGTCCATCGGCTCCCAAGTCGGCCTGGCGTCCTGGAGGTGCTGTCGAAGGCTTGGGCGGCCTGCTGCTCGGTTGGCGCGCACCGGCCTTGTCCATGGCGCTGGCCGCCGGTGTGGCCGTGGTCATGCTGGTCATGCAGCCCAGCGCTTTCGTTGACCGCGACGCAACCGCCTTGAGCGCGCAGAACGGTTCGAACATGGCGCAGGGCAGGCAGGCTGTCGTACAGAGTGCGCCGATACCGGCTCTGGCGGTTTCTGCGCCTGCTGGCAGCGCCGGTCTGGCTGAACTGGAGGCTGAGGCGGATGCCATGCCCGATCCCTACCTTTTGCAACACCTGACGCATGCTGACGGCGGCCCGATGCGCACGCTGTCGTCCAATGTGCGCCTGGCTTCCTACGAGCGTCCCTGATGCGTGAGAGCCTGATCAATGTAAGCCCGCCTGTTATCGCCCTGTTCTTGGCGTGCGCCTTGGGGGCAAGCGCCCTCCGCGCTGAGGAAGCTCCATCCGCGCTTGCTGCGGGCGAACCTGAACAGGCCGATGTGCAGGCCGAGCACTTGCTCAAGCGCATGGCCAATGCCATGCAAACCACCAATTACGAAGGACTGCTGCTGCACATGCGCGGCGGCGAGGCGCGCAGCATGCGCGTATTCCACCGTTATGACGCACAGCATGGCGAGCGCGAGCATCTGCTGAGCCTGGATGGCAAGCCTTTCGAGGTTTTGCATGATTCTAGCGGCTGCACCTGCGTCTGGCCGCAGTCGCGCTTCATGGTGATCGGCAAGAGCCCGGCATTGAATGGTCGCCTTTCCGCACAGCGCTTCGCGGATACTGGTGCGTTGGCGGCGTTTTACCGTATTGCGCGTCAGGGGCAGGCGCGCATCGGCGGCATCGCCTGCCGTCTGGTCAAGCTGGAGCCCAGGGATGCCTACCGATTTGGTTATCGCCTGTGTATTCACGAGCCAAGCGCCTTGCTGCTGAATCTTGAGGTTTTTGACGGCGAGCGCCGCCTGGAGTTGAACCAGTTCACCCAGCTGCGCGTGCGTCGGGATGATGAAGTGGATGACATGCGCCTGTTCACCGATGTGGAGGGTTTCCGCGTCGTGGAGGACAAGCGCGAGGCATCGGCTGAGTCGCCCAAGGCCGAGTTTCAGCCCACATGGGTTGCCAGACAACTGCCTCCGGGCTATGAGCTGCGTTCAGCGGCGATGCGCGTCCCCCCGCATTTTCATTCCCCCCAAGGCAAGCCCGTGGAGCAACTGATTTTCTCGGATGGATTGGGTAGCGTTTCGGTGTTTATTGAGCGTGTGGACGCCCATGCGGCGAGCGACGGAGCGCAGGGCGCAGATAAACCCCAGCCGCACGGGGCGATGCAGCGCGTGGTGCGCAAGGTTGACGGCTATCGCCTGACGGCGGTCGGTGATGCGCCAGAAGCGGCGATGCGCATATTGCTGGACAATATGCAAGCCGTACAGGGGCGCGCCGGGGAGTAGGCCGATGCTGGAAACCCAGGGGCGGGTGGTTGCGGTCGAGCCGGGGCTGGCCTGGGTGGAAAGCGCGCGCCAGAGCGGCTGCGGCAGTTGTTCCGCGCAGGGATCGTGCGGCACGCGCCTGCTGGGCGAGGCATTGGCGCCTGGTGCGCAGAGTCAGGTGCTGGCGCTTGACCCGCTGGGCGTGCAGGTCGGTGACACGGTACTGATCGGCATTGCGGAGGAAGGCGGCTTGCGCGCGGCATGGCTGCTTTATGGCTTGCCTGTGGCCGGGTTGCTGCTTGGGTTGATCCTGGCGCAACCCTTGGGCGATTTGTGGGCTGTTTTGGCCGGAGCGGGCGGCATGTTGGGCGCGCTTTTAGCCGTGCATTTTTTCACGCAGCGCAAGGAGCTGGATGCGCCGCAGGGCTTGCAACCAGTCATTCTCGCCCGTTTGCGCAGCGGAGATGAGGCTGCAGCGAGCTGTTTTTCCAAAACCATTCCGATCAAGCCGGTGTGAGCCTGCTATACTCCGCGCCTTTGTTTTCACTCAAACTCCCCCCTCATGGATCAAGCCCACATTCGCAACTTCTCGATCATCGCTCACATCGACCATGGCAAATCCACCCTGGCCGATCGTCTCATTCAGTTGTGCGGCGGATTGGAGGCGCGTGAAATGGAGGCGCAAGTGCTCGATTCGATGGATATCGAACGCGAGCGCGGCATTACGATCAAGGCGCAGTGCGTTTCCCTGAATTACCGCGCCGGCGACGGTCAGGACTATGAGCTGAACCTGATCGACACCCCGGGGCATGTGGATTTTTCCTATGAGGTGTCGCGTTCGCTGGCCGCCTGCGAGGGCGCGCTGCTGGTAGTGGACGCCTCCCAGGGGGTCGAGGCGCAATCGGTGGCCAACTGCTACACGGCGATTGATCTTGGGCTGGAAGTGGTGCCGGTGCTCAACAAGATGGATCTGCCCAGCGCCGATCCCGAGCGGGTTTCCAAGGAAATCGGCGATGTGATCGGCATCGACGCCACGGAGGCCGTGCGCGTTTCCGCCAAAAGCGGGTTGAATGTGCCTCTGTTGCTGGAAGAGCTGGTCAAGCGCATACCGCCTCCCGAGGGCAAGATCGATGCGCCGCTGCGTGTGCTGATCGTGGATTCCTGGTTCGACAACTATGTCGGCGTGGTCGCCTTGGTGCGTGTGGTGGATGGCGAATTGCGCTTGCGCCAGAAAATTCGCACCATGCGTACCGGCGATGTGTTCCAGGTGGAAAAAGTCGGCGTGTTCACCCCCAAGCGCCGCGACCGCGAAGTGCTGAAAACCGGGGAAGTGGGCTTTTTGATCGCAGGCATCAAGGAGATCGACGCCGCCAAGGTCGGCGATACCATCACCAGCGTGGAGGAGCCCTCGACCGAGCCGCTGCCTGGCTTTAAGGAAGTGCAGCCGCGCGTGTTTGCCGGGCTTTATCCGGTGGAGTCGGAGGATTACGAAGATCTGCGCGAAGCCTTGCGCAAACTGCGCCTGAACGACGCTGCGCTGCATTTTGAGCCGGAAGTTTCCACCGCGCTCGGCTTTGGCTTTCGCATCGGGTTCCTCGGACTCCTGCACATGGAAATCATCCAGGAGCGTCTGGAGCGCGAATACAACCTGGATCTGATCACCACTTCGCCCACGGTGGTTTTCGAGGTCGTGACCACGACCGGCGAGACTCTGCATATCCACAATCCGGCGGATCTGCCGCCGACCACGAATATCGGCGAGATGCGCGAGCCGATCATCGAAGGCACGATTCTTCTGCCGCAGGATTATGTGGGCAACGTGATTTCCCTGTGCATCGAGAAGCGTGGCGTGCAAAAGCAGATGCTGTATCTCGGTTCGCAGGTGCAACTCACCTTCGAGTTGCCCTTGGCCGAGGTGGTCATGGATTTCTTCGATCGTTTGAAATCGGTCAGTCGCGGCTATGCTTCATTCGATTACAAATTCCTGCGTTTCCAGCCAGCGCAACTGGTCAAGCTGGACGTGATGATCAACGCCGAGCCGGTGGACGCCTTGTCCCTGATCGTACACCGCACGGATGCCGAATCGCGCGGACGCCAACTGTGTGAAAAGCTCAAGGAACTGATTCCGCAGCAGCAGTTTGAAGTACCGATTCAGGCGGCGATCGGCGGTAAGATTATTGCCCGCACCACGATCAAGGCGCTGCGCAAGAACGTTCTTGCCAAATGTTATGGCGGCGACGTTTCGCGCAAGAAGAAGCTGCTCAACAAGCAAAAGGAAGGCAAGAAGCGCATGAAGTCGATCGGTCGGGTGGATGTACCGCAGGAAGCTTTTCTTGCCGTGCTGCAACGGGATAATTAAGCATGGGTATGTCTATAAATTCGATCAAGGCGATGGATGCAAGACAAAAAGCAGCGAAAAAGCGGAGCATAGACGAACTATGTGAGCATTATGAGCTGCTTTTTGGCGCCGCAGGCGCGGCTTCAGCGAATTTTTAGAGGTTCCCGTATGAATTTTGAACTGATTCTGGTCGTGCTGACCCTGGTCAGCGGCGTGATTGTATTGGTTGATCGTCTGTTTTTCCGCAAGGCGCGCAGCGAGCTTTCCAAGGCCGATCCTCTGCTGGTGGACTATGCGCGCAGCTTCTTTCCTGTGCTGTTGGTCGTGGTGGTGTTGCGCTCGTTTGTCGCCGAACCTTTCCGCATTCCTTCAGGTTCGATGATGCCTACCCTGGAAGTGGGTGATTTCATTCTGGTGAATAAGTTCGCCTATGGCGTGCGCCTGCCCGTACTGCGCACCAAGATCATTCCCGTCGGCGAGCCCAAGCGCGGCGATGTGGCTGTGTTCAAATATCCCAAACAACCGGAAGTCGATTACATCAAGCGCGTTATCGGCCTGCCGGGAGATCGCATTCGCTACGAAAACAAACAGCTCACCGTGAATGGCGAAACGGTGCCTCTGGAAAAAATCGGCATCTATCCGGGCGACGGGGCGAATGGGCGCATGGTGGGTGCGACAGAATATCGTGAAGACCTGCAAGGCGTGGTGCATGATATTCTCCAGCGCGCGGGAGCCGTCGGCCCTGAGGGCGAGTTCACCGTCCCCGCCGGGCACTACTTCATGATGGGCGACAACCGCGACAACAGTAACGATAGCCGCTATTGGGGCTTTGTGCCGCAAGACAATCTGGTGGGACGCGCTATGCTTGTGTGGATGAATTTCGATACCGAAGGCATGCATGTCAAGCCAGAGCGTATCGGCACGGGGATTCACTGATTCCCCTCTGAATTTCCATTGAGCGACAACGGACGAGAGGAGACTAGAGTATGCGGATGCAGGCACAGCGTGGCATAGGGTTCGTTACCCTGTTCATTATGCTTTCGGTAGCCGGGGTGTTGGCGGTTGCGGGGATGAAGATTCTGCCGCTGTACCTGGATGACGCTTCGGTGTCTTCGGCTTTCGCCGCCTTGGAAAAGCAGAAAGATCCGAGCATGTCCAAGGCCGACGTGAAGACATTTATCGAGAAGCGCCTCTACATCAATCAGCTTGATGAAAAAATCCCGCTGGACAGCCTCAAGGTGGAGAGCGCTCCAGGCGGAGGAAAAACGATCAGCATGAAGTATGAGTCACGTGCGACGGTCATGGGTAATCTTGATGCTGTGGCGGTTTTTGTTCACAGCGTGACGGTGCGCTAGTTGGCGGAAGCGGCGCATCAATCCCCTGCTTTGCTCATGCAGCGCTTGGGGTACACGTTTGATAATCCTGAGCTGCTGCAACAGGCGCTCCGTCACCGCAGCGCGGGCGGCAAGCACAATGAGCGCCTGGAGTTTCTGGGCGACGGCCTGCTGAATTTCGTGATCGCCGATGAGCTTTTCGGGCGTCGCCCACATGCCAATGAAGGCGAGCTTTCGCGTTTTCGCGCCAGTCTGGTGCGTGAGGCCACCTTGGTGGAGTTGGCGCAAGCGCTCAAGCTGGGAGATTTCCTGAGCCTGGGCAGCGGCGAACTCAAATCCGGCGGTTTTCGTCGTGGATCGACCTTGGCCGATGCGCTGGAAGCGGTGATCGGCGCGGTTTATCTGGACGGCGGCTTCGAAGCGGCGCGCAGTCTTGTGCGCACGCTCTACAGCGAGCGTTTACAGCATATGCCTGCCGAGCTTGGGCTGAAGGATCCCAAAACCCGTTTGCAGGAATTTCTGCAGGCTCGCCAGCGACCCCTGCCCGAGTATCGAGTGCTGGACACCTTGGGGCAAGATCACAACCAGACCTTTATCGTCGAATGCCGGGTCGAAGGGCTGCCCGCTCCGACCCAGGGGCGTGGCGCCAGTCGCAGGCGCGCCGAGCAGGCGGCGGCTGAGGATGCCCTGAGCCTGATTCAACCGGAAAAAATCAAATGAGCCATCGTTGCGGCCATGTAGGCATTGTCGGTCGCCCCAATGTGGGCAAATCGACCCTGCTCAATACCCTGATCGGACAAAAAATCAGCATCACGGCGCCCAAGCCGCAGACCACGCGCCACAGCCTGATTGGCGTCAAAACCCTGCCGGAAGCACAGATTTTGTATGTTGATACCCCCGGTCTGCACAAAGATACCGGCCGTGCCATGAGTCGTGTATTGAATCGTGCCGCACAAGGCATCCTCGAAGGCGTGGATGTACTGGTGTTTGTGATTGAAGGAATGCGCTGGACGGAAGAGGATGCCGCCGTTCTTGATCGGATTGAACACGCCAAGGTGCCCGTCATCTTGGCCGTCAATAAAGTCGATTTAACCGCAGACAAGGACGAATTACTGCCATTTTTGCAAAGCGTCGCCGAGTTTTATCCGTTCGCTGAAATCATCCCCATTTCAGCACGCAAGGGCAGTAATCTGGCGCGCTTGGAGGCCGTTGTTGCCGAGCGTTTGCCCGAAGGCGAAGCGCTGTACGACGAAGACACCCTGACCACGGCCAGCTCGCGCTTTATGGCTGCGGAGTTCATTCGTGAACAAATCACGCGCTTGTCGCATGAAGAAGTGCCTTATGGCGTGACGGTCGAAATTGAGAACTACACCCTTGACGGCAAAATGATCCGCATTGATGCGCTGATCTGGGTCGAACGCGAAGGACAAAAGGGCATACTCATCGGCAAGGACGGCGAAATGCTCAAGGAGATTGGGCGACGGGCGCGGATCAATATCGAAAACCTGCAAGGCATGAAGGTGTTCCTGCGCCTGTGGGTCAAGGTCAAAGGCGGCTGGTCGGATGACGAGCGCGCCCTGCGCGCTTTGGGTTACGGCGAACAGTGAGCCATCGCGCCGGGGGGGATGAAGGTTTTATCCTCCATGCCCGCCCGTGGCGGGATACCAGCCTGTTGCTTGAAGTCTTGCTCAAGGAGGGAGGGCGTTGCGGCGTGGTCGCGCGTGGCGCGCGCAGCAATGCCAAACAACGCGGGCGCTTGCAACTGTTTCGCCCTTTGTGGCTGGAACTGGGCGGTCGGGGCGAATTGGCGCAGTTGCGCACGGCGGAGGAAATGCGCATTTTGCCGCCCTTGCAGGGGCGCGCCCTGGCTTGCGCCTACTATCTCAACGAACTTCTGCTGCGACTCTTGCCGCGTGAAGACGCCCACCCCGCGCTGTTTGATGCCTACGCCGCAGCATTGACGAGCTTGGCGCAGGGAGAGGCCGAGGCTCCGCTGTTGCGCGGGTTTGAAAAAGACCTGCTTGAACAGCTCGGCTGGGCGCCGGAATGGACAACAACCCTGCATGGCGAAACGGTGCTTGCCGAGGGCTTTTATCGGGTGTCGCCCGGCGAGGGCATCGTCGCCTGCTTGCCGCAGGACGCTCATGCCGTGCCAGGCCTGAGTCTGCTGCATCTGGCCGAGCTGCGCATGAACGATGCACAGAGCGCACGCCAGATACGACAGATTCTGCATGGCTTGCTGGCTCCGCATTTGGGCAGCAAACCCTTGCAGTCGCGCGAATTATTAAGGGTGCTTCTATAAACCGGCTGAAGCCGAGCCTGCTGTATGTGCAATAGTGTGCAGCGAGTCTGACCTCATCGCTTTTTGTCTTGATGTTCAAGTAGCGCGAATAGCTGCTATGCGTCGCGGGCTGTCTCTGTGTCCGACGTCGGCACACTTGTTGGTGACTTTTTCTTTTATGAAATTTAGTATTAATTCAGACATAAGCTCTCCAAAAGGCCGGATTGCATGAACGGAACTATGACACTGTGGTCTTTATGATTTTTTATTGGATAGAGCTCTACATTATTGGCTTCTGCCAAGTGATTGGCCTGTGTTTTGTCACCCGCGTTTAACTCGCCAAAGAATAAATGGATTTTAGAGTGAGAGTTTTTTTCGACTAAAGGAAGTAAGTCCAATTTGCTCTGGTCTATAGTGTTGTTGAGTCGCCGAATCATGGCTAATGCTCTTCGGTCATTGTTCTCAATGAACGTTCTGGTTCCGATGGTAAATGTAGAACAGCCAATTATGTGATCCGCATTTAACTCTAGTCCATACCTAATTGCTCCGACCCCTCCTACTGAAAATCCCAAGGTGATTATTTTTTTGGTCTTACAGATCCTTCTTAAGGAAATAATCGTATCTTTTTCAGAGTCGCCTAGCTGGGTTATTCCGGATAAATATGCGTCACGCGAATAATCTTTTAAATAGATTGCGGAAACGCCTAGATAGGATAGAAATGAATCAAAAAAGCTTATGGGGAAAGACATAAGCCTGTTGGCCATGCCGGCAAAAACAATAATGACTGTATCGAAGCGCTCAAAATCGGGGGATATTATAACTTCGGAGTAGTCATGGTTGTTAATAACGGGTCTTTTTTTGTTCTTGAAGATCCATTCATACGAGGATGATAGTATTTTGAATTCATTTTTATGATTGATTATGTCCTCCGAGGTCTGTGAAATTATTTCTGCACGAATGATTTCCGCGAAAACCGATGAACGATCCAATGCGCTAATTCTTTCGGCGATGCTTCCCGCCATGTCGTACTTTTCTAGTCGTAAGAGTAATAACCCAAGCTTTTCAAGGTTCTCGATTGAATCGGGTGTGATTTTCAAGCCTTCTTCATACGAGTTTTGAGCTTCATTGTCGCAGCGTAAGCGAGCAAGCAAGTCTGCGATCTTGAATAAAGCGAAAGCATTATTTGTATTCATGTTATATGCTTGTCGCCAGTAATCCAGCTTGAATTCAATATTATCTGTTCCGCTTTCTTTGCTGTTGAATAATTGATTGATTGCAGGGATGTTATCCGGTTGTTGCTCCAGTATTTCCCCATAAGTCGCGATTGCCTTGTCAAGTTGCTCAAGGCGTTGCTGGCAAAGGCCTGTCGACATTAATGCCTGGATATTCTTTGGTTGTTGATTAAGCACTTTGCGATAAGTCGCGACTGCCTCATTGAATTGCTCAAGGCGTTGCTGGCAATTGCCTGTTGACATTAATGCTTGTATATGGCTTGGTTGTTGTATAAGCACTTTTTTATAAGTTTCGATCGCTTCATCGAATTGCTCAAGACGCTGTTGGCAATTGCCTATCGATGTCAATAACGGTATATGATTCGGCTGTTGCTCAAGCACTCTTTTATAAGTTTCGAGCGCTTCAACAAATTGCTCAAGACGCTGTTGGCAATTGCCTATCGATGTCAATAACGGTATATGATTCGGCTGTTGCTCAAGCGCTTTTTTATAAGTTTTGAGTGCTTCATCGTATTGCCCAAGACGCTGTTGGCAATTGCCTATCGATGTCAGTAACGGTGTATGATTCGGCTGTCGCTCAAGCAATTTTCGATAAGTTTCGATCGCCTCATCGAATCGCTCAAGACGTTGCTGGCATCCGCCCAATGCTCTCAATGCCTGGGTATTTTCGCTTTGCGTTATGTTTGGTAAATCAAGGATTTGTCGCCAAAGCCCCAGCGCTTTAAGCCAGTCCTCACGAGCTTCAGCTTTCAATGCTTCATTATTTAGTGTGCTAAAATTCATAAAAATATGTTTAAAACTATTGGTTGATCTTTTGGTGGGGTAGGTTAATTTTGGCGTCAGTTTCTTGTCTGTATTGCCCCTGCACGATATTTGCGCTTCAGCTTATGATGGATTCATCGTTTTTTCTTCCTGGTCTGCATGTTTTTGAATCTGCACTTCCCTGCGCTCAGTTCGTCTGGCGCATGTTAGTGTCGGCTGTTTTTTGATGTTATGTATATTCTGTTTCATCTAAGGCGTATTGACCCGGTGTTTTTTGTGGAATAGTCGATTGCCTCTAAACAATTTTTTAAGTTTTCTTGCTGGTTGTAATCGAAGGTTATTACCTGATCGAACGCTTTCGCAAAACGGCTGGCACGTCGGATAGAACGCATTGTTGGGCATAGTCGTACCCGAATGTTTTTACATCGTCCGCATACATCGCGTGAACGAATTCTTTTGCCTCAGTGTCATAGTAGTCCTGATAGGCGCTCCGTTGCCCTTTATTGCTGTGCGGTATCACCGCGGCGTCGAGGCCGAGCCGACTCATGATGACCGTCACTGATTGCGTGAACAATTCTAGTCTTCCGATGTAATCAACCATGCACTCGCCGTTATCGTCCAGCACAAAGCTAACCTGGGGCTCCCACTGAACATGCTTCTTTTTTGAGATCAGTTCCAAATACCTCTTGAAGCAGTCGTCATGCTTCATGCCTATGTAATCCATCAGGTCTTTGCGTCGGGACATAAATGCGAATTGCGAAACGGCTTTATCCCAAGGGTTTCTTACGATCGAGAACTTGAAATAGTTGTCAAAAACATTTGTGCCGACTTCAGACTCAATGTGGCTCGCCAATAAATGTTGCAGCCCTCCCGTTTGGTACTTGTTGTTGTATTTGTCTACGAACCCCATCCATAGATCTCTTTCCGACCGTAGCTCACGTTCTGGCCAAATTATGTCCTCAATGCTTGTGCCCCCTGTCTTGGGGATATGAACAAAGATGCATCGATATTTGTGCGAGATCATTTTGATGTCCAAAGTTTAACTTAAAGGGCGCGCCTGAACCGCAATGTTTGGCGCCAGCTTGCCCAATATTCTCGATTCGATTTTGTATAGCGTAGGTGTCGTGTCCTGGCCTGCTCCATAAGCGGTTCAGTTCTTCAGCGCGAGTACTAGCTTGATTTTCGACTCCGCCCAGACAGGGTGGACAAGTAGGAAAACAAGTATGGTGAACAGAAGACGCATTGCGCTCTAACGTGAGGCTAAGGGGCGCCGCGCTTTTGCGGCGTCCCTCTTGAGCACAGGGTTATTTGTCGTGCCCCGGATGATTACTAACCCGTTTATGAAATAGGCAGGCGTGTGATTAGAACCTCAAACCTGCCGTTCGGATAATGCCTTACCAACCAGTTCTGCGTGTACTAGGTACGCGAGGGAAGATCGAAAAACCAATTACGGACCGCGAACAAGGCGCACCGAATGGTAGTAGTTGTAGTCAAGCTTGTCGCCCCACGAGGGGCGGCCGCCACCGAAGTCAACAGCCCATGCGAGGTAATCAATACGCACAACCGGCGTTGCTGACCACGCATCGGCGATGCCTGGCGTACCAGGGAATGCCTTCTCATTGATGGAGTTGTCATAGCAGGCTCCCTCAAGCAGACTTTCCAGCTCCTTGACATTTGGCAAGCGCCAGCCCGGTTGAGCGGCAGCCTTCTCAAGTGCGCCATTCCAGGTGGTATTGATGAATCTGCCTTCACACGTCTCTCCCGTCCAGTGCATACCCTCAACACAGCGTTTCCATGTCAGGCCGGTGGCAGTATCGGTCACCCAGTCACCCGCAGCATTATAGACATAGCGTGTATCTGGTTTGGTTTTGACCATATTCGGATTGCACTCTTGCGCCATAGTCAGTGTGGGCGTTGTACCCAGCAACACAGCAGTCATTAAGGTCAAGGTGATTTTTGCGATGTACATAAAAAATACTCCTTAAAAATACAGATGAAATCGACGACACGAAACGTATAAGCCTATAGTCCGCGAGCAGAATCGGTGCGCCCTCTTCATCAACCAGCTTGGTCGCAAGCATGCCCCCTTTAAAGCGGCGTCCCCTGCCTACTCCATCAAGGGTATCGGTGTCAAAGCTGCTTATGCGTTTGCATGCTAGGCGGCAGCCTCTCAGGCGTGAAAACAGCATGATGGCTCAGTCTCAACTTTCCAATCAGCCCATTAGCGACCACGAACAAGACGAACCGCGTTCGCACTGCCCTTACCCCAGATTCCGACATAGGCCAAGTCGAACATGATAATTTCCGCCTGATCGGCTCTGTCCGCACGCGGTGAGGCTGACCAGAAGTACTTACGGCTTCCCAAGGTTGGGAAGTAGCCGCTATCAATCTGCGCGCCATCGAGTTTCCCATAGTCAAGAATGCCTCCAAGCTCGCTCACGGTAGGCATACGCCAGTCCTTGTAGCCACACAGACCCACTGCGTTCACGTCCTTGACGTATTTTTCGGTGTCGCAGCGCCCATTTTTGAAACAGGTACCGCCATCGGGTGTGCCCATAGAGCCACCGTTTTTGGTGCTATCGCTGTTGTACCAGGTGTAGGTCCACTCTTTGTCACGCAGTCGGCCGTCGTCGCTCTTGTTCTCCCACAGCAGGCCGGTGAGGTTGTCGAGCACGCAGTCCCACTGGGTGCCTTGAGTTTCGTCACCGTTGGGGTTCCAGACGGCATCCTGAATGGCCAGCGGCTGGCCATTGCTGCCGATTTTGGTGTAGTCAAAGCCGTTGGTTTTGTTTTTATTGGGAGTACTGCCGCCTACTTTGATCAGTTGCCCGGTGCGCGCCAGGTAGTCACGACCGTGCTGTGCATCCTGTTCTTGTGGGTAGACGGCGGCGGGGTCGCTGCACTTCAGGTCGTTGCTTGGGGTGGCTGAACCGTAGGGTGTGCCGCATCTAAGCACACCGGTGTCATTCAGCGGTTGGGTGATTCTAAGAATGAAGTTGCGTTTGGTGCTTGTGCCATCAGCGTCGCGGGCGCGTATGGCAATATTGAATCGTCCGGTGACGCTGGGGGCGCCGCTAATCAGTCCGTCACGCTTGTCTACACTGAGCCCTTCCGGCAGGCCATTGGCAAAATAGAGGATGGTGTCGCCATCGGTGGCGCTGGCATAGGGCACGAGGCTGAAGCTGAAGGTGATGTTTTTGCGGCCGTCCTGATCTGGAATGCTGTCGAGTACAGGGGGCGTTCCGACTTTGATGATGAATTTTTGTTTGGGACTGTCGCCGTCTTTGTCGCGTGCGCGCACACCGACGGTGTAGCTGCCTGTGGCGCTGGGGGTGCCGCTGATGAGACCGGTGTTTTTGTTGGCGTTTAATCCGGCGGGCAGGTCATTCACCAGGAAGGTGATGGTGTCGCCGTCGGTGACCCGGACATAAGGGGTCAGGTTGAAGCTGTAGATCTGATTCAACGGTGCGCTCTGTGCTGGAATCTCAGCCAGCAAGGGCGGCGTGGCGGCGACGGCTGCAGAGGACAGAACCAAGCTGAGGGCACTGAGCACCAGTGTCGTGCCACGCTTTGGGGTGCGCGCGCGGGCTGGGGGCTGAGTCGTCGGATCGGTCGATGAGCGAGAGGATACGAGCATGATTTTGACATCCAGGTTGTGGTGGATGCCAAAGAGTCTAGGTAATAAAAACTTTAATTGACAGGATGTTACGTCTGTATAGCAAAAATATTCTGACGAGATTCAGCCAGGGGTGTCTGTGCGTGAATTGGGAAGCGCCCAAATAATGCGCGGCTTAGTAAACAGGCTATGCGCATTGATAAGACGGGTAAGCGTAGCGCATTCACCGAACGCTGAGCGTGGTCTCGTGCAGCAATGCAGCGCTCGGTCAGCTCGTAAGCACCAGCTTAGTGTTGGCGCCCCGCGCGCAAACACGCTTGTTCCGCCTTACCCCAATCATTACTGGGCACGTTCTGATAGGGTGGGGGGAACACTTGCTTGATCGCAGTAAACTGAGCCGGAGTCATCGACTCCGGATTGCCATAATTGTCGAGTCTCCGATGATTGAGAAATCCGCTGCTTCAACGCGCCTTTCTTCGTCTTCCTTGCGCCGCCTGTGGCAAAATCCCGCCCCTGACCTTGCTTTTAACGGAGTAGCCACATGCAAGACGCGCTTTTACTGGGGCTGAATATCGACCATGTCGCCACTTTGCGTCAGGCACGCGGGGAAATTTATCCTGAGCCTGTTCATGCCGCGCTGTTGGCGGAGCAGGCGGGGGCGGACAGCATTACCCTGCATTTGCGCGAAGATCGGCGTCATATTCAGGATCGTGATGTCGAGATGTTACGCGGCATGTTGCAGACACGCATGAATCTTGAAATGGCGGTGACGGAGGAGATGCTGGGCATTGCCGAGCGCATTTTGCCGCAGGATTGCTGCTTGGTTCCGGAAAAGCGTGAGGAGCTGACCACCGAGGGTGGGCTGGATGTGGCCGGGCAGGAGATGCGTATGCAGGAAGCCTGTGCGCGTCTGGCGGCAGCGGGGGTGCGTGTTTCGCTGTTTATCGACGCTGATCCCGTGCAGATTGATGCCGCGCTGCGCGTGGGCGCCCCGGTGATCGAGATTCACACCGGGCATTACGCCTCGGCGCGTGGAGCCGAGCAGCAGGCTGAGCTGGAGCGCATTCGTCAGGCGGCGCGTTATGCACATGGTTTGGGGTTGCATGTGAATGCCGGGCATGGCCTGCATTATCACAATGTGCAGCCGATTGCGGCCATTGCGGAAATGCGTGAGTTGAATATCGGTCATGCCATTATCGCCCGCGCCATTTTCAGCGGCCTGGGCGAGGCGGTGCGCGAAATGAAGCGGTTGATGGTTGAGGCGCGTGTGTCTTGAGGTTTGGGAAGGAATTTAAGCCACAGAGGACACAGAGCGCACAGAGGGGAATCGCACATTTGCATAGGCTCAATGATGCGTAAGCGCCTCATAATGAGCTCAAACAATCATTCATCGGTTTTTAACTCTGTGTACTCTGTGACCTCTGTGGCTAATCTGGTTTTAACAGCATGATTCACGGCATCGGCACGGATATTGTCGCCATCGCCCGCATGACGCGACTGTGGCGCAAATACGGCGAGGCGTTGGCGGCGCGTTTGCTGGCAGACGATGAATTGCACGCTCTGCGTCAACATCACGACCCGGCACGCTTTCTGGCCAAACGCTTCGCTGCCAAGGAAGCAGCGGCCAAGGCTTTGGGGACGGGCTTTCGTGATGGATTGAGCCTGCGCCATATCGCTGTGCGCAATAACGCCCTGGGCAAACCGGAGCTTGAGTTCACCGCCCGGGCGCGGGAATTGCTTGCGGATTACGCCATTCAGGCCAGCCATGTTTCCATTAGCGATGAAAGCGACTATGCCGTGGCGTTTGTTGTTTTGACCCGATAATGATTTGCCCATAAGGAGCGCCCCAGTGAATCTACCCACGCTTTCCGCCTCCGTCGGCCACACGCCGTTGGTGCGCCTGCAACATCTGAATGCCGGGCGCAATAATCAGTTGCTGCTCAAGCTGGAAGGCAATAATCCCGCCGGTTCAGTCAAGGATCGTCCGGCGCTGTCGATGATTCAGCACGCCGAAGCGCGGGGTGAAATCAAGCCGGGCGATACGCTGATCGAGGCTACCAGCGGCAATACCGGAATCGCGCTGGCGATGGCGGCGGCGGTCAAGGGCTATCGTATGCGGCTTATCATGCCGGAGAACCTGAGCATCGAGCGCCGCCAGGTGATGCGCGCCTATGGCGCGGAGCTGATTCTGGTGAGCAAGGAAGCGGGCATGGAGGGCGCACGCGATCTGGCGCTGGCCATGCAGGCGCGGGGCGAGGGCAGGGTGTTGGATCAGTTCGCCAACCCGGACAATCCGCTGGCGCATTACGAGAGTACCGGGCCGGAGATTTGGCAGGCGACAGCCGGAAGCGTCACCCATTTCGTAAGCTCGATGGGGACGACCGGCACGATCATGGGCACGTCGCGTTATCTGAAAGAACAAAACCCCGCCGTGCAGATCATCGGCGTGCAACCCGCCGAGGGCGCGTCGATTCCCGGCATTCGTCGCTGGCCGCAGGCTTATCTGCCCAAAATCTTTGAACCGCAGCGTGTCGATCAGATTCTCGATGTCACCCAGGCCGAGGCCGAGGAGATGACGCGCCTGCTTGCGCAAAAAGAAGGCATTCTGGCGGGTATTTCTTCTGGCGGCACGCTGGCGGCGGCGCTGCGTCTGGCGCAAACGCTGGAGAATGCCGTGATCGTCAGCATTGTGTGCGACCGTGGGGATCGTTATTTATCTACTGGCGTTTTTCCCGCCTGAGTATCAATAAAAATATGTCGAGTAAGCGTAAAGGTCTTGTTTTTGATACGGAAATCACCGGTTTTACCCATGAGGCGCGCGGCGTCGCGCATCATGAAGACAAGGTGGTGTTTGTCGACGGCGCTTTGCTGGGTGAGCAGGTCAAGGTTCGACTGACCAAGCCGCATCGACGCTTTGATGAGGCCGAGGTGCTTGAGGTCATCCGGCCTTCGTCGGTGCGTGTTGAACCGCGTTGCGCCCATTTCGGCGTCTGTGGCGGATGCTCTTTGCAACATATGCGCGATTCAGCGCAAATCGAAGCCAAACAAGGCATTTTGCTCGAAAATTTGCGCCAGATTGGCAAGGTGGAAGCGGAAAGTCTGTTGCCCGCCTTGCGCGGCCCCTTGTGGGCTTATCGTCGGCGTGCGCGCCTTGGCGTGAAATGGGTGCCGAAGAAAAACCGCGTACTGGTCGGTTTTCGTGAGCGCGGTACGCCTTATCTGGCGGATTTGCGTCGTTGCGAGGTGCTGGATGCCAGCGTCGGCGAACGTCTGCAAGAGCTGGGCGAGCTGATTGCCGGCATGGAGGCGCGGGCGACGATTCCGCAAATTGAAGTCGCGGTGGGCGATGCCTGTACTGCGCTGGTTTTCCGCCACATGGAAGCTTTATCGGAGAGCGACCGCACGATTCTGCTTGATTATGCCAAGTCCAGCGGGCTGCATTTGTTTCTGCAACCCGAAGGCCCGGCCAGCATCCATCGTTTATGGCCGGAAACTGGCGAACTGTATTACGCCCTGCCCGAACATCAGGTGCGTATCGACTTTCAGCCGGTGGACTTTACCCAGGTGAACGGCGAGCTGAATCGCTCGATGGTGAACCTTGCCCTGGAGCTGCTCGACCCGCAAAAAGACGAGCGCGTGCTGGATTTGTTTGCAGGCTTGGGCAATTTCACCCTGCCGCTGGCCAGACGTGCTCTTGAGGTGGTCGGCGTGGAAGGGGATGAGGCGATGGTGCAGCGCGGCGAAGAGAGCGCCCGGCGCAACGGCATCGACAACACGCGGCATTTTGTCGGCAATCTGTTCGAGCCGCAGGCGCAGCAGGCGTGGCTGCATGAGAAATACGACAAGATTCTGCTCGACCCGCCCCGTGCCGGAGCAATGGAGATCATGCCCTATCTGGCCAAGATGAAGCCGAAGCGCATCGTTTATGTTTCCTGCAACCCGGCCACGCTGGCGCGGGATGCGGGCATACTGGTCAACGAACTGGGCTTTCGCCTGTGCTCGGCGGGGGTGATGGATATGTTCCCGCACACGGCGCATGTTGAGTCGATAGCGGTGTTTGAGCCGAAAAAGCGCGCTTGAGTTATCTTGTGGCATTGCGCTTTGCCGCCCACTCAAGTAAAGTCGCGCCCCTGATTTGCGCGGGGTTCGATTTTTGAGCCTGAAATGGCAAATTTCCGGAACGGTGTCCGAGTGGCTGAAGGAGCACGCCTGGAAAGCGTGTATACGGTAACTCCGTATCGAGGGTTCGAATCCCTCCCGTTCCGCCATATCAAATACAAAAAGCCCATGGTTTCATGGGCTTTTTTGTTTTTTCATTCCTGTGCGTTCTTAACTACGCACTCATGGCGTTGACCTTGTCCTCTGCTGAGTGAGATCTCGCGAACGACTACCTCTGGCAGACAGACGACGCCTGGGATGCGCGCAAACAGGCGGCTAATGGAGGCCTGTCATCCGGCGATGGCCGCCACCTTGGTGCAGTGGATGTTTTCTTTCCATGAGGCCTTGATCTGGTTGATCAGTGCGGGCGGCAGCGGAACGTATTCCAGTTCCTCGGCCATTTTGACGCCATTTGTCCAGGACCAGTCGAAGAATTTCAGAACCTCCACGGTCTGAGCGCAGTTTTCCGGGTTTTTGTGGAGCAGAATGTTGGTTTGTGCGGCGATGGGCCAAGAGTCCGCGCCCGGAGCGTTGGTAATCCACAGATAAAAGCCTTTGGCGCCCTTCCAGTCTGCGTGGGCGGCGGCCGCAGCGGTGCTCTTGGCGCTGACGCTCACGAACTGTCCCTCTTTGTTCTTCAGTTGCACGCTTGCTAGCTTGTCTTTCTTGGCATAGGCGTATTCGACGTAGCCGATTGAGCCATCGATCTGCTTGATCAGAGTTGACATGTCTTCGCTGCCCTTGCTGCCGCCGATGCCAACCGGCCATTTGACCGACTTTCCTTCACCGACCTTTTCCTTCCATTCAGGGCTGATGGCGGACAGGTAGTTGGTGAACACCGCCGTGGTGCCTGAACCATCCGAACGGCGCATCACGGAGATCGCCTTGTCGGGCAGCTTCAGGCCAGGATTCAATGCGCTGATTCTTGGATCGTTCCAGCGGGTGATTTTGCCGAGAAAAATGTCCGCCAGAGCGCCTTGATCCAGTTTCAGCTCATTCGCCTTGACGCCGTCGATATTCACCACAGGAACCACGGCGCCCATCACGGCGGGGAACTGGGTCAGATCGCTTTCTTCAAGCTTTTCGGGGGGCAAGGCGTCATCAGAAGCGCCGAAGTCGGCGGTCTTGGCGATGATCTGCTTGACGCCGGCGCCGGAGCCGAGGGATTGATAGTTCAGCTTGACGCCGGTGGCCTTGTTGTAGGCTTCGGCCCATTTGGCATAGATCGGGTAGGGGAAGCTCGCCCCGGCTCCGCTGATGATGACGGCATCAGCCTGGGCGGCGCCGGCGATTAACATGGCGCTGATAAAAAGGGATTTGCGGAAAACGCTCATCGGATCATCCTCGAGTTGAAAGAATATGCCGCATATGCCTGGGTTCAATCGGCAAGATGCAAGACTTGGCGGAGTATCGACAAACAAGATGAAGCGTTTATGATCCACCTAGCTTATCCGGGCTCGGGTCTTAGAACCTGTTTGCGATCTTTTTTGAAGGTGAAAATCCTTCGTGAAATGACACTGTAGGTGCGAATTCATTCGCACAGACGCGCCTGAAATTGTGCGAATGAATTCGCCCCTACGCTTTTGGGCGACTATTTTTCCGTTCAATGGCGAGATCGTAAACAGGTTCTAAGGGCTAGCTTCGGTTTCTGGCGCCGTGCGCCGTTTGTTTTGTCATTGTCTGTGGGCGGATTTTTTATGCAGGAGCGTTCCCTGTTGTCTTCTTCATCCTGTGTCGTTGTTGCGTTGGACTATGCGCAACTTGATGCCGCCTTAGCCTTGGCTGAGCGGCTTGATCCGCGCGCCTGTCGTTTGAAGGTCGGCAAGGAGTTGTTCACCCGTGCGGGGCCTGTGGCGGTGGACGCCTTGCATCGCCTGGGTTTCGAGGTTTTTCTCGATCTGAAATTTCACGATATTCCGCATACCGTGGTGCAGGCGGTGCGTGCGGCGGCGGATCTGGGCGTGTGGATGGTGAATATTCACGCGCTGGGCGGGCGGCGCATGATGGAGGGGGCGCGTGAGGCTCTAGCGGCTTATGCGCGCCCTCCGCTGTTGATTGCAGTGACCGTTCTGACCAGCATGGAGGCTGCGGATTTGCAGGATGTAGGCTTGTCCGCCGATGTGGATGGGCAGGTGCGCAGGCTGGCCGCGCTGGCCAGGGATTGCGGGCTGGATGGCGTGGTGTGTTCGGCGCGTGAGGCGCGGGATTTGCGCGCCCTGTGGGGGGAAGATGGCGTCTTGGTCACGCCGGGCATTCGCCTGCCGGGTGCGCCTGCGGACGATCAGCGCCGCACCTTGACGCCGTTGGAAGCCCTGCAACAGGGCGCAAGTCAGTTGGTGATCGGTCGCCCGATTACGCAAGCCGCCGATCCGCAGCAGGCTTTGGAGCAGATTTTGCAGTCCATGCAGGCGTAGAATGGTGGGCAGTGCCACTGTTCCGGGCGAGCTATTGCCATGATTTCAAATTATTTTCCCAGTCGGCTTCTGCTTCATATCAGTCTCGGCCTGATGCTTGCCACGGCGAGCCAGTTGGCCAGCGCAGGCTTGAGCGAAGAGCGCGCTGCGTTTCAGTCCGTCTATCAAAGCGTGCAGGACGGCGAAACGCCCGATGCGGCGAGTTTGCAAGCCTTGCAGGCTTACCCTTTGCGCTCGTATCTGGACTATCTTGATTTGCGCAAGCGCCTGACGCTGGCCTCGGCGGATGAGGTGCTGGCGTTTGCACAGGCTTACCCCTTGAGCTTCATGACGGATGACTTGCGGCGCGGTTATTTGCGTCAGCAGGCCAAGGAAGGTGACTGGACGGCTTATCTGCGCCTGGACGATGCGAGTCTGAATACCCAGGAGTTCCGCTGTCAGCGTCTGGTGGCGCGCGGTTTGACTCAATCGTCCGCGTCGGTGCTGAACGAGGGTTTGGCGCTGTGGGATGAAGGCGTGACTTGGCCCGTGACCTGCCAGCCGCTAGAGGATTGGCTAATGGACGCGGAGGCGATGAGCGAGGAGCGCGCCTGGCGGCGCATTGAGCGCCTGATGGAAAAGAGCAAGTCAGGCGAGGCGGCGCGTCTGGCAGCCAATCTTGGCGACAATGCTGTGGCGCAGGTGACGCGCTGGCAGTCGGCGCGCAAGAATCCGGCAGCTTTTTTGGCGCAAAACAAGGCGACGAAAGGCGATTTCGTTCTGCACCTCATGTTGGCGGACAGCGCCAAGCGCCTGGCAGGTGAAGATGTCGATCTGGCCTATGCCGCCTGGAATGATCTGGCCGCTCTTGAGTCCATGGACGCCAAAACCCGTGGGGAAGCGGAGGGCGGTATCGCCATGGCGGCGGCGCGCCAGCATCGCCCGCAGGCCAGCGCATGGTTTGAGGCTGCGCCCAGCGTGGGGTTCGACGCGGAAATGCGCGCCTGGCGAGTGCGTGCAGCCTTGCGCCAGCAAAACTGGGCGCGGGCGCTCAAGGCGATTGAGGCCATGCCTGTGGATGAGCAGCAGAATGAGGAATGGCGTTACTGGCGCGCGCGTGCGCTGGAGCAGCAGGGTCAAGCCGATCTGGCCAAGCAGATTTGGCAGGGTGTGGCGAATGATGTGAGCTATTATGGTCTGCTGTCCGCCGATCGTGCGGGCATTTCCTACAGTCTCGCCTATGTGGATTTGCCCGATGAGCCGTTAGTGAAGGCGGTGGCCGAGCGCCCCACCGTGCAGCGCGCCCGTGAGTTTTATTCCCAGGGCTTGCTGGACGAGGCGCGCAAGGAATGGCTGGTCGCCTTGCGCGATATGGATTTGCCCAGTCAGCGTGCGGCGGCGCATCTGGCCGCGCGTTGGGGTTGGGCGGATCGGGCGGCGATCACCATGGGCAAGGCGCGTAATGCGGGTTTGGAAGACCTTGAAGTACGCTTTCCCTTGCCCTGGCGTGATGCGGTGGAGCAGTTCGCACGCAATGAATCGATTGAAAGCGGCTGGATGTACGGCATCATGCGGCGTGAAAGCGTGTTCATGCCGGATATCGGCTCCAGTGCTGGCGCACAGGGCTTGATGCAGCTCATGCCGGGTACGGCCAAGGATGTGGCGCGCAAGCTGTCCATGCCCGCGCCGAAAAAGAGCGATCTGCACGACCCTGAGACCAATATGCGCTTGGGCAGCGCTTATCTGGGCGAGGTGCTGGAGCGCTTCGACGGTCATCAGGTTTTGGCGACGGCGGCCTATAACGCGGGGCCGGGAAGGGTGAAGCGCTGGTTGCCCGAGGGCGGCAGTCTGCCCGCCGATATCTGGGTGGACACCGTGCCTTTCACTGAAACGCGCGAATATTGTCGTGCAGTACTGCATTACGCCACCGTATTCGACTGGCGTTTGCACGGGGAAACCAAGCCCCTGTCGGCCAGAATGCCGAATGTTTCGGGGGGGTGAGTCAGGCGGATGCTGATTGATTCAGCGCCTGTCTGGTTCGCCGGACTTTTCGATACAGGAAATGATGAAATGGAAAAGCAAGAAGTGGTTGTGGTGGATATCAAAATGCCCTTTTTGTCCATGGTGGCCTTCATGGTGAAGTGGGTGGTCGCCTCAATTCCGGCGATTTTGATTCTGGTGCTGTTGTTTGGTTTTGCCAGCGCCTTGCTGGGCGGTATCTTTGCCGGATTCGGGCGTTTTTGATTGGCGACAGGTATCCCTCTGAACAGCATCCTCTGGTACGACTACGAAACCTTCAGCGCCGACCCGGCCAGCGGGCGCATCGCGCAATTCGCAGCCTTGCGCACCAATGAGCAGCTTGAGCCTGTGGGCGAGCCGGTCGAGCTGTACTGCCAGCCGAGCCTGGACGTCTTGCCAGATCCCCAAGCCTGCCTGATTACCGGCATTACCCCGCAAATCGCGCAGGAACGCGGTTTGCCTGAGCCGGAATTCGCCGCGCGCGTGCATCATGTTTTGTCCCAGCCCGGAACCTGTATCGCCGGGTTCAACACGATTCGTTTCGACGACAGTTACACGCGCTTTCTGTTTTACCGCAACTTTATCGACCCCTACGCACATGAGTGGCGCGATGGCAACAGTCGCTGGGATTTGCTGGACGTGACGCGTTACACCTACGCCCTGCGCCCTGAGGGACTGGTTTGGCCGCAGCGTGAGGATGGCGCGCCAAGCTTCAAGCTCACCGATTTGAGCGAGGCCAACGGCCTTGCGCATGAGCATGCACATGACGCCTTGAGCGATGTGCGCGCCACGATCGCTCTGGCGCGTTTGATTCGTGACCAGCAGCCGAGATTGTTCGATTTTGCCTACGCCCTGCGCAGCAAGAGCGCGGTGCAGGCCTTTCTCGACAAGGAGCAGGGCAGACCGCTATTGCACACTTCGGGCATGTTTCCTGCAGCCTTCGGCCACACTACGGCCATTGCCGTGCTGGGCGTGCATCCGCGTATGCACAATCGGCTTATCGTGGCCGATTTGCGCCAAAATCCGCAGCATTTGCTGCAAACACCGCCCGAAATGCTGCTGGAGCTTCTTTTTACCCGTGGCGAAGATTTGCCGCAGGGTACGGAGAGGCCGGCCATCAAGGAACTGCACCTTAATCGCGCCCCTCTGCTTGCTCCTTTGCGCGTGCTGGGTGCCGCGGGAGCGCAGCGTCTGCAACTCGATATCGAAACCTGTCAGCGCCACTTTGACTTTATCCTGCAACATCAGGAGCGATTCGGCGCCCTGGCGCGCGCCCTGTACGCCGCCGAGCCAGCTCCCCGCGCCATGGATGCCGAAGCGGCGCTTTACCAGGGCTTTGTCTCCGATGCGGATCGCGCAGTGCTCGGGGGCGTTGCTGCCATGTCGGGCGCGCAGTTGGCCAAGCTTGCTCCGCGCATCAAGGATGCGCGGCTGCGTGAGTTGCTGTTTCGCTACCGTGCGCGCTATCTGCCGGACAGTCTGAGCGTCGAGGAACAACAGCGCTGGCAGGAGTTGCGCGCATCACGCCTGCTGCATGAAGAGGGCGGCGCTGGGATGTGGGCGCAGCTTTTCTTCGAGCGCATTGAGACCCTGCGTCAGGAGCCGACGGCGACCAGTCGTGAATGGATGATTCTGGATGAAGTGGAGCGGTGGGGGAGAGACACCCTGCTCAGGGCAGGCATCGACAGCGCAGCCTGAGCTAGCCGTTGGCCAACTTGACCATGCAATGGTCTTCCATCACCTTGCGCAGCAAGCCGTGCAGGCTGATGAAAAAGCTGGCCTGCGCTTCCTCAAGCTCGTCGAGCATTTCAGCGCCGATCGGATTGCCAGAGCCGACTTCCAGGATGGCTTCACGCATCAAGGCGTGCATTTGTTCATGCAGTTCCTCGATCTGCGCCTTGAGATCCTCGTGTCCCGGCGGAGTGGGCAGAACGCCGAAGAAACCCGCAAGCTTGCAGTGCAGATGAGCATCTCTCGCCAGCAAGTCTTCGCCGGGCTGGCTGTGCAGCAGGAGTTGACGCATCCCGCGCGCGTACCAGGCGTTATGCCAGTAAATGGCTTCCTCCAAGCCGTCGATGAAGGCTTCGTAGGGGAAAGAAGCCGGATCTAAGCCGGATGGCGTGCTTGCAGGAGTGCTCATGCTGGGGTTCGTCCTGAAAATAGTCGCAAATTTTCCGCGCATCATAGTCCGAGAATGCGCGGAAAGATGATCGAAGGATTCGATGCAGGTCTTTATGTTTTTTATGAAGAATGCAACTCACGCAACATCTGCAAATCGACGATGTGCTGAGTTCCGGGTTTGCTGAGGCATGCCGCAGGAGCATCCGCTTCACCCAGGCTTTCCAGAATCAACGCCGCATCGGAAAAATCATCCTCGCGCGTGTAATCGTTGACGGTGACTACGGTGCGCAGCCCCGCCCCTGTACTTGAACGCAGACCGTTGCGCGAGTCTTCAAAGGCCAAGCAGGCATGCGCGGGAAGCTGCAAGGCCTCAAGCGCGTAGGTGAAGATCGCCGGGTCGGGCTTTTTCTTGGGCACGACGTCCCCGGCGGCGATCACTTCAAACCAGCCGATGCTGTCTTCGCCCAATGTCGCCGCAAGCAGGGTGGTCACGTTTTCCGGCGTGGTCGTAGTCGCGATGGCCAGGCGCAAGCCAGCGTCACGCGCCTCATTGAGCAGGCGCTTGACCCCGGGGCGCAGCGGTATCATGCCCTCGTTCAAGAGACGCACGTAATGCCTGGTCTTGGCCTGATGCAGCCCGGCGATCCAGCTGTCGGCGTCCTTCGGCAGGGCGAATTCGGGGCGGTATTTCTGCAGGTAGTAGCGAATCCGCTCCTTGCCGCCGGTGACGCTGAGCAAGTCGCCATACATTTCAATATCCCAATCCCAATCCAGACCGGCTTCGGCAAAGGCGGCATTGAAGGCTGGGCGATGGCCGTCGCGCTCGGTATCCGCGAGGGTTCCGTCAACGTCGAAAATCAGGGCTTGCAGGTTCATGGCGGCTCCGTGTGTCAATTCTGTTGAGTCTTAATTTGCGTGGATTTTCGGGCAAAGCCCGCTTCGCGTCTAATCAGCTTGGCTGATGGCTTGGATAAGCTATCAGCTTTGTTCCGTTCATTAAAAAGGGGAGCCGCAGCCCCCCTTTCAAGACCGTAAGCCCTGTTTATTTAATGGTGGTGTCCGTGCTCGCCGTGGGCGTGACCGTGTTCGATCTCTTCCGCGCTTGCGGCGCGCACTTCGCGCACGGTGACATCAAAATGCAGCGTCTTGCCTGCCATCGGATGATTGCCGTCAATGGTGACTTCATCGCCATTGACGCCGGTGACGGTGACCACTTCAACGCCGTGGTCGGTCTGCGCGTGAAACTGCATGCCCACTGCGATCTGCTCCACGCCGCCGAACATGCTGCTGGGCAAGGTTTGGGTCAGCGCAGGGTTAAGTTCGCCGTAGCCCATGGCGGGTTCAACGGAAACCTGGAACGAATCGCCGACGCTGCGGCCTGCGAGAGCCTGTTCAAGACCAGGAATGATGTTGCTATGGCCATGCAGGTAGGCCAGAGGGCCATGACCTGCGGAGGAATCGAGTTCCTTGCCTGCGTCGTCGGTGAGGCGATAGTCGATGAGAACGACGCTGTCCTGGCTGATTTGCATAGTCATTACCTGTTTCCCATGTGATAAAAGTAGTTGGTGGCAGCGACAAAGCCGCCGACCGAGCCGCAGTCGAAGCGACGGCCACGGAACTTGTAGGCGACGACGCCGCCCTGTTTGGCTTGTTCCATCAAGGCGTCGGTGAGCTGAATCTCGCCGCCGGCGCCGGGTTCGACTTCGCGCAGGATGTCAAAAATATCCGGGGTGATGATGTAGCGTCCGATCACTGCAAGATTGCTAGGAGCGACTTCGGCGGCGGGCTTTTCCACCATGGTGTTGACGCGGTAGACGCCTGGCTCGATCTCTTCGCCGGCGATCACGCCGTATTTGTGGATGTCGTGCTGCGGCACTTCTTCAACCGCTACGACGGTGCAACCGTATTTTTCCTGAATGGCGACCATCTGCGCCAGTACGCCCTGAGAGTCGCAGACGCACAAGTCGTCGGCAAGGATGACGGCGAAGGGAGCTTCGCGACCGATCAGAGTTTCGCCGGTGAGCACGGCATGCCCCAAGCCTTTCATTTCGCGCTGGCGGGTGTAGGAGAAGCTGCATTGCTCGATGATGCCGCGAATGCCCGCCAGCATGATGTCCTTGCTTGTGCCGCGCAACTGGCTTTCCAGTTCGTAATTGATGTCGAAGTGATCCTCCAGCGCGCGCTTGCCACGCCCGGTCACGATGGCCATCTCGCGCAAGCCTGCCTCCATGGCTTCTTCAACGCCGTACTGGATCAAGGGCTTGTCCACGATGGGCAGCATTTCCTTGGGAATAACCTTGGTGGCGGGAAGAAAGCGTGTTCCATATCCTGCTGCTGGAAACAGGCATTTTTTGATCATGATGAATTCCTTGGAGGTAGCTTGGATGAGTGCGCAATCGATATTGAAAGCCGCATCACTATAATCGTAGCCCTAGCGACAGGAAAACATTTCAGTAGGATTGGGGTGTTGCGTTCAGACGACGCGCAATATCCGCGACACGCCGTCCCAGCGCCTTGCACAGGGCTTTTTCCTCCTCGCTCAAGGGCAGTCGGCCATCCCCCGAGGTGTGACTGGCTCCGTAGGGCGTGCCGCCGCTTTGCGAGCGCAGCAAGGCGGGTTCGCTGTAGGGCAGGCCGACCAGCAGCATGCCGTGGTGAAACAAGGGGATCATCATGGAAAGCAAGGTGCTTTCCTGTCCGCCGTGCTGGCTGGCCGTGGAGGTGAACACGGCGGCGGGCTTGCCGATCAGCGCGCCGCTCATCCACAGACTGCTGGTGCGGTCGATATAGTTTTTCACGGCGCCTGCCATGTTGCCGAAATAGGTGGGGCTGCCCAACACCAGACCCGAGCATTCAGCCAGGTCTTCCACGCGCGCCAGGGGCGGTTGATCCGTGCCATCATCACCGCTTGCTGAGGATGATTCGTTGCCTGCGATTCGTCGCAGGCGCGCACGCATTCCGGGCACGCTTTCCACGCCGCGCGCGATGTGCCTCGCCATACTTGCGGTTCCGCCGCCACGGCTGTAGTACGCCACCAAGATCTCGCAGTCAGTTTCGCTCATGAAAATAGGCAGGATGTAAAATCGACTCGTGATTATGCCAGTAGCGCAGGTTATGCGTCCTGCCTCAAATCACAAGGTTATCCATGCAGGTCATTGACTCTAGCTTGAGGCTGTCGCCGTTAGGGCTTAGACTCATGCGTCATTCAGTCAGTTTATGGAAATCCAGATGAATCGTTTGGAGCAGATTTTCGAAAAAGGCCTGTGGGATACCCGTCTGGTCGTCATTTTGGCGGTCGTGGTCAGCGCCCTGCTTAGCTTGGCCATGTTTTACGTGGCGGCGGTGGACGCTTTCTACACCATTGTGCACTTGATGCATTATGCCGATCCGTCCTTGAGCACCGAAGCCAAGCTTGATCTGCGCAACAGCACGGTGACGCATGTGGTCGAAGTGGTAGATGGTTTTCTGTTGGCGACGATCCTGCTGATTTTCTCCTTCGGCTTGTATGAGTTGTTCATCAGCAAAATCGACGTCGCTCACGAAGGCGAGGGGGCGTCCAACGTGCTCATCATCAACAACCTGGATGATCTGAAAAATCGTTTGGCCAAGGTGATCATGCTGATCCTGATCGTCAAATTCTTTGAATACGGCATCAATATGAAATTTACCAGCCCGATGGACTTGCTCGCTTTCGCTACCGGTATCGCCTTGATCGGACTGGCGCTGTTCCTTTCGCACAAGGCGGAAGAACACGGCCCGTTGTTCAAGTCATCCCATTAAGTCAATCCCTGCATAATCGAGGGTGGAGATTCAAATGCGTAACAAGTCAGCCTTGCATACGGCATTTCCCGTAACTTGGGTCAGAGTCTGGGTTTGTGCCTTGGCTTTGTTGTTCGTGAATTCTCCGTCCTGGGCGGTTGATTTCAGCCTGAAGGATACCCAGGGCAAAATGCAAAGCTTGGCTGATTACAAGGGGAAGTTTGTCGTCGTCAATTTTTGGGCGATCTGGTGCCCGCCCTGCCGTGAAGAAATCCCCGAGCTGATTCGCTTTCATGACAATCATCAGGCCAAGGATGCCGTGGTGTGGGGCGTGAGCTACGACAAGGCGGACAATTCCAAGTTGACCAGATTCATGGACGAGCAGATGATCAGCTACCCGGTCATGCCGATGAGTCCAGGGCAGCCCAGCCCCCTTGGTTCGATTCGCGGCCTGCCGACAACCGTATTGATCGCTCCCGATGGCAGCATTGCACGCACTCATCTGGGCGCGATTACGCATGAGCAAATCGAGCGCTACATGCGCGATTGGTGTCAAACCCCGGCTGGCAAGGAGATGAAGGTATGTCGATGAAAGCGTCTATGCTGCAACTTTACAAGCGCCTGATGGGCGCTTTTTTTATGGCGTTTATCCTGGTATCCACGCCTTTGATGGCGGCGGATTCCAGTTTCTTTGACGAGAATTTCGGCAACCTGAAAGACGAGCTGGCGACTGCCAAAAAAGAAAACAAGCAAGGCGTGATGATCTTCTTTGAGATGGATGAGTGTCCTTTCTGCCACAAAATGAAAACCGCCGTCTTCAATCAGCCCGCAGTGGCGGATTATTTCCACAAGCATTTTCGGATTATCAGTGTCGATATTAATGGCGATGTCGATATGGTCAATTTCAAAGGGCAAAATACGACGCAGAAAAAATTCGCTTTTGAGGAATTCCGCGTTCGCGCCACGCCGGTCACGGCGTTTTTCGATCTGGATGGCACACTCATGACCAAATTCACCGGGCCGACGCGTGATGCACAGGAGTTTCTGCGTCTTGGTGAATTCGTGGTGAGCGGAGCCTACAAGCAACCGGGAATGAACTTCACCCTGTTCAAGCAACAAGGCGCAACAAAGCCATGAAATCAACTCTAGCCTGGTCGCTGCTTGCGCTGTGTTTGGCGGGGAGTGCGACAGGGGCATTGGCTGCGCCCTTGCCGCAGCCTTTGAGTCTGCAAGCCGCCTTGAATCTGGCCGCCGATGAAAGTCATTTCGATCTTCAGTTGCGCGCCGCCGATCTGGATGCGGCGCGCGCGGGGTTGCGCTCGGCGCAGGGCGAAAAGGATTTGGTGATCGGCTTTGAGGCGCGGGCACGTTACATTGATGCCGCTGAACTTAGCCCGGATCAGAGTCACAACGACAGCGCCGCCGTGGTGGTGGCGCGCAAGCGCCTGTTCGATTCCGGGCGCAGTGCAGCGCTGGAAAGCGCGGCGCAGGCGTCCATTGAAGGAGAAGAGCAGCGCATGCAACTGGCCTTGCAGCAGCGCAAGCTCGATGTCATGCGCGCCTTTTACGACGTGCTGCTCGCGGATCAGGCTTTTGCCCTGAGCAATGAGCGCATGGCCATCGTGTATGTGGACTATGACAAGGTCAAGGATCGACGCGAGTTGGGGCAGCTTTCGCAGGTCGATCTCTTGCGGGTGCAAACAGGCTATGAAGAGGCGCTGCACGAACGCAATCTGGCCGAAACGCGGCAACGTACCACGCGGGTCAAATTGGCGGCGGCGCTGGGCGATGTCGCGCAGTTGCCCGCCAGCCTGAGTGAGCCGGATCTTGCGCATTTGCAGACGCGGCAGTCGCCTGATCTTGAAACGCTCATCAAGACGGCGCTGGAGCAAAACCCGCAACTGCTGGCCTTGCGCCACAAGCTGCAAGCCACAACCGAGCAAGTGAAGGCGGTGCGAGCCAAACGCATGCCGGTGGTGGACGCCATCGTCGAGGGTGGGGCGTACAACCGCGAGGTAGGCTCGAACGATCCTTTCCGTGCAGGGCTGGTGTTTTCCGCGCCCTTGCTGGCAGGCGGCGCCCTGGATGGTGAGGTTGCGCGCGCGGAGGCGGAAAAGCGGCGGGTGCAGGCCATGGCCTTGCGTGCCGAGACCGAGCTGCGCCAGCGGCTGACCGAACTTGTTCTGGAGATCGGCGTGTTGCGCAAAACCGTTGCCGGCGACAAGGTGCGCAGCGATTTCCGCGATCTTTACATGGAACGCAGCCGCACCTTGTACGAAATGGAAGTCAGTACCGACCTTGGGGACAGCATGGTGCAGATGACCGATGCCAAATTACGCGCAACGCGCACGCTCTATGCACTCAGCTTGGCCTGGGCCGAACTGGATGCGCTTACTGCCGTACCCATTGACCCGCTGCACAATTCTGTTTCCGCGGCACAAGGAAAAAATCCATGAACATGTGTGTGATGAAATCATTCAAGTCGTATTTTGCGGCGGCCATGATTCTTGCCGCGACAATCCCGGCATTGCAGGCGGCCGAATTTCCCGCAACCCTGAGCTGGGCGGATCGCACGGCCTTGTCCATGCCAATTTCGGGTCAGATTCAGGATGTTTATGTACGCGCAGGTCAGACGGTGTCCTCCGGAGGCTTATTGGTCAGCTTGGATGCACGTCGCCTGGATGCGCGACTGGCCGAGGCGCGCGCCGGGGTTAAAGCGCTGGAGCGTAAGCGCGCGGAAGCTCAGCGTGAGGCCAAGCGCGCCGATGAGCTGTATGCGCGCACCGTTTTGTCCAATGTCGAGCTGGAAAAGGCGCATATCGAACAGCAAAAAACGGAAGGGGAATACCAGCAGGCGCTAGCTCGCCTCAAATTGGCGGAAACCGAGCGCAGCTACGCGACGCTCACAGCCCCCTTCGATGCGCGCATCCTGCAAGTCATGGCGCGCAAGGGGGAGTCCATCAGCGCGGCCACGCAGCCGCCAGTTTTGGTCGAAGTGGCGCGTGCGGGCATGATGGATGCTGTTGCCATTCTCAAACCCGACGAACTGCATAAGTTAAGCCCGGTGCTGAATTCAGGCGTACCGCTGACGATCGAAGTCGAAGGGCAACGGGCGGTTGCAACGGTGGTTGAGTTGGAAAGCCCAGCTGAGGGCGGTTATCGCTTGATTGTTCGCGCTCAGGCCAAAGAAGGCTGGATCGCCGGTTTGAGCGCCAAAATCATTACGCCCTGATCCTCTCTGGGCTGATTTTTTGGGCTGAGGAGCTTAACAACCCTGCTCGTCCGTGATGGGATGAGGTTATATCGTTCAGCAAGCAGCCAAACGCTGGCGCAAAAATTCGACGATCTGTTCCAGCGGTACGGACTCATTCTCTTCGGCATCGCGCGCTCGGTATTCAAGCAGGCCGCTGCCAATGCCTTTCTCGCTGATGACCACGCGATGCGGAATGCCGATCAACTCCATGTCGGCGAACATTACGCCGGGGCGCAGTTCGCGGTCATCCAGCAACGCCTCGATGCCCATGGCGCTGAGTTCGGCTTCCAGCTTGAGCGCCAAGTCCATGCTTTCCGGCGATTTGGCGACATTCAGCGGCAGCAGGGCGACATGGAAGGGCGCCAGCGCCTGCGGCCAGCGAATGCCGCGCTCGTCATGGTTTTGTTCGATGGCCGAGGCCACCACGCGCGACACGCCGATGCCATAACAACCCATGGTCATCACCTGGCTTTGGCCTTGCTCGTCGAGCACCGTGGCATTCATGGCGCGGCTGTAGGTTTCGCCAAGCTGGAAGATGTGTCCGACTTCGATGCCGCGCCGGATCACCAGGTTGCCCTGGCCATCCGGGCTGGGGTCGCCTTCGACCACGTTGCGGATGTCGGCGACATGCTCGGGTTCAGGCAGATCGCGTCCCCAGTTCACCCCTGCCAGATGCAGCTTGGGCTTGTTCGCGCCACAGACGAAGTCGCTCATCACGGCCACGCTGAGGTCGGCGATGACCTTGATTTTGGTGCGCTCCAGACCCACCGGGCCGAGAAAGCCGGGCGGGCAATCAAAGGCAGCACGGATCTCTTCCTCCGTGGCCAGACGGAATTCATCCAGCCCTGCCAGCTTGGCCGCCTTGATTTCGTTCAGACTATGGTCGCCGCGCAGCAGCAGGGCGTACATCTCGTCGTGGGCGACCACGGCGATCAGCTTGACGGTGCGCGTCAGTGGAATACTCAGCAGGGCGGCGACTTCTTCGCATGTGGTCTGCTTGGGTGTATCGACTGCGCGCATCGACTCGCCTGCCTCCGGGCGCTCGCCTGCCGGAGGCAGGGCTGCAGCCAGTTCGACATTGGCGGCGTAATCCGAGCGATCGGAAAAGGCGATGTCGTCTTCGCCGGAAGAGGCGAGGACGTGGAATTCATGTGAGCCAGTGCCGCCGATGCTGCCGGTGTCGGCGCGCACGGCGCGGAAGTCCAGACCCAGGCGAGTGAAGATGCGCGTGTAGGCGGCGTGCATCGTGTCGTAGGTGGCTTGCAGCGAAGCCTGATCCAGATGGAAGGAATAGGCGTCCTTCATCAGAAACTCGCGTGCGCGCATCACGCCGAAGCGCGGGCGCACCTCGTCGCGGAATTTGGTTTGAATCTGGTAAAAGCAGACGGGAAGCTGCTTGTAGCTCTTGATTTCGCGGCGGGCGTAGTCGGTGATGATTTCTTCGTGCGTCGGTCCGAAACAGAACTCACGCTGATGGCGATCGTGAAAGCGCAACAGCTCCGGGCCGTATTTTTCCCAGCGCCCGGACTCCTGCCACAGCTCGGCCGGCTGTACGGCGGGCATGAGCACTTCAAGCGCGCCCGCACGGTTCATCTCCTCGCGCACCACCGCCTCGACCTTGCGCAGAACGCGCAGACCCAGCGGCGACCAGGTGTAAAGTCCAGCCGCCAGACGGCGAATCAGCCCGGCGCGCAGCATGAGCTGATGGCTGATGACTTCGGCATCCGCCGGGGTTTCTTTGAGGGTGTTGAGGGGAAATTGCGAAAGACGCATGAATGAACGACCTTGAAATGGGAAGGGCTAGAAAATGAAGGCGGCGGATTGTGAATCAGAACGTGCCGCTGTTCCAGCCCCAGTGCTGCGGCAAAGCCGAGGCGAACTCGATGTAGACGCGGGCGGGATCGAGTTGCAAACCCTGATGGAGCAGGGCGCTGATTTCTTTGGCCAGCGCAGGGATTTGCGCATCCGGCAGGCCGATGCTCTTGCATTCGAGGTAGGCGCAAGGCAGATCGCTGCTGGCAAAGTGCATGGTTTGCGCGGACGCGACGCGCACCATCACCCACTGCTCGGGCTTGTGCGTCAGGCGTGAAACCAGGAGCGAGAGCTGTTGGGCAAGGGCGCTTTCCTGTTCGGGCTCAAGCGCCAGATTGGTGTGCAGGCTGAGCAGGGGCATGGGCGTTACTCGCAAAACTCTTTGATGCGGGCGCGCTCGGTATCCATCATTTTCTGACGTTCTTCCTCGGGTACGCGCTGCATTTGGCCGTCTGCGGCGCGGGTCATCAGGCGCGGGCTGGATTCAAGCTGTTGCAGGCGTTGCTTGGCATCGTTGCATTGCTTGACGATTTGCTCTGCCGAGATAGTCACCATTTCTTTCGGTTTTTCCTCTTCAGCGGGGGCTTCAGGCTTGGCTTCGGCGGCTGGTTTCGGCGCTTCGGCGGGGGTTGTAGCCGGGCCATAGACTCTGGGCTGAACTTCCTCGCTCTTCACATTGGCTGGCGGTTGGGCGCCGAAATGGGTCACGCCATTGGCGTCAACCCATTTGTGAATCGTGGTATCGGCCATCAGGGGAGTGGCGGCCAAGGCAAAGGAACATAAAACTGAGGCGAAAATATGACGCATATCGACTCCGATGGGTTAGGTTCGATCAAAAATACAGCTGGCGATGCGCTGAAAAATCAAGGAAGAATTTTTCAGCAAGCGGCTAGGGGTGTGCACGCACAGCAAGTGAACGTTAGAATGCACCAGCTTTTTCCTCACTGAAAATACGTCGAAATTTCAAATTATGCAAAACGCTTTCCGCCGGATATTGATTGCTACGACCCTGATTTTTTCCTTCCAGTGCGCTGTCATGGCCGCTCCCGCAGCGCAAACACCCGTTCCAGCTCCAGCCCCTGCGCCCGTGCCGACGCCGACCGCGCCTTCGCCGATGAATATGCCCGTTCCCAGCGCGCCGACGCTTGCGGCCAAGTCGTACGTGCTGATGGACTTCAACAGCGGGCAGTTCCTGGTGGAGCAAAACCCGGACATGCGCGTGGAGCCTGCCAGCATTACCAAGCTGATGACGGCCTACATCATTTACGCCGCCATGCAGCGCGGCGATCTGACGCCTGAAACCATGGTGAACATCAGCGAAAAGGCCTGGCGCATGCAAGGTTCCAAGATGTTCGTGCGCGTGGGAACCCAGGTCAAGGTCGATGATCTGCTCAAGGGAATGATTATCCAGTCGGGCAACGACGCCACCATCGCGCTTGCCGAGCACATCGCAGGCAGCGAAGAGGCCTTCGCCGCCATGATGAACCACGAAGCGCAACGTCTGGGGCTGACAGGAACGCATTTCGTCAATTCGACCGGCTGGCCGGACGCCAATCACTACAGCACGGCGCGTGACGTGGCGCACCTGATGGCGGCAGTGATTCGTGATTTCCCGGAGCAATACAAGCGCGAAGGCGAAAAGGAATTCGTATGGAACAACATCAAGCAAATCAACCGTAATCGTCTGCTTTGGCGCGACCCGAGCGTGGACGGCGGCAAGACCGGGCATACCGAATCCGCAGGATTTTGTCTGGCGGCCTCGGCGCAGCGCGAAGGGATGCGCTTGATTTCGGTGGTGCTGGGAGCGCAGAGCGATGCGGCGCGTGCAGAACAAACGGCTGTTTTGTTGAGCTATGGCTTCCGCTTTTTTGAAACCCGCCTGGTGCGCAAGGCCGGGGATGTGTTGGATGAACCGCGCGTCTGGAAAGGTTCAGAAAAAACCGCCAGGCTTGGCTTGGACAAGAATTTCTATGTCACCACCCAGCGCGGGAAATTTGAGCAGCTCAATCTGGCGCTGGATGTGACGCCGAACTTGACTGCGCCTCTGGCTCAGGGGCAGGCGATGGGCAAGCTGGTGGCCAAACAGGGCGATAAAGAGGAAAACGCAGCGCCGGTGGTGGTGCTGAGCGCTGTTCCCGAGGGCGGATTTATTCGACGCATGGCCGACAGCGTGATCTTGATGTTCAAGAAATAAACCTCAGCTTCGAACGGGTTCAATCTTCTGGAGGTGTTGAGATGAGTTTTTGCGCGCTGGATAACCCGCCGGAGCTTCAATTTCCCTGTGACTACCCGATCAAGATCATGGGCGAGTCAGCGGATGGCTTCCACGAAGAAATGCTGGCCTTGGTGCGCTGCCATGCTCCTGGGGTATGCGAGGCGGATGTCAGCCTGCGCGCAAGCAAGGGCGGAAAATACGTATCGGTGAACATCCACCTGCGTGCGGAATCACGCGAACAGGTGGACGCCATCGTCAAGGCCTTGCGTGAGCATCCCAAGGTCTTGGCCAGCCTGTAACCTTACGGCATTCGTCGAAAACGAAGCTGAAGAGATTCCTACAACGGCTGCGCTTCCTGCCTTATCGCCTGAATTTTGGCTCTCAGCGCCTCACGCTGGGGTCGCAGCTCTTCACGCAGCGCCTCGCGCCCTGCTTTTTCCTTTTGCTCACAGGCGCGGAATTGCTCGCGGTTTTGCGCCTGCTGGATGCAAATCTCGGCCTCCTGCAAGATGGCGATGCGGCCTTGATGGCTGCGTGATTCCAGACGCTTGAATTCCGCAAAAAGCTCCGGATGTGCAGGCGGCGGGGCGGCCTGAGTCAGTCCGGCGGATAGCAGACCGATGCTCAACAGCGGGAGAAGAAGCAGTTTTTTGGCGTGGGTTTTCATTGGGCTGGTCTCCAACAGGATTTACTGGGCGATGCGGGGTTGAACCTCGGCATCGTGCTTTTCGTTATAGATCGACTGACTTGCACTGCGATTATCCTGGCGCATGTCCTGGCGCTCGTCGCTGCTCATGACGCCATCGCTCTTGTAGCTGCGCTCCTGCTGACGCAAGGTGCGGTGCTGACTGGCCAGCGTTTGGGTCTCGCTGCGTGTCAGCTGGCCGGAGCGCACGCCCTGATTGATGCGTGCGTGTTGCCTGTGTTGCTGGGCGTTGACGACCGGGTCGTGGATGGGGGCGGCCATGACCACGGGGGTCGAAACAAGGCTGAGTGCAATCACGCCTGCGCTGACGAGAATGGATGTTTTCATCGGAAGGTCTCCTCAATGGCTTGTACGGGGGCTTGTACGGGGCTTGCTCGAATGGGGGATAGCGCCTATCCCTTGAACTGCATTCTGCAAGGCATTCGTGCAGAAGCCGCGCGCCATTGATGGAGAAAATGTGGAATCGCTCACAGGCAAATCGAGCGTGAAGGATCAAGACGTAGGTGCGAATTTATTCGCACAGCCATCTCTCTTGTGCGAATAAATTCGCACCTACGCCCTGGTAATGCTTCGTTCTGCTCTGGCAAGTTTTGGCAAAGTTGGCTTAGTCGCCAAAGCGATAACCCACGCCATACACCGACTGGATCAGGTCGCGTTCTGGCGCAGCGTCTTGCAGTTTGCGCCGCAGGTTCTTGATATGGCTGTCCACCGTGCGTTCGCTGACGACGCGGTGGTCGTCGTATATCTGGCGCAGCAGCGTTTCCCGGCCAAATACCCGCCCTGGTTGTGCGTGCAGCGTGGCCAGCAGGCGGAATTCCACCGGCGTGAGATCAAGCGCCTGACCGTCCAGGCGTGCGGAAAAACGTTCGCTGTCCAATGCGAGGCCAGCATCGCTCTGCACATCGCTTGTGGCATTGGGCAGCAAATGACCGCCTGCGCGCCGCAGCAGCGCCCTGACCCTTGAGACCACTTCGCGCGGGCTGAACGGCTTGCACACATAATCATCCGCGCCGATTTCCAGGCCGAGCAGGCGGTCGATTTCCTCCACGCGCGCGGTGAGCATGATGATGGGGACGCTGGAAAACTGGCGCAGGGCGCGGCAGACATCCAGGCCATCGCGTCCGGGGAGCATCAAGTCAAGCAAGACCAGATCGGGGCGACTTTCCCTGACGAATCCCTCCGCCTGCAAGCCGTCCGCCTGCCAGGTGCAGCAATAGCCGGCCTGTTGCAGATAATCCATGAGCAGGCGGGCGATTTTCTCTTCGTCTTCAACGATGAGCACATGGGGGGCATCCTTCATTTTTGTTCTCCCGCAAGCGGCAGGCTCAGGCGCAGGCCGAGTCCGCCCAGATTGGAGTGAAAGGCGCTGATGCTGCCGCCATGCGCCTGCACGATGGCGCGGCACAGCGACAGCCCAAGTCCGGAGCCGCCGTGTTCGCGGCTGCGCGAGCTTTCCACGCGGAACAGACGCTCAAACAGACGCGGCAGGGCGGCTGTCGGCACTCCGGGCGCGCTGTCCTCAAGGGTCAGCGTCAGTTCGTGCCGATCTTGTCGGCAGAGCAGACGCACCCGACCGGGGGCGCTGGTGTAGCGCACGCTGTTCTCCAGCAGGTTGGCCAAAACCTGGTGCAGACGCTGCGCGTCTCCCTTGATCAAGCACGCATCATGTCCGTCCGACGAGGCGTAATCCACCTCGAATGCCAGCCCGGCCTGATGAAAACGATCCTGGAAGCGTGCTGCCGCTTCGCGTACCAGAGCGAAAAAATCCAGCGGTCGCATGTCGTGCTTGAGGGCGGCTTGATCCGCCTGGGCGAGTTGGTAGAGGTCGCCGATCAGTCGATCCAGGCGCCCGACCTCATGCTGCAACGAGGTCAGCGCCTGCGCGTTCAGTGGACGCACGCCATCCTGCAGGGCCTCGATTTCTCCGCGCAGAATAGTCAAGGGCGTGCGCAGCTCGTGCGAAACATCGGCTAGCCAGTCGCGCCGATCCTGCTCCTGGTTTTCCAGGCTTTGCGCCATGCGATTGAATTGCGCCGCGAGCTGACCCAATTCATCCTCACGCTCAAGGGTGATGCGTCGATGCAGCTGGCCTTCGGCGAGTTCCTGCGCGGCCTGATTGAGTTGGCGTATGGGGTGCAGGAAATGGCGCGCCAACCAGGCGGACGCCAGGGCGGCCAGCGCCAGGGCGAACAGTCCGATCCACAACAAACCCTGGTTGAGTTCATGCAACATGCGTTCACGCAGGGCATCTCCGCGCAGCTTGGGCGGTGCAATGACCAGCCAGCCGACGGTTTGCTGATCGACAACAATCGGCAGGCGCTGCGCGTTAGAAAATTTTTCCGTATTCCCCGCAATCCAGTTTCCTTGCGCGTCGTGCAGGCTCAGGCGGCGGGCGAGGGCGACAAGATTGGCATTGGCTCGCGGGTTAGGCTCGCTGGCCTCGGGTCGGCCTTCAAACGCTTCGTGTTGCAGGGTTTGTCTTAAAAAACCACGCCAGCGGGTCGGAGGCTGGCGCAGCGGTTCCCATGTTTGTCTCAGGCTGTAAAGACGAGACAGAGCCTGGACGACCCGCTCGGCGTGTTGCGCGTCTTCGTTTTGCACATACTGGCGCACGCCCTGGGCAAAGCGCCATTGCGCGGCCAGCATCATGCCGCCGATCAGGGTCAGGCTGACCAGAAGCATGACTAGAAACAGGCGGCTGCTAATGCTCATGCGAAGAATCGGGCGCATGGGTGACTCGGTTGCGATAGTTTGACAAGTGTGGGGCAAAATCTAGCTGCGCTTCACTTCCGGCTCAATCCGGATTCCTGCGGTTTCACACATTCTGCACAATTCGCTTGATAATTGTCCTCATGAACTCATCCACAAACGCTGCCGGATCATTGACTATTCGCGACCTGGGTTGCGCGGACTATGCGCCCGTGCTTGCCGCCATGCGTGAGTTCACCCTCAGCCGCACTGCGGCAACGCCGGACGAGCTGTGGCTGCTGGAGCATCCGCCGCTGTTCACCCAGGGCTTGGCCGGCAAGGCGGAGCATGTGCTGGCGCCGGGCGACATTCCCGTAGTACAGGTTGATCGCGGCGGGCAGGTGACTTATCACGCGCCGGGGCAGTTATTGGCCTATGTGCTGTTTGATTTGCAGCGCGCCCGCATTGGCGTGCGCGACATGGTGGAGCGCATGGAAAACGCGCTGATCGGGCTTTTGGCCGCGCTGGACATTACAGCGCACGCTCGCCGCGACGCCCCCGGGGTGTATGTGGACGAGCGCAAAATCGCCTCGCTGGGTCTGAAAATCCGTCAGGGGCGCTGCTATCATGGCTTGGCTTTGAATGTGGACATGGATCTGGCGCCGTTTGCGCGCATCAACCCCTGCGGCTATCGAGACCTGCGCATGTGCCAGTTGCGCGATTTCTTGCCGCAAGCTGCGGTGCAGACCCTGAAAAAGCCCCTTGCCTTGCAGCTTGCCGGGCAACTTGAACTTGAACCTGTATTTATGGACGACTTATGACTGAATTTTCCGCGCCTTCCCGAATTACTCCAGCCATGCGCAGTGCGGACAAGGTGGCGCGCATTCCGGTCAAGGTCGTGCCCAGGGATGAACCGCTGCCCAAGCCCAAGTGGATACGCTCGCAAGTGCATGGCAGCGCCGAGGTGCAACGGTTGAAAGGCATTTTGCGCGAAGCGCGCCTGCACACCGTATGCGAAGAGGCCAATTGCCCGAATCTCGGCGAGTGCTTCGGCGGCGGTACGGCTACCTTCATGATCATGGGCGGCATTTGCACGCGGCGCTGCCCGTTCTGCGACGTAGCGCACGGCAAGCCCGATCCGCTGGATGCGCAGGAGCCGCAGAATCTGGCGCAGACCATCGCCGCCATGAATCTGAAGTACGTGGTCATCACCTCGGTGGATCGGGATGATCTGCGCGACGGCGGCGCGGCGCATTTTGCCGCCTGCATCCGCGAGTCGCGCGCGGCGCAGCCCGGCCTGACGGTGGAAGTGCTGGTGCCCGATTTCCGTGGGCGTGAAGCGCTGGCCATCGACATTCTGGCCGAGACTCCGCCGGATGTGCTCAATCACAATCTGGAAACCGTGCCGCGCCTATACAAACAGGCCAGGCCGGGGGCGGACTATGCCGGTTCTCTGCGCCTGCTGCGCGATTTCAAGGCGCGTTTGCCGCAGGTTCCCACCAAGTCCGGGCTGATGCTGGGTTTGGGGGAAAGCGACGAAGAGATCATCGAGGTGCTCAAGGATTTGCGTGCGCACGGGGTGGACATGCTCACCCTCGGTCAGTATCTGCAACCGAGCAGGCACCATCTGCCGGTGCAGCGCTATGTCTCGCCGCAAGGCTTTGACGAGTTGGGGCGCAGGGCGCGTGAACTCGGCTTCCGTCATGTGGCCAGCGGGCCGCTGGTGCGCAGTTCCTACCATGCCGAACATGGCGGCTTGTCGGTGCTGGAGGATTGACGCTGACCATGCTCGGCTTTGTGCACAAACTCGTCGATAACCCGCAACGGGCGCAGCAGCGTGTGCAGCGCCTGCTGGCGGACTCCGGCCTGCCTTATCTGCGCGATGTGGTGATTCCCGACGAGATCGGCGGCTATACCCAGATCGATCATCTGTTGCTGACAGCGCAAGGACTGGTTGCGCTGGAGTGGCAATTCATGAGCGGCGTGCTGCATGGCTCCGATTTTTCCCAGGATTGGACGCGCTTTGAAGGCAAGGAGCGTCATGAATTTGAGAACCCCTTGCGTCGCGTGCAAAAGCTGGTGCGCAGCCTCGACAAGCTCGTGCTGGGCGAGCAGAAGGATCTGCCGCTGCATAGTTATCTTGTGTTGAGCGGTTCACTGCGTTTCGCCAAAGCCTGGCCGCAGGGCGTGCTGGATGAAAATCGTCTGCGTGACTGGTTGGCCACGCAGACAGCGGCGATTCCATCCCGCTACCGTCTGCTGTGGGGGGCGCTGCAAAGTCGGGTCGCCTGTGAGCCTGTTAATCCCTGAGAATCTGTTTACGATCTCGCTGAACGGCACACCCAGGCATAATTCTTGGGCGCAAAAAACGCCCTCAAAATGCTCACATAGTTCATCTATGCTCCGCTTTTTCGGGCGTTTTTTACTTGCACTGCATCCGTTGATCAAGATCGTAAACAGATTCAGAGAGAACCATGACCCATGCCCCTGCCTATCCCTGAAACCTCTGACAACCCCCTGCGCGCACTGCGCGAATTGCTTGCTGCGCTGCGTCATCCTGAGCACGGCTGCCCTTGGGATCGGCGTCAGACCTTCGCCAGTATCGCGCCTTATACGCTGGAAGAGGCCTATGAAGTGTTGGCGGCCATCGAGCAGGGCGATATGCGCGAGTTGCGTGAGGAATTGGGCGATCTGTTGTTGAACGTCGCCTACCACGCGCGCATGGCGGAAGAGGCCGGACTGTTTGATCTGGACGATGTGGCGCGCGGCATCGTGGAAAAAATGATACGCCGCCATCCGCATGTGTTCGGCGAAGTGCGCCATGCGGACGAAGCCGCGATCAAATCCGCGTGGGAAGCGCAGAAAGCGCAGGAGCGCGCCACGAAGTCCGATCAGGATGCGCCCAGCCTACAGGGCAGCGCACTGGATGGCGTCGCCCTGGCCTTGCCCGCCTTGACGCGCGCTGTCAAGCTGGAAAAGCGCGCCGCGCGCGTGGGTTTTGACTGGCCGGATGCGGCGTCGGTGTTTCCCAAGATCGAAGAAGAGCTACAGGAACTGCGCGCGGGCATTGCGGCGCAGGATGCAGCCAATATCTTCGAAGAAGTCGGCGACATTCTGTTTGCGGTCACCAATCTTGCACGCAAGCTTGGCGTTGACCCCGAGGCTGCCTTGCGCGCCTGCAATGCGAAGTTTGAATCGCGTTTCAAGGGCATGGAGGACTTGGCGCGGCAAGATGGCGTCGCACTGGAAAACCTGGACTTGCTAGAGCAAGAAGCTTTGTATCAGCGCGTGAAGAAAATGCTGAGCGTTTAACAGGCCGTTGAAAAGCCCTTTTCGCCATCCTGTTAAATCAGCGTTGACACACCGGGCAGTAAAAACTGCGCCGCTGCGCCTGAGTCAGGTGCTCGATAGGCGTAGCGCAGACGCGGCAGGCTTGCCCGCTGCGCCCATAGACATGCAGGGTTTGCTGGAAGTAGCCGGGGCGGCCTTGCGGGCTGACAAAATCACGCAGGGTGGTTCCGCCCTGTTCGATGGATTGCTGCAACAGCGTCTTGATGTGTGTCACCAAACGCTGGTAATCGTCCAGATTCAGGCTGTTGCAGGCGCGGCGCGGGTCAATGCCAGCGAGAAACAGGGCTTCATTGGCGTAGATATTGCCGATGCCGACGACGATATGCGCGTTCATCAATGCCGGTTTGATCGCGCTGTGCCGATGCCCCAGTCGTTGTTGCAAATAGCCTGCGTCAAAGGCGGCATCCAGAGGTTCAAGCCCCAGCGCGGCCAAAAGAGGGTGTCGCTCGGGCGCGTCATCGCACCACAGCGCCGCGCCAAAGCGTCGCGGGTCGTGCAGGCGCAGGGTGTAGCCATTGGCCAGCTCCCATTCGATATGATCGTGCTTCAGGCGCGGCGTGTCGCGTTCGGTCAGGCGCAGGCTGCCGGACATGCCCAGGTGCATGATCAGGCTGCCATGCGCAAAATGCAGCAAAATGTACTTGGCGCGGCGTTCGATGCGGTTCGCCGCCTGATCTTGCAGTTTTTGCTCAAGATCGGCAGCAACAGGCCAGCGCAATTGGCGCTGATGAACGCGGACGCGCAGGATTTTTTGTCCCAGCACATGCGGCTCAATGCCGCGCTTGGTGGTTTCGACTTCGGGTAATTCGGGCATGGGCGAGTTAAGTCATAAAAAAGTGGTAGGTCGCTTTGCGCCAACGCCCAGCGGTGGCCTGCATTTTGGGTCATTAGTCGCGGCTTTGGCGAGTTTTTTGAGCGCCAAACGCCAGAGCGGGCGTTGGCTGGTGCGCATGGAGGACGTGGACAAGCCGCGTTGCGAACCGGGCGCGGATGCGCAGATTTTGCACCAACTGGAACGCTACGGCCTGCATTGGGATGGCGCGGTGGTGTATCAGTCCACGCGCAGCGAAGCCTACCGTGCGGCGCTGGATCAACTGCTGCAAACCGGTCTGGCCTATGCCTGCCGCTGTTCGCGCAGCCATATTCGCCACACGGCGACGCGCTGGAACAGCGAGGGCGCGATCTATCCCGGTAATTGTCGAACCCTGAAACTTGCCGCCGAGGCGGGTCTTGCCCTGCGTCTGGATGCTGGCGCGGCGCAGTGCGCGGACAAGGTGCGATTTGTGGATGGCGAGCATGGCTTGCTGGAGGTGGATGTCGCTCAGGAATACGGCGACTTCGTGCTTTGGCGGGTGGAAGACATGGCCGCCTACCATCTGGCCGTGGTGGTGGATGATGCCTGGCAGGGCGTGACGGAAGTGGTGCGCGGCGCCGATCTGCTGGACTCAAGCCCGCGCCAGATTTTGTTGCAGCGCGCCTTGAATCTGCCCACGCCGCAGTACACGCATGTGCCGCTGGCGCTAGCGGAAAACGGACAAAAACTGTCGAAACAGAATCGTGCGCCGTGTTTGCCGCTTAAAACCCCGTCTGAAGATTTATGGGATGCACTGATGTTTCTAGGAGAAGCACCGCCCATGGAATATCACGGCACCGCACTGGAGGAATTATTGGCCTGGGCGCTGGAGAAACCAGAGCGAGTTAGCGCGGCGTGAAATACAGAACATCGTAGCGCCCAAGCATCTGGATTATTTTGGAGATGCCGTTTTGTTTGTGCGGCGTAAGCGGCAGATGGTTCAATCGGGTCTGACACCATTGATCCATTGCTAATTCCTTCTACTTATCTGTGGCCGGATTCTTCGCACATAACGTTTAGCGTTTAGCTTGAGGGGCGCGAAGCCGACTTGTCGGCGAAGCGTCCCTCTCGAAGCGATTGTTAGACAATCTCACGAGAAACTGGCGCAATAACGGTATTTATGTCTGGAGAAACCTCACCTACTAAATCGACCCGATTCTGCGCTTCTGTGCTTGCAAGTAGTTCAGGTTGGGCTAGCGGCCCTAAGGAATCAATAATATCGATTAGTGGAAATTCCCTGCGATCTTCCAAGAGTCTTGCGACCATGCGATGAGAGGCAATCGGAAGACTGACTTCTCGAGGCACACGCGCGTCAGCAGCGATAAACTGTTGAATAATGCCCCAAGAAACATAGAATAGTTCCATAAACGCACCATCGTAAGGCAATGGGCATACAACCAGATTCTTTGCGTGGTCATATTGGATTCTATCATTTCTGCCTTGCTGAGACGGAATGATCGCAACCCGTAACCCCTTTGCCCCTTCAAGATGACGTGGGTTGATTTTTACTGTAGTGCCAACCCACCTATCAGAGTCTCGCATACCTAAGAAAAGATCTGCCTTCCATAAACCACTAATGCTGTAGGGGAGTGCTAAACGTGTTGTTGGCTTTCTGAACGCTGCGGAAAGCATGTTTATATATCTACGAAGTTTTATGGGCTGTGCTTGCTCGCCGGTTAGGAGACGAGATTCGTCTGTTAATAAGTTCTCTGCTGTCTCTAATAACTGAATTGCACCAGATTTTTCTGCACCGAACAAAATTGATGACGTTTCGTGTCCTGGAACCCGACAATGCCGGGTCATGCTGTCGTTAACCTTCTCAATAATTGTTTGGTCGCCGCGCCGTATTGCATCATGTACAGCGTATTCAAAACAAATGCCGCAATCACCATCGCCTGGGCGGTACAAGCGAGGCAGCATAAATAGCTTAACCCCGCTATAACCCCCGACTTCATTAACAACCTCTCTTTTTAATGCGTGCAATAGGCCAAATAGTATTGGGCGAATTACTGCAATAATAGCGGAGACCTCATCTCCAACTTCATTGAGTTGAGTTTCGATTCGTACATTAATGGTATCGGCCATACGATTCCTTCATTGTGTCTAACGTGTAATAGACACCTCGTCAGGTGTCTATTTTTTTGTAAATCGGTGTCTATCTAAAACGATTCCAACGTATCATCTTGTTTTTGTTAGTAAAATGAAAAATTTAAGGTATTTTTATGAATCTAAATACACCTCCTGCGCCAGCGCCCAAGCAGCTCGACCAGGTGCGTGACCGGGTTCGAACCAAGCATTACAACATTAGTACCGAAACTCAATACGTTCATTGGATTAGCAAGGCAGGGCGAGTTGGCGCGACGTAAGCCGCCGGATGAGGCAAGTCTTGCGCCACACGGCCATGCGGTGCAATGCGTTGCGCTAGTGCGCCCTAACATATCTATCTGCAGGACGCGCCAGGCGGAGCACAGGCACAGCGGCCTGGCGGTTGTATTCGCTGCTTTCGCGCACGACCAGCAGGGTTTGCCCGTCCTGGCTGTAGCTCATTCCCTCGTACTGGCGAGCGCCGGGCAGGGGGATGACGCGCGGTTGGCCTTGCATGGCTTGGAGCCAGCTTTGTTGCGGGCTGCGCGGGAAAATGTAGATGTGGGAATAGGTCAACAGGGCGACTTCCTGCCGGTCGGGGGCGAAGGCCATGTCCACGGGTTGATGGGTGAAAGGCAGAACATGCAGTTCGTCGTCTGCGCTGCTTTCAAGCTCTGCATTCAGTGGAGGAATCTGGCCGAGCAGGGTTAGCGTTTGCCTGTTTTTGCCCGCCTTGGGCAGCTTGGCGCGGTAGAGCTGCGGTTTTTCATCGCGTTTGCTGAGGATGTAAATGGCGTTTTCCTGGCTATCTACGGCCAGGGCTTCGGCATCGCGTGCGCCATCTGGGTAGAGCAATTCCAGTGTCCATGCGGGTTGCGCATGCATGGTGCTGGCAAGGGTGCTCGGTTCGCGCACGGCGTGCAGGCGGATGCCGCGTGAGCGTCGGGCGCGGTTGTCGCCGATGTCGGCGATCAGCAGGTAGGCGTGGTCGTGTTGGCGGAAATGGCTGATCGCCTCCCAGTCATGGGGCTTGATTCCGTCCAGCCATAATTCCCCTTGCAACTCGCCCTGGGCGTTGATGGCGAACAGCAGCGGCTCGGTGGGTTGGCTGTCGAAGACGTTGCGGCTGTCGTTGTGCGTCCAGTACAGCGCGGGGTGCAGGATGGATTGGGTTAAGCCGCTGGCTTCGTCGATGCGTACCTGTTTGGTGCTGGAATCCGTGAGCGGCAGGGCATGGCAGGCGTTGAGCGCAAGCAGGCTGAGAAGCAGGGCAGGAAGAAAAGCGGGGTTAAGGTGCATGGAGGGATTTAAAAAGGGGTTGAAGCTGTTTTTGAGCCAATAAAAAAGCGCGGGATTAACCCGCGCTTGCAGTCTAAATCAAAGACAGGAATTACAGCTTGCCGGCTTCGCTGGCCAGGTAGTCAGCCACGCCTTGCGGGTCGGCCTTCATGCCCTTGTCGCCTTCTTTCCAGCCTGCGGGGCAGACTTCGCCGTGTTGTTCGGTGAATTGCAGGGCGTCGATCATGCGCAGCATCTCGTCGATGTTACGACCCAGCGGCAGGTCGTTGACCACCTGGTGACGCACGATGCCGCTCTTGTCGATAAGGAAGGAGCCACGGAAGGCGACGTTGCCGTCTGGGGTTTCCACGTCATAAGCCTTGCAGATGGCGTGGTTCATGTCGGCGACCAGGGTGTAGCGCACCGCGCCGATGCCGCCCTTGTCGATGGGGGTGTTGCGCCAGGCGTTGTGGGTGAAGTGGGAGTCAATGGACACGCCGATGACTTCCACGTTGCGCTTCTTGAACTCTTCGATGCGGTGATCGAAGGCGATCAGTTCGGAGGGGCAGACGAAGGTGAAGTCCAGCGGGTAGAAAAAGACCACCGCGTACTTGCCCTTGATGGCGTCGGAAAAGTGGTAGTTATCGACGATTTCGCCTGTGCCAAGGACGGCGGCAGCGGTGAAGTTGGGAGCCTGACGGCCTACGAGTACGCTCATGGTGAATCTCCTTGGTTAAGCAGGTTAAGAAACGGATATCAGTTTAGACGGCCTTCATCAACAAAACGATGACAGGTTCACCCATTGATGCGGTGGTATTTTTCCAGCAGTTGTTCGTGGGTTTCTTTGTTGTTCGGGTCGTGCGGGATGCAGTCTACCGGGCAGACTTCAACGCATTGCGGGGTGTCGTAATGACCGACGCATTCGGTGCAAAGATTGGGGTCGATGACATAAATCTCATCACCCTGCGAAATGGCGCCATTCGGGCACTCCGGTTCGCAGACATCGCAGTTGATGCATTCGTCGGTAATGATCAGGGACATATCGGCTCTCCCGGTGGGTGTTCGTAAAAGTGCGAGGATGTTAGGACACTTCTATAAATTCGATCAAGCTGGCCACGCTTATCTGCTTGGGCAAGCAAAACCGGCGAAAAAGCGGAACGTACATGCAGTATGTGAGCGTTTTGAGCCGGTTTCTGGTGCAGCAGACGCGGCTTCAGCGGATTTATAGAGGTGTCCGCTAGCGAAACTTGGCTTTGAGCGCAGCAACCACATTCGGCGGGACGAATTCGCTGACATCCCCACCCAGGCGGGCGATTTCGCGCACCAGGGTGGACGACAGAAAGTTGAGATTTTCCGCCGGGGTCATGAACACGGTTTCCATGCGCGCATCCAGCCGCCGGTTGATGGCGGCAAGCTGCATTTCATATTCAAAGTCGGACACCGCACGCAGGCCGCGCACCACGGTATGCGTCTCGTGGGCGCGAGCGAAATCCACCAGCAGGCCGCTGAAAGCGTCCACGCGAACCCCATCCACGGATTGCAGTGCGCTGCGCGCCATCGCTGTGCGCTCGTCGTGGCTGAATACGCTGTTTTTGCTGCTGTTTTCCGCCACGGCGACAATCACCTGCCCGAACATGCGCGCCGCACGCTGGATGACATCGATATGGCCGTAGGTGATGGGGTCGAATGTGCCGGGGTAGATGACTGGCGTTGGCATGGGTTTAGTCCAGGACGCGATAGAGGCTATAACTTACCTCACCTGCCCGCCCCTGGCGCAATTTTTCCCATTGCAGTTCGCCGTTCTGCAAACAGGCGGGGGCGGCTTGATGCGCCGATTGGTCGATAAAAATGCGCGCCTCTCTGGCCAGCCAGCCTGCGTGGGTGATGAGGGGAAGAACCTCGGCCAGCAAGTCGCTGGCATAGGGCGGATCGAGAAAAACGATGTCGTAAGGCTGGGCGGGCGGGCGTTGCAGAAAGGCGAGTGCGTCCGTGCGCCACAGGCGCGCGCGATCTTGCAGTCGCAAAAGTGCGAGATTCTGCTCCAGTTGTCTGGCCGCCGCCGCGTCTTTTTCCACAAAATCCGCATGGGCTGCGCCGCGCGACAAGGCTTCCATGCCCAGAACGCCGCTGCCGGCGAACAGATCCAGCACCCTGGCGTCGTGAATCTCCGCCGCCAGCCAGTTGAACAGGGTTTCGCGCACGCGATCCGGCGTGGGGCGCAAGCCGGGGCGTTCGAGCACCTTGAGTTGGCGGCTGCGATGCTCGCCGCCGATGATGCGGATCATGGAGTCCCAGGTGAAGCTTGGGGGGAAGCGGTGGCTGGAGCTTTGGGCTGCTCGCCCGCGCCGCCGACCGTGACGCTGACCATGCGCTCAGGATGAATGCGCGCCTGCCATGCCTTGCGGATGCTATCCGCCGTTACGGTGGCGACATGCTTGGGATATTGCTCCAGAAAATCCAGCGGCAGTTGGTAGATCGCCATGATCGACAACCAGCCCGCGATGTCCTTGTTGCTGTCCAGACGCAAGGGGAAGCCGCCGATGATGTTGTTCTTGGCGTGTTCAAGCTGCTTGGCGCTAGGGCCGTTCTTGATGAAGTCGAGCAGGTTGGCGTGCATCAGGCTTTCAGCCTGTTGCCCTTGATCCAGCTTGGTTTGCACGCCCATCAGGAACGGGCCGGGCTGCTGCATGGGCAGCAGATAGCTGTACACGCCATAGGCCAGGCCGCGCTTTTCGCGGATTTCCTCCATCAGGATGGAAGAGAAGCCGCTGCCGCCGAGAATATGGTTGCCGACATACAGCGGGAAATAGTCCGGGTCGTCGCGGCTCATGCCGAGCTGGCCGACAAGGATGCTGGCCTGGGCGGAAGGGAAGGGGAGATGGACGGCTTGGGCTTCCTTGAGCGCTTGCGGCGCAGGGATGGCGGGCATGGCCTCGCCCTTGGGCAGGCTGGCGGCGAGGCGTTCCGCCGTGGCTTCGGCCTGCGCACGGCTGAGATCGCCGACCATGACGACGCTCATGCCAGCGGTCACGTAGTGGGCCGTGTGGAAGGCGCGTACCTGATCCAGGGTCAGCGCCTGCACGCTGTCGATGTCGCCATTGGCCGGCCATGCGTAGGGATGGTCGCCGTACAAGGCTTTGAAAAAAGCGCGCTGGGCGACTTCATCCGGCTGTTGTTGTTCGGCCTTCAGCCCCAGCAGGGCGCGTTCACGCTCGCGTTTGAAGGCGTCTTGCGGAAAGCTGGGGTGCGACATGACCGAGGTAAACAGCTTCAAGGCGCTCTCGAAGCGTTCGCCGTCGCTCAGGCTGCGCAGGCTGAGGGTCGCGCTGTCCACCGAGGCGGAAGCGCCCATGCTTGCGCCGATGTTTTCAAAACCCTCAGCAATGGCCTGCGCATCCTTGGGCGAGCCATTGCCCGGCGCGTGCTGTATGCCCTGGTCGAGCAGGCTGGCGGTCAGACTGGCCAAGCCATGAGTCTTGTCGTCGCGCACGCTGCCCGCATCGAAGTTGACCAGAATATCCACCATCGGCAGGCTGTGCGTTTGCAGGAAATACACGCGCACGCCCTGCGGCGTTTGCCAGTGTTGAATGGGCAGAGCCGCCTGCGCCACAGAAGCGCAGACGGAGGCGAGAAACAGAACGGCGACCGTAAAACGCTTAGCGAACATGGCTGTACCCCTGTGCGGCGGATGATGTTTTGGCGGTTTGCTCTGCGCTCATCGGCAGAGGATCAAGCACGCCGACTGTGAGGCGGTCATCCACCAGATATTTGCGCGCCACGGCCTGCACCTGCTCGGCGGTGACGGCCTCGATGCCGGGGATGATCTCATCCAGACGCCGGTAGCCCAGCCCGGAGGCTTCATAGCTGCCCAGGCGCATGGCCTGGTAGAACACCGAGTCGCGTCCGTACACGTCTGCCGCAATCACCTGCGCCTTGACGCGCTTGAGTTCGTCTGCTCTGACCGGCGTATCGCGCAGCTGCGCCAGTTGCTGACGAATCGCCTGTTCGAGCTTGGCGGGTTCGACCTGCGCGCTGGGAATGGCGGCGATGGTGAACAGGTCGCTCAGGCGCGAGTCGAGGCTGTAGCCGACGCTGACTTCGCCGGCCAGCTCCTCACCGCGCACCAGGTTCTTCGGCAAGCGCGCGCTCTGTCCGCCATCCAGCACGCCGGCCAGCACTTCCAGCGCGTAGATTTCCCAGGGTTCGACGCTGGGATCCTTGCTGGCGGAAAGCAGGCTGGGCACGCGGTAACCCATCATCAGGGCGGGCAGCTTGGCCGGGGCGCGCAGGGTGATGCGGCGCTCACCGGATTGCGCAATAGCCTCGCGGTAGTCGCGCGCCTTGAGTTTGAACGGCTTGAGCGGGGCGAAGTATTTTTGCGCAAGCTGCATGACTTCGGCAGGCTGGACATCGCCGACCACCACCAGGGTGGCGTTGTTCGGCGCGTAATGCGCCTGGTACCAGTGCTTCAGCTTGTCGATGTCGTATTGGTTGATGTCGTCCATCCAGCCGATGATCGGGTGGTGATAGCCGCCATTGAGGTAGGCGGCGGCGTAAAACTGCTCCATCAGCCGGGCGTTCGGGTTGTCATCGGTGCGCATGCGGCGCTCTTCCTTGACCACCTCGGCCTCCTTGGCCAGATCCTCGGCGCGCAGGTTCAGATTGCGCATGCGATCGGCCTCCAGACGCAGGGCGGTGTCCAGGTGTTCGCGCGCCAGGGTCTGAAAATAAGCGGTGTAGTCGCGGCTGGTGAAGGCGTTTTCCTGCCCGCCTTTCTCCGCGATGATTTCAGAGAACTTGCCGGGCGCAAGGGTCTTGGTGCCCTTGAACATCATGTGTTCCAGCATGTGGGAAATGCCGGTCATGCCGCCGGGTTCGTCGCTGGAACCCACCCGGTACCATACTTGGGAAGTGACCACGGGGGCGCGATGATCTTCCTGCACCAGCACGCGCATGCCGTTGGCCAGTCGGCCTTCGAATACAGTGGGCGCAGCGGCTTGGGCTGTGGCGAGCGAGAGACTGAAGATGCCGAAAATCAGCAGGCTGAGGCGGCGTCGAGGGGCGGTTTTCATGCGTTGCATAAAGGATGGGGTCTCCGAATAGTTCAGGGATGATACGATACGGCTCTGAATCCCAGCTACGACACGCCCGCCCCATGTTTGGTTTCCTACGCCGTTTTCGCAAAGAGCAAGCTGCGCCGCCCCCCGCGCCCGAAGTTGAAGCGCAGGATAGTCCGGCGCTTGAGCATGAAACCCAGTCGGATTTGACGCCGGTCGGGTCTGCGTCTTCGCCGGAAAAACGGGTTGACGTTGAGGCGAGCAAGATCCTGATTAACCAGGCGCAGGCCGTTGCCGAAGTCGAAGCGTCTTTGCAGGCGCAGCCCGATCAAGAGCCCGATCAAGGGTCAAGGCCGCAAACGCCTGAGGAAGCTGCGCCTGCGCCTTTGCCGCAACCTGCGCCTCGCCCTGCGCCCAAACCCAAGCAGGAAGAGAAGCAGGGCTTGTGGGCGGGCTTGCGCAGCCGTCTGGCGCGCACGCGGCATAGCCTGACCGAAGGTCTGGCCAGCCTCGTGCTGGGCAAGAAGCAGATCGACGACGAGTTGCTTGAGGATCTTGAGACTCGGCTTTTGCTGGCGGATGTCGGCATGGAGACCACGCGCACGCTGATCAATGAACTCACCCAAAAGGTCAGGCGCAAGGACTTGAAGTCGCCGGAAGCCTTGCTCGAAGCGTTGTACGAGCACATGGTGCAGTTGCTGGCGGTGGCTGAACGTCCCTTACTGGTGCGGGAAGACGTCAAGCCCATGGTCATTCTGGTGGTCGGCATCAATGGCGCGGGCAAGACTACTTCCATCGGCAAGATCGGCCAGCGCCTGCATTTCGAGGGCTGCAAGGTCATGCTGGCGGCGGGGGACACCTTCCGCGCGGCAGCGGTCGAGCAGCTGCAAACCTGGGGCGAGCGCATCGATGTGCCGGTGATCGCCCAAGCCACGGGCGCGGATTCCGCCGGAGTGATTTTCGATGCCTTGCAGGCGGCGCGTTCGCGCGGCGCAGATGTGCTGATCGCCGATACGGCGGGGCGTTTGCACACCCAGGGCGGGTTGATGGAAGAACTGAAAAAGGTCAAGCGCGTGCTGGCCAAGCTGGATGAAAGCGCGCCACATGAGGTTTTGCTGGTGCTGGATGCCAGCATCGGGCAGAACGCCTTGAATCAGGCCGTGCAGTTCCACCAGGCGCTGGGCGTGACCGGACTGGTGGTCACCAAGCTGGATGGCACGGCCAAGGCGGGCATCCTGTTCGCCATCACCCACAAGCTCGGCCTGCCCATCCGTTACATCGGCGTGGGAGAACGCGCGGAGGATTTGCGTCCGTTCAGCGCGCGCGAGTTCGTCAACGCCCTGCTGGATCACGATTGATGCAGACGATTGGGGCAGGCGCATGATTCAGTTTGAACGTGTGTGCAAAACCTATCCCGGCGGTCAGGTCGCCCTGCACGACGTGAGTTTTCGCCTGACGCAGGGGCGCATGGCCTTTCTTACCGGACCTTCGGGCTCGGGCAAGAGCAGCCTGTTGCGCCTGATTCCGCAGATTGACCGCCCGAGCAGCGGGCAGGTGCTGATCAACGGCACGGATATCGCCAGGGTCGGCGCATGGCGCATCCCGCGCTTGCGGCGCCATATCGGCGTGATTTTCCAGAACCCGCATCTGTTGGACGAAATGAGCGTGTTCGACAACATCGCCCTGCCTTTGCGCGTGCAGCACTACCCGCGCGATGAAATCGTGCGCCGTGTGCGCGCCGCGCTGGACAAGGTGGCGCTGTTCGAGCGTGAGCAGGCCCTGCCGCCTGAACTGTCGGGCGGCGAGCAGCAGCGGGTCAATATCGCGCGCGCCCTGGTGGCGCGACCTTCGATCATTCTCGCCGATGAGCCGACGGGGAATCTCGATCCGGAATTGGCTTTTGAAATCATGCGCTTGTTCATGCAGTTCAATGCGGCGGGCGTCACCATGCTGATCGCCACCCACGCCCTGGATTTGATCGACGCCTTCGATGCTCCGCGCCTGCTGTTGCGTGATGGCCGATTGAGTACGGAAGGCTTGTAGGCATGGGCATGCAGCGCAAGTCGCAAAACCACCCGCGTCAACATGGCCTGAAAATGCACTTTCAGGCGTGGCTCGATCATCACGGCGACAGTTTCAAGGATGCCTTGCGTCGTCTGGCGCGCCGCCCGTTCGGCCAGCTTTTGAGCATGTTGGTGATCGGACTGAGCCTGACCTTGCCCATGACCCTGCTGCTTACCCTGCATTCGGCGCGCATGGGTTTGGCAGGTTGGTCGCAGGACATGGACGTCGTCCAGGTGTTTGTACAGGAAGAGGGCGCGGCGACCACACGCCTGGCGGATGAGCTGGTCGCCAGTCTTAAAAATGACCCGAGGTTGCGCGAGGTGCGCCTGATTCCGCCGGAAGAGGGTTTGAAACAGCTGGCGCAACTGCATCAATTCGACAGCCTGCTGGCGGACATGAAGCGCAATCCCTTGCCGCCGGTGATCGAGGTTTATCCGCAGCGGGGATCGGAGCTTGAGGCGCTGCGTTCCGAATTGGCGGCGCGGCCTGGGGTGGCTTCGGCGCGGGTCGATGCTCAGGCGGTTGAGCGCCTGCATGGCTTGATGAGTTCGGCGGAGCAGCTCTTGCTGCTATTCCTGTTGATGCTGGCGCCGATGCTGGCGGTGACGGTCAGCAATACCATCCGCCTGGAGCTGGAGCATCGCATCGATGAAATTCGCTTGTTGCAGCTCATCGGCGCCACCCCGGGCTTCATTCGCCGCCCCTTGCTTTATGTGGGCGGACTGCTCGGCGTCGGCGGCGCGTCGATGGCCGTGGCCTTGACGTTTTTTGCGCTGGATGCGGTAAGCGGCGCCATGGCTCGCGTCGGTTTCGCCCTGCCGTTGACCTCCGCCCCATTTTTGCTGGCTTTGGCGGTTTTGCCGGTTGGCTTTGCGCTTGGTCTGCTGGCGGCCTGGCTGGCCAGCGTGGTGCAAATGCGCCAGATTCGCCTGGTTTGATTTTGTTGGACGCTTCCTGTGCTTTTTCTCTGCTTTTTTGTCATGCTCAAGTCGCAATTCCGCTCGGCTTGAGCGCATCACTGGGGATGCTTTTTCTCGTTCTCGATGAACTTATGGATAAACTTGGCACTCTCACCCAACGAGTGCTAAATTTCACAGCAACGTCGAAAGAGGAGACTCCGCGTGACCTTGACCGAGCAACTTCCCGTTTTACAAACCTCCGCCTACGATACGCCGCGCGAGGCGCTGTCGGCTTACCTGGCGGAGCTGCGTCGCTACCCTCTGCTGGATGCAGAGACCGAGTATCGTCTGGCCAAGAATCTTCAGGAACACCAGGATCTGGATGCAGCCAAGCAGTTGGTGTTGGGGCATCTGCGCTTTGTGGTGCATATCGCACGCAGCTATAGCGGCTACGGTCTGCCCTTGGGCGAGCTGGTGCAGGAAGGCAACATCGGCCTGATGAAGGCGGTGCGCCGCTACGAACCCGACCGCAAGGTGCGCCTGATCACCTTCGCCGTGCATTGGATTCGCGCCGAAATTCACGAGTTCATCATGCGCAACTGGCGCATGGTGCGCGTGGCGACCACCAAGGCGCAGCGCAAGCTGTTTTTCCGTCTGCGCGGCATGCGTGACGGCGAGCATTGGCTGACCCAGGACGAGGGCAAGGCGATTGCCGCAGAGCTGAATGTTCCGCTGTATGAAGTGTTCGAAATGGAGTCGCGCCTGCTCGGGCGTGACGTGGCGCTGGAAGCCGATGATGAAGACGAGGCGCATCTCGCTCCCGCTGCCTGGCTGGAGGCTTCAGACGCCGATCCTGCCGCGACTCTGGAACGTGTGGACAGCCATGGACAGCAGCTTGATCGCCTGGACCTTGCGGTGGATGCTCTGGATGCGCGCAGCCGTGACATCGTGCAGCGCCGTTGGTTGGTGGAAGGCGAAAAGGCGACGCTGCACGAACTGGCGGCGGAATATGGCGTCTCCGCCGAGCGTATCCGCCAGATCGAGCAGGCGGCGATGAAGAAGATGCGCGCCTCGCTTACGGCCTGATAACCGCTCAGGCTCTCGTAAGAACATGCAATAAAAAACCCGCAGGAAGCGGGTTTTTTATTGGAGCAAATCGGCAAAATCAGGAAAAGATGACGCCAAAGAAGGTCAGCCAAGAAAAAATGATCAGACCGAAAACAAAGGTCAGGGCGAAGTTGTCGAAGTTGAACAGGTGCATGCTGTGGTCTCCCGGCTTGGTTAAACGTACTTGATTCTACATCGTGCAAAAATTTCAGGACTAGCTCTTGCTTCTAGCGCGAACGATCGGATGGGCTCGCATCGTCACGCGGAATGCGCGGATCATCATCATCCATCAGGATGCGGTGCGCGTTACCGTCCGGGTCATCGTACTGACCGCTGCGCACCGACCAGATGACTCCCCAGATCAGCAAGCCTGCCACGATCATGCTCAGGGGAATCAGCAGGTAGAGAATATCCACAAGACTACTCCGTCATTGCCCGGCACATTAGCCTGTGCTTAAGCATGACGCAAGCGCAGAGCATTTAATACCACGACAAGAGAACTTAATGACATGCCCACGGCGGCCAGCCAGGGGGGGACGAAGCCAGCGGCGGCGGCGGGAATGGCGATCAGATTGTAGCCCAAAGCCCACGCCAGGTTTTCGTGGATGATGCGCATGGTTTTGCGCGCCACGCTCAAGCCCTTGGGGATATGGCGCAGGTTTTCGGAAAGCAGGATCATGTCGGCGCTGGACTGGGCGAGCTGCGTGCCGCCGCCCATGGCCAGCGAAACCTGCGCCCCGGCCAGCACCGGGGCGTCGTTCACGCCGTCGCCGACCATCAGCACCACATCGCCGTCCTGCTGGAAGCTGCGCAGTCGGTCGAGCTTGTCTTGCGGATGCAGGCCGCCAAAGACTTCGCCGGCGCTCGGCCCCCTGCCATGCCCCATGTCCAGGTCGATGCCCTGGCCGATGCCCAGGCTTGCCCCCATGCGCTGCGCTTCCAGCGGGCGGTCGCCGCTGAGCAGGCTGACCTTGATGCCGCGCGCATGCAGCTCGGCGATGACCTCCGAGGCCTCGCTGCGCGCCACGTCGCGCAACACCAGCCAGCCCAGGGCTTGTTGCTCATCGGCAAGCAGAACCAAGGTTCCGCTTGCGTCCGGCGGATTGGGTGCAGCGCCGCATAGCCCGGCGGCGAAGGCGGCATTGCCCACGCGGTAGCGACGCCCGTCGATCATGCCTTCCATTCCCTGACCGGGCAGGGCGGTGACGGACTCGGCCTTGGGCGTTTGCGGCGTTTGGGATACGGCAGCTTGCGCCACGATGGCCTTGGCCACCGGGTGTTCCGATGCGCGCTCAAGGCTTGCGGCGCGTTGCAGGATTTGCTCGGCGTCCAGAGCGCAGCCCGGCAGGGGGATGACGCTTTCCAGGCTCAAGCGGCCATAGGTCAGCGTGCCGGTTTTGTCGAAAACCACATGGTTGACCTTGGCCAGCGTTTCCAGCGCATGCCCGCGAGTGACCAGCAAGCCCAGGCGGGTCAGGCTGCCAGTGGCGGCGGTCAGCGCGGCAGGAGTGGCCAGACCCAGCGCGCAGGGGCAAGTGATGGCCAACAGGGAAATCACCACCCAGAAGGCGCGCTCGGGTTCATGCCACCACCACCATGCCGCGACCAGCAGGCTGGTGATCAGCAGTCCGAGCACGAACCATTGCGCGGCCTGATCGGCGATTTCGCCGATGCGCGGTTTTTCCGCCTGGGCGCGATCCAGCAGGCGCAGGATGGAGGAGAGCATGGTTTCGGCGCCGACCTTCTCCACGCGCATCAGCAAAGGGCTTTCCACGTTCACCGAGCCGCCGATCAGCTTGTCGCCGACGCTGCGGCTGCTGGGCAGGCTCTCGCCGGTCAGCAAGGACTCGTCCACGCTGCTGCGCCCCTCGATGACCACGCCGTCTGCCGGTACGCTTTCGCCTGGACGGATGCGCACCCTGTCGCCGCTGCTCAGCTCGATCACCGGCACCATTTCCTCTTCGCCAGCGTCATTGATGCGCGCAGCGATCGTCGGCAGAAGCTTGACCAGGGCGTCGGCAGCGGCGGAGGCCTTGTGCCGCGCCACCATTTCCAGATAGCGTCCGGTGAGCAGCAGAAAGACGAACATGGTCACGGTGTCGAAATACACTTCGCCGGTTTGCATCACGGTCGCCCACACGCTGGCGATGAAACTCAGCCCCAGGGTCAGGCTGATGGGCAAGTCCATGCCCAGCCGCCTGATTTTCAGGTCGCGCCATGCGGAAATGAAAAACCCGGAGGCGCTGTAGAACATCACCGGCAAGGTCAGCAACAGGCTCGCCCAGCGCAGGTAATCGCGCAGGTTTTCATCCATGCCGTGGAAATCGCCGGAATACAGGGCGATCGCCAGCATCATCACCTGCATCATGGACAGGCCCGCTACGCCGACCCGGCGCAGGGCGATGGTGCGCTCACGTTTGGCCTGAGCCTCCTGTCTGCCTGCGTCAAAGGGGTGCGCGGCGTAGCCGAGAGCGGTGATGGCTTGCAGGATGTCGGAAAGCTGGATCTGGCTGGAATCCCACTGCACCCGTGCGCGCTGGGTGCTGTAGTTGATGGAGAAACTGAGCACGCCAGCCAGGGCGCGCACATGCTTTTCGTTCAACCACACGCAGGCGGGGCAGGTCATTCCCTCCAGAATCAGCGCCGCCTCGCGCTTGTCGCCGTCACGGGTGACGAAGCTTTTTTGCAGGGCGTCGCGGTCGTACAGGCGCAGGCTTTCCAGTTCGCGCGGCACAAGCTCATGCCCTTGCGGCGAAGCCTCGGTGCGGTAGCGGTAGAAGTCCTCCATCCCGCCTTCCACGATCGCCTCGGCCACGGCCTTGCAGCCGGGGCAGCACATCGCACGCTCGGCGCCCAAGACATGCGCGCTGTATTGCGCTCCGGGGGGCACGGGCAGTCCGCAATGGAAACAGGCCTGATCCGCCGCGCTGTTTTTGGCGGCGGGCGTGAACAGGGGGTTGTCGGCGGTCATTGCGCAGGGGTTGGGCTGGCTGCGGCCAGAATGTCGGTTGAGGCGCGAATCTCATGCACATCGCTGCCGCGCTGCACCGTGACCACCACTTGCCACAAGCCCGGCAGGGGCGGGGTGACGCTGGCACGATAGACGCCCGGCTCCATTTCCGGCAGGTTCAGGCTGAAGTCTTGGTTTTTGTCCGAGGGGCGCAGAAAGCGAACTTCGACCGTGGCTGCGCGTATGTTCTCGCCGTTTTTATCTCGCGCCTGCACCTGGAAAGTAGCGGGCTGCTGCGCTGTCACTGCGCCCAGCCAACCGTAATGCACCTGCCAGCCACGTTCCTTTTGCGCTTCGACCTGCTGCAGGTACTGGTTATAGAGCGCTTCCTTTTTCTGGTAGTCGTGGGAGATCACGCCGGGAAAATGCGAGCTGACCGCTTCCGCATGGCGCGGTTTGGGCAGCAGGAACTCGGCCACCTTGCCGCCCATGCCGCTATTGGCCAGGGAAACGAAGATGGTGTCCATGGCGATGATCACGGCGAAAAAGCCGATGATGATTCCCGGCCCCCAACGGAAACTGCGCCCGCTGGGCGGCAGCTTTTGTTCGCGCTGAAAGCCCAGGAGGCCGAGCAGGAATACGGTCACCAAATACACCGCCAGGTGAATGGCGAGGACATCGCCGCCTTCCCAGTGCAGCAGGGCGTAGGGCAGGTAAAAGCCCAGGGTGAGGATGGCGAGGATGACCGCCGCCTGCCGCGCCGGAAGCCTCAGGCCTCGGTTGAGCAGAAAAAAGGCCGGGACGATAAGCGCGAGGCCGATGGCCAGGGTGAGCAGAAGATTCATGGGTCAGCGCGGCATATTGAAGGTGGCGGAGGCGCTCATCGGCGCAAGCTCGCCATCCTTGTCACGCAAAACGAAGGCGAATTTTTGCTGTTCGCCGCGCTTGGTCATGGGTTGCTTGACGCGCACCAGTACATTGACATAGCCGTCGGTCGGCACGACGACTTCCTTGCTGGTTCCGGCGATTTCCAGCTCGCCCTTGGGCAGATCCTGCAAGCCGATGTCCAGATGCAAGGGGCGGGTGAGCTTGTTGTTGATCTTGATTTCATAGCTGTTTTGCACCCGTCCGTCGGACATCATCACCGCCAGCGGGCTGCGCACCTGGGCGACGCTGAAGTCCATCTTGGCCTGGTTGAGCACGCCGTAGACCAGGGAGGCGGCGACCACCAGAATCGCTGCGGCATAGCCGATGGATTTCGGCTTGAGCAAGTGCGGTTTCTGCTTGGTTTCGATCTCCACTTCCGATGCGTAGCGAATCAGACCACGCGGCCATTTCTGCTTGTCCATGATTTCGTCGCAGGCGTCGATGCACAGCCCGCAGTTGATGCAGCCGATTTGCAGTCCGTTGCGAATATCAATGCCCGTCGGGCACACCTGCACGCATAGGCCGCAGTCGATGCAGTCGCCATGCCCCTTGGCGGCGCGATCCTCGCGTGTTTTTAGCTCGCGTCCAAGGTGTGCGCGGCCATGCTCGCCTTCGCCACGGGTGTAGTCGTAGGTGGGGATCAGGGTTTCCTTGTCGAACATCACCGCCTGGAAGCGTGCATAGGGGCACATGTAAAAGCAGACTTGTTCGCGCACAAAGCCCGCTACTACAAAGGTGATCGCCGTGAGCAGGAGAATGGTGAAATAGGCGGCGCTGGGAGCCGCGCCCTGGAAGTATTCGACGAACAGCGTAGGGGCATCGACCCAATAGGCGGTAAAGGTGAAGGCCGTCCACCAGGCGAAGGCCAGCCAGGCTAGCCAGGTCAGGCCTTTGCGCGTGATTTTCTCGGCGTTCCACGGCATTTTGTCCAGCTTGATCTGCGCAGGACGGTCGCCCTGAATCCAGCGCTCGATGAACATGAAAGCGTCCGTCCACAGCGTCTGGAAACAGAAATAGCCACAGAAAGCGCGACCAACGATGCTGGTAACAAAGAACAGGAACCAGGCGAAGATGATGAGGATGCCCGCCAGCCAGTAAATATCCTGCGGATGGATGATGAGATCGAAGATGTAGAAACGACGCGCTGGCAGGTCAAACAGCACCGCCTGGGTCGCCGCGCCGCCGTGATCCCAGCGCAGCCAGGGCAGGAAGTAGAAGATGGCAAAAGCCATGATCAGCATGGAGCTTTTAAAGGTTCGAAAGCGCCCCTGGATCGAGCGTGGGTGTATCGGTTCACGCTTCTGGTAGAGGGTTTCTTCCTCTTCATGCACGACTTTGATCTTCTGCTCGGACATGCTGGCCTCCTCGTGGCAACGTCTGGCTCGTGGGCGCTGTTATATTATCGAACGCTTATGATACCACTGCGCCGCACAATGCCCGCAGTGTTTATGCGCCAACAGATGCAAGAGCAGCATCAAGAAGAAGGGTAGGAGATTGATGGATAGATTCGACACGGTGCGCGCTTTGCGCTGGACGGGGCGGACGCTTGAGCTTCTCGATCAGCGCCGCCTGCCGCATGAGCAGGTTACGCTGTCCTGCGCCACGGCGGAATGCGTGGCCGAGGCCATTGCCGACATGGTGGTGCGCGGCGCGCCTGCCATCGGCGTGGCAGCGGCGTATGGCGTGGTTCTGGCTGCGCAAAACTCATCCGACGCGGAAACGATGCAACGGGCGGTGGAGCGCCTGGCGCAATCGCGCCCGACTGCCGTCAATCTGTTCTGGGCCTTGCAGCGTATGCAGAGCGTTTTGCAGGCGGGGGCAGATGCCGTCCGTCTGGAGCAGGAAGCTCGGGCGATTGAGGCCGAAGATCTGGCCGCCAACCGGCGCATGGGGGAGCTGGGCGCAGCCTTGATCGAGCCGGGCAGGGCGGTTCTGACCCATTGCAATACCGGTTCGCTGGCCACGGCGGGCATGGGTACGGCTCTGGGCGTGATTCGCAGCGCCTATGCGCAGGGGCGCATCAAGCAGGTTTTTGCCGATGAAACTCGTCCCTGGTTGCAGGGTGCGCGCCTAACCGCCTGGGAATTGCAGCAGGATGGCATTCCCGTCACCCTGCAATGCGAGGCGGCGGCGGCCAGTCTGTTGCGCAGCGGGCAGGTGGGGTGGGTGATCGTGGGCGCGGATCGCATCACCGCCAATGGCGACACGGCGAACAAGATCGGCACTTACGGTCTGGCGATTCTGGCCAGACATCATGGGGTGAAGTTCATGGTGGTTGCGCCGAGCAGCACCTTTGATCTGGAGCTTGCCCATGGCGGCCTGATTCCGATTGAGACCCGTCCGATGCAGGAGGTGACTTCGCTTTCCGGCGTAGCCATCGCGCCGCCGGGAGTTGCGGCGTGGAATCCCTCGTTTGATGTCACTCCGGCGGAGTTGATCGATGCGATTGTTACCGAACGCGGCGTGATTCATTGGCCTGATGTGGCAGGCGTGAGCGCCGTGCTTGCGGGATCTGCCCGGCCTTGAGGCTTGTGCTATCATCTAGCGATTAAAAAATCGTTAACCGCCCATTTGCCTGGGTTGTCCCAACAGAGTAGCGTCGTACATGGCTGAATTCGCCAAGGAAGTTTTCCCGGTCAATCTTGAGGATGAAATGCGCAAGTCCTATATGGACTATGCCATGAGCGTGATCGTCGGACGCGCCTTGCCGGATGTGCGTGACGGACTCAAGCCCGTGCATCGTCGCGTGCTGTATGCGATGAGCGAGCTGTCCAACGACTGGAACAAGCCTTACAAGAAATCGGCGCGCGTGGTCGGTGACGTCATCGGTAAATACCACCCGCACGGCGACACGGCGGTGTACGACACCATCGTGCGTATGGCGCAGCCGTTTTCCCTGCGTTACATGCTGGTCGATGGTCAGGGCAACTTCGGTTCGGTGGATGGCGATGCCCCGGCGGCCATGCGTTACACCGAAGTGCGTCAGGCGCGCATTGCGCATGAATTGCAGGCGGACATCGACAAGGATACGGTGGATTTTGTCCCCAACTACGACGGTTCCGAGAGCGAACCGGCAGTATTCCCCACGCGCATTCCCAACCTGCTCATCAACGGTTCCACCGGTATCGCCGTGGGCATGGCAACCAATATCCCGCCGCACAATCTGGGTGAGGTGATTGACGCCTGTCTGGCGCTGGTGGACGACGATCAGGTCACTACCGAACGTTTGCTGGAACTGGTTCCGGGGCCGGACTTTCCTACGGCGGGCATTATTTTCGGCGGCGCAGGCATTCGTGAGGCGTATCTCACCGGGCGAGGCCGGGTGCAAGTGCGCGCTCGCGCCGTGATCGAAACGGATGAGAAAAGCGGGCGCGAGACGATCATCGTCAACGAATTGCCCTATCAGGTGAACAAGGCGCGTCTGATCGAACGCATCGCCGAGCTGGTCAAGGAAAAGGCGATTGAGGGCATTTCCGAGCTGCGCGATGAGTCCGACAAGGACGGTATGCGTGTGGTCATCGAGGTCAAGCGCGGCGAAATGGCCGAGGTGCTGCTCAATAATCTCTATCGCCAGACCCAGTTGCAAACCGTATTCGGCATCAACATGGTCGCTCTGGTGGACGGCCAGCCGCGCACGCTGCCTTTGCGCGACATGCTGGAAGCCTTCCTGCGCCATCGTCGTGATGTGGTCACCCGGCGCACCTTGTTTGAGCTGCGCAAGGCGCGCGATCGGGCGCATATCTTGGAAGGTCAGGCGGTCGCCCTGGCGAATATTGATGAAATCATCGCCCTGATTAAAGCCTCCGCCACTCCGGCGGAAGCCAAGGAAGCCTTGTTGGCGCGGCGCTGGCAGTCGGGCGTGGTGCGCGAGATGCTGGCGCGCACCGGGGCGGAATCTTCGCGCCCGGACGGTCTGGATGCTTCTTACGGCTTGGCGGCGGATGGCAGCTATCGCATGACGGCGCTGCAGGCGCAAGCCATTCTCGATTTGCGCCTGAACCGTTTGACTGGCCTGGAGCAGGACAAGATTGTCGGCGAGTTCGCCGAAATTCTTAACACCATCGGCGAATTGCTTGAAATTCTTGGCAATCCCGAGCGGATGCGCGCCGTGATTCGAGAAGAATTGGTGCAGGTGCGCAACCAGTTTGCCGATGCGCGGCGTACCGAGATTCAGGCTTCACGCGCCGATCTGAGCGAGGAAGACCTGATCGCCGAAGAGCAGCGCGTGGTCACGCTTTCTCACGCGGGCTATATCAAAACCCAGTCGCTGTCGGATTATGCGGCGCAACATCGCGGCGGGCGCGGGCGCAGCGCGGCCAAGGTCAAGGGTGAGGACGCCATCCAGAAGCTGCTGGTCGCCAGTTCGCACGATATGGTGATGATCTTTACCAGCCGTGGCCGCGTGTACTGGAAAAAAGTGTGGGAGTTGCCGCTGGGCAGCGGTCAGGCGCGTGGTCGCCCGATTGTGAATATCCTGCCGCTGGAAGATGATGAACGCATCGAGGCGCTGCTGCCTTTGCGCAGTTTCGCCAGCGATGCCGACAATGAAGCTTATGTGGTCTTCGCCACGCGCAATGGCATCGTGAAGAAAACGCCGCTGGAAGAGTATTCCCGCCCGCGTCCGAGCGGCATTATCGCCATCGACATCCGCGAGGGCGACAGCCTGATCGGCGCGGCGCTGACCGATGGCTCGCAGGATGTGATGTTGTTCACCAATGCCGGCAAGGTGATTCGCTTTGCCGAAACCGATGTGCGCTCGATGGGGCGCAGCGCCTCCGGCGTGATCGGCGTGCGCCTGGCAGAAGAGCAGGTGGTGGTCAGCATGATCGTTACTCCGGGCGAGCAGGCCGCAGTTGATGAAATGGCGGGCGACGTGCTGACCGCATCGGCCAATGGCTATGGCAAGCGCACGCCGCTGGATGATTTCCCACGCCATAATCGCGGCGGTCAGGGAGTGATCGCCCTGCAGACCACGGAACGCAACGGCCTGCTCGTCGGCGCGGTGCGCGTGCAGGAAGATGATGAACTGATGCTGATCAGCGACCAGGGGACTCTGGTGCGCACACCGGTAGCCGAGATTTCACAGGTTGGGCGCAATACCCAGGGCGTGACTTTGATTCGCCTCGGCAAGGACGAGCATCTGGTGCAGATTGAACGTATTCAAAGCATTGAGCAAAGCGTGGATGACACTGACGCCGAGGGCGTGAGTGATGTAGAAGCGCCAGAGGCTGATGCTGGTCAAAGCGACGAAACTAAGGATTAATCATTAAGTTAGAGGGTTGTTCTCATGTCGAGTATCGAAAACCGCGTATTTAATTTCAGCGCCGGCCCCGCCATGTTGCCCGCCGAGGTACTGCTGCGCGCACGCGAGGAAATGTTGAGCTGGAAAGGTTCAGGCATGTGCGTGATGGAAATGAGCCATCGCGGCAAGGAATATGTTTCCATCGCCGAAAAGGCCGAAGCGGATTTCCGTACCCTGATGGGCGTGCCGGACAACTACAAGGTGCTTTTCCTGCAAGGCGGCGCGTCCAGCCAGTTCAGCATGGTTCCGCTCAACCTGCTGCGCGGCAAGACCAGCGCCGACTATCTGAATACCGGTCACTGGTCGGAAAAGGCCGTCGCTGAAGGCAAGCGTTACTGCAATGTGAATATCGTCGCCGATACCAAGGGCAGCAAGTACACCACCCTGCCGGATGCGAGCGAACTGGCGTTCAATGCGGATGCCGCCTATGTGCATTACACGCCGAACGAAACCATCGCCGGCGTGGAATTTGGCTACATCCCGGAGACAGGTGACATCCCGCTGGTGGCCGATATGTCCTCCACCCTTATGTCCCGCCCGCTGGACATCTCCAAATTCGGCGTGATCTATGCCGGCGCCCAGAAAAACATTGGCCCCGCCGGTCTGACTATCGTTATCGTGCGCGAAGACCTGATCGGTCATGCCCAGGCGGGTACGCCAGTCATGTTTGACTATAAGACCCATGCCGACAATGGCTCCATGTACAACACGCCGCCGACCTATGCCTGGTATATCGCCGGTCTGGTCTTCGAGCACCTGCTGGCTATCGGCGGCATTGCTGCAATGGAAGAAATCAACAAGCGCAAGGCGCACAAGCTATATGCTGCCATTGACAATTCGCCGTTCTACTCCAACCCGGTGGATGTGAAGTGCCGCTCCTGGATGAACGTGCCTTTCCTGCTGGCTAACAGCGAACTGGACAAGAGCTTCCTCAAGGAAGCCGAAGCGGCGGGTCTGACCAGCCTGGCCGGGCATCGCTCGGTGGGCGGCATGCGCGCCAGCATCTACAACGCCATGCCGGAAGAGGGCGTGGATGCCTTGATTGCCTTCATGAATGACTTTGCCCAGCGCAACGGTTAATAACTTATTAAAAATCGAGGAGTTAGACGATGTTCAAGATTCTTACCCTGAATAATATCGCGGCCGTCGGCCTGGATCGCTTGCCACGCGACAAGTACGAAGTAGCCTCTGAGTTTCAAGCCCCGGATGCCATTCTGGTGCGTTCGGCCAAGATGCACGAAATGCCCGTGCCGGAAAGCCTGAAGGCGATTGGCCGTGCGGGCGCTGGAGTGAACAACATTCCGGTGAAGGAAATGAGCGAGAAGGGCATTGTGGTATTCAATGCGCCGGGCGCGAATGCCAACGCGGTCAAGGAACTGGTGGTGGCAGGTATGCTGCTTGCCGCACGCAATATTCCGCAGGCGTGGAAATTCGCCACCGGACTTGAAGGCGACGATACCGTCCTGCACAAGGCGGTCGAGGACGGCAAGAAGAACTTCGTCGGCTTTGAATTGCCGGGGCGCACCTTGGGCGTGATTGGTCTGGGCGCCATCGGTGTGCGCGTGGCCAATGCGGCGCGTGCGCTGGGCATGAAGGTCGTCGGCTTTGATCCAGGTATTACCGTTGAGCGCGCCTGGGAGCTTTCTTCGGATGTACAGCAGGCGAGCAGCGTGGATGAATTGCTGGCGCGCGCTGATTTCGTCAGCTTCCATGTGCCTTTGATCGAGGCCACCCGTAACCTGATCAACGCTGAGCGCCTGAAGTTCATGAAGGACAATGTCGTGGTTCTGAATTTCGCCCGTGAAGGCGTGGTGGACGAAGCGGCGATGGTGGAGGCGCTCGACTCCGGCAAGGCGCATGCCTATGTGTCCGACTTCCCGGTGAATGCCACCAAGAATCACCCGCGCTGCATCACCCTGCCGCACCTGGGCGCATCCACAGGCGAAGCCGAGGACAACTGCGCGATTATGGTGGCCGAGCAGGTGCGCGACTTCCTGGAGAACGGCAATATCCTCAACTCCGTCAACTTCCCTGAAATCAAGCTGGCGCGCAAGGGCGACCACCGTCTGGCGATCGCCAACAAGAACCTGCCGGATATGGTTGGCCAGATCTCGCATGCGCTTGGTAGCCACAAGGTGAATATCGTGCACATGGTCAACGATTCACGCGGCGACGTGGCCTACACCCTGATCGACATCGAAGGTGAGATGCCTGGCGATGCCGCCGACGCCATCCGTGGCATCAATGGCGTATTGAATGTGCGTGTGATCTGAGGACGGAAGCTGGACATGGATGGTGGCGCACAGCCCGTATTGAGTTTGGACGAGGTCAGAGAGCGCATCGACCAGGTCGATCAAGAGCTGCTGGCCTTGCTTTCGCAACGGGCGAATCTTGCCCATGCCGTGGGTGAGATCAAGCGCGCCGAAGGTCATGCCGAAGTCCAGTTCTATCGCCCGGAACGCGAGGCGCAGGTCTTGCGCCGCATTCAGGCGTTGAATGCGGGGCCGCTGGATCACGCCAGCGTCGCCTGGCTGTTCCGCGAAATCATGTCCGCCTGTCTGGCGCTGGAGCAGTCCGTGTGCGTGGCCTATCTTGGCCCTGCCGGAACCTTCAGCCAGCTGGCGGCTTTGCGTCAGTTCGGTCATGCGGCCGAGCTGATGCCTGTTTCTTCGATTGCTGAGGTGTTTCGCAGTGTTGCCAGCGGCAATGCCGCTTTTGGCGTCGTTCCGCTGGAAAACTCCACTGAAGGCGGTGTTTCGCAGACCGAAGAGGCGTTTTTGGCGCATAACCTGTCGATCTGCGGCGAAATCGCCCTGCGCATCCATCATCAGCTGCTGTCCAAGGCCGACACGCTCGCCGGAGTGCAAAGGGTTTACGGCCATGCGCAATCCCTGGCGCAGTGCAGGCATTGGCTGGATACGCATCTGCCGCATGTCGAGCGTGTGCCGGTGAGCAGCAATGGCGAGGGCGCGCGTCTGGCGGCGGAAGACGCCTGCGCGGCGGCCATTGCGCCCGAAGTGGCGGCTCAGCTCTACCAGCTGCATGTTCTTGCCGCGAATATCGAGGATGAAGCGCATAACACCACGCGTTTTGTCGTGCTGGGGGCGCAGGATGCAGGCGTCAGCGGCGAGGACAAGACCTCGCTGGCGCTTTCCACGGCCAACAAGCCCGGCGCCTTGTACGCCTTGCTCAAGCCGCTGGCCGTGCGCGGCATCAGCCTGACGCGCATCGAGTCGCGCCCTTCGCGCATCACGGCATGGGACTACGTGTTTTTTGTGGACATTGAAGGCCATCGCGCCCATCCCCAGGTGGCGGAGGCATTGGCCGAGCTGGAGGCGCAGGCGGCCTGGATGCGGGTTTTAGGTTCCTACCCCAAGGCGGTATTGCAGGCATGAGCGGACACTCCAACCCCTGGCTGGCGCATGCCTGCCCCCAGATCTCCGGGCTTGCGCCCTATGTCCCGGGCAAGCCGCTGGATGAACTGGAACGCGAACTGGGCATCCAAGACGCGATCAAGCTAGCCTCGAATGAAAATCCGCTGGGTCCCTCGCCACATGCGCTGGCCGTGATGCGCGATTTGGCGGGCAGCGTACATCTTTATCCGGATGGCAATGGCTACAAGCTCAAGCAAGCGTTGGCGCGCAAGCTGGATGTTCCGCTGGAATGGATCACCTTGGGCAATGGCTCCAACGATGTGCTCGATCTGATCGCCCGCGCCTTTTTGGGGGCGGGCCGCGGCGCAGTGTTTTCCGAGTACGCCTTTGCGGTGTATGCCATCAGCACCCAGTCCGCCGGCGGCGTGGCGCAGATCGCCCGAGCCCTGCCCGCAACGCATGCGCAGCAGCCTTTCGGGCATGATTTGGCCGCGTTGCGCGCCGCTGTCGATGAGCGAACTCGCGTGGTGTTTCTCGCCAATCCGAATAATCCGACCGGCACCTGGGTGGAAAAAGAGGCGCTTTATGCCTTTATCGCCTCCATGCCGTCGAATGTGCTGGTGGTGGTGGATGAGGCCTATATCGAGTTTGTTGACGAAGATATGGACTTTCCCAATGCGCTGGCCTGGTTGGGCGAGTTTCCCAATCTGGTCGTCACGCGCACTTTCTCCAAAATCCACGGACTGGCGGGCTTGCGTGTCGGTTATGCCCTGTCTCATCCACATGTCGCCGAGGTGTTGAACCGTGTGCGTCAGCCGTTCAATGCCAATTTGCTGGCGCTGGAAGCCGCCTGCGCCGCCTTGCAGGATGATGAGCATATGCGCCGCACGCGCGAATTGAACAGGGAAGGCCTGAACCAGGTTCGTTCGGGACTGGCTGCACTGGGGCTGAGCGCCTTGCCCAGCATGGGCAATTTTCTTTGTGTGGACATGCAGCGTACGGCGCATCCAGTCTACGACGCTTTGTTGCGCCAGGGGGTGATCACCCGCCCGGTCGGCGGCTATGGACTGCCCAACCACCTGCGGGTGAGCATCGGTACGCAAGCCGAAAACGCACGCTTCCTGGCGGCCATGCAAATGGTCATGCAGGCGTTTGCGGACGAGTCGGCATGAGCTTTGAAATTGGTCGTCTGCTGCTCATCGGCAGCGGGCTGATCGGCGGTTCCCTCGCCTTGGCCTTGAAGCGGGCGGGCGTGGTCGGCGAAGTGCTCGCCTGCAGTCGTCATCCGGCCACCCTGGAGCGTGCGCTGGCGCTGGGCGTGATCGACCGTTGCGAACAAGACATGCGGCACGCGGCCTCTGGCGCCGACATGATCGTACTCGCCGTGCCCATGCTTGCCATGCGCGAGGTGCTGGAAAAAATCCAACCAGCCTTGTCGCCAGGGTGCGTGGTGAGCGATGTGGGCAGCGCCAAGCAATCGGTCATCGCCGATGCGCGTGCGGTTCTCGGCGACAAACTGGCTCAGTTCGTCCCGGCGCATCCCATAGCTGGCACGGAAAAAAGCGGCCCCGACGCCGCCTTTGCCGAATTGTTCGATCAGCGCCGCGTGATTGTCACCCCGCTGGCCGAGAACAGCGAGACGGATGTCGCCCGCGTGGTGAGCATGTGGCAGAGCGCGGGCGCGCTGGTTGAGTGCATGTCCGCGGAGCATCACGATCATGTGCTGGCGGCGACCAGTCACTTGCCGCATCTTCTCGCCTTCGCCCTCGTGGATAGCCTGGCGCGCATGGATGAGCGGCAGGAGGTTTTCCGCTACGCGGCAGGGGGCTTTCGTGACTTCACGCGTATCGCCGCCAGCGATCCGACCATGTGGCGTGATATTGCGCTGGCCAATCGCGTAGAGATTTTGAGCATGTTGCAACGCTATCAGCAGGAATTGGCCGCGTTGCAGGCTGATTTGCAGCATGAGGACGCCGATGCCTTGTTTGCGCGTTTCAGCCGGGCGCAAAAGGCGCGGGAAGGTTTGGTTTTTTAGTTTTGTATAGGTGCGAATTCATTCGCGCAATTTCAGGGATTAGCCATGCACTCCAATCTTCAGTTCATTATCCAGCCCGGCGGCGCATTGCGTGGAAGCGTGCGTGTGCCGGGCGATAAATCCATTTCGCACCGTTCCATCATGCTCGGCGCACTGGCCGAGGGTGTGACCGAGGTCTCGGGTTTTTTGCAGGGTGAGGACAGCCTGAATACCTTGCGCTGCTTCCGCCGCATGGGGGTGCAGATCGAAGGGCCGGAAACCCTGGGGACAGGTCGGGTGCGCATCCACGGCGTCGGATTGCACGGCCTGCAAAAGCCGGACAGCCCGCTGTGGCTGGGCAACTCGGGAACCTCCATGCGCCTGATGTCCGGCATTATCGCCGGGCAGGATTTTGATGCGGTGATGGAGGGCGATGAATCGCTGTCACGTCGTCCGATGCGTCGTGTCATCGAGCCGCTGGCCTTGATGGGTGCAAGAATCGACGCCGAGGAAGGCGGCAAGCCGCCATTGCGCGTACATGGCGGCAGCGCTTTGCAGGGCATTCGCTACCTCATGCCGATGGCCAGCGCCCAGGTTAAATCCTGCGTGTTGCTGGCCGGTTTGTATGCCAGCGGGGAAACCTGCGTCACCGAGCCTGCGCCGACCCGCGACCATACCGAGCGCATGTTGCAGGGCTTCGGCTATGAGGTGCGTCGCCAGACAGGCGAGAATGGCGTGAGCACGGTGTGCCTGCATGGCGGCGGCAAGCTGAGCGCGACCGCCATCGATGTCCCGGCGGATATTTCCTCGGCGGCGTTTTTCCTGGTGGCGGCCAGCATCGCTGCGGATTCGGATCTGTTGCTTGAGCATGTCGGCGTGAACCCGACGCGCACCGGTGTCATCGATATCCTGCGCCTGATGGGAGCGAATATCGAACTGCTCAACGAGCGCCTTGTGGGCGGCGAACCCGTGGCCGATCTGCGTGTACGCAGCAGCGCATTGCACGGCATCGCCATCCCTGAGCATTTGGTGCCGCTGGCGATTGATGAGTTCCCAGTACTGTTTATCGCGGCGGCCTGTGCACAGGGTGAAACCGTGCTCACCGGCGCCGAGGAATTGCGCGTCAAGGAGTCGGATCGTATCCAGGTGATGGCCGACGGACTGCAGGCCTTGGGCGTGGATGCCCAGCCGACGGCGGATGGCATGGTGATCCGTGGCGGAGTCATGTCCGGCGGTGAAATGAGCACGCACGGCGATCATCGCATCGCCATGTCATTCGCCGTGGCGGCCTTGCGCGCTACCGGCGAGATACGCATCCACGATTGCGAAAACGTGAATACATCTTTCCCCGGTTTCGTTGAGCTGGCGCAAAACGTCGGCTTGCGTATCCGCGCCGAACAGGTCGCACCGCGTGGGTGACAGCATGAATATTCCCGTTTTGACCATCGACGGCCCCAGCGGTTCGGGCAAGGGCACGATCGCCCGGCTATTGGCGCAGCATCTCGGCTGGCATCTGCTAGATTCAGGGGCGCTGTATCGCCTCACCGCCCTGGCGGCGCAGCGGCGCGGCGTCGATCTTGCCGATGCGGAAGCTGCAGCGGAGGTTGCGGCCAGCCTGGATGTGCGCTTTATGGGCGAGGACGAAACCCGTGTGTTGCTGGAAGGCGATGATGTGTCCCTGCAAATTCGCAGCGAACAGGCCGGGGAAGCGGCATCCTTGGTGGCGGCGCATCCTGCGGTGCGCCAGGCGTTGCTGGAGTTTCAGCGCGATTTCGCCAAGGCGCCCGGGCTGATCGCCGATGGCCGTGACATGGGAACCGTGGTTTTTCCCACCGCGCCGCTCAAGATCTATCTGGACGCCAGCGCCGAAATTCGCGGTGAAAGACGTTATAAGCAGTTGAATGAAAAGGGTGTTGATGCTAACTTAGCGCAGATTATTGATGACATCCGACGTCGTGACGAGCGTGATATGCAGCGTGCAGTCGCTCCACTCAAGCCCGCCGAGGATGCGCATCGCATTGATACGAGTTTTATGACAGTGGAGCAAGTTGTGGCCGAATGTTTAGCCCTTTTGGGCGAATAGCGGTTCATAGCCCATTACACGGCCCCGCGCACAGGCAGGTGCGCGGGTTTTTTTATTTGACCCTGCGCTCATGGACGCCCCCGCAGGCGAAACCCTGGAAACTCCTTAACCCATCATGATTGAAAGTTTTGCCCAACTCTTCGAGGAAAGCCTCAAATCCACCCAGATGCAGACTGGCTCCATCGTTCAAGGAACCGTGGTCTCCGTCAGCCCTGACTTCGTCGTCGTCAACGTTGGTCTGAAAACCGAAGGCTCGATCCCCACCGAGCAATTCCGTGAAGACAACGGCGACCTGCTGGTTCAGGTCGGCGACATCATCGAAGTCGCCATCGACTCCCTCGAAGACGGATTTGGTGAAACCCGCCTTTCGCGTGAAAAGGCCAAGAAGGCGCAAGCCTGGATCAAGCTCGACAAGGCATTCGCCGACAATGCCATCATCGTCGGTCGCGTCAGTGGCAAGGTCAAAGGCGGCTTCACGGTCGACATCGGCGAAATTCGCGCTTTCCTGCCAGGTTCCCTGGTGGATGTGCGCCCGCTGCGCGATACCAGCTTTATCGAAGGCAAGGACATCGAAGTCAAGCTCATCAAGCTGGATCAAAAGCGCAACAACGTGGTCGTTTCGCGCAAGGCCGTGGTTGAGCAGGAATACAGCGCCGAGCGCGAAGCCCTGCTGGACAACCTCGAAGAAGGCCAGATGGTCAAGGGCATCGTCAAGAACCTTACCGACTACGGCGCGTTCATCGACCTCGGCGGCATCGACGGCCTGCTGCATATCACCGACATGGCGTGGAAACGCGTCAAGCACCCGTCCGAAGTGGTCAACATCGGCGACGAAATCGAAGTTCGCGTGCTCAAGTTCGACCGCGAGCGCAACCGCGTGTCTCTGGGCCTGAAGCAAACCGGTTCCGACCCCTGGTCCGACCTGGTGCGTCGCAAGCCGGTCGGCACCCGCGTATTCGGCAAGGTCAGCAACATCACCGACTATGGCTGCTTCGTGGAAATCGAAGATGGCATCGAAGGTCTGGTTCACGTTTCCGAAATGGATTGGACCAACAAGAACGTCAACCCGAGCAAAGTGGTCGCCCTGGGTGACGAAGTTGAAGTCATGCTGCTGGATATCGACGAAGAGCGTCGTCGCATCTCCCTGGGCATGAAGCAGTGCAAGGCCAACCCCTGGGATGAGTACGCAGCGACCCATCAGAAGGGTGAGCGCGTGGTCGGTCAGGTCAAGTCCATTACCGACTTCGGCGTGTTCATCGGCCTGGAAGGCGGCATCGACGGCCTGATCCACCTCTCCGACATTTCCTGGAACGAGCCGGGCGAAGAAGCCGTGCGCCGCTTCAAGAAAGGCGACGAAGTCGAGGCGGTGATCATCGCCATCGACTCCGAGCGTGAGCGTATCTCCCTGGGTCTGAAGCAACTGGATCACGATCCGTTCACCACCTTCGTGGCCGATCATCCCAAGGGCAGCATCGTCAAAGGCACGGTTCTGGAAGTGGATGCCAAGGGTGCGACCGTGCAGTTGGCGGATAGCGTTGAAGGCTATCTGCGCGCCTCCGACATTTCGCGTGATCGCGTCGAAGATGCGCGCAACCTGTTGAAGGCAGGCGATGAGATTGAAGCCAAGTTCGTGGGCGTCGATCGCAAGAGCCGCTCCATTTCCCTGTCGATCAAGGCCAAGGATAGCCAGGAAGAGGCTGAAGTCATGAGCGAATACAGCCGCTCGAACGCGCCCTCGACCCCGACCCTGGGCGATCTGCTCAAGGAGCAAATGGGTCGTAGCGAGTAATCGCCGCTCGATGTCTTGGTGCATCCGCCGCCGTGTTTGGCTTGGCGGATGCATTGATCAATCGCTTTGGGCGTCTTCCAAGACGACAGGATTTATGACCAAGTCTGAATTAATCGAGCAGCTTGCCCAAAAACAGGAACATCTGCCTGCGCGTGATGTTGAGCTTGCCGTCAAGACCATTCTTGAATTGATGAGCGATTCCCTGGCGAACGGCGAACGTGTGGAAGTGCGCGGCTTTGGCAGCTTCACGCTGCATTTTCGTCAACCTCGCCAGGGACGTAATCCGAAAACGGGCGAACAGGTCACCTTGCCGGGTCGGCATGTTCCCCACTTCAAGCCCGGAAAGGAATTGCGCCTGATGGTCAACGAGGGGGAATCCACTCCCGACTGATGGTTTGCATGATGCCGCCGAGACCCCCGTCAGGGGGTTTTTTTATGTGCCAGAATCAGCGCATGACGCGGTGTTTTTTCTCCTCCCCATGAGGGGGGGAAATTCTGATTTTGTGTAAGGCTATGCAAAAAGTTATGGAGCCGGAAAACGATGGATAAAAACGCTTGTGAAGTGGCTTGCAGCGAGCAGACGCTGACGATTCGCGGCGATCTCACCCTGAGCTCCGTGCAATATGCCTTGGAGCAAATCCAGCGCCTCTCCTCACGGGCAGGTTCGACCTGTCTGGTGGAAACGCTGGATTTGAGCCATGTGCGGGCTTGCGACAGCTCTGCCGTTGCTCTCGTGCTCGAACTGCGCCGACGCGGCTTGCAGCGCGTCATTCATCCGCCCGCCGCATTTTTAGCGATTGTCCATGCCTGTCAACTGGATGCGCTTTTCCCGCATTTAGCGCAAAATCGCGGTTCTGCTTAGGTCTTTGGCTCTTCGCCGATCACTGTATTGCTTGACTGCAGCAGGGCGAGGGAGCAGGCGAAATTACCCCATACGAGATTTCATGAACAAGTTATTGATTCAAGGCGGTATTCCCTTGCGCGGTGAAGTGCGTATCTCCGGCGCGAAAAATGCGGTATTGCCGATCATGGCTGGTGCGCTGCTCGCGGATGAACCGGTCATCATTGAAAACGTGCCGCATCTGATGGATGTCACCACCATGATGGAGTTGCTCGGCGGTATGGGTGTGCAACTTACTCTGGGCGACCGGATGAGCATTCATATCGACCCGCGCACGGCGCAGCATTTTTCCGCACCTTATGAGCTGGTGCGTACCATGCGTGCATCCATTCTGGTGCTTGGCCCGCTGCTTGCCCGTTTTGGGCAGGCGGAGGTTTCCCTGCCCGGCGGTTGCGCCATCGGCTCGCGTCCGGTGGACGTGCATCTCAAGGGGCTGGAAGCGATGGGCGCGGACATCCGCGTCGAGTCCGGCTTTATCCGCGCCAGCGCCGGACGCCTGCGCGGCACGCGCTTTGTCATGGACATGGTGACTGTGACCGGTACGGAAAACCTGCTGATGGCGGCGACTCTGGCCGAAGGAACCACGGTGTTGGAAAACGCGGCGCGTGAGCCGGAAATCGTTGATCTTGCACGCTTCCTGAGCGCGATGGGCGCGCAGATCGAGGGCGCGGGTACGGACACCATTACCGTACACGGCGTTGAGCGCCTGAACGGGGCGACGCACCGCGTATTGCCGGATCGGATTGAAACCGGCACTTTCCTGGTCGCCGTAGCCATGACCGGCGGGCGGGTGCGGGTGAAGGACGCCGACCCCAAAGCCCTGGATGCAGTGCTGGCCAAGCTGCGTGAAGCAGGCGCAAGCATCGAAACCGGCGAGGACTGGATCGACCTGGACATGCAGGGGCGTCGCCCCAAGGCCGTGGACATCCGTACCGCGCCGCATCCCGGTTTTCCTACCGACATGCAGGCGCAATTCGTTGCCATGAACTGCATTGCCGAAGGGATCTCCAAGGTGGTGGAGACGATTTTTGAAAACCGCTTCATGCACGTTCACGAATTGATGCGCATGGGCGCCAATATCCAGCTTGAAGGCAATACCCTGATCGTGCGCGGCATGGACAAGCTCTCCGGCGCGCCGGTAATGGCGACCGACCTGCGCGCTTCCGCCAGCCTGATTCTTGCCGGCTTGGTGGCTCAAGGTGAAACCGAAGTCAGCCGCATCTACCACATCGACCGTGGTTACGATGCCATTGAAGAAAAACTGGCCAAACTCGGCGCGAATATCCGCCGCGTGCCCGCCTGAGGATGCAGAATGCCCGATAGCTTGACCATAGGCCTGTCCAAAGGCCGCATCTACAAAGAAACCCTGCCCTTGCTGGCGGCGGCGGGCATCGTCCCGGCGGAAGACCCGGAAACCAGTCGCAAGCTGATTCTGGATACCAATGTCCCCGGCGTGCGCGTGGTGCTGCTGCGCGCTTCGGATGTGCCGACCTATGTCGAATACGGCGCGGCGGATGTCGGCGTGGCAGGCAAGGATGTGCTCATGGAGCACGGCGGCGAAGGGCTTTACGAGCCTCTTGACTTGCAGATTGCACGTTGCAGGCTGATGGTGGCGGGCAAGCCCGGGTCGCTGGCCGGTCGTCACCGTCTGCGTGTGGCGACCAAGTACGTGGAAAGCGCCCGCACCCACTTCGCCCGCCAGGGACGTCAGATCGAGGTCATCAAGCTGTACGGTTCGATGGAACTCGCGCCGCTGGTCGGCTTGGGCGACTGCATCGTGGACGTGGTGGATACCGGCAACACCCTGCGCGCCAATGGCCTGGAGCCGCTGGAGCATATCGCCGACATCAGTTCGCGCCTGATCGTCAACCGCACAGCGATGAAGATGAAATCGGCACGGCTGCGGGAATTTATCGACAATATTGGCCGTGCTGTCGAAGCGCGTGGTTAAATTGTTGCCACAGAGGACACCGAGTGCGCAGAGAAAATCGGAACTCATGGCGTTGCTCTTCTCTCCATTCTCTGTGATCTCTGTGGCTAAATTAAAAAAACTATGAACATCCAAAGACTCTCCACCCTCGAAGCCGATTTCCAAACCCGCCTGAAAGCCCTGCTGGAATGGGAATCCGTGTCCGACGACAAGGTCTTCGCCACCGTGCAGGGCATCCTGCGTGACGTGCGCGCCCGTGGCGATGCCGCCGTGCTGGAATACACCGCCCGCTTCGACCATTTCCAGGCCGCCTCGATGGCCGAGCTGGAAGTCTCCGCCGAGCGCATGGACGAGTCGCTGGCGCGCATTCCCTCCGCGCAGCGCGAGGCGCTGGAACAGGCTGCCGAACGCATTCGCCGCTATGCCGAGCGTCAGAAGCTGGAGTCCTGGAGCTACCGCGAAGCCGACGGCACGTTGCTTGGTCAGCAAGTCACCCCGCTGGATCGTGTCGGCTTGTACGTGCCGGGCGGCAAGGCCGCCTATCCGTCCTCCGTGCTGATGAACGCCATCCCCGCCAAGGTCGCGGGCGTCGCCGAACTGATCGTGGTCGTCCCCGCCCCGCGCGGCGAACTGAACGACCTGGTGCTGGCCGCCTGCCGCATTTCCGGCGCGGATCGCGTATTCGCCATCGGCGGTGCGCAGGCCGTCGCCGCGCTGGCCTACGGCACCCAGACCATCCCTCAGGTGGACAAGATCACCGGCCCCGGCAACATCTTCGTCGCCACCGCCAAGCGCATGGTCTATGGCACCGTCGGCATCGACATGATCGCCGGGCCTTCCGAGATCGTCGTCGTCTGCGACGGTGCGACCGACCCGGACTGGATCGCCATGGACCTGTTCTCCCAGGCCGAGCACGACGAACAGGCGCAGTCCATCCTCATCTCCCCGGACGCCGCCTTCCTCGAAGCCGTGGCCGCCGCCGCCGACCGGCTGGTCGAAGAAATGCCGCGCGGCGAGATCATCCGCCAGTCCATGGAAGGCCGTGGCGCGCTGATCCATGTGCGCGACCTGGACGAGGCCGCCGAGGTCATCAACTTCATCGCCCCGGAGCATCTGGAGCTGTCGATGGACGATGCCGAAGCCTATGCAGGCAAGATCCGCCACGCGGGCGCCATCTTCATGGGCCGCTACACTGCCGAGGCGCTGGGCGACTACTGCGCCGGGCCGAATCATGTGCTGCCCACCTCCCGCACCGCACGCTTCTCCTCGCCGCTCGGCGTGTACGACTTCCAGAAGCGTTCCAGTCTGATCGGCTGCTCCGCGCAGGGCGCGTCGGAACTCGGCAAGATCGCCCGCGTACTGGCGGAAGGGGAGGGGTTATTTGCCCACGCGGCTTCGGCGGCTTATCGAATCAATAACTCAAACTAACCTAGGATGGAGTGGGGGAAGGTATTAATGGAGGCTGTTGTGATTGATCTTTCCTTAGGTCGAGAGCAAAAAGCACAAGAAGGATTTGTTCTAGCGTTGCATACAGCTGAAAAACTCGGGAGTGATATTTGTCTTTTGGTTGGATCCAAAGGACACTTTCCAGACAGCCTTATTCAATATTTTTTGCCAGCTGATAAAGCTGATCTTTTGAGTTCCAAGGGAAATATTGTGTTAGATGGCATTAGACTTCGGCTTGAGTCATCACATACGATTAGCAAATCAACTCCTACGCCGGTATTGTTTGTTGTATATGATTGGAGCGAGATCATTCCAAAGGTAAAAAGGGCGCTGGGAGTAAAACAGCTAATTGTATTGGCTCCTAACAATGAAGAAGCTCAAACATGGCAAAATGAATTTGTTAGAAATAATGGGGACAGCCTGTGTAGGGCGCAATAGCAAAGCGTATTGCGCCGAATCAATTTGAACCATACGTGTAAACCCATCTGGCGGGTTACGCTCCGCCAACCCGCCCTACGGGGTGTTCTGAATCTGAGTAATCAAATGAGCCGTTTCTGGAGTCCGTTGGTATCCCGTCTTTCGCCTTACGTGCCAGGCGAGCAGCCGAAGATTGCCAATCTCACCAAGCTGAATACCAATGAAAATCCTTATGGCCCGTCGCCGAAGGTATTGGGAGCAATTCGCGCCGAGGTGAGCGATAACCTGCGCCTTTATCCTGACCCGGACGCTTCCGCGCTCAAGCAGGCGATTGCTGATTACCACGGTTTGCAGACCCATCAGGTCTTCGTCGGTAATGGTTCAGACGAGGTGCTGGCCTTCATCTTTCAGGCGCTGTTCAAGCACGATTCACCGCTGTTATTCCCGGATGTTACCTACAGTTTCTATCCGGTTTATTGCGGTTTGTATGAAATCGAGTATCAAGCCATTCCTCTGGCGGATGATTTTTCTATCCGCATTGCCGACTATATTCCATCCAATGGCAAACCCAACGGCGGTATTATCTTCCCCAATCCGAATGCACCCACCGGGCGCGCCTTGCCTTTGGCGGAAATTGAAAACCTGCTCAAGCTGAATACCGATTCTGTGGTGGTGGTGGACGAAGCCTATGTGGATTTTGGCGGCGAGAGCGCCATTCCGCTGGTCAATCGCTATCCGAACCTGCTGGTCACGCAGACCCTGTCCAAGTCCCGTTCGCTGGCGGGTCTGCGGGTGGGCTTCGCGGTCGGGCATCCCGAGCTGATCGAGGCGCTGATTCGGGTGAAGGATAGTTTCAATTCCTACCCGCTGGATCGCCTTGCCATTGTCGGCGCGACGGCCTCCTTCGCGGACGAGACCTATTTCCAGCAGACCCGCAAGGCGGTGATCGACAGCCGCGAGGCGCTGGTGGCGGAAATGGCGAAGCTGGGTTTCGAGACGATTCCTTCGGCGGCGAATTTTATTTTCAGCCGTCATCCCGCTCACGATGCCGCGCAAGTCGCTGTCAGATTGCGTGAGCATGGCGTGATCGTGCGCCATTTCAACAAGCCGCGCATTGACCAGTATCTGCGTATCACCGTCGGTACGCCGCAGCAGAATCAGACCTTGCTGGATGCGCTGGCCGTGGTCTTGCGGGGCGCATGATGCAACAGGTGCATGACATTGCCCCCTTGCGCGCCGCCGTGCGTGAGCTGCGTGGCCGTGGTGCGGGGCGTATCGCCTTTGTGCCGACGATGGGCGCGCTGCATGAGGGGCATTTGGCGCTGGTGAGCACGGCGCGACACCATGCTGATGCGGTGGTGGCGAGCATTTTCGTTAATCCGCTGCAATTTGGCGCAGGGGAGGATTTCAGCCGCTACCCGCGCCATGCCGAGCGTGATGCCGCGTTGTTGCAGGCGGTCGGTTGCGATCTGCTGTTCATGCCGCAGCCGCATGTGATCTACCCGCAGGGGCAACAGGGGCAGACCCGCGTCGAAGTGCCGGGTTTGTCGGATGTGCTGTGCGGCGCGTCGCGCTCCGGGCATTTCGTTGGCGTGGCCACGGTGGTCGCCAAGCTGTTCAATCTGGTGCAACCGGATGTGGCCGTGTTCGGCGAGAAGGACTTTCAGCAGCTTGCCATTATTCGGCGCATGGCGGCTGATCTGAATTTCCCCGTGGAGATCATCGGCCAGCCGACGCAACGTGAAGCGGACGGCCTGGCGCTAAGTTCGCGCAATGCCTATCTTTCCGCCGAGGAGCGGGCGCGAGCATCGGCCATGTTCGCCATGCTCAATGCGCTGGCGGCGCGGATTCGGGCAGGGGATGCTGATTTTTCCAGGCTGGAGGCCGAGGGCAGGGCGATGTTGCAGGAGTCAGGCTTTGCGCCGGATTATGTGGCGGTGCGCCGCGTGGATGATTTGCGCGAAGTTGCCGCTGGCTCAGAGTCACTGGCTTCTGAGCCGCTGGTCATCCTGGCCGCCGCCCGCTTGGGAGCGACGCGCCTGATCGATAATTTGCGTGTTTGATTCGCTGAGGTGATCGATGCAGTGGGTTGAAGTCATCGGCGCAGCAGCGGCCTTTTTCACCACCATAGCCTTTGTGCCGCAGGTGATTCAGACATGGAAGAGCAAACATGCCCGCGATTTGTCGCTGGGTATGTTCTCGCTGTTTACCACCGGCGTGTTGTTGTGGCTGGTGTACGGCCTGTTGATCGGTTCCTGGCCGATTATCGTGGCCAATACCATTACGGCGGGGCTGGCCGGGACGATTCTGTATTTCAAGCTGCGCTTTGGCTGAGCCGATGCGCAGGCAAATATTCAAAGAATATAACGACTCAAATCTTCGCTCTTGGCCAGCACGCCGAGCTTCTCATCGACATCGGCGGCATCCATGCGGATGCTTTCGCCGCTGCGCGCGGGGGCATCAAACGCCAGGTTCTCCAGCAGGCGCTCGATGACGGTATGCAGGCGGCGTGCGCCGATGTTTTCCGTATTGGCATTCACCTCAAAAGCGATTTCCGCCAGGCGGCGAATCGCGGCTTCGGTAAATTCAAGCGTCACCCCCTCGGTAGCCAGTAGCGCCTGGTATTGCTTGATCAGCGCGGCGTCCGGCTCGGTGAGGATGCGCACAAAATCATCGGCGCTGAGGGCATTGAGTTCCACGCGGATGGGTAAGCGCCCTTGCAACTCGGGGATCAGGTCGGACGGACGGGCGACATGGAACGCGCCGGAGGTGATGAACAGAATGTGATCGGTATTCACCATGCCGATCTTGGTGTTCACGGTGCTGCCTTCAATCAGCGGCAACAGGTCGCGCTGCACGCCTTCCCTGGAAACATCGCTGCCGCTGTATTCGCCCTTGCGACAGATTTTGTCGATCTCGTCGATAAACACGATGCCGCGCTGTTCGACCAGTTGCACCGCTTCCAGCTTGAGTTCGTCATCATTCACGCGCCTGGCGGCTTCGTCTTCGCCGAGGATGCGCAGGGCTTCGTCCACGCGCATTTTCTTGCGTTCGGTCTTGCCGCCGCCTATGTTCTGGAACAGTCCTTTGAGCTGGCTGGCCATGTCTTCCATGCCCGGCGGAGTGAAAATTTCCACATTGCCACGACTGGCATCGACTTCAATCTCGATTTCCTTGTCGTCGAGCGCGCCGTCGCGCAGTTTTTGGCGGAATTTCTCCCGCGTGTTGGCATAGGCTTTTTCGGTGTGGCTGTCCTGCTCCCATGCGCCGGTTTCCTGCCCCAACGGGCGCGGCGGTGGCAGCAGGGCATCCAGAACGCGCTCTTCGGCGGCTTCGAGCGCCTTGTCGCGCACCCTGGCCTGCGCCTGCACGCGCAGCATTTTCATGCCCACTTCAGCCAGATCGCGGATGATGCTTTCCACATCGCGCCCGACATAGCCCACTTCGGTGAACTTGGTGGCTTCGACCTTGAGAAACGGCGCTTCGGCCAGTTTGGCCAGACGACGGGCGATTTCGGTTTTGCCAACGCCGGTCGGGCCGATCATGAGGATGTTTTTCGGCGTGATTTCCGTACGCATCGGCTCGGGCACGTTTTGCCTGCGCCAGCGGTTGCGCAGGGCGATGGCCACGGCGCGTTTGGCTTCTTTCTGGCCGACGATGTGTTTATCCAGTTCGGCGACGATTGCGGCGGGTGTGAGTGTGGTCATGGCGTTATTCACCCAGGCTTTCGATAGTGAAGTTGCGATTGGTGTAAACGCAGGTTTCGGCGGCAATGGTTAGTGATTGTTCGACGATTTGCCGCGCCGTAAGCGGGGAGTGTTGCAGCAGGGCGCGTGCAGCGGATTGGGCATAAGCGCCGCCAGAGCCGATGGCAAGCAGGTCGTGTTCGGGTTCAAGAACGTCTCCCAGCCCGGAAATGGTGAGCATGGCGCTGGCATCGGCGACGATGAGCATGGCTTCCAGGCGGCGCATGGCGCGGTCGGTGCGCCAGTCCTTGGCCAGCTCCACCGCCGAACGCAGCAGATTGCCGTTGTGCTTGGAGAGCTTGTCTTCAAAGCGTTCGAACAGGGTGAAGGCATCCGCCGTGCCGCCTGCGAAGCCGGCGATCACCCGCCCGTCAAACAGGCGACGCACCTTGCGCGCATTGCCTTTGACGATGGTGTTGCCGAGCGAGACCTGGCCGTCGCCGCCGATGACGGTCTGGCCGTTGCGCCGCACGCAAAGAATGGTCGTGCCGTGGTAGCTTTCCATGAGCTGCGTTCCTGCAATCAAATTAAATAAGAACCTGTTTACGATCTTGATCAACGGATGCAGTGCAAGTAAAAAACGACCTGAAAAGCGCAGCATAGATAAGCTATGTGAGCACTTTGAGGGCGCTTTTTAGGCCGCAATGCGCCGTTCAGCGAGATCGTAAGCAAACTCTGGGGTAAGTATGGGCGGATTGTACCGCTTGCAAGCCCGGCCAGAGTTACAACGCGCTATCATGTACAGATTGCTATTGCTGGGTTGATCTGTGAGTTCATTTGTGTTTTTTGCCAGCGCCGCTCGTGGCCTGGTTTCGGTGGTGGCCGAGGAATTGCGCGCACTGGGTGCGACCGAGCTGCGCGAGCATCCGGCAGGGGTGCATTTTTCCGGCGATATGGAACTGGGCTACCGCGCCTGTTTGTGGCTGCGCGCCGCCAGTCGGGTGCTGGTGGAAATCGCGCAGATCGAATCTGAAACGGCGCAGCAGCTTTATAACGAAGTGAAACGTCAGGACTGGACGCGCTGGCTGGATGCCGGGCGCAGCTTTGCGGTCAGTTTTCATGGCGGCAATGAGCAGATCAACAACACCGGTTTTGGCGCGCAAAAGGTCAAGGATGCCGTGGTGGACGCGCTGCAAACCCTGACGGGTCGCCGTCTGCTGGTCGATCCCAAGCAGCCGGAACAGGTGCTGCATGTGCATCTTTCCGGCGTCAAGGCGCGCCTGACGCTGGATCTGGTCGGCGGCGAAGCCCTGCATCAGCGCGGCTACCGCGTGGAGGCGGGGGATGCACCCCTGCGCGAAACGCTGGCGGCAGGCTTGCTGTGGCGGGCGGGTTGGCCGGCGATTGCCAAGGCGGGTGGCGGGCTGGTCGATCCGATGTGTGGTTCGGGAACGATTCTGATTGAAGCGGGTTGGATGGCTGGTGATGTCGCCCCTGGCATTTTGCGCAAATCCTGGGCTTTGCAGCTCTGGCCGCAGCATGATGCGGCGCTGTGGGATGCCTTGCGCGCTGAAACCCGCCAGCGGGCGGATGCCGGTTTGGAACAATTGTCGATGATAATGGGCTTTGACCGCGATGCGCGCATGATCCCCATCGCCCGCGCCAATCTTGAGCGCGCTGGGCTGGATGAATGGGTTCAAGTCAACCAGGGGCGGGTGGAGGATTTGCACCTGTCCGCGTCGCGTCCCGAGCATGGCTTGCTCCTCAGCAACCCGCCGTATGGCGAACGACTGGGCGAAGTCGGCAATATGCCCGCCCTGTATGCGGCTCTGGGCGAAACCATGCGCCGTGAGCTGATGGGCTGGGAGGCGGCGCTGATCTTGCCCAGGGAAGCGGAATCCTGGCAGTTGGGCTGGCGCGCTTTCCGCGCGCACGAAGTGCTCAACGGGCCGATTGAATGCCGCCTGCTGCGCTTTCATTTGCAGGACGACCAGCGCCTTGCGCCGCGTGCGCCGGATGACGGCTCAGCAGCGCGTCTGCTGCGCGCCTGTGCGCCAATGGCCGAATCCAATGGCGCGCAGATGGTGGCCAATCGCCTGCGCAAGAACCTGAAAGAACTGACGCGCTGGGCGGCGCAAGAGGGGATAAGCTGCTACCGCGTGTATGATGCCGACATGCCGGAATACTCGCAGGCGATTGATTTGTATCACGATATTGATGGCAAACGCTGGGTGAATGTGCAGGAATATGCCGCCCCGGCCAAGGTGTCGCAGGAGGATGCGCGCCGTCGCCTGCGTGAAACCTTATCGGTATTGCCAGAGGTATTGCAGGTCGAGCCTGAGCAGGTATTTTTGCGTGTGCGCGAGCGCCAGCGCGGCGAGGCGCAGTACGAAAAACAGGACGAGCGCGGCGAGTTTCACATCGTGCAGGAAGGCGCGGCCAAGCTGTGGGTCAACTTTACCGACTACCTGGATACCGGCCTGTTTCTTGACCACCGCGTCACGCGGGCGTGGCTGGGTGAATGGGCGCAGGGCAAGGATTGCCTCAACCTGTTCTGCTACACTGGCGTGGCCAGCGTGCACATGGGGCTGGGCGGAGCGCGTTCCACCACCTCGGTGGATATGTCACGCACCTACCTGGAATGGGCGCGGCGCAATATGGATCTCAATGGCTTGAGCAAAACCCGACACCATTTGATTCAGGCCGACTGCCTGGCATGGATGGATGAAGCATTGCGTGAACGTGAGCAGTTCGACCTGATTTTTCTTGATCCGCCGAGCTTTTCTTCATCCAAACGGATGCAAGGTACGCTGGACATTCAGCGCGATCATGTCGCCATGATCCGTGCCGCGCTGCGCTTGTTGCGCAAAGGCGGAAAACTGGTGTTCTCCAACAACTTGCAGCGTTTCAAACTGGATATGGCCGAGTTGTCCGATCTTGTGATCGAAGATGTCAGCAAAGCCTCCATTCCCCGCGATTTTGCGCGCAACCCGCGCATTCATCAGTGCTGGGTACTTGCCTTCAAAGCCTGAATGGGCATAATCGCCAAATGCCCCAAAAACAAGATAGTGAGAATCGCTTGAAACAAAGCAGTGCACTGTCCGCAATGCGGATAATTTTTTGGAACAGCCGTTTTTCTCGGGCTGGAATGTTTCTACCGCTGCTGACTTTGGGATGCGTCCTGAGTCTGACTTCGGGTTGCTCAGTGGTAAGCGAGAAAAAGACCGCCTCGCTCGACACGCATTACTCCTCGCCCTTGCAGGAAAAGCCCGCTGCCTCGCCGCAAGCGGCCAAGGCGCTGGATGTCGCCCTCAAACAGCGCGGCGTGGACTACCGACCGGGCGGCGATAACCCCAATCAGGGCTTCGATTGCAGCGGCCTGGTCAATTTTTCCTATCTGGCAGCGGGCGTGCAGTTGCCACGTGATTCGCGCAGCATGTATTCCGTCACCACCCGCGTAGCCACTTCAGATTTGCGCCCCGGTGATCTGGTATTTTTCCGTCAGCGTTCCTCTCGCATCAGCCATGTCGGCATTTATGCAGGCAGCGGCCAGTTTGTGCACGCACCTTCCGCAGGCAAGGATGTGGAAATCACCAGCCTGGGCGATGCCTACTGGAAAAAGCGTTATGTGGGCGCGGGGCGGGTTTAGCTGAACGCTAGGTTGGATTAGCGGAGTAGGTGCGAACTCCTTCGCACACCGCCCCTCATTTGTGCGAATGAATTCGCACCTACGATCCCGCTGATCCAGAGAATACTCAAAAAAGGGCTTGCTGCCCTTTTTTCTTGTCCGTGCGTTTGCCTGCAACCGGGGCGGATGTTTCCGACGATGCAGGCTCGACATCCAGAACCTTGCAATGCAGCAATCCATCCTGCAAACGCGCCTGTATGGCCTGACCGGGCATGACCTCGGCGCAATGGGTCAAAGCCCGCCCCCGATCTTCCACAATGGCATAACCCCGACTCAAGGTAGCCAAGGGACTGAGGATATGCAGCCTTGCCGCGTATTGCTGCACGGCGGCTTGACGCGGATGCAGGCTATTTACACCGGTTTGCTGCATTTTGTCGCTTAACGCTGCAAGGCGCGCCTGCATCAGGGCGATACGCTGCGCCGGATGTCGGCGCTGCAAACGCTGATTCAGGCTTTGCAACTGATGCTCCAGCCCAGTCGCCATGCGACTTTGCGCGTGATGCAGACGGGCAGCGAACACATGCAGCCGCTCCCCCATGCGCGCCAGGCGTTGGCGTGGATGATTGCTTTGCAGATGGCGGTTCAAGGTATCCAGATGAATCGCGCCGCTTTCCAGTCGGTTGCGCAGCGGGCGGAACAGGCGCTGGGCGGCGTGTTCGAGTTGCTGGCGCACGCTGCTCGCATCCGGCACGGCCAGCGCAGCGGCGGCGCTCGGCGTGGGCGCACGCGCATCGGCGACAAAATCGGCGATGCTGAAATCGGTTTCATGCCCCACGCCGCTGATGACCGGGATGCTGCTTGCATGAATGGCACGCGCCAGGCGCTCGTCGTTGAAAGCCTGCAAATCCTCCAGCGAGCCACCACCGCGCACCAGCAGCACGACATCGCAGCTTTGTTCAGCATTGGCCTGTTCCAGCGCGGCGATCAGCTCTTTTACCGCCGTCGCGCCCTGTACGCTGCTTGGGTACAGACGCAGCGGAATCAGCGGAAAGCGTCGCGCCAGCACATGCAGCACATCCTGCAAGGCCGCGCCGCTGGGCGAGGTGATGATACCGACGCGGCGCGGCAGCGCGGGCAGAGTGCGCTTGTGCGCCGGGTCGAACAGCCCCTCGGCGGACAGACGCTGCTTGAGCATCTCGAAAGCGCGCTGCAATGCGCCCAGCCCGGCATCCTCCATGTGCTCCACCACCAGTTGCAAATCGCCACGCGCTTCGTACAGCGTGATGCGTGCGCGCAGCAAAACCTGCATACCGTCCTGGGGACGAATACGCAGCAAACCGGCGCGTGGACGAAACATGGCGCAACGCACCTGCGCCCCGGCATCCTTGAGGGTGAAATACAGATGCCCCGAAGCCGGGCGCGAAAGATTGGAAATCTCTCCCTCCACCCAGACTAGGGGCAGGCTGGTTTCCAGCAGGGATTTGAGCGTATTGATCAGTTGGCTGACGCTGAGGGGCGGGAGGGATGTCATGCAACTCGTCCAGAACGTCGACTCCAAGGCGCTTTAAGGTTGCGCTGACCTTGTCCAGGAAGAACAAAGCTCCATGCCTGAAAAACGGCTGGATTTCTGTCAGAACCTGATTCCGATCTCTGACCGGCGCATTGCGGCGTGGAAGCCGACCTCAAATACTCACACAGCCTGTCTGCACTGCACTTTTTCGGTCGATGTTCGCTAGTGCAGCATCTATTTCCATTGATCAGGTTCGTAGACAGGCTCTCAGTACGGCCATGGCTTGTGTCACCTGCGAAACAAGACATTCCTGCCCGGCTTTGCTGGTCACGTTAGCGCCACTCGACTCTGTCAAAGCCGATATGCATCCACTCTAGGGCTGCAGTGCTTCGAGCGTGTTTTACGCTTCCCAGTGTGTAAGCGCCTCGGGCGCCAAATGCGCGCAAACAGGGAAAATCAAAAACCCACGTGCACGAAAAAAGCCAGTAAATTATTGATTTATCTGGCTTATGTTGTCATTTAAGGTTAAACGATGTTACCTTAAAACGCATATTGGTGCCTAAGGAGGGACTCGAACCCTCACGTTGTTTCCAACGGCGGATTTTGAATCCGCTGCGTCTACCGATTCCGCCACCCAGGCTTGGTGAGGGCGGCACTATAGGGGAAACCCTCGTGCTTGCCAAGCGTTATTTCAGTTTTCTTTCACTCGCCCGTGTAGCGTTTCGGTTGCGTGGCGAGGCGGATTTCATGGCATGAATGTTTCCGATTTTGACTTTGAATTGCCTGAGCGGCTGATTGCGCAGGCGCCGCTGTCGCAGCGTTCAGCGTCGCGCCTGTTGCTGTTGTCAGGGGTGAGCGGTGAGATGCGCGATGCGACGATGCGGGACTTTCCCGATCTTCTGCGCAGCGGGGATCTTCTGGTTTTCAATGACACGAGGGTGATCCCCGCGCGCCTGCATGGGCAGAAGGAGAGCGGCGGCAGGGTTGAGGCGCTGCTTGAGCGTATTTTGAGCGAACATGAGGCGATCTTTCATGTTCGTGCAAGTAAATCGCCCAAAAACGGGCAGCGCCTACTAATGGAGGGCGGCATCGTGCTGGAGATGGTCGGGCGCGAGGATGAGCTGTTTCGCCTGCGTCTGCTTGCGGGTGGAGAGAGCATTCTGCAGGCTCTGGAAGCGCATGGTCACATGCCCTTGCCTCCATACATCGAGCGCCAGGACAGCGCCGCTGACCGCGAGCGTTACCAGACCGTGTTCGCCGATCGCCCGGGTGCGGTGGCCGCGCCTACGGCAGGGCTGCATTTTGATGAAGATTTGCTGGCCGCCGTGCGTGCGCGTGGCGTGGAGACGGCGCGGGTGACTTTGCATGTCGGCGCGGGCACTTTTCAGCCGGTGCGCGTGGACGATCTGGCGGCGCATGTCATGCACGCCGAATGGGTTGATGTACCACAGGCGACGGTGGATGCCATTGCTGAAACCCGGGCGCGTGGCGGGCGGGTGGTTGCTATCGGCACAACCTCGGTGCGCGCTTTGGAGTCGGCGGCGCGTTTTTCGCCGCAGGGCGAGCTGGCCGCCTGGCAGGGGGATACGCGCCTGTTTATCACGCCTGGGGTGCGTTTTCGCGTGGTGGATGCCTTGTTGACCAACTTTCACTTGCCGCGTTCGACTTTGCTGATGCTGGTCAGCGCCTTTGGCGGTCATGCGCAGGTGATGCGTGCCTATCGCCATGCGGTCGAGGCACAATACCGCTTTTTCAGCTACGGAGATGCCATGTTCATCACCCCGGCGATGAATGCTTTGGAAGGCGATCATGCAATTTGAATTGTTTAATACGTCCGGCGCAGCGCGGCGCGGGCGCTTGCGTTTTGCACGCGGTACGGTGGAAACCCCGGCGTTCATGCCGGTGGGAACCTATGGCACGGTGAAAGCGATGACGCCAGAGGAACTGCGCGAGATCGGCGCGGAGATCATCCTTGGCAATACCTTCCATCTCTGGCTGCGCCCCGGCGTGGAGATCATCAAGAAGCACGGCGATCTGCATGATTTCATGCACTGGAGCGGGCCGATTTTGACTGATTCCGGCGGTTTTCAGGTGTTTTCGCTGGCCGAACTGCGCAAGATCAGCGAGGAAGGCGTGCGTTTCCAGTCGCCGGTGGATGGCAGCAAGGTGCATCTTGATCCGGAAACTTCGATGGCGGTGCAACATGCACTGGGTTCGGACATCGTGATGATTTTCGACGAATGTACGCCGTATCCTGCCACCGAACAGCAGGCGCGCTTTTCCATGGAGCTTTCCTTGCGTTGGGCGAAACGCAGCAAGCAGGCGCATGTCGAATTGCAAGGCGACGATCCGGCGGCTCTTTTTGGCATTGTGCAGGGAGGCATGTACGACAGCCTGCGCCAGGTGTCCGCACAAGGCTTGATCGATATTGGCTTTGACGGCTACGCCATTGGCGGGCTGTCGGTCGGCGAGCCGGAGGAAGAGCGCATCAAGGTGCTGGAGGCGACCACGCCGCTGTTGCCGCAGGATAGGCCGCGCTATCTGATGGGTGTGGGTAAACCGGAGGATATTGTCGAAGCGGTGCGGCGTGGCGTTGATATGTTCGACTGCGTGATGCCGACGCGCAATGCGCGCAACGGACATCTGTTCACCCAATGGGGCGATGTGCGCCTGCGCAATGCGCGCTATGCCGACGACACGCGCCCGGTGGACGCGCATTGCAACTGCTACACCTGTCGCAACTACAGCCGCGCTTACTTGCGTCATCTGGACAAGTGCAACGAGATTCTGGGTTCGCGCCTGAATAGCATCCACAACCTGCACTATTACCAGTTTTTGATGCAGGAAATCCGCCAGGCGATCAGCGAGCAGCGTTTTGACGCATGGGCGGAGGAGTTTTACCGCAAGCGGCGCGCGGGCATCGACGCGGCCAATTAAAGTGAACGATTGAAATGCCTCAAACCGCCCCAAAGATGACGCAGATTGCGCCTGTGGCATAATGCCGCACGTTTTTTTCAACCTCTGGATGTGTCTTTATGAACTTCATTTCTGTCGCCATGGCCGAAGCGCCTGTCGCCGCTGCGCCTGCCATGCAGCAGCCCGATCCCTTCATGAGTTTTCTGCCGCTGATTCTGATTTTTGCGGTGATGTATTTCCTGCTGATTCGCCCGCAGGCCAAGCGTCAGAAAGAGCATAAAGCTTTGATCGATGCCCTGAGCAAGGGTGACGAAGTTTTGACTACGGGCGGCGTATTGGGGCGCGTGGTCGAGTTGAACGATGCGTTCATCACCATCGAAATCGCCGAAGGCACGCAGATCCTGCTGCAACGTGTCGCGGTGTCCACCGTGCTGCCCAAGGGCACGATGCGCGATCTGCGCGCTTCCTGATATTTGACTTCCCAACCCGCAGCAATGCGGGTTGATTGCATGGGAGAGCAGCGTGAATCGCTATCCACTCTGGAAAAACCTGATCGTTGTGCTGGCTCTGGTCTTTGGCGTGATCTACGCCCTGCCCAACCTGTACGGCGAAGACCCGGCGCTGCAAATCAGCGCCCGCGCCGCCGCCATCACGGTGCAAGACAAGCAGCGCGTGGTCGATGTATTGCAACAGCACGGCATTCCGCTCAAGCAGGTCGAGATCGTCCACGACCAGGTGCTGGTGCGCTTCAACAATACCGAAGACCAGCTCAAGGCCGCTGATGTGATGCGCAAGGAGCTGGGACGCGCCTTTGTCGTCGCCCTGAACCTGGCGTCCAACACCCCGGCCTGGTTGACCGCACTGGGCGCCAAGCCGATGTATCTGGGTCTGGACTTGCGCGGCGGGGTACATTTCCTGATGGAAGTGGACATGGACAGCGCGCTCAAGCAAATGCGCGAGCGTACGGTGGAAGATGTACGCAGCTTTTTGCGCGGCGAAAAGCTGCGTTATCAGTTGGTGGCCACGGAAAACAGCGAAATCCTGGTGCGTTTCGCCGATGACGCCGAGCGCGAGGCCGCCAAGGATGCGCTGACCCGCCAGTACCCGGATATTGAATGGATCAGCCGCGACGACGGCAAGCTGGCGCTGATGAGCGGGCGCTTTGCGGAGAAGGCGATTCTGGCGGAACGCAAGGCGGCGCTGGAGCAAAACATCACCACCCTGCGCAATCGCGTCAATGAATTGGGCGTGTCCGAGCCGGTGATTCAGCAGCAGGGCGATAACCGCATCGTGGTGCAGCTGCCCGGCGTGCAGGACACGGTGCGCGCCAAGGAAATTCTCGGTGCGACGGCCACGCTGGAGTTCCGTCTGGTGGATGGCACGCCGACCGATTGGGACGAGGCGGCCAAAAGCGGACAGGTTCCCGCCGGAGCCTTGCTGTTCCAGCAGCGCAGCGGCCAGCCGGTATTGCTCAAGCGTCAGGTCATCATCACCGGCAACCAGATTGTGGACGCCTCTTCGGGCATTGAGCAGCAAAGCGGCTCGCCAGCGGTATTTGTCAATCTGGACAGCAAGGGCGCCAAGCGCATGAGCGACATCACCGGCAAGAACATCGGCCAGCCGATGGCGGTGGTGTTCATTGAAAACAAGGTCGAGACCGTGGAAGAAAACGGTCAGATGGTGAAGAAAAAGAGCGTGGTGCAGGAAGTCATCAATATCGCCACCATTCGTGACCAGCTGGCCAATCGTTTCCAGATTTCCGGTCTGGACAGCAGCAAGGAAGCGCGCGATCTGGCGCTGCTGCTGCGCGCCGGAGCCTTGCGTGCGCCGATTGAAATCGTCGAGGAGCGCACCGTGGGGCCGAGTCTGGGCGCAGACAACATCCAGGCCGGCGTGACTGCGGCCGTGGTGGCCTTTGTCGGCGTCGCCCTGTTCATGATCCTGTACTACAGCCTGTTTGGCGTTTTCGCCAACGTGGCCTTGTTCGTCAACCTGGTGTTGATCGTCTCCGTGCTCTCGCTGCTGCAGGCGACGCTGACCCTGCCAGGCATCGCCGGCATCGTGCTCACCCTGGGCATGGCAGTGGATGCCAACGTGCTAATCAACGAACGCATCCGTGAAGAGCTGCGCAATGGCAACACGCCGCAGGCGGCGATTCATGCGGGTTACGAGCGCGCCTTCGCCACCATTCTGGATGCCAACCTGACCACCTTGCTGGCCGCGCTGGCGCTGTTCGCCTTCGGCAGCGGGCCGATCAAGGGCTTCGCCGTCACCTTGTCCATCGGCATTCTGGCCTCGATGTTCACTGCCATCATGGTGACCCGCTCTTTGGTCAACCTGTTCTACGGTCGCCAGGCGCGACTCAAATCCATCGCCATCGGAGGGGTGTGAGATGCGCTTGATTCCCAACAATACCCGCTTCGACTTCTTCGGCAAGCGCTACATCGCCTACGCCGTGACGATCTTTTTCGTGCTGGCGTCGATCGTCTCCCTGGCGACCAAGGGTCTGCATTTCGGCCTGGACTTCACCGGCGGCATGGTGGTGGAAGTGGTCTATCCGCAAGCCGTCGAACTGGACAAGGTGCGTGCCGTTCTTGCTGAGAAAGGCATGGAGGGCGCGGTGGTGCAGCACTTTGGGGCGGCCAACGATGTGCTGGTGCGCCTGCCGCCGCGCGAAGGCGTCAAGCAGGCCGAGTTTTCCGCTCAGGTGCTGGACGTGCTCAAAGGCATCGACGCCCAGGCCGAAATGCGCCGTGTCGAATTCGTCGGACCTGCGGTGGGCAAGGAGCTGGTGGAAAACGGCGCCATGGCGCTGCTGTTCGTGCTCATCGGCATCATGATTTACGTCGGTCTGCGCTTCGAGTTCAAGCTGGCCTTTGGCGCGGTGCAAGCCTTGGTGCATGACGTGATCGTCGTGCTCGGCTTCATGAGTTTCTTCGAGTTCGAGTTCGATCTTGCCGCCCTGGCCGGCGTGTTGGCGGTGATGGGCTACTCGATCAACGACACCATTGTGGTATTCGACCGTATCCGTGAAAACTTCCTCAAGATGCGCAAGGCCACGCCGGTGGAGGTGATGAACACGGCGATCAACGATACCTTGTCGCGCACCACCATGACCTCGCTGACCACGTTCATTACCGTGGTGGTGCTGTTCTATTTTGGCGGCGCTGCGGTGCACGGCTTCTCTTACGCCCTGATTATCGGCATTCTGTCCGGCACCTACTCGTCCATCTTCGTGGCAGCTGCGTTGTCGCTGGCCTTGGGGCTGAAGCGCAGCGATCTGGTGCGCGAGCGCAACAAGGAAGGCGAAGCGGTGGATGATCGACCGTAACGCTTGAGCCTTGTAATAAAAAAGCCCGGGTGTCCGGGCTTTTTTGTATCTGGCAGCCCGCTGAAAAACCTGAGGATGAGATTTTCAGCAAGGCGCTAAGGAAAATGGGTTGCTAAAAACTGTTGAAGTCGAAATCCAGACGGTCTGAAAGTCCTTGAATAAAATTGCCTTGTAAATAATCTGCACCGCTCATGGATACGATTTGCAGAGTCGCCGCGTTTTCAATGTGCGGTACGATGATGCTAATGCTGTCGCGTAGTTTAAGTGTTTTAATAACCTCGGTCATTCGCGTTTGATTCGCTTTTTGTACGTTAAGGTTATGTGCGATGCTCGGGTCGATCCTGACCCATTGGATATCCAGTCGTGTCAGTAACTGGTTGACAGGATCATTTGATCCTACGCCGTCTATGAGCAGGCTTGAGTGAACGCGCTGCAAATTTTCAACCAGGCTTTGCACCTGTTTAAGCTGTTCCGACGCGACGTTCTCATGGATTTGAAGAACGATGCCTCCATCGTAAATCTGCGCATCCATGAGTTGCGAGCTGAACCAGGGATAAAAATCGGCGTCGAGCAGGGTGGGCGTTGAAATGCGCACAAAAAACTGGAGATTGAGTCCGCGTTTGCGCGATTCGAGGATATTGCGAATGGCGCCTTGAATGACGTAGCGATCAATATCCACGCTTATGCCGGAACGCTCGGCGGAAGCGATAAAATCCTTCGGTTCAACAAGGTTACGCTGTTCATCCTGTAAACGAAGGAACACTTCATACCGTTGGCGGCGAACATCCCCCGCCAAGCTTAGTATGGGTTGGAATAACAATCTAAATTGCTTGTTAATCAGCGCGTCCTTGAGCAGGCGATTCCAGTACTCATCCTTCTCAGCCAGCGATGCATTTATTTCTTCAGGCTTGAAGAACAAAACGGCGCCGCTTGGTTTTTCTCCGGCCTCGGCGCTGACACGTTCGGCTCGACGCAGAAGCTCGGTGATTTGGGGGCTGTGCTCATCTAGAACGATGACGCCCGCCGTGCAGTCTACGGTGACGGATTGGCCGCCCGCTTCGAAAATATGCTGGCTTACCTGATGGACAAGGTTTTTTGCCAATGCATCTGCACGATCAAATGTCGCTTGGTGGGACGGGTCATTGCTGGGTTCAAGAATCGTGAAAACATTTGAGCTGTAGAGTGAAAGCAAGGCATTGTCACTGGTGGAACGTTCGAGAATTCTTCCGGCTTCAGAGATGATGGCGTCGCGCCCAACGACGCCGATTTTATTGCGGATTTCCTGTGCATAGCTGACCTGAAGATGGATCAGGACAAAGCGTGCATGCTGTTCGCGCGCTAGAACGAGTTTCTTGCCAAGTTCTTCGAGATAGTATTGGCGGTTCAATAGTCCGGTAATGGGGTCGCGCTGGCTGAGTCGGGTGATTTTTTCTTCAAGCGCCTTGGTATCCGCATCGCTGGTCAGACGGATTAGCACTTGGGTGCAAGGCTCGCCATCAATGGTCGCCGGGGAAAATTCAACGCGGGCGATGACGATGCTGCCGTCTTGATGCTTGAAATGAATGTTTTCCAGCGACTGCACTTCATCGGTTTTGGAGAGCTCGCTGCGCATCAATTCACGAATCTTCGCGTGATCCTTGCTTTCTACCAAGTCGAGCAAGGGGGAGCCTTCCATGTCTTCGACCGAGTTGAAGCCCAGGGTTTGCAGATAGACATCGTTGGCATCAATATGCATTCCGCCATGGATATAGGCAATGGCATCGCGCGAGCTTTGAATTAGCGATTTGCAGCGTCTTTCGGACTCCTGCTGAATGGCTTCCAGTTTGACCAATCGGCGCGCGCATTGAATACGTTGAGCCTCCCGCTTCAAGACATGGAGTACATGTTTGGGGTTGTCGAGATTGATCAGATCATCTGCGCCCTCGCTTATAGCCTGATTCAGCATGTCAACGCTGAAATTTCCGGACATCGATAATATTGGAATTTCCGGATACTGGGCGCGGATCGCCTTGACGACTTGATTGAGGCTGGGCTCAGTGATTTCGTGCAAATGGAGCACGATATCCACGGGCTCCGTGCGTAACATTTCAAAAAGATTGGGCAACTCTTCCAGATGTTTTGCCTGTGCAGGTACGCCCGCATTGCGCAGCAGGCTGGCCAGTTCGAGCGTGTCGTTGATGGAATCATGAAAGGCGGCAAGATTCAGGGTTTGAGTTGATTTTTTCATGATGCAACGTCCTGGTTGTCTTTGGGATTTAAGTCAAGACCGGTTGATTCGCGCAAGTCCTTGAACTGAAATACGCAGATCGAAGCGGTTTGGAGGATTTTGTGTGCGAGGATGTATTCTTGCATCGATTCATTTTGTTCCATCGCCTCCTGGTTTGAGGCGCCCAAAGGCAGGGAAGCCATGATGGATGCTCCGATTCGATATTCCTGGTTCGGCAATACGAGCATGGGTTTTGAATATTGTTTTGAGGGAGATAAAAGCAAACCGTCATACCATTCCGAGGTGTTTTGGTGGCTGCCGGAAACACGAATGGGTCTGGCCTCATGGGCGAGCGTTTCAATACCGATTTCCTGACTGTCGGCGTTTGGGCTCATCTCCCAACGGAGAATGCCGACTATGTAATCAATGGAAACATCCTTGGGAAATTCAATCAAAACCAGACCGCCTATGCTCAATACCGGATCGTCCTTGAGGCGTTTGGCGTCCAGGTGGATGCCGTCTATGGATATGTCTCTGATATTCCATAATTTGCAGCCATGCCCGGCTAGCGTGCTCGCTTCGTTTGCAGAACTTGAAAACGGCTCTTCGGCGTGCTTGGGGACTTCATATAACAAGTGGCCGCGACTGACCAGCTCCCATAGTTCATCGGCGTGGGCGTCTGCGCTCTTGTTTGGGATCAAGTTGGTTGCATCGGGCGGGATGTCAATGCCGGGATGTTGCAGGCGGATGTCTTCCTGTAGCGGCATCCCTCTGAACTGGCCGAGCCTTATACCTTCCTGCAACAAGCGGTGAATCACGGATATTCCGCTGTATAAGCGGCACAGGCCGCTGGTCTTGGGGCGCTCATGCCTGGGTTTGACGGGCTGTTGAAGATGAGAAACGACACGCTCAAGCGTCGCGCGCGAAATCAGAACGGCGCAATTGTTGATATAAATGAAATCCCCGGAATAGTCATCGAGAATTTGCTGCATAAGCTGGGTAAGCGCGGTGAGCGTGATGTAATGAGATGCGTGAACTTGAACCCTATCCCCGTCGTCGTTCTTGCGTGAGAAACGATAGGGCGGCAAATCGTGCTCAAAGTTGACGCCGATCCACTCCGTATTTTCTGCGGGCTTTTCTGGAAGCACCTGGTCCAGCGACGAGAAGTGGATAAAACAGGCCAGCAGCGGAGGTATTTCCTGTGTGGGCAGAGCATTGGTAGGCAAGGTCGCCAAGGTCGCTAATCCAAGGAAAACCTGAGCAAGCTTGGCGTGCGGGGGGCAAAGATTCGAGTCTTTCACGGGCGTTGCGAGCAAATCGGCGTGCTCGGCCTCTCGCCAGAGGCTATAAAAATTGTGCCAATAGCCTTCAGCAAAAGGGATGTGAAGGCTCAGGCGGGCGAGAGCGATTTGTGCGGACAAATCAATGGCGCGGCTCAGGGCGATTTCCCTGGGATTGACGCCCCACCAGGGCTTGGATTGATTGTGCAGGGCGAGGGCGGCGGCGCTATAGGCTTGCTGGGCGAGTTTGGCCAGGCGCTCAAAGCCGAGGAAGCTCGCATTTTCGGCATAGTGCTGCTTTTGCCACGCGCCATTCATCTGGCGTTCAAACAGGATCAACAGCGCGCGCAGGCTGGGCCAGAGAATTTCCAGCATTTCCACCTTGTGACGCTCTGGCATATGCGTCAGTTCGGACGATTCGAGAAGATCGACCAAAACCTCAAGCTCTTTCATCGGATCAAGCACCGTGCGTTCAGCCAAAAATGCCTTTAGCTCGTGCGGTGATTTCATCAGGGCTTGGGACATGAGGTCACTCGCTTCACGTTGGGTTCAACAGGGCGGAATCGTCACGATCTTCGTCCGTTATAGGCCATGTTTCCGTTTGCGCCAAGGCTTCGCCCACACGAACCGTCACGCCCTCCGTCAAATCAGGGCGCAAGCGCACGTTTTCCGGCAGCAGAATGATCACTGTCGAGCCCATATTGAAGCGCCCCATTTCGGCGGCGCGCGGCAGGTTTACCTGAACCTGCTCGCCATAGTTCCACACCCCGATTTCGTGACCGTGCGGCGGCGTGACCAAGCCCGCCCAGACGGTTTCTATCGCCGCGACGTTCATTGCGCCGACCAGCACCATGCCCATTTTGCCGACAGGGGTATCGAACAATGCGCACACGCGCTCATTGCGCGCAAACAGACGCGGCACGCGCGCTACGGTCACCGGGTTGACGGAAAACAGGCGACCCGGCACATGCACCATCTGGTACAGGCGTCCGGCCAGCGGCATGTGAATGCGATGGTAGTCGCGCGGCGAAAGGTAGATGGTGGCAAAACGCCCGTTACGGAAGGCGTCGGCACGCGACAGGTCTCCGCCGAGCAGTTCGACCAGAGAAAACTCATGCCCTTTGGCCTGAAAAATTCGCCCGTCGATGATCTCTCCCAGTTGACTGATGGCGCCGTCCGTCGGGCAGGCCACGACATCATCCCCCTCGGCGATAGGGCGCACGTCGGGGCGCAGGGCGCGGGTGAAAAAGGCGTTGAAGCTCGGATAGGCGGCGGGCGAAGACTCAAGCGCCTCGTCCATATTCACCGCAAAATGACGCACAAAGGCGCGAATGGCTGGCGCGACGAGGGGGGAGCGCCAGCGCGTCATGGCGTAAACACAGCGGGATAGGGCATGGTGCGGCAGGATGTACTGAGCCGCGACGAACAAGGCATCGCGCAAGGAAGACGACATCGCTAGACTTCGTAAAAATTAACCGGTGCATAATACACGCACACAGCAAACCCAGCAGGAACAAAGTGAGGAACACCATGGCCGCTCATCTGCCCATTCAGGCTGAAAGTCGTTTTTTTGATGAGATCAGCCAGGAAATGCACAGCGTGCAAGACTACATGCGCCTGGCCATGAGCCTGTTCGCGCGTTACAAGGTGCATTTGGGTCACGGCACGGATAACGTTCTCGACGAGGCGGCCTACCTTGTGCTGCAAGCGCTGGAGCTTCCGCCCGATCTGGACGCCCAGTGGTTCAGCGCAAGGCTTACGACCCTTGAGCGCGCAGAATTGAGCGAATTGCTGCGCAAACGCTGCATGGAACGCGTTCCCACCGCCTACCTGGTTGGGCGCGCCTGGTTTGCCGGGCTGCCCATGCTATGCGACCCGCGCGCGCTCATCCCGCGCTCGCCGCTGGCGGAACTGATCCAGCAGGGCTTCACCCCCTGGGTGGAGGCCGACAAGGTGCAGAGCGTTCTCGATTTATGCACCGGCGGCGGCAGTATCGCCCTGGCCTGCGCGCACTACCTGCCCGATGCCTGCGTGGATGCGGTCGATCTGTCCGCCGATGCCTTGGCTTTGGCTGCGGAAAATCGCGCCGCCTTGCAGCTTGAGGAGCAGGTCGCTCTCTTGCAAGGCGACCTGTTCGCCCCGGTGCAAGGGCGGCGCTACGACCTGATCGTCAGCAACCCGCCGTACGTCGATGCGCGGGACATGGACGAACTGCCCGCCGAATACCTGCACGAACCGCGCATGGCGCTGGCCGCAGGTGAAGACGGACTGGACATCGTGCGCCGCATCCTGCGCGCAGCGCCGAACCATCTCGAAGAAGGCGGGGTGCTGATCGTCGAAGTCGGCAACAGCATGGAGCATGTGGAAAACGCTTGGCCGGACGCGCCCTTCACCTGGCTGCACTTTGAGCACGGCGAAGATGGCGTATTCATGCTCACCCGCGAACAGCTCATCAACTGCGCGGAAATGTTCGCATGAGCCTTGCCGGGTTGAGCCAACTGCCGCCCATCGTGCAAACCGCCGGGCTGCTGGTGCTCTCCAACGTGTTCATGACCTTCGCCTGGTACGCCCACCTCAAGAACATGAACGACAAGCCCTGGTGGATCGCCGCCCTGGCGAGCTGGGGCATCGCGCTGTTCGAATACCTGCTGCAAGTACCGGCCAACCGCATCGGACACGGCGAACTGACTCTGGCGCAGCTCAAAGTCATGCAGGAAGTCATCACCTTGTCCGTCTTCGTGCCGTTCGCCGTGTTCTACATGCAGCAGCCGATCAAGCTGGACTACGTGTGGGCGGGGCTATGTCTGGTCGGCGCGGCCTATTTCATGTTCCGCAGCGCGTAATAAAAATTTAACGCTTGAACTTTTCGCCCAAGGCTCCATGATACGCAGCACTTGGGGGCGACCTGGCTTCGACGTGGGTTGCAAAGTCCGAGGAGCATGCCGAGGTGCGGTTGACCTCGTAAAACTAGCCGTAAAACTATATACGCCAACGACGACGTATACGCTCTGGCCGCTTAAGGCCTAGCCTCCTGACCGGTTCTTGTCTGTAAGTCCGGAGGTCGCAAGACCACTCAGGGGTCATCCATTACAGAATCGCCAAGCGCTTTGTCCGAAAGCGTGCGGCTAAAACCCTTAGGACTCGCCCAACAGCATCCTGTCTGCCGGAGACTCGCGGGTTAAAACCAAACGACACGACTAAGCATGTAGCGCCAACGGCGGAGGGCTTGCGGACGGGGGTTCAATTCCCCCCGCCTCCACCAAATCAAAAAGGCTCGGAAACTCTCCGAGCCTTTTTCTTTGTCTGTTACCTTACTGGGCAAACATATTGATTCTCCTTGGATGGGGCTTTTGGCAGCCGGTACGCGCGCCCCGTCATGCGAACAAAGGAACAACACATGACAAGCATTCAACAACGCGCCGAACTGCAACGCCGCATCTGGCAAATCGCCAACGATGTACGCGGTGCTGTCGACGGCTGGGATTTCAAGCAATACGTGCTCGGCACGCTGTTTTACCGCTTCATCAGCGAAAACTTCGCGGCCTACATCGAAGGTGGTGACGACAGCATTAACTACGCGGAGCTGCCCGACAGCATCATCACCCCGGAGATCAAGGACGACGCCATCAAGACCAAGGGCTATTTCATCTACCCTAGCCAGCTGTTTGCCACCATCGCGGCCAGCGCCAACACCAACGATAGCCTGAATACCGACCTGGCCAACATCTTTGCCGCCATTGAGGCCTCCGCCAATGGTTATCCCTCCGAGCAGGACATCAAAGGCCTGTTTGCCGACTTCGACACCACCAGCAACCGCCTTGGCAACACGGTGAAGGATAAGAATCTACGCCTGGCCGCCGTGCTCAAAGGCGTGGCCGAGCTGAACTTTGCCGATTTCGAAGGCAGCAACATCGACCTCTTCGGCGATGCCTACGAATTCCTCATCTCCAACTATGCGGCCAACGCGGGCAAATCCGGCGGCGAGTTCTTCACTCCGCAGCATGTCTCCAAGCTGATCGCCCAGCTCGCCATGCACAAGCAAACCCGCGTCAACAAGATTTACGACCCGGCCTGCGGCTCCGGCTCGCTGCTGCTGCAAGCCAAAAAGCATTTTGACGCCCACATCATCGAAGACGGCTTCTTCGGGCAGGAAATCAACCACACCACCTACAACCTGGCGCGGATGAACATGTTCTTGCACAACATCAACTACGACAAGTTCAACGTCCAGCTTGGCAACACCCTGATCGAACCGCATTTTGGCGACGACAAACCCTTCGACGCCATCGTCTCCAACCCGCCGTACTCGGTGAAGTGGATCGGCAGCGACGACCCCACCCTGATTAACGACGACCGCTTCGCCCCCGCCGGCGTACTCGCGCCCAAATCCAAGGCCGACTTTGCCTTTGTGCTGCATGCGCTCAGTTATCTCTCAAGCCGTGGCCGCGCCGCCATCGTCTGCTTTCCCGGCATCTTCTACCGGGGCGGCGCCGAGCAGAAAATCCGCCAGTATCTGGTCGATAACAACTACGTCGAAACCGTGATTTCGCTGGCGCCCAACCTGTTCTACGGCACCACCATCGCCGTGAATATCCTGGTGCTCTCCAAACACAAAACCGACACCACCACCCAATTCATCGATGCCAGCGGCCTGTTCAAAAAAGAAACCAACAACAACGTGCTGCTGGATGCGCACATTGACCAGATCATGGCGGTGTTCGACAGCAAGACCAATGTCGATCACTTTGCCCAGTCCATCCCGTTTGAAAAGGTCGCCGCCAACGACTACAACCTATCCGTCAGCAGCTATGTAGAGGCCAAGGACAACCGCGAGATAGTGAACATTGCCCAGCTCAATGCCGAGCTGAAAATCACCGTCGCCAGGATCGATCAGCTACGCAAAGACATCGATGCCATCGTTGCGGAGATTGAAGGTGAGGAGCTGGAGACATGAGCAGCGAGAACTTCTTGGAAAAGCTGCTGGATGGCGTTGAGGTGGAATGGGCGGCATTAGGAGATGAGCGCTTTGTTGAAGTGGCGAACGCTTCTAGGCGACCAGTAAAGGCTTCGCTACGCGTGACCGGTAACACACCATATTACGGTGCAAACAATATTCAGGATTACGTGGATGGCTACACCCACGATGGCGAATACGTCCTAATCGCAGAGGATGGTTCGGCAAGCTTGGACAACTACTCTATTCAATACGCGACAGGAAAATTTTGGGCAAATAATCACGTGCATGTTGTGCGTGGAAATCAGGGGTTGAACACTAGATTTCTGTACCACTATTTGCGTACTGTTGATTTCATTCCGTACTTGCCTAACAAAGACAGGTCAAAGCTAACAAAAGGGGAGATGATAAAAATTCCCCTTCCCATCCCCTGCCCAGATAACCCCAAAAAATCACTCGAAATCCAGGCTGAAATCGTCCGCATACTGGACACCTTCACCGAGCTGACCGCCGAGCTGACCGCGGAGCTGACCGCCCGCAAAAAACAATACAACTACTATCGTGACCAGTTGTTGAGTTTTGAAGACGATGAGGTGGCGTGGAAGACGCTAGCGGAAGTGGCAACTTTGAGGCGTGGCCGTGTTATGTCGAAAGGCTATCTTTCTGAGAATGCAGGACCCTTTCCGGTGTTCAGCTCACAAACCGCCAATAACGGCATGATTGGGAAAATTGACACGTTCGATTTTGATGGGGAATTCATTAGCTGGACGACTGATGGCGCCAATGCCGGAACCGTATTTCATAGGACGGGAAAGTTTTCGATTACTAATGTGTGTGGCCTCATAAAAATCAACGATGAATCGAAGTTGAACTACAAGTTTTTGTATTACTGGCTATCAATTGAAGCGCAAAAGCATGTTTACTCAGGTATGGGCAACCCAAAACTGATGAGCCATCAGGTTGAGAAAATCCCTGTCCCCATCCCTTACCCGGAATCTCCAGCTAAGTCTCTTGATACGCAAAAACGTATCGTTTCGATTCTTGACAAGCTCGAAGCGCTTGCGTTTTCCATCAGCGCGGGTTTGCCCCGCGAAATTGAGCTGCGCCAGAAGCAATACGAGTACTACCGCGACTTGCTATTGAGCTTCCCCAAGCCAGAAGAGGTAGGGGTGTGAAATGGGCAAGACGCTGACTGAAATCGCGCAGCAGCTGAAAGACGCCAACAAGAAGGTGCAGCTGATCTACGCCTTCAACGGCTCGGGCAAGACGCGTCTGTCGCGGGCATTCAAAGATTTGATTGCCCCCAAAACCGATGATGAAGATGGGCAGCAGTCAGAGTTGGCGCAAAAGAAAATCCTCTACTACAGCGCGTTCACCGAAGATTTGTTCTATTGGGATAACGATCTGGAGGGTGATGCCGAGCCCAAGCTGAAAATCCAGCCCAACGCATTCACCAAATGGGTGCTTGACGAGCAAGGCCAAGACCGGAATGTGACCGCAACCTTTCAACACTACACCAATGATAAATTGACGCCGAATTTCAGCACAGACTTTTCGGAAGTCAGCTTTTCATTCGAGCGCGGTAACAACGAGCATGAACCGAACATAAAGATTTCCAAAGGTGAAGAAAGCAACTTCATTTGGAGCGTGTTTCATTCGCTGATTGAGCAGATGATTTCCGAGCTGAACATCGCGGAGGCAGCAAATCGTTCCACAGATGTTTTCAATAATCTGGAATATGTTTTCGTTGATGATCCGGTTAGTTCTCTGGATGAGAATCATCTGATCGAATTGGCGGTCAACCTGGCAGGGTTGATCAAATCAAGCCAGTCCACTGATCTTAAGTTCATCATCACCACTCACAGCCCGCTGTTCTACAACGTGCTGTTCAATGAATTCAGCAACAAAGCCTGCTACATGCTGGAGCGTCTGGAAGACGGCAGCTTCACGCTGACGGAAAAGCCGGGCGACTCCAATAAGAGCTTTTCCTACCATCTGCACCTGTTGCAGACCATCGAGCAGGCGATTGCAGATCAAAAGGTGGAGCGTTATCACTTCACGCTGCTGCGCAATCTGTACGAGAAGACAGCCAGCTTCCTGGGTTACCCGAAATGGTCTGAGCTGTTGCCAGACGACAAGCAGCTGTATTACAGCCGCATCATCAATTTCACCAGCCACAGTACGCTTTCAAATGAAGCCGTCGCGGAACCAACGCAGGCGGAGAAAACAACGGTCAAGCTGTTGCTCGATCATCTGAAGAGCAACTATGGCTACTGGCAGCAGGAACAACAAAATGGTTGATTACATCAAGCCCATTGCCGAATCCAGGAATTTCATCGTTCTGGATAAATACACCCAGGAATGGAAGGTCAGCGAAAGCTATCAGAGCGAATACGATCTGGAGCGGGAGTTCATTCAGGATTTGCAAAATCAGGGTTATGAATACCTGCCCGGCCTGAACACCCCCGAAGCCTTGCTCACCAATGTGCGACTTCAACTGCAAACCCTCAATAACATTCAGTTTGCTGATGGTGAGTGGCTGCGCTTTGTGGAGACGTTTCTGGACAAGCCCAGCGATAGCATCGTCGAGAAAACCCGAAAGATTTACGACGACTACATTCACGACTTTGTCTTTGACGATGGCCGCATCCAGAATATCTACCTGCTGGACAAGAAAAATATCGCCCGCAACAAGGTGCAGGTGATCAAGCAGTTTGAGCAAACGGGCAGCCACGCCAATCGCTATGACGTGACGATCCTGGTCAATGGTCTGCCGCTGGTGCAGGTGGAATTAAAAAAGCGCGGCGTGGCAATTCGCGAAGCCTTCAATCAGGTGCACCGTTACAGCAAGGAGAGCTTCAACAGCGAGCATTCCCTGTTCAAGTATCTGCAACTGTTCGTGATCTCCAACGGCACCGACAGCCGTTACTTTGCCAACACCACGGCGCGCAACAAGAACAGCTTCGACTTCACCATGAACTGGGCGAAGGCGGATAACACGCTGATTAAAGACCTGAAAGATTTTACCGCCACCTTTTTTCAGAAACACACGCTGCTCAATGTGCTGCTGCATTATTCGGTGTTTGATGTCAGCAATACGCTGCTGGTGATGCGCCCGTACCAGATTGCCGCTACGGAGCGCATTCTGTGGAAGATCAATAGCGCGTATCAAGCCAAGAACTGGAGCACCACGGAAAGCGGGGGCTTTATCTGGCATACCACCGGCTCGGGCAAGACCTTGACCAGTTTCAAGGCGGCGCGGCTGGCTACGGAGCTGGAGTTCATTGACAAGGTGTTTTTCGTGGTCGATAGAAAAGACCTCGACTACCAGACCATGAAGGAATACCAGCGCTTTTCACCGGACAGCGTGAACGGCTCAGACAGCACGGCGGGCCTGAAACGCAATCTGGACAAGGACGACAACAAGATCATCGTTACCACTATCCAGAAGCTCAACAACCTGATGAAGAGCGAAGCTGACTTGCCGATCTACGGCAAGCAGGTGGTGTTCATTTTTGATGAATGCCACCGCAGCCAGTTTGGCGAGGCGCAGAAGAACCTGAAGAAGAAGTTCAAGAAGTTCTGTCAGTTTGGTTTTACCGGCACGCCCATCTTTCCCGAGAACGCGCTGGGTGCCGAAACTACGGCCAGCGTGTTTGGGCGCGAACTGCATTCGTATGTGATCACCGATGCCATTCGTGACGAAAAGGTGCTGAAGTTCAAGGTGGATTACAACGACGTTCGCCCGCAGTTCAAAGCCGTCGAGACCGAGCAGGACGAGAAAAAACTGAGCGCGGCGGAAAATAGGCAGGCTTTGCTGCACCCGGATCGCATCCGTGAGATTACTCAGTACATTCTGAACAATTTCCGGCAGAAGACGCACCGCCTGCAAGCTGGGGCGAAAGGTTTCAATGCCATGTTTGCGGTGAGCAGCGTGGATGCGGCCAAGCTGTATTACGAGTCTTTCAATACATTGCAAAAAGGCAGCGACAAGCCGCTGAAAGTGGCCACCATCTTTTCGTTTGCTGCCAACGAAGAGCAGGATGCGGTGGGCGATATTCAGGACGAAAGTTTTGATGTGTCGGCCATGAACAGCAGCGCCAAAGAGTTTTTGAGCGCGGCGATTGCGGACTACAACACGCTGTTCAAAACGAATTTCAGCGTGGACAGCAATGGCTTCCAGAACTACTACCGCGATTTGGCCAAGCAGGTGAAGGCGAAGGAGATTGACCTGCTGATTGTGGTGGGCATGTTCCTGACCGGCTTTGACGCGCCCACGCTGAACACCTTGTTTGTGGACAAGAACCTGCGCTACCACGGGCTGATGCAAGCCTATTCGCGCACCAACCGCATTTTTGATGCCACCAAAACCTTTGGCAACATCGTTACCTTCCGCGATCTGGAGCAGGCGACCATCGACGCCATCACCCTGTTCGGCGACAAGAACACCAAGAACGTGGTGCTGGAGAAAAGCTACAAGGAATACATGGAAGGTTTCACCGATGTGACCACCGGCGAAGCGCGACGGGGTTTTGTCGATGTGCTTCGGGAGCTGGAGCAGCGTTTTCCCGACCCCGCCGCCATTGAAAAGGAAGCTGACAAAAAGGCGTTTGTGAAGCTGTTTGGCGAGTATTTACGCGTGGAAAACATCCTGCAAAATTACGATGAGTTCGCCAGCCTGAAGGCATTGCAAAACGTCGATATGGCCGACCCGGCAGCGGTGGAGGCGTTCAAGGCCAAGCACTATCTGAGCGATGATGATTTGGCGGCTCTGCAAGCCATCACGCTCCCGGCGGAGCGGAAAATCCAGGATTACCGCTCCACTTATAACGATGTGCGCGATTGGCTGCGCCGCGAAAAGGCGGGGGCTGAGAAGGAAAAATCCACCATCGACTGGGATGATGTGGTGTTTGAGGTGGACTTGCTCAGGTCGCAGGAAATCAATCTGGATTACATCCTGGAACTGATTTTTGAGCACAACAAGAAGAACAAAAGCAAAGCGGATTTGGTGGATGAAGTACGCCGCGTGATTCGCGCCAGTCTGGGCAATCGCGCCAAAGAAAGCCTGGTGGTGGACTTCATCAATCAAACCGATCTTGACCAGATTGGCGACAAGGCCAGCGTGATTGATGCTTTCTTCACCTTTGCCCAAGCGGAACAACAGCGTGAGGCGCAAGAGTTGATCGATGCCGAGAATCTGAATGCGGAGGCGGCACGGCGCTATATCGCCGCGTCACTCAAGCGGGAGTTTGCCAGTGATAGCGGTACGGAGCTGAATGCCGTGCTGCCCAAGATGAGCCCGCTGAATCCGCAATACCTGACCAAAAAGCAAAGCGTGTTCCAGAAGATCGTTGCTTTTGTGGAGAAGTTCAAGGGTGTGGGTGGGCAGGTTTGAGGAGGCGTTTTCCGCTTGAATAGTCTGGAAGCTGGTTGGTCGCGGCCATCATCCAATACAAAACCCCAGCCATTTCTGGCCGGGGTTTTTCTTGAGCGAGGTTTAAGCGGTCTACAACGTTTCCGAAGCAAACTCCGCCAAGCGTGAGCGTTCGCCGCGCAGCAGGGTGATGTGGCCGCCGTGCGGCCAGCCCTTGAAACGATCGACCACATAAGTCAGGCCGGAGGTGGTTTCGGTCAGATACGGCGTGTCGATCTGCGAGATGTTGCCCAGGCAGATGACCTTGGTTCCGGGGCCGGCGCGGGTGATGAGGGTTTTCATCTGCTTGGAGGTCAGGTTTTGTGCCTCGTCGATAATGAGGAACTTGTTCTGGAAGGTGCGGCCACGCATGAAGTTGAGCGAGCGGATCTTGATGCGCGCGCGCACCAGATCCTGCGTGGCCTGGCGTTCCCATGAGCCGCCGCCTTCCACGCGGGTGAGCACTTCCAGGTTGTCCATCAGCGCGCCCATCCACGGGGTCATTTTTTCCTCTTCGGTGCCGGGCAAAAAGCCGATGTCTTCGCCCACGGGGACGGTGACGCGGGTCATGATGATTTCAGAGTAGATGTTTTTCTCTAGGGTTTGGGTTAAAGCCGCCGCCAAGGTGAGCAGGGTTTTGCCTGTGCCTGCCTGACCGAGCAGGGTGACGAAATCGACTTGCGGATCCATCAGCAGGTTGAGCGCAAAGCTTTGTTCGCGGTTGCGGGCGTTGATGCCCCAGACGGTGTTTTTCGGCAGGGTGTAGTTGTTGCACACTTCGACGATGGCCGCGCCATTTTCATCATGTGCGCGCACCACGCCTTCAAACGGGCTGTCGCCTTCGAGGTAGATGAATTGGTTGGCATTCCAGTCGTCGGCCAGTGGGCCGTGGATGCGGTAGTAGCTGCGGCCTTCTTCCTGCCAGGCGTGCAGGTCTTTGCTGTGCGTGGTCCAGAAGTCGGCGGGAAGGGCGCTGATGCCGGTGTAGAGCAGGTCAACGTCATCCAGTACCTGATCGTTTTCGTAGTCTTCGGCCATGATGCCGAGGACGGTGGCCTTGATGCGCAGGTTGATGTCTTTGGAGACCAGCACGACCTGGCGGTCGGTGGTTTCGCGCATCAGGGCGAGGGTGACGCTAAGGATGTCGTTGTCGGCCTTCCCGCGTGCCAGAAGTTGCGGCAATTCGCTGGTCAGGACTTTGGTTTGTACGAACAGCCGCCCGGAGCTTTTTTGCAGGCGACCATCGCGGAAGGGGTGGCTGATGGGGACGCCTTGGTGGATGGCTTCGCCGTCGGCGTCAATTACTAAATCATCAAGAAAGCGGCTGGCCTGGCGCACATTGCGTGCGATTTCCGAGACGCCCTTTTTCAGGTTGTCGAGTTCTTCCAGAACGACGATGGGCAGGAAGATGTCGTGCTCATGGAAGCGGAACAGGGCGCTGGGGTCGTGGATGAGAACATTGGTATCGAGAACGAACAGGCAGGGACGGGTACGCTCGTGATGGATCATTGGTTTGCCTTGGTTAGGTGAATGTTCGCAGTGTGTTCAGTTCTTCGAGTACGCTTTGAGCGTGATGGGGAATTTTCACGTTGCGCCAGGCGCGCTGGGTTTCTCCTTGGGGGTTGATGAGGAAGGTGCTGCGCTCAATGCCCATGTACTCTTTGCCGTAGAGTTTTTTCAATTTGATGACAGCAAAATGCTGGCAGAGAACTTCTTCCGGGTCGCTGATGAGATGAAAAGGCAGATCAAGACGGGCGCGGGCGTTGGCGTGGCTTTTCAGGCTGTCACGGGAAACGCCGAGGATATTGGCTCCGGCCTGGGTGAATGTGGCATGCAGTTGGGCGAAGTCCAGCGCCTCTTGCGTACAGCCGGGGGTGTTGTCCTTGGGGTAGAAAAACAGCACTAACCATTGCTGCAGCAGATCATCGGGGAGGTTGAGTGCACCCTGAGTGCTTTGCAGTGAGCTGTGGGGCAGGTCGTTCAGCTTGGGCATGAGGTGCTCGTTCATTTAGCGCATCGGTTCCAGGGTGGCGTCCAGGTTGAGTTCGTCGCACAGGTCGTAGAACGCTTCCTTGAGCAGCGCCAGACGCAGATTGGCTGGAATTTCAATCTGCATGCGCAAGTTGAGCATGGGCGTGGCATTGGTTCCAGAGCTATAGGGCAGGGTGGCCAAGTCACGCACATGAATGCCTTGGGCGCTGAAGAACTGGGCAAGCTGATGCGTCATTTCCGGGGTATTGAGGCCGACCGCATCCACGGCGTAGCTCATATGCGCCTCAAGGGGGGCGGGCAGTTCGGTGCGGGTCATGTGCAGCGCCATTTCATGCTGGTTGGCAAGTTGCCGGATGGCGATTTCCAGGCGGCTGAGCCTGTCCCAGCTTCCGGCGATCAGCATCGAGGCGGCGGCCTGCTGCCCGAGAGAGACGATGCGCGCATCATGAATCAGGCATTTGTGCTGGGCGATGGGGCGGGTCATGCGTTCGATCAGGCCGGGGGCGTCCTGGGCGAGCAGGGTGATGGCAAGGTAGGTTTGCATGGTGTCTTTGCGCTGGTTTTTGGCGAGTGTACACGCCCGGGCGACAAGGCTGGAATCGTCGGTAGGCAAGGAGCGCAGGCAGCGTTTGATTCCTTGCGTGATGCGCTATCGGGCGGGTAGTATTCGCCGCTTGCATAGCGCTGAATTTTCATGCGGGGATGACGGCATGTTTCATGGGAGTATGGTGGCATTGGTAACCCCGATGCGGGCGGATGGGGCGCTGGATTTTGCCGCGCTGCAACGTCTGGTCGAGTGGCACATTGCCGAGGGCACGGATGTGATCGTCGCCGTGGGCACGACCGGGGAGTCGTCCACGCTGGATGTGAACGAGCATCTTGAGGTGGTGCAGCGCACGGTGGATTACGTCGCGGGTCGCATCCCGGTGATCGCCGGTACGGGCGCCAACAGCACGCGCGAGGCGGTGGAACTTAGTTCCCGGGCGGTGAGTCTGGGAGTGGATGGCTGTCTGCTGGTTACGCCGTATTACAACAAGCCGACCCAGGAAGGCCTGTATCGTCATTATATGGCGATTGCCGAAGCGGTTCCCGCGCCGCTGGTGTTGTACAACGTGCCGGGACGCAGCGCCTGTGACATGCTGCCCGCCACCGTTGAGCGCTTGGCTGATGTGGCCAATATCGTTGGCATCAAGGAAGCCTCCGGCTCACTGACGCGCATGCAGGAGCTGGTCGAGCGTCTGGCGGGCAGGGTTGAGGTCTATGCCGGAGACGATGCTCTGGCGCGTGAGGTCATCCTGCAGGGCGGACGCGGAGTGATTTCCGTAACCGCCAATATCGCCCCGCGCGCCATGGCGGCCATGTGCAAGGCGGCTCTGTCCGGGGATGCGGCAGGCGCCGCCGCCCTGGACGCTCCGCTCGCCGCCCTGCATGAAAAGCTGTTCGTCGAGTCCAACCCCATTCCGGCCAAGTTCGCCCTGCATGCCATGGGTATGATCGAAGCGGGCATTCGCCTGCCTTTGACCTGGCTTTCCAACGAGAACCATGCCGCCGTGCTTGCGGCCTTGGCGGCGGCAGGCATCGAAGTTTCGGCCAAATAATTCTCTTACTCCTCTAAATCGAGACCTTGGAGCTGCAAAAATGCGTGTGCATATCGGACTTTGGGCGCCTGTGGCGATGATGCTGAGCATGACGGCCTGTTCCTCCATTCCGGGGTTGGGCAAGGAAGAGCCGCGCGACGCCCGTCGTTACGCCACCCTGCCTAATCTGGAGGTTCCGCCCGCATTCACTGCGCCCGATCCCTCGTTGAATACCGATGTGCCGCGCGCCGCTTCAGCCCTGGGCGAGGCTTCCAAAGGCGAACGCATCGGCGCGACGGGCGTGCTGCCCAAGTCGGCCACGGTGAGCGTGGAAGGTCCGCCGGATGCGCGCTGGTTGAACGTGGCGATTGCGCCCGAGGCGGTCTGGCCGCGCTTGATCAATTTCATGCAGGCCGAGGGTTATCCGCTGCAACGCCAGGATCCCAAGCTCGGCGTGATGGAATCGGACTGGGTGGGCAAGGGTGAAAACGCGCCGGAGAAATCGGGCTGGGATTCGTTGCTCAAGGGCATTACCAATTTCTTCTTCAAGCCCGAATACATGGATCGCATGCGCATCCGCATTGAACGCGGCGATGGCGATGCGCAAACCCGCGTATTCCTCACCAGTCAGCGCATGGATCTCACCGAGAAAAGAGAGGCGATCAACGGCAATGACTACGAGGGCTTCAAATGGGCGCCCTCGCCAGAAAATCGTGAATTTGATGCGGAAATGCTTGAGCGCCTGATGGTGTATCTGACTGGCAACGAGGAGCAATCCAAGGCGCAGATCGCCGCCTCGCTGCAGCCGCGCGTCAGTTTCGTCAACGAGGACAACAAGCAATACCTGCTGCTGGATCAGTCTCTGCCGGTGGCCTTCAACCGCACCCGCGCGGCGGTCGAGCGTCTGGGCTTTGACATCGTCAAGGGCGATCTGGCTGCGGAAAGCCTGCAACTCAGTCACCCCAATCCGCGCAGCCTCTACCAGGGGATCGTGCTGCGCGGCGCGGAGCTGAAGCCGACCATTGGCACGACGCCAGTCACCCTGACCCTGAGTTTCAAGCCACTGAGTGCGGCCAAAACCCAGCTCAATATGCAGAATATCCAGGGCGACAAGGATCTGCCGCAGTTCTCCACCGCGCTTGGGCAGCAGCTCGCCAAGCAACTGCGCTGACCTCCTTCAGGTGGGGGAGAAAGCGTGAGTCACGCAGTGATGAGTGCCGCCGAAAACGATGCGCAAACGCGCCAACAGGCCGCTGCCATGCGGCATGGCTTGCCTGTGCATTTCATCGAACAGGTGGTGTCGGCCGATGAAGCTTTTGGAGTGGAGTTGGCCGTCATCCCTGCGGGGGCTTTTTTCATGGGGTCGCCGCTCAAGGAATTTGCGCGCCAGGAGAGCGAAGGGCCGCAGCACAAGGTGACAGTGCAGCGTGATTTCTCCTTGATGCGCCATACGGTGACGCTGGGCGATTACGCGCGTTTTTGCGCCGCCACCGGCTATCCGCGCCCGCGCCGTTACAGTTGGACGGATGCGCAGTTTCCGGCCTTCAATGTGTGCTTTGTCGATGCCGAAGCCTATGCGGCCTGGTTGTCCGAACTCAGCGGGCATCGCTATCGCCTGCCGACCGAGGCCGAGTGGGAGTATGCCGCCCGCGCCGGCACGGAAACGGCGTTCGCCTTTGGCGACAAGATTCATCGCAGCGAGGTGAATTGCTCGGGCGGCCTGCATTGCACACGCGGCTTTTATTTTTGCGGTCTGAGCCGACCGGTGACGGTGGGCAGCCTGCCCGCCAACGCCTGGGGGCTGCATGAGATGCACGGCAATATGCAGGAACTGGTGCTTGATCACTGGCGAGAGCAATATTCCGGCCTGCCGCGGGTGGCGCACGAACCCTGGCTGGAGGGGGACGCCCGCCTGCGCGTGGTGCGCGGCGGCTCGTGGTTCGATCCGCCGGGGATGGCGCGCAGCGCGGCGCGCTGGTACCGCGAGCGTGCGGAGTTTGATTTGAATCTCAGTTTTCGTTTGTTGCGTGAACTGGATGGCCTGGCATGAGCGGGGCGAGCGAGAAGCGTATCCCGGTCATTTCATTAGGCGCCTGGGGTTGGGAGCATGCAGAGTGGGTCGGTACGTTTTATCCCGACGACCTGCCGCCTGAGTGGCGCCTGACCTTTTATTCCAATGAGTTTGATGCGGTGGGTCTGTATGCCGCTGGCTGGATGACGCCGCCTGTAGCTGCGCTGGAGCAGTGGCTGGAGGACACGCACGCTGATTTCCGTTTTCACCTGGTGATGCCTTCGATGGTGCTCAAGGGCGACGAGGATGTGTTCAGCGATATTGCCGAGCGTTTGAATCTGTTGCGGCCAAGGCTGGGTTCCATTCTGCTGAGCGTGGCCTCCGCGACCTGTCTTTCCATGCTTGGCCTGTTCGCGCCCGCCGAGGCGCCGTTGTACGGGCTGCATGCCGGGCGTCTGGTTCCGCAGGCCATGCCGGATTTTCATGCGGTGATGGATCCCGCCACGGCGCCGTTGATCGTGCTTGGCGAGGAAGCGGAGGCCAGCTCGCCCGCAGCGACGCGCAGTCAGCAACGCGCCCTGCGCGCCGCCATGGATGCGCTGGCCTTGCGTGGACGCTCGACCATCCTGGTCAATGATGCGCCGCTGAGAATGCTGCAACGTCTGGAAAGCATGCGCTCCATGCGCGCCCTGCTGGGGCTGCAATGAGCCTTGCCGCTCACGAAGAGGGGCGGGAGGCCGAGCTTGCCGCCCCCTTCGTCGAAATCAAGAACCTGAGCTTTGCGCGCGGCGAGCGCCTGATTTTCGACAACATCAGCCTGAGCATTCCGCGCGGCAAGATCACCGGCATCATGGGGCCGAGCGGTACGGGAAAGACCACCCTGCTGAAACTGATCGGCGGCCAGTTGCGCCCGGATGCCGGCGAGGTCTGGGTGGACGGACAGAATGTGCACGCCCTGCCGCGCAAGGCGCTGTTTGCCTTGCGTCAGCGCATGGGGATGCTGTTCCAGCACGGCGCCTTGCTCACCGACTTGAGCGTATTTGAAAACGTGGCCTTTCCCTTGCGCGAACATACCCGTTTGCCGGAGAGCATGATTCGTGACCTGGTATTGATGAAGCTGAATGCGGTCGGCCTGCGCGGCGCGCGCGACCTGCATACCGCCGAACTTTCCGGCGGCATGGCGCGCCGCGTGGCCTTCGCCCGCGCCCTGGCGCTCGACCCGCAGCTGGTCATGTTCGATGAACCTTTTACCGGACAGGATCCGATGACGCTCGGCGTTCTGGTGCGCCTGATTCGCAGCCTGAACGACGCCTTGGGCTTGACCAGCATTCTGGTGTCGCACGATGTCGCGGAAACCCTGTCGATCGCCGATCAGCTCTATCTTTTGGCCGAAGGCAAGGTGGTCGCTGCGGGCACGGCGGAGGACATGCGCAGCAACGCCTCGCCCTGGGTGCAACAATTCATGCAGGGGCTGGCGGATGGCCCGGCGCCGTTTCACTACCCAACAGACAGTTTGCATGCCGATTTCAGGCTGTCCGCCCCGGAGATTCGAGCATGATCGAGTTTTTGGCGCGGCTGGGGGGCGGCGTGCTGCATGCGCTGGCCAGACTGGGGCGCTGGTTCGGCTTCATGCTCAGCCTGCTGCCTGCGTTGCCCGCGTCCTTGCTGCGTCCGCGTCTGGTGGTCGATCAGCTCTATCAGGTGGGCGTGCTTTCCTTGCAAATCATCCTGGTCGCCGGTGCGTTTGTCGGCCTGGTGCTGGGTTTGCAGGGGTACTCGATCCTTGCGACCTATGGTTCGGCGGAATCGCTGGGCGTGGTGGTGGCCTTGTCGCTGGTGCGTGAACTCGGGCCGGTGCTCACCGCCTTACTGTTCGCCGGGCGCGCGGGTTCGGCGCTGACCGCCGAGCTTGGGCTGATGAAGTCCACCGAGCAATTGGCAGGCATGGAGATGATGGCGGTTGATCCGCTCAAGAGGGTGGTCGCGCCGCGCTTTTGGGCGGGGGTGATCGCCATGCCCCTGCTGGCGGCGCTGTTTTCCCTGGTCGGCGTTCTCGGCGGATTCGCCATCGGCGTCGGCTTGCTGGGGGTGGACAGCGGGTCGTACTGGTCGCAAATCCAGTCGCAGGTCGATTTTCATGAAGACATCGTCAACGGCGTGCTGAAAAGCCTGGTTTTTGGCGTCGTCGCCGCGTGGATCGCGCTGTTTGAAGGGTATGATTGCCTGCCGACCGCCGAGGGCGTCAGCCGGGCGACCACGCGCACCGTGGTCAACACCTCGCTGGCGGTGCTGGGGCTGGACTTCATCATGACGGCGCTGATGTTCAATGTGTGATTGCGGAGCTTGATCCATGCCAAAAAACGCTGCTCGGGACGTATGGGTAGGCTTGTTTGTCGCCCTGGGCATTGCGGCCTTGACCTTGCTTGCCCTGAATGTGAGCAATTTATTGACCCTGCCTTCCGCCAAGGGCTATGTCATCAGCGCCGAATTCGACAATATCGGCGGATTGAAGCCGCGCGCGCCGATCAAGCTGGGCGGGGTGGTGGTCGGGCGGGTGGAGAATATTTCCATTGACCCCAAAAGCTTTCGCGCAGTGGTGGCCATGAATATCGAACCCCAATACAGCATCTTTCCCAAGGATACTTCAGCGGCGATTTACACCTCGGGATTGCTGGGCGAGCAATACATCGGTCTGATGCCAGGCGCTGAGGAAGCCGTTCTTCAATCCGGCGACCGCATCGCCATGACCCAGTCGGCCATCGTGCTGGAAAATCTGATCAGTCAGTTTCTTTTCCAGAAAGCGGCTGAAGAAGACAAGAAATAGCTGACAAATAGGAAATACCCATGAGCATCTATTCAAATGCGATGAAACTAATGATGGCGATTGCGCTGGCTGTTTTGCCCGGATTGAGCTGGGCGGTCAGCGTGAATTTGGAACAGGCGGTGGATATGGCTCTGAATGCCGATCCGCGCATCAAGGAGCGCGAGGCGGTGGTGGAACGGGCGCGTGGTCTGCTGGATGAAGTGCACGGACGTGCGGGATTGCGTATCGATGCCAACGCCTATGTTTCGGCGGTTCCGGGTGTGAATGGCGGTATTTTTCAGAATGGCGCCACGACATGCACGACATGCACTTTGCGAGATGACGCAGGCAAGTTCGATGACGGCATTTCCGTATTGGCAGGCTTGCAGTTCGCCCTGGTACATCCGCTATACACCTTCGGCAAGGTGGAAAATTATTCCAAGGCCGCAGAGGGCAATATCCAGGTGCGCGAAGGCGATGTGCGCCTGACGCGGGCGCAAACGCAGCTCGATGTGCGCAAAGCCTACTATGGCTATCTTACGGCGCGCGATACCCGGGTTTTCCTGGTTGACCTGCTTTCCAAGGTGGATTCGGTGATTGCGGGGATCGAAAAACGCAAGGCTTCCGGTAAGCCTACCTCCGAGGGGAATCTGTACGCGGTGCAAGCCGTGCGCGGCTCGGTCGGGCGTTACCTCGCCCAGGCCAAGGCGATCGAAGCGGTGTCGCTGGATGGTTTGAAAACCCTGGTCGGCGTGCCGCTTTCATCCCAGCTTGAGGTGAGCGACACCCATATTGAGCCAGTCGTGTTGCCTGAAGGTTCGCTGGATGAACTGGTCAAGACCGCTCTGGCGCAGCGCGAGGAAATGGCGCAAGTCGAAGCGGGCATGACGGCGCTGAGGGCGATGGTCAAGGCGCGGCGCGCCGAAATGTACCCCGATGTCTATGCCGCCGTGATCGGCGGGGCGGCGGTGGCGCCGGGGCGCGATACGCTGGATAACCCGTACATTTTCGATAACTTCAATCATGCCTATGCAGCGCCGGTACTGGGCGTGGGCTGGAATATCCGTCCGGGTCTGGTCAACGCCCAGGCGCGTCAGGCCGAGGCGGATTTGCGCGAGGTCACCGAAAAGGCCAACTTCGCGCGCATCGGCATTCCGTTCCAGGTGGCAGAGGCTTATCACCGCTCCAAAGGCGGGTATGAGTCTATCGGGCAGCTCAAGGAAGGGTTTATCGCCGGTCGCCGCTGGTTTACCACGGTATTTATGGACTCCGAGGCAGGCGCGGTGGATATGGCGCTTTTGGTCGAAGCGTTCCGCACCTATACCACCATGTACGGCGATTATCTTTTAGGTATTAACGATTACAACATGCAGGTGGCGCAGTTGCGCCATGCGCTGGGCGAATGGAAATAAGGTCATGCAAAGTTCTCGTCGTTCGTTTTTGCTCAGTGCGTTTTCCCTGTTTTCAGTCAGCGGCTTGAGCGCCGCAGCCGTGGATGAAGCGCCGCTGACCTTGATTAAATCCACCTCGGATGAAGTCTTGGCGGCCATCAAGGAAAACAGCGAGAAAATCAAAACCGATCCCAAGGTGGTGAATGCCCTGGTGGAAAAAATGGTGTTGCCGCATGTGGATTTTCAAACCATGAGCAAGCTGGTTTTGGCGGTCAACTGGCGTAAGGCGTCGGCTGCGCAGCAAGCGGCGTTCACTCAGGAGTTTCGTGAGCTGTTGGTGCGCACCTATTCCAAGTCGCTGGGTGAGTATGACGGGCAGAAAGTAACCTATTTCCCCATGCGCCCGGAAAGCGACCCCAAGGAAGCTCTGGTGCGTACCGAGATTCAGGCCAAATCAGGCATGCCCATTCCCGTGGCCTATCGCCTGCGTAAAAACGAACAGGGAAGCTGGAAAATCATCGACGTGGTGATTGATGAGGTCAGCCTGGTGACGAATTATCGCAATACCTTCGCCCAGGATGTGCAGCGCGTGGGGATGGATGGTTTGATCAGGCAGTTGCGCGCCAGCAATGCCGAGGGCGGAGTTTGACGGGATTTGCCAAATGATTTGTCAGGATCTGCCTGCCGTTTTTCTCTCAGAACCTGTTTACGATCTCGCCATTGAACGGAAAAATAGTCGCCAAAAAACGTAGGTGCGAATGAATTCGCACCTGCAGTGTCGCTTCACGCAGGGTTTTTAGCTTCAAAAAAGATCGTCAACAGGTTCTCAGTTTGAAAGGGCTTTTTCCGGCGCTTTGAACCAAGTTATGCCCGCGGTGGCGATCAGCAGGATCAGGGTCAAAACCGGGGCATAAGGCTGATCGAAGCGCAGGGCGAGGAAAAAAGCGACCAGATGCGCCGTGAGGCCGAGGGCAAGAGCGAACAGCAGAGCCTGCGACCAGCGTGAGGCGAGTTGAAAGGCCATGCGTGCGGGCAGAAAGGCGAGGGCGAAGGCGGCCATGACGCCCAGACTGGCGGCGACGACAGCCAGGCTGGCCGCGAGGAGCAGCTCGATTTGCAGGTTTTGCGCCTTGCTGGCCGCTTGTGTCGGAAAGAGCTGTTCGCGCTGGATGCCAAGGGTCAATCCGGGGAGCAGGGCGAGCGCCGCCGCCAGGGCGAGAGCAAGCCCAAGGGCGTGCTCCTGGCGGGTAAAGTAGAGCTGCCCGTCGAGCATCATGCGTCCGACGTGGTCGCCGGAGGGCAGATTGGCGATAAGCAGCAGGCTAAGCCCCCAGGTCGCCAGCAGCAAGGCGATCAGGCCGTCCGCAGAGCGCGCCAGCCAGGGCTTGAGCGCCGCCGCCGCCCCTGCGCCGAGCAATGCGCCGGGCAGGGGCGGCAGCCCCAGCAGAGGTGCGGCAACCATCCCCAGACCGCCCGCCTGGGCATAGCTGAGCGCCGCCAGACTCTCCCCGCGCAGGCGCAGGATCAGCCCGCACCAGGCAAGGAGCAGGGCGGCAAGACCGCCGGTGAGCAGGGGAAGATGGAAGATGCCGTCAAGGTTCATGCGCTGGCCTCGTCCTTGTGCGGAAGGGGCGGCAGTTCGACCAGTCTGGTGCAGTGCAGCGCAAGCCATGCGCTGTCGTGGCTGACCATCAGCATGGTTGCATGATGCCGCCCAAGGCTTGCGGAAAGCCATGCCGCCCCGGCTTGGTCGAGGTGGTGGGTCGGCTCGTCGAGCAAGATCAGGTCTGCAGGGCTGTTGAGCGTGACGCAAAGGGCCAGCTGCTGGAATTGACCGCCGCTTAAGGCATCGCAACGCGTGTGCAGCAGGGCTTGCAGACGTTCCGGCAGAACCTGGGCGCTGAGTTTGGCGATACGCAGGTAGTCGGCCACCGAGATCGGCCAGCCCAGGGGGCGCGGCGGATGTTGCGCCTGATAGCCGACCGCAAGCTTCCCCTGTGCGCGGATATCGATATTGCTGGACGGCTGAAGACCGGCGATCCGCCGTAGCAGGGTGCTTTTGCCGCTGCCATTGATGCCGTACAAGCCGACTTTTTCGCCCGAATGCAGCTCAAGGGCGAAGGCGGCAAAAGGCCGGGCATGGCGGCGCAGGCTTAGCAGCGGCTGCGCGTCGAACTCAGGGCTTGTAGGCAAGCGCGGCGACCCATTGTTCGAGCATGGCAAGATAGCCTGGCAACGTGGCGTCCATGCTTGGCTCGATCGGCAGTACCACCTCTTTCAAGCCGCTCTCCTGCGCCAGCATGCGGGCGCCATCCCCTGCCTGGTAGGGCGTACGGACAATGATGCCCCGCTTGCCGCGCAGGGCGGTCGTCAATTCCTGCAAATGCGAGGCCGTCGGCGGCACGCCGGGAAAAGGTTCGAGCGTGCCGAGCAGGGGAATATTGAAGCGGCTGAGGAAATACACCGCATCTTCGTGGTAAAGCGCCACTCCGGGAGGAGACTGAAGCCGTTTACCGGCTTCTTGGCTGAAATCCAGCAGGCGTTGCGCGCTTTGCTGGGCGCGCTGGCGATACTGTGCGGCGTTGGCGGAGTCGAGCTGCGCCAGCCATTCGCCCAGCGCAGAAGCGAGCTGCGCCATGCGCACAGGATCCATCTGGATATGCGGGTTGCCCTGCTTGTGGATATGACCGAACAGCGGATTGGCTTCACGCGTTTCCGGGATGAGTTCAACCTTGCTGGCGGCGATGAATGAGCCCGCCTGGCCGGGCTGAATGCGCTGATTTCCAGCCTGTTCCAGCACGGCGGGCAGCCAGCCTTCCTCCAGACCGGCGCCGATGCTGATCAAGCCGTCCGCCGAGCGCGCCTGGCTGATCAGGCTGGGTTTGGCGAGCAGGTCATGCGGGTCGCGGTCGGAAGGCGCCATGACGCGCAGCTGAATCTGTTCGCCGCCGATTTCACGGCCAAGAGCACCCAGACTGGCGGTGGTGGCTATGATTTCCAGCGCCTGCGCCGGATTGCCAAGCCACACGCTGGTCAAGGCGGCGGCGACGAGCAGGAGAGTTCTTGTTTGCAGCATGTCTAGAATCCGTGTGCGCCGTGAGTGCCGAAATTGACTTGGTATTGCAGGAAAAACTCGTTGTAGCTTTTATGCGTGGCCTGCTCTTTTTCCATGCCGGAAACCTCTTCGGCAAAACTGCCCGAAATATTGGAGACCTGGAAGCGCAAGAGCTGGTTGTGACTGATATTCCAGGTCACGACGCCGCTGATGCGATCCAGATTGTCGAATGTGCTGGTATTCGTCGGTCCAAGCGTGGAGCCGGCGCGGCTGGCTTCATGCGTCATGCCTGCCGACTCAAGGCGCGCCCCGATCTGCCAGCGCGGGAAAATGCCATACAGCGCCTGGATGTAGGCGGCATCCACGCTGAGGTCGCGCGGCTGACCGACCAGCTTGGGTTTGAGTTCATGGTAAACAAGGTGCATATCCTTGTTCTGATACCAGTATTCGCCTTGCACGGTGATATCGCCCGCTCCGCCTTCGCCGGGAGCGTCATAGCGGTAGACCAGATCCAGGCCAAGCATGGAGGCTTCGCCTTGCAAGCCGTGCGTGGCGTCGTTGATGCCGGGGTGGTATTCGTGCAGCTCTTGATGCTGGTCGGAATGAACCCAGGACAGGCCGCCGAGTACTTCATGATTCGGCGCGATTTCGCCGCCCATTTTGGCAAAGGCTGTCCATACATTAGGCCATTGTCCTTTGCTTGCGAAGTTGATGGTCTCACCGGTCTCTTCGTTTTCAGTCGAGCCGACATGGGCGGCGATGCCTTCATTGCCGCCGGTGAGCGCTTCGGCTCCCAGGCGCAGATAGAACGGGGTGGGCGCGAGCCAGTTGAGCTGAGCGCCTGTGCCGCTGAGCCCGCCTGCGAGCAGCATTTCGTAGGGCAGCGCCTGATTGACGAAGTCCCAGGCATGAGGGTGTTTGTTGTTCAGATAGCCGATGTCGCTCAGCATCTTGCCGCCCTTGAGCTGCAGACCTGCCGGAAGAAACTGGGTGCGTAACCAGGCTTCTTCCAGTTCCAGACCATCACTGCTCATGGACAGATTCATGCGACCGTCCAGCCAGCCGGGAGCAAGCACCCCAAACGCCGCTTCTGCATTGTTGAGGTTCAAGCCCGTGTCGAAATTTCCCCCGTGGCTATGGTGGTGGCCGCTTTCTTCGTGTTCACCCTCATGCTCATGCGAGCCATGCACGTTGTAGATGCCCAGGGAGTCCTGCACGCGCAGATTCTGCGTGGCGTCATAGGCGACGCCATCGACAAAAAATGCGGCGGAGAAGCGCACGTCCGGCAGGTCGGAGCCTGGTTCCGGGGCGGCATCGGCGGGCGAAGAGAGCAGGGGGACGCCGAACAGAGCGGCGCTTAAGATCGGACGGAGCATGAGTGAATCCACTAGTTACTATATAACATATGGGTTCATTCTACATGCTTGATGGCTTGGAGCAAGCTTGCCAACTTGCTGAAAAACGCCTTTCTGAGTTTTTCAGCTTTGCCTATCCTGCGGCGAGCCCGAAGTGCCTGTGCATCTGATTTTCGAGCGATACATGCAACTCCTGCTGGCAGGCTGCTGAAACCAAGTATGTCGGCAGCCTGCTTGGAGCCTGTTTACGATGACTGTGCGGTATGTATCAGCCCGTGCGGCGGTCAACTTGGCTCAGCTCAGATCCTTCTAAACCGTCCGTGCGGCGGTCAACTCACCGTGAACCGCCCCGGATTTTGAGGAGGCTCTTTTCCCCAAGAGAATAGAGCCATGATGAAACAACCCAAGATCCCCAAATACTCTCCCGAGACCCGTGAACGCGCGGTACGCATGGCGCTGGAACACCGGGGCGAGAATACGCCTCGCCCTGGGCGGCGGTCGAATCGATCGCGCCCAAGATCGGCTGTTCGCCGCATACCCTGCATGAATGGGTCAAGCGGCATGAGGTGGATATCGGTCTGCGCGATGGCGTGACCACGGAGGAGCGCGAACGCATCAAGGCGCTGGAGCGCGAGGTGAAGGAACTGCGCCGTGCCAACGAGATCCTCAAGCTGGCCAGCGCGTTTTTCGCCCAGGCGGAGCTCGACCGCCGACTCAAGTCTTGAACGACTTCATCGACCGGCACCGCGACACCTACGGGGTCGAGCCGATCTGCAGGGTCTTGCAGGTCGCCCCGTCGGGCTATCGGCGCCATGCCGCGTGCCGGCGCGATCCGACGCGACGTTGTAGGCGTGCGCAACGCGACGATAGGTTGATCTCAGAGATCAAACGCATCTGGCAGGACAATCTTCAGGTCTACGGCGCGGACAAGGTCTGGCGACAGATGAAGCGCGAGGGCGCCGAGGTTGCGCGCTGCACGGTCGAGCGCCTGATGCGCCGCCTAGGCTTGCGAGGCGCCGTGCGTGGCGGCGTTATGCGCACGACGGTTCACGATCCCAGGCAGCCGTGCCCGCATGACTTGGTGAACCGCCAGTTCAAGGCGGATCGCCCGAATCAATTGTGGGTTTCGGATTTCACCTACGTCTCGACCTGGCAGGGTTGGTTGTACGTGGCGTTCGTGATCGATGTCTTTGCCCGGCGCATCGTCGGCTGGCGGGTGAGCCGATCCATGACCACCGACTTCGTGCTCGACGCGCTGGAGCAGGCGCTCTACGCCCGTCAGCCCGAACACGACGGCGGTCTCGTACATCACTCCGACCGGGGCTCGCAGTACCTCAGCATTCGTTACAGCGAGCGCCTGGCCGAAGCCGGTGTCGAACCCTCGGTGGGAAGCAAGGGCGATAGCTACGACAACGCGCTGGCCGAGACGATCAACGGCTTGTACAAAGCAGAGCTGATTCACCGGCGCGGCGCGTGGAAGACACGGGAGGCGGTGGAGCTGGCAACGCTGGAATGGGTGGCGTGGTTCAACCATCACCGGCTGCTCGAACCCATCGGCTATATCCCGCCCGCCGAAGCTGAGGCAAACTACTACAGGCAACGTGCCCAGCATGCTGAATTATCAGCCTGTACTTGAACCCAATAGCCTCCACGAATGTCGGGGCGGTTCAGGTAGTCCTATGGGCTGCGCCAATATCGATGCGGCAATGGACAAAGCTAGCGCATGTGTTCAGGCACGATTAACTGTTATGCAAACCTGTTATCCGTGTGGCAATCTTGCTCATTGGGGCGCGAAAAGGACGTGGTGAACCGACTGGCACGATGCGCGTGCCAGAAAGGCGTGGAGGGTTGCCCATGAATCAGGATGTCTTGAAATCGAAGTTGGAACTCGCTTTTGCGGAATGTCCAGACGCAGACACCCGGCGCGAGATCGCGGAAGAAGTACTATTTGCTTTCCCCGATATGCCTCCGCCTGACGATACGCTCTTGTTCGGGCATACGATTACGGATGAAAAATATGGTTTAGCGTGGGTCAGGGACGACCTCGCAGGCCGTGGACGCTACGATCTAATCGATATCCAAAAAAATTTTCTTGAACATATGTATCGCACATTGATCTATGCCCGCTGGTACTTTGCACCAAGCCTGATGATGAAAGTGCTAATGTCAAAGGTGGAAGTTTACGACGAGTACGGAAAGATACATAAGATGCACCCTATAGCTCCAGAGTGTGAGCACAGGGATTTACCCTTCATTGTATTTAATGGGAGTATGGACATTCAGGATGGCTGTGGGAACGTAATTGAAGGCTATGAACCGGAATTGCTGAATGTTCCAAAAATGATCCAGTCCCTCTCGTTGCGGGATTTACACCCCAGTACGCAAAAAAACGGGCTCGTTTGCGAGGGCCTTGAGGATTTCGCGCGCTCCGCTGCTTATTACAGTCCCCTTGAAAAGAAAGTGGTCTCACGACTCCTTGGTTGGCTCGAAAGTTATTACCCTGGCGAATCTTGCGTTTATCTTGCGAAGAAACACTTTTGGGATATTTAATTCATCCGGGGAGTGGTAAGAGGACAACATATTTCGCGGGGTATCCGTGAGTAACGATGACCTGAAATCAAAGTTGGGGGCATCTTTCGCAGGATGCCCGAATGCCGATATTCGTGACGAGATCGCTGAAATGGTACTATCTGCTTTTCCAGAAATGACTCTCGACCATACCCTGCTATTTCCGGGTGACAGCCCGCGTAGGGCGTGTTAGGCGCAAGCCGTAACCAGCCGAGGGATCAATGGGGTCAGACTCCATTTATATTCATCATCGACACGCCTTGTAAGCCGTGAATATATTCCGTGAATAGCGTTCGGGTCAGACTCGATTCATATTTTCTCAACGTCAGCTTTCCCGGTGTGAGCATGGACGTGGATCGCATCGCCATGCACGTCGAAGCCAAAGACGGAGACAAGCAACAAAAACTGGCCTATATGAAACAGGTCGGTGCCGCAAGCAGCGCCTTTGAACATGCCGTACCGGAACGCATGTTTGCCGACCCGAACAAACCACTGGACGACCCCAGTCAGCCGCAAGGCATCAGCGCCGTCAAGGCGCTAAGCATTGCAGCCAGTCAGGGGCAGAAGATCTACACGCTCACCGCGCACAATGCCGCCTACCATGCCAACATCCTCGCCAGTCTCAATACCAATGAAAATACCAAGACCGAAATCCGCAATGCACTGAGCGCAGGGATGGAGGTGACCGTGCATCAGGCCGACATCAGCGTATCCGGCTGGACGGGCAGCGGCTACATCATCCTTGACCCGGAGACCGGAGCGGGGGCTTATAAGATTAGTGGGGGGGCGAATGGGGGCGTACTTTTTATTGCTGGAATTGGTATTCTCGCTGTAGGCGGTCTAATGGCTCTCGGTGTGGCTACTGCAGGCCTGTGGTTTGGAAGTATGCTCCTGGCGAGCATGATTATTTCCATTGGGGTTCATATTGTGCTTTTGGAGTTGCTATTTAATCCTAATCTGACGTTGGATTCAGTTAAGCCATATGTGCTTGCTATTGTCGGGATGATTGTTATTCCCATTGGGGTTCTTGGGGATGTCGGTGTAATAGTAGCCGCAATTGTGACGGTTGCCGCAACGCTCTTGGGGTTAATTTAATTGATGAAATCCGTAATGGTATCAGTCGCTCGATATGTCGCAGCATTGGCTCCAATGCTGATCGCAATTGTTAATATAGATACATTCAATAAGGGGCTTTTTTGGATCTGCATCTCAGTGTCAATTGTTGCAGTGGCAATAATATTGGCAACAAAGGCTTAAGGGGACTTCTAAAAACCCCTTTTTTGCCACTCCAGTGCATACCAGAGTCAAGTAAAATCAATAGCTTGGATTGCGGGCATTCGCCGGAATGACGGGTTTTTAGAGGTTCCCTAATATCTGGGTTGCGGCAGCCGCATTAGCTCTGGTCGTCGTGGTATCTATAATCGTTACCGTAGCTTTGTACAATCTCAAAATATGGAGTCAAACAGATTGTTTTTGGCAAGGGTTTGGCACGGGAGGTGGATTAGTAGGTGTCTTGGTTGGTGCTTCACAAATTATCACCTTGCTCCAGTCCCTGTATGTATCACAAACGGTTCGTTCATTGTTATATAATGCTTTTGTGACTTTTTTTACTGGCATTGTTTCTTTGGGGGTTGGTGCTTTAGCTCCCAGTAGTACGGTTCAGGAATGTTTAGGTCGATGAATATTGATCAGAATTATCTGGTGTTGGTATTAATTCCAATTGCTATTGGCATGACCGCTTTAATCGTTGCAAGGAAAGGTTTTGAAGAAAATAAATTAACCATCGTTCAGTTTAAAATGCTTATATTGATAGTGTATGTGATGTTAGTGGTTATTTCAGTTTTGCAGTTAATTCATGGCTGGGATCCTGGGCTATTTCGCCAGTCCTGATGCCAACGACCAATTGACCGCCAAAGCCGGCGGCCAAATCGTGGCCTATCGCTTGCCGAGCTACGGCAGTTTCTCGGCGACAGCTCAACCGCACTATTGGTACGGCATCGTGCGCAGCGTCAGCTTTCCCGGTGTGAGTATGGACGTGGATCGCATCGCCATGCACGTCGAAGCCAAAGACGGAGACAAACAACAAAAACTGGCCTATATGAAACAGGTCGGCACCGCAAGCAGCGCCTTTGAACATGCCGTACCGGAACGCATGTTTGCCGACCCGAACAAACCACTGGACGACCCCAGCCAGCCGCAAGGCATCAGCGCCGTCAAGGCCATCGCCATTGCGGCCAGTCAGGGGCAGAAGATCTACACGCTCACCGCGCACAATGCCGCCTACCATGCCAACATCCTTGCCAGTCTCAATACCAATGAAAATACCAAGACTGAAATCCGCAATGCGCTGAGCGCAGGGATGGAGGTGACCGTGCATCAGGCCGACATCACGGTGAATGGCTGGACGGGAAGCGGTTACATCATCCTTGACCCGGAGACGGGAGCGGGGGCTTATAAGATTAGTGGGGGGATGAATGGGGGGTGGATGTTAGGTTTCATACAGGGCGCGGCACTTGGATTGGTTCTTGTGATGGCTTCTTTGCTGGCCGCTGCGGCAATAAGTGGCGGACTTTGGACTATATGGATTCCAATCGCCCTTATTATTGTTGCTAATGTCATTATCACTTTGAGTAATATAAACTCCATTGAAGACGAGCTGCTTGTTTCATGTTACCTCAACGGTATGTTTGCAGGCCTTGGGGTCGCGGGTCTATTCAGGTTGAATGAATTTGTTTCACGAATACCTGCTTTGTTCGGGATTGTTACAACCATCTCAGTAAACACGACTGCAGGGAGGCGGTGTGGCTCATGAATAATGTTTGCCCAAATTGTAAAGCACCTATTGACCCAGTCAGAAAACATCTGCTGAGTGGTTTGGAGTGGAATTGCCCTAGCTGCAATAAAAGACTTCGACTAAATCGTTTAGATTTAATGTTTGAAAATGCTGTTTTTTTAATTGGCATTGGACTAACGCTTGGTAATTTTTGGAGTAATTACCAATTATTGCCAGCAGCCATTGGCTTTTTGATTGCAATGTTAATGCGTCATTATAGAACCCGTATCGTTTGCATAGACTGTTAGCCGCGATTGGTGGCACGGGGTGGTTTTCATAGTGTGGATACTAGGATTGTTTTCCCATTTACTGTCATCGTCCGCAGCGTCAGCTTTCCCGGTGTGAGTATGGACGTGGATCGCATCGCCATGCACGTCGAAGCCAAAGACGGAGACAAAGAACAAAAACTGGCCTATAAGAAACAGGTCGGCGCCGCAAGCAGCGCCTTTGAACATGCCGTACCGGAACGCCTGTTTGCCGACCCCAACAAACCACTGGACGACCCCAGCCAGCCGCAAGGCATCAGCGCCGTCAAGGCCATCGCCATTGCGGCGAGCCAAGGGCAGAGGATCTACACGTTCACCGCGCACAATGCCGCCTTCTATGCCAACATCCTCGCCAGTCTTGAGAGCAATCGACGGTACCCCATGTTGAGTAGCAGCGACGTTACCTCGACTTCTGCAAGTAGAACCTACTCAATGAGAAAGCACTCTGCCCCTGAGCACGATTGTTCTTTAGGGGGCTCACTGAAGATGGGGCGGCTTATAGTGCAGCCATTGAGGCAAGGTGGACAAAGCGGACAGCTTGGAAAGAAAGAGTGAACAAAATGCGTATACCGAAAAGAAACCTGTTTTTCGGTAAGCTCACTAACTTGTTGTTTCTATTGGTGCCCGGAGCGGGACTTGAACCCGCATGGTCTTGCGACCGAGGGATTTTAAGTCCCTTGCGTATACCGATTTCGCCATCCGGGCGAAGGGCGGGGAATGTGGAGGCTGGACCCGGAATCGAACCGAGGTAAGCGGATTTGCAATCCGCGACATAACCACTCTGACATCCAGCCTGATCGCGTTGCGCTGTTGAGCCTTGATTGACTCATTGCAAGCTTTGGGAACGCGCATTTTAGGCTGAAGTCATGATCTGTCAAGATGCTTTAAGCACTAAGTCATCTTGGGCGCTGTCCGCCGCGCTGGTATAAAATGCCCAGCTTCAAGATTTTAGTCCGAGTGCAAAGCATGCTCATTCTTCCTGGTTCTGTGGCGTTATCCGAGAGTCGCTTGAGTCAACTGCTGGCGGATATTCGTCGTGACGAGCCGCGTGTTGTGGCCATTGCCGCGCAGTTTGTGCATTTTGTGGATAGCGAGTGCGCACTGAGCGCCGCGGAGCGCGCCCAGCTTGAGGCGGTGCTGGATTATGGCGATGGCGCGTGCGTGCATTTTGCTGATGAGCTGCGCGTGGTCATTCCCAGACCGGGGACGATTTCGCCCTGGGCGTCCAAGGCGACGGATATTGCGCACAACTGCGGTTTGCACATGATTCACCGCATTGAGCGCGGCGTGCAATACAGCGTGAAAACCAGCGATGGCCAACCGCTGACGCAGGGGCAATGTGCGGCGCTGGATGCGGCTTTGCATGATCGTATGACGGAAACGGTGCTCTCTGCGCTGGAGGATGCGGTGGTGCTGTTCCATGCCACTGAACCCAAGCCGCTACGCACGGTGGATGTGATGCAGGGCGGGCGTGGGGCGCTGGAGCAGGCCAATCGGGACTGGGGGCTAGCTCTGTCCGAGGATGAAATCGACTATCTGGTGGAAAATTTCCAGAACCTTGAGCGCAATCCATCCGATGTTGAGCTGATGATGTTCGCCCAGGCCAATTCCGAGCATTGCCGCCACAAGATTTTCAACGCCGACTGGGTGATTGACGGCGCGGCGCAGGCCAAGAGCCTGTTTGGCATGATTCGCAATACCTATCACCACGCGCCGCAGGGGATTTTGTCCGCCTACAAGGACAATGCTTCGGTGATCGAAGGCGCGGCAGGCGGGCGCTTTTTCCCGGGACAGGATTGGGTGTATCGCGCCCATGAAGAAGACATCCACATTTTGATGAAGGTGGAAACCCACAACCATCCCACGGCGATTTCGCCTTTCCCCGGTGCGGCCACCGGTTCGGGCGGCGAGATCCGCGACGAGGGCGCGACCGGGCGTGGCAGTAAGCCGAAAGCGGGCTTGAGCGGTTTCTCAGTGTCGAACTTGCGCATTCCCGGCGCGGAGCAGCCTTGGGAAAAGGATCATGGCAAGCCGGAGCGCATTGTTTCCGCGCTGGAAATCATGATTGAAGGGCCTTTGGGTTCGGCGGCGTTTAATAACGAGTTTGGCAGGCCGAATATCTGCGGATATTTCCGCACCTATGAGCAGGAAGCGCCGGGCGCGGCGGGTTCGCAGCTGCGTGGTTATCACAAGCCGATCATGATTGCCGGGGGCTTGGGCAATATCCGTGGCGAGCATGTGGAGAAGAACATCATTGCCGAAGGGGATTTGCTGATTGTGCTCGGCGGGCCGGCCATGCTGATTGGTCTGGGTGGCGGCGCTGCGTCTTCGGTGGCTTCGGGGGCCTCGGCCTTTGATCTGGATTTCGCCTCCGTGCAGCGCGGCAACCCGGAAATGCAGCGCCGTTGCCAGGAAGTGATCGACCGTTGCTGGGCAATGGGTGCGGACAACCCGATTGTGTCGATTCACGACGTGGGCGCGGGCGGTATTTCCAACGCTTTCCCTGAGTTGGTGAACGATGCCGGGCGCGGCGCTTCCTTTGAATTGCGCGCCGTGCCGAATGATGAGCCGGGCATGTCGCCGATGGAGATTTGGAGCAACGAATCGCAAGAGCGTTATGTGCTGGCGATTCACCCGGAAAGCCTGGAGCTGTTCCAGAGCCTGTGCGAGCGCGAGCGTGCGCCATTTGCCGTGGTGGGTACGGCCACGGCAGAACAGCGTTTGCTGGTGGGCGATGCCCATTTCGACAATACGCCGGTGGATTTGCCGATGGATGTGCTGCTGGGCAAACCGCCGAAAATGCTGCGTGATGTAGGGCATTTGAGCGTTGCGCGGCCAAAGCTTGATTTTGACGGAGTCAGCCTGCGTGAAGCCGCTTACCGCGTATTGCGCCTGCCCACCGTGGCGAACAAGGGCTTCCTGATTACCATTGGCGACCGCACGATTACCGGCATGGTGGCGCGTGACCCGATGGTCGGCCCCTGGCAGGTTGCGGTGGCCGATGTGGCGGTAACGGCCTCTGCGCTGAACAGCCATCAGGGCGAGGCGATGAGCATGGGCGAGCGCACGCCGCTTGCGCTGATCGACGCCCCGGCCTCCGGGCGCATGGCGGTGGCCGAGGCGCTGACCAATATCGCCGCCGCGCCGATCGGCAAGCTGGGCGATATTCGTCTGTCGGCCAACTGGATGGCGGCGGCGGGCGCGCCGGGAGAGGATGCGCTGCTGTTCGACACGGTGCGTGCCGTGGGCGAAGAGCTTTGTCCCAAGCTGGGCATTGCTATTCCGGTGGGCAAGGATTCGCTGTCGATGAAGACGGTGTGGCAGCAAAACGGCAAACCGCGTGAGATGACCGCGCCTTTGTCGCTGATTATCAGCGCCTTTGCGCCGGTTGCGGATGTGCGCCATGTGCTCACCCCGCAGTTGCGCACCGATGCGGGCGATACGGATTTGATCCTGATTGACCTGGGTAAGGGCAAGCAGCGTCTGGGTGCGTCCTGCCTGGCGCAGGTTTACAGTCAGGTGGGCGATGTTGCGCCTGATCTGGACGATGCGGATGCACTGAAGGCGTTTTTCGACGTGGTGCAAGACCTGAATCGTGACCGCCTGCTGCTGGCCTATCACGACCGTTCGGATGGCGGCCTGTTCGTCACGCTGGCGGAAATGGCCTTTGCCGCGCATTGCGGGCTGAACATTGCGCTGGACTTGCTGGGTGAAGACAGTCTGGCGGCGCTGTTTGCCGAGGAGCTGGGCGCGGTGGTGCAGGTGCGGCATTGCGATACCGACAGCGTGCTGATGGCGCTGCGCGAAGCCGGTCTGGGCGCGCACAGCCATGTCATCGGCAGCCTGCGTGAGGATGATCGCCTGCTGTTCACGCGACATGGCAAGGCGCTTCTGGATGAATCGCGGGTGGATTTGCAGCGCGCCTGGTCTGAGACCAGCTTCCATATCCAGCGTTTGCGCGACAACGCCGAGTGCGCGCAGCAGGAATTCGACAATCTGCTGGATGCGCGTGATCCCGGCCTGTTTGCTGAACTGAGCTTCAATCCCGAGGCCAACGCCGCTGCGCCGTTCATTGCCAGTGGCGCACGACCGCGTGTAGCCGTGCTGCGTGAGCAGGGGGTGAACGGCCAGATTGAAATGGCCTATGCCTTCAACCGCGCCGGTTTCGAGGCGGTGGACGTGCATATGAGCGATATTATCGAAGGCCGCATCGCCCTGGATGACTTCAAGGGACTGGTGGCTTGCGGCGGCTTCTCGTATGGTGACGTTTTGGGCGCAGGTGGAGGCTGGGCGAAGTCGATTCGTTTCAACCCACGTGCGCTGGAGCAATTCAACGCCTTCTTCGTGCGTGAAGATGTCTTTGGTCTGGGGGTGTGCAATGGCTGCCAGATGCTCTCCCAACTGGCGGATCTGATTCCCGGCGCGGCGCATTGGCCGCGTTTCAAGCGCAACCGTTCCGAGCAGTTTGAGGCGCGGCTGGTGATGGTCGAGGTGATGGATTCGCCATCAATCTTCCTTTCCGGCATGGCGGGGTCGAAAATGCCGATTGCCGTGGCGCATGGCGAGGGGCGCATCCAGTTCGATGCGGGCGTGGATGCCGAAGCCGTGGCCGAAGGCGGGTTGGTGGCTCTGCGCTATGTCGATCACTACGGCCAGGCGACGGAGCGATATCCGTACAATCCGAACGGTTCTGTGCACGGCATGACCGGTTTCACCACGGAAGACGGACGTTTCACCATTATGATGCCGCATCCTGAGCGCGTGTTTCGCGCCGTGCAGCATTCCTGGCGACCGCAGGGCTGGGGCGAGGATGGCTCTTGGATGCGTATGTTCCGCAATGCGCGGGTGTGGTTGGGCTGAATTTCATCGAGAGTTAAACAAGAATGAACCCGAATTATCTTGAATTTGAACAACCCATCGCCGAACTGGACGCGAAAATCAACGAACTGCGCTTGATGGGCAATGACAGCAACCTCAATCTCGCTGACGAGATCGAGCGTTTGCAGGCCAAGTCCTCACAGCTTACGCGCTCGATTTTCGCCAAGCTGAATGCCTGGCAGGTGTCGCAGATGGCGCGTCATCCGCAGCGTCCCTACACCCTGGATTATGTGCAGCATTTGCTGACCGACTTCGTCGAATTGCATGGCGACCGCGCCTTTGCTGACGATGCTGCCCTGGTCGGCGGTCTGGCGCGTTTGGACGGGCGTCCGCTGATGGTCATCGGCCACCAGAAGGGGAGGGATGTCAAAGAGCGCGCCCGGCGCAATTTCGGTATGCCGCGCCCAGAGGGTTATCGCAAGGCCAAGCGCCTGATGGAGACGGCGGCGCGCTTCAAGCTGCCGGTGCTAACCCTGATCGACACGCCGGGAGCCTATCCCGGGCTGGATGCCGAGGAGCGCGGGCAAAGCGAGGCGATTGCGCGCAATCTGTTCGTGATGGCGGATCTGCCCACGCCGATCATCAGCCTGGTCATCGGCGAGGGCGGTTCGGGCGGCGCACTGGCCATTGGCGTCAGCGACCATTTGATGATGTTGCGTTACAGCACTTACTCGGTGATTTCGCCGGAAGGCTGCGCGGCGATTTTGTGGAAGGACGCCGCTAAAGCGCCGGACGCCGCCGAGGCTTTGGGCATTACCGCGCCGCGCCTGAAAGAGCTGGGGCTGATCGATGAGATCATCGAGGAACCCGAGGGCGGCGCGCATCGTGCATTGGACGAGCACATGCACACGGTCAAGGCTGCGCTATTGCGTGCGCTGGATCAGGTAAGCGCCATGCCGCTGGATCAATTGCTGGAAAAGCGTTATCTGCGCTTGATGAGCATGGGGCAGTTCAGCGAAAAGGCTTGATGACCGCTTGGCTGGATGATTTGCTGGCCGCCATTCCGGTTCATCTGCGCCAGCGCCGACTGCTGCTCGCCCTGAGCGGCGGTCTGGATTCCAGTTTATTGCTCTATGGCCTGCAAGAATTGAGGCAGGCGGGCGAACTTGGCCGGGTTGAAGCCTTGCATGTGCATCATGGCTTGCAGCCGGATGCCGAGGCCTGGGTCGCTCATGTGCAAGACTATTGCACTCGTCTGGATGTGCCATTGCAGGTTCTGCGTGTACAGGTGCAACGTGCGGGCGGGCGGGGGTTGGAGGCGGCGGCGCGTGAGGCGCGTTACGCCGCGCTTACCCGTGCGATGCAGGCGGGCGATGTGTTGCTGACCGCGCACCACCAGGACGATCAGGCCGAAACCTTTCTTCTGCAATTGATGCGCGGCGCAGGGGTGCGCGGCCTGTCGGCCATGCCTGCGCTGACGCCGCTTGCATTGCCTGACGGAGTGGGCTGGCATTTGCGTCCGTGGTTGGGCGTGTCCAGATCAAGCCTGCATGAGCTTGCCTTGGCGCATGATGTTCACTGGGTGGATGACCCAAGCAATCAGGATGTCCGCCTGGCGCGCAATTCAGTGCGCCACTCGGTCATGCCCGCCCTGCAAGCGCATTGGCCGCAGGCTGCGCAAACCCTGGCGCGCTGTGCGCAACGCATGGCGACTACGGAAGGCTTGTTGTTTGACTTGGCGCGGCTGGATCTCGAACAGGCGCGTACCGAAAACGCCGAGCGCTTGCTGCTTGAACCTCTGCGCCGCTTGAGTCTGGCGCGCTTGCACAATGCCATACGCGCCTGGCTGCTGGAGCTTGAGCTTCCCTCGCCGCCCGAAGCGCGTCTGCGCGAGCTGTCGCGTGTGCTGGCAGCGCGCGAGGATGCGCTGCCGCGCTTGATCTGGCCGGGCGGTGAGCTGCGCCGTTGGCGCGGCGCGCTTTATGCCATGACTGGGGGACAGTCTGATGAGCTTGCCTGGCCCGGTCGTTGCTGGAAGGGGAATGAACCGCTGCACATTCCCGAGCTTGGCCTGCGCCTGTATGCGCAGCCCAGCCTTGGGCGCGGGCTGCGTGCGTCCCTGTTTGCGCAAGGCGTGCGGGTTTGCGTCCGCCATGCAGACTCATTGCCGCCTGCCGCTTCGCGCGTCAGTCTGGGCAAGCGCTTGCAGGAGCTTGGCGTTCCCCCCTGGCGGCGCGGGCGGATTCCCTTGCTGTTTCATGGCGATGAATTGCTGCAAATTGTGGATCGTTGGGGGGGCGGCTGGATATCTCCTCATGCGCGCGCCGGGGATGATGAAGATGGATTCATGATTGTCGTTGGATCCATGACTGGGGTGTCCTGAAGTTGTCACCTAATTGCCACATTGGCTCGTGAAACTGTGCTCATTCACTCCGTATTACCCTGATGAGAACTCGATATGACTTGCACGTTGTACAGCCTTGAAGTTCAACCCGTCATCCCCGCCGAGCTGCAGTGTTTGCATGATTTCGCCAATAATCTTGCCTATAGCTGGAGCCGTAAGATTCGCGGCTTGTTTTTCCGCATCGACGCCGACTTGTGGGCGGCCTGCGGCCATAATCCCAAGGTCTTCTTGCGTCGCGTGGCGCAGGACAAGGTGGATGCGGCTCTGGCTGATCCGAGTTTCATGTTTGATCTGGAAGAGGCGAGCGTTCAGGCTCGTCGCTATCTGGCCGAGCCGATTCATGAGCAGCTTGCGCCCAAGCTGGACGCCAACAAGGATCTGATCGCTTACTTCTGTGCGGAATACGGCTTTCACGAGAGTTTTCCGATCTATTCCGGCGGTTTGGGCATTCTGGCCGGCGACCACTGCAAGGCGGCAAGCGATCTGGGCTTGCCCTTCGTTGCGGTCGGCTTGCTCTATCGCGTGGGCTATTTCACCCAAACCTTTGACAAGGACGGTCACCAGATCGAAACCTCGTTGCCGGTGGATTTTGCCGATTTGCCGGTTGAACCGGCGCGCAACGCCCAAGGTGAAGAGGTTTGCTTCGCCCTGGACTATCCCGGGCGCAAGGTTCGGGTCAAGGTTTGGCAGGCGATGATCGGGCGGGTGCGCCTATTCCTGCTGGATACGGATATCGAAGGCAATAGCGCGGAAGATCGCAAAATCACCTACCAGCTTTATGGCGGCGGGCGCGAGATGCGTATCCAGCAAGAAATTTTGCTCGGCATCGGCGGCGTGCGCGCTCTGCGCGCCCTGGATTTGCATCCGAATGTCTGGCACATGAACGAAGGGCATGCGTCGTTCATCGTTCTGGAGCGTTGCCGCGAGTGGGTCGCCCAAGGACTGAGCTTCCAGGAGGCGCTCGAATGCACGGCGGCCAATGCCGTGTTTACCACCCACACCCCCGTTCCCGCCGGGCATGATGTGTTTGATGTCGGGCTGGTGGAGTTTTATCTGGGCGAGATGCGCAAGAGCCTGGGGCTGGATCATGCCGAATTCATGGGTCTGGGCGATCTGGCCGCCAATCCGACGCATTTCAACATGACCACGCTGGCATTGCGCGGCTCGCGTCTGCATAACGGCGTAAGCAAGATTCACGGTGAAGTGGCTTCGCGCATGGAGCGCACGCACTGGCCGGAAATCGACCCGCAGGAAAATCCTATCGCGCATGTGACCAACGGCGTGCATGTCGGCACTTGGCTGGCGCGGGAATGGGCGAACTTTTTTGACCAGCGTCAGCGCGACTGGCATGAGCACCTTTGCGATCGCAGCTTTTGGGAAGTGATGGTTGAACAGATTCCGGATCTGCGCTTCTGGAGCGTGCATCAGTCGCTCAAACGTGAAATGTTCGACGATGTCGCTGAACGCATTGCGCGCCAGTATCGGCGTACTGGGCGTAGTGAAACCACCCTGAACAAGGCATTGAGCCTGATCGGTCAGTCAGAGCAGGATATGCTGGTCATCGGATTCGCACGCCGTTTTGCCACCTACAAGCGCGCCTTGCTGGTATTCAATGATCTGGAGGCGCTGGCCAAATTGGTCAACGATCCGCAGCGTCCGGTGATCTTTATCTTCGCAGGCAAGGCGCACCCGGCGGATGAGCCGGGACAGGAGCTGATTCGCCGTATTTGGGAAATTTCCCAGCGTCCGGAGTTCCTCGGCAAGGTACTGTTGGTGGAAGGTTATGACATGGAACTGGCGCGCAAGCTGGTGACCGGGGTCGATGTATGGCTGAACACGCCCGAATATCCGTTGGAAGCCAGCGGCACGTCCGGGCAGAAGGCTGGTTTGAACGGCGCATTGAACCTTAGCGTACTGGACGGCTGGTGGGGCGAGGGCTTCGAGGGCGATAACGGCTGGGGCATCGTACCCCACGGCGAGCAGTACTCGGCGGACTATCGTAATGCCCAGGAATCGCGCGACTTGATCGAAACCCTTTGCCACCATGTGATTCCGCTGTACTTCTCGCGTGATCGCGGCAGTTATTCGAGCGGCTGGGTACATCGTTCCAAGGCGTCGATGGCCAGCATATTGCCTCGCTTTAACAGTGAGCGCCAAGTTCTTGATTATACACATGATTTTTATATCAAGGCCTTGCATAACGGGCGCAAATTCGATGCAGACAAGGCGGTTCTTGCCCGCGAGCTGGCTGAATGGAAGGCGCGTGTGCGTGCATCCTGGCCGAAGATTCGCGCCGAGCGCCTGGATACGCCTCCCGCTCATCTGGTCACCGGGCAATCCTTGGTGATTCGTGTGGCCGCCGAGATTGATGGTCTTTCGCCTGCCGATGTGCATGTGGAGTGCCAATTTGGCGTGCTGGATGCCGAGGGGGGCTTTGAGCTGCGTGCGCATTATCTTTGCACGCCGACCGAGCGTGATGCGCAGGGACGCCAGGTTTACGAGTTGAGCCTGGAGCCGGGCATGGCCGGATTACAGTGTTACCGTCTGCGTCTTGCGCCATGGCATCCGGCGCTGACGCATCCCTATGAAATGGGCTTTATGCGCTGGCTGTAAGCCGCTGCGAAGGTTTGGCTTGATTCCCGACCCCCGGTTCTTCCGGGGGTTTTTTGTTCATTCGTCGTTCAGGCAGCGCAAATGCGCATACACGCTGCGCGCCAGCGAGTCGGTGTCGTAGCCGCCTTCAAGCATGGAAACGATGCGCCCTGCGGCGGAACGATCGGCCTGATCGATCAACTGGCGGGTAAGCCAGGCGAAATCGTCTTCCACCAAGGCGAATTGCGCCATTTCGTCGTCACGGTGGCCGTCAAAACCTGCTGAGATGAAGATGAGCTGGGGAGCGTGCGCCGCCAAGCGTGCAAACCAGACGGCGCCGACCGCTTCGCGCCAGGTCGCACCGCTGGTTCCGGCGGGCAGGGCGACGGGCAGGCAGTTGTCGGCGCGTGGCGGAATGCCGCTGCCGGGGTAGTAGGGGTGTTGAAAGCTGGAGCAGAACAGGATGCGCTCATCGCCGGCCACGATGTCCTCCGTGCCGTCGCCGTGATGCACGTCGAAGTCGATAATGGCCACGCGCTGCAAGCCGTGTCGTTCGAGCGCGTGCAAGGCGGCGATGGCCGCATTGTTGAAAATGCAGAACCCGGAGGGGCGGATGCGGCTGGCGTGATGCCCCGGCGGACGAATGGCGCAAAATGCGCGACGTAGGGGCTGCTGCAATACCCAGTCCACCGCCGCCAGCCCGCTGCCTGCCGCGCGCAAGGCGGCGGCAAGGGTGTACGGATTCATGGCTGTATCGCCGTCCAGATTCAGCAGACCCTGCGTCGGGGCATGGGCGAAGATCAGTTCGATCATGCGCGGATCATGCGCGAGGGCAAGATCATCACGGCTGGCCAGCGGTGCGTCGATGTAGTTTAGCCAGGGATCCAGGCCACGTGCGATGAGCATGTCGCTGATCGCTTCCAGACGTGCGGCGTTTTCCGGGTGATGTACGCCGTTGCTGTGCTTCAGGCAGTCGGGGTGGCTGATGTAGGCGAGATTCATGGTATTTCTGTACTTATGGTCTGAAGCGTTGAATCTACTCCGTACCCACGGGATAGGCCACGACATGATCCACGGCCAGGGCGATGCCGATGCTTTCGCCGATGGCGTGGTCGTGGTGCGAAGGGACGAGGGACAGGATCTGCGCGCCGCTGGCTAGTTGCAGGGTGTAGAGAAAATCGGCGCCGCGAAAGGTTTTCTTGATGATTTTGGCGCGCATGGCGCTGGCATCGTCATGCACGATGTCATCCGGGCGCAGCAGGATGCTGACCTGGCAGCCATTCCAGCAGGCATCGCAGCTGCTGTTGCCGCATTGGGTGGGAATGACGCCCTGCAGGACGCCCAACTCGATTGCAAGCTGACGGCTGTTGAGCACCTGACCAGGAAGAAAGGCGCCCATGCCGACAAAGTCGGCCACGAAGCGATTCACAGGGCGGTGGTAGATGTTATAGGCGCTGTCCCATTGCTGGATGCGCCCCTGCTGCATCACGCCGACCACGTCCGCCATGGCGAAAGCTTCGTGCTGGTCGTGCGTCACCATGAGCGCGGTAATGCCTTCGTGCTTGATGATGTCGCGCACCTCAGAGGCCAGTTTTTCGCGCAGTTCGACATCCAGATTGGAAAATGGCTCATCGAGCAGGAGCAGGGCGGGTCTGGGCGCCAGCGCCCGCGCCAGGGCGACGCGTTGCTGCTGTCCGCCGGAAAGTTCGTGTGGAAAGGCGTTCGACCGGGCGCTGAGGCCGACGGTTTGCAGCATGTCTTGCGTGCGCTGCACACGTTCCCTGCGCGTGAGGTGGTGCAGGCCAAAGGCGATGTTGTCGGCAATCGACAGATGCGGAAACAGGGCGTAGTCCTGAAACACCATGCCCACCTGGCGCTGTTCCGGCGGTACGACATACCCCACTCGGCTGACCTCGTGCTGGTTAATGCGTATTGAACCGGCAGACGGGCTTTCAAAGCCGGCGATCAGACGCAGCGCCGTGGTTTTGCCGCAGCCGGACGGGCCAAGCAGGCAGGCGATGTCGCCGCTGTGCAGTTCGAAGGATATTTCTTCGAGCACATGGTCTAGCGCGTAGCGGCAAGCCAGTCGATCAAGCTGAAGAACCGGGGGCATGCTCTGGGTATTTCGTCTGGTTTTTTATCAAGAAAGGGAATGATAGTCTGAGAAACATTTTCATTCACCCATCCTGGCTGCATGTCTCGTTTCCCCTTGCTTCCGCTTTCGACCTTGCTGCTTGCACTCTTGGTCGCGCTGCCCCTTCTGGGTTTGTCGGTGCAGGCCATGCAGCCGGACGAGCAGGGGATTTGGCGACATTTAGCCGATACCGTCCTGGCCGAATATGTCGGCAACAGTTTGCTGCTGGCGCTAGGGGTGGGTGCGGGTACGGCGCTATTGGGGACGCTCAGCGCCTGGCTGGTGGCGCGCTATCAGTTTCCCGGCAAGCACAGCATGGAGTGGGCTTTGCTTTTGCCGCTGGCCATGCCGACCTATGTCATTGCTTATGTCTACACCGATGCCCTGCAATTTTCCGGACCGGTGCAGACCCTGCTGCGCGAAGCTATGGGCTGGCAACGCGACGACTATGCCTTTTTCGAGATTCGCTCGCTCGCGGGCTTGATCGTCGTGTTCAGTCTGGTCTTTTACCCCTACGTTTATGTGCTGGTGCGCGAAGCCTTGCTCGACCGTCCCGCCAGTATGGAGGATGCGGCGCGCAGCCTGGGCTTGAGTCGCATGCAGGCCTTGTGGCGGGTGCTGTTGCCGCTGGCGCGCCCGGCCATCGTGGCTGGCGTGGCCTTGGTGGTGATGGAGAGTTTGGCCGAGTTCGGCGCAGTGAGCTATTTCGGCATCAATACCCTCACCAGCGGTATCTACAAGGCTTGGTATGCCTTTGGCAATCCGGCGGCAGCGGCGCAACTGGCCTTGAGTCTGGTGGGCATCGTCATGTTGGCGTTGCTGCTGGAAATACGCAGTCGCGGACGCGCGCGCTTCCACAACGTCTCCGGGCGCAAGCCGCGAGCGCAAGTTCTCACGGGATGGCGTGGCGCGCTGGCTCTGACGTTTTGCGCCATGCCCTTGCTGGGCGGCTTTGTGCTGCCCGCGCTGTGGTTGCTGGGGATGGCATGGGGCGAGGTGGGGGCGTCATGGGACGCGATCTCTATCGCGCGCTACCTCGGCTTTGCCGGCAATAGCGTCATGCTGGCCTTGGCGGCGAGCGGACTGGCGCTGGCGGCGGCCTTGCTGCTCGGCTACGCCGCGCGTGTGCATGAACAGCGCTGGCTGCATGCAGTGAAGCGCTTTGCCCTGATGGGCTATGCCGTGCCGGGAACGGTGCTGGCAGTCGGCGTACTCATCCCGCTGACCGCGTTCGATCATGCCTTGAACGCCTGGAGTCAAAACCTGTTCGGCGTGAACTTCGGGCTGTTGCTCACCGGCAGCATGTTCGCCCTGTTGTTCGCCTATCTGGTGCGTTTCCTTGCCGTAGCCTCCCATGCGGTGGATAGCAGCCTGCAACGCATCCGTCCCAGTCTGGACGACGCTGCACGCGGCATGGGGCTTTCGCGTTGGCAGGTTTGGCGGCGCGTGCATCTGCCTCTGCTCAGGGGCGGCATGCTGAGCGCCGTGCTGCTGGTGTTCGTCGAGGTGATGAAAGAGCTGCCTGCGACCATCGTTTTACGTCCCTTCAACCTGGATACGCTGGCGACCCAAGTGTTTGTACTGGCTGCAGATGAGCGTTTGGCGGAAGCCGCTGTGCCGTCGCTGATGATCGTTCTGGTTGGCCTGCTGCCGGTTATTCTGCTGACCCGGGCAATGCGACACGCATGAAAAAGCCCCCGACAAGCGGGGGCTTCAAATTGCTGATCAGGCGTTAATTACTTCCATCCAGCCTTGTCGAGCAGGCGCTGCGCCAGGGGGATTTCCTTGGCCAGGGCGCTGGCGTTCAGAGGGTCGATCTTGAAGCTTCCCAGTTTTTCCAGTTGCGGATTGTCGGTTTTGATGCCCGCCACCACCGGCCATTCGTTGTTGCCATTGGCGAAATGAGCTTGCGCCGCGTCACTGGCCAGGTATTCGAGGAATTGTTCCGCAGCTTTGCGGTTAGGCGCATGCTTCAGCACGCCGCCGCCGGAAATATTGACATGCGTGCCCTGGGCTTTCTGCTCGGGGAAGGCGACGGCGACACGCTCAACCACGGACTGGTCTTCCGCCTTGCTGGAGCCCATCAGTCGTGCGTAGTAGTAGTGGTTGGTGAGCGCGACTTCGCACTCGCCGGCGGCGATGGCGCGCATCTGGTCGGTGTCGCCGCCTTTGGGTGCACGCGCCAGATTGGCTACGATGCCTTCAGCCCATTGCAGCGCCTTGGCTTCGCCGTGGTGGTTGATCATGGAGGCCATCAGGGTCAGATTGTAGGGATGGTTGCCGCTGCGCACGCAAACCTTGCCCTTGAATTCAGGCTTGGCAAGGTCGAGATAGCTGGCCACCTGCTCGGATTTGACCTTGCTCTTGTCGTAGGCAATCACGCGCGCGCGGTAGGAAAAACCGAACCAAGCGTTGTCATTGGCGCGAAATTGGGCAGGAATGCGTTTTTCCAGCGCTGCGGACTTAACGGGAGCGAACAGGCCGGCTTCATCGGCAGCCTGCAAGCGTGCGGCATCGACCGTGATGAATACGTCCGCCGGGCTGGCGGTGCCTTCGCGCTTGATGCGCTCGAACAATTCGTCCTCTTTGCCTTCGATGCGGTTAATCTTGATGCCCGTGGTCTGAGTGAAGCCTTGGTACAACGCTTCGTCGGTCTTGTAGTGGCGGGCAGAGTAGAGATTGAGTTCCTCATCGGCGGCAAGAACATGCGCGCTGATGCCGAGCGCAATCAGGCTGGCGATGAGCTTGGGTTTGAGAATGGGCGGCATGATGGTGTCCTGGGTTTGGATCGGGTCAGAACCCGCTTGCGATCTCGCTGAACGGCGCATTGCTGCCTAAAAATCGGCCTCAAAATGCTCACATAGTTCGTCTATGCTGCGCTTTTTCGGCCGATTTTTTCTTGCACTGCATCCGTTGATCAAGATCGCAAACAGGTTCTTGGAAAACTGCCGGGAGATTGCGCCATAAATGAGAATTGTTTGCAACCGTATTTGGTGTGAGGATTCACTGCCTTGTCACGCAGCGAAACTAGCATTCTGACAATATAAAAAGGAAAAACTCCATGTCTTCCATGATCCTGGTCATCAATTGCGGCAGCTCATCGCTCAAATTCGCCCTGTTGAGCACGCATACCCAGCAGACGGTATTGAGCGGGCTGGCTGAAAGGCTGGGGCTGGGTGAGGCTAGCATCAGTTTTCGGCAGGGGGATGCGCGGCAAAGCGTGATGCTGGAACGAGCCGATCACGCAACGGCCATGCGGGTTCTGGTCGAGTTTTTGCGCAGCAAGGGGTTGCTGGAAGGCGTGGCGGCGGTCGGCCATCGCGTGGTGCACGGAGGGGAGGCATTCAAGTCTTCGGCTCTGATCGACGCGCGAGTGATCGCTGAGATTGAACGTTGCTCGCGCCTCGCGCCGTTGCACAATCCGGCGCATTTGGTCGGCATCCAGCAGGCGCAGCTCAGTTTTCCGCAAGTGCCGCACGTTGCGGTCTTCGACACCGCCTTTCATCAGAGCATGACGGAACATGCCTATCTGTACGCCGTGCCGATGCAGTGGTATCGCCAGTTCGGCGTGCGTCGCTATGGCTTTCATGGCACGAGCTACCGTTTTGTCGCGCGCGAGGTCGCCATGCTGCTCGGCAAGCCGCAGAACGACATCAACCTGGTGGTGGCGCACCTGGGCAATGGCGCCAGCGTCGCCGCCATACGCGCCGGACGCAGCGTGGATACCAGCATGGGGTTGACCCCGTTGGAAGGGTTGGTGATGGGAACACGTTCCGGCGACATCGACCCCGGCGTATTCGCCTATCTTCAAGCCGAAAGCGGCATGGATACGCAACAGGTCACCGACGCGCTGAACAAGCGCTCCGGCTTGCTGGGTTTGTCCGAACTTTCCAGCGACTGCCGCAGTTTGCAGCAGGCCAGTGAGGAGGGGCATGTCGGCGCCGCACGCGCCCTGGAAGTTTTCTGCTACCGTCTGGCCAAGCATATCGCTGCGCAGATGGTCGCCGTCGCCGCGCCGTTGGACGCTCTGGCGTTTACCGGCGGCATCGGCGAAAACTCGGCTTGGGTGAGGGCGCGAACGCTGAGCTGGCTCGCGGCCTTGGGCTTCGCCGTGGATGAAGCAGCCAACCGGGCTTGCGTCGGCGGGCAGGGCGGCATGATCCACGCGGCGGGAAGCATCCCGGTATGGGTCGTCGATACCAACGAAGAGCTCATGATTGCGCTGGATACCGCCGAACTGGCGGGTCTTGGCTGATTTTTGCATTCACCAATCGCAAGGCACTTAACCATGCATACCTATTTCCTTGCCCCGGTGGGCTACAACGTCGGTCTGACCACCGTGGTGCTCGGACTGGTGCACGCTCTCGAGCAAAAAGGTCTCAAGGTCGGCTTCGTCAAGCCCATTTCGCAGGATCCCGCTGGCGAACCAGAGCTGACCACGCATTTCATCCGCCAGATCAACCACCGCTTCGCCCCCGAACCGTTAAGCATGGAGCGTGCGGAGCACCTGTTGAGCCTGGGGATGGAAGACCAGTTGATGGAGGAGATCGTCAGTCTTTACCAGCAGGCGGCGGATAGCGCGGACGTGATGATCGTCGAGGGCATGGTGCCCAATCCGCAACATGCTTTCGTCGCTTCGCTGAACAGCACCATCGCACTCAATCTGCAGGCCAGCGTCATCCTGGTCGGCGCGTTGCCTGTCGATGGGACGGAGCAGGGCAGCGAAGCCCTGAGCGAGCAGTTCGAACTGGCGGTCAGCAGCTTTGGTGCGCATACCCCGATGGCAGGCTACATCGTCAATCACACTCCTGCCGGGCAGGATGCCTACACCCTAGGGCGCGAGATCGTGGAACGCAGTCTGCAGCTGCAAGGTCACCAGCTGACCTACCTGGGCGGCATTCCGCACAAGCCCGAGTTCCTGCATCCGCGCACGCAAGACATCGTGGCCGTGCTGCAGGCGCGGGTGCTGCACCCGGGCGATATGGCGGCGCGGCGCGTGCGCCAGAACCTGATCATCGCCCGCTCGGTGCCGCATATCGTGCATCTGCTCAAGCCCGGCGCGTTGATCATGAGTCCGGGCGACCGTGACGACGTGATGATGGCGGTGGCGCTGGCCACCATGAACGGCATCCCGCTGGCCGGATTATTGCTGACTTCCGACGCCGAGCCGGATCCGAGCATTTCTCAGCTTTGTCAAAAGGCGTTCAGCAGCGAATTGCCGGTGTTGATGACCGCCTACAACAGCTTTGAATCCGCCAGCCTGCTCAATGGCATGAGCAAGCATGTGCCTGCAGACGATGTACAACGCATGGAACAGATCATCGATTTCATTGCGGAAAATATCGATTTGAGCGCGCTGATGACTGGCATGGCCTTGCCGCATGAAATGCGCATGACCCCGCCCGCCTTCCGTTTCCAGATGGTGGAAAAGGCGCGTCGTCTCAACAAGCGCATCGTCCTGCCGGAGGGCAACGAACCGCGCACCATCCAGGCCGCCGCCATTTGCGCACAAAAAGGCATTGCGCGCTGCGTGCTGCTCGGGCACCGTGAGGAAATCCTGCATGTCGCTGAAGCGCATGGCGTCGAATTGCCGGAGAGCGTGGAAATCCTGGAGCCTGAGCGCGTGCGTGCGCTTTATGTCGCGCCCATGGTTGAGCTGCGCAAGCACAAGGGGCTGAGTCCGGCCATGGCCGAGCAGCAAATGGAAGACAACGTGGTGCTCGGCACCATGATGCTGCAACAGGATGACGTGGACGGCCTGGTGTCCGGCGCGGTGCACACCACGGCCAACACCATCCGTCCCGCCTTGCAGCTGATTAAAACCGCGCCGGGGGCGAAGCTGGTGTCCAGCGTGTTCTTCATGCTTATGCCCGACCAGGTGCTGGTGTATGGCGATTGTGCGGTCAATCCCGATCCAAATGCCGAGGAACTGGCGGATATCGCCATCCAGTCGGCGGATTCTGCGGCGGCTTTCGGCATTACGCCGCGCGTGGCCATGATCTCCTATTCCACCGGCGACTCGGGCGACGGCGAAGGCGTGGTCAAGGTGCGCGAAGCCACGCGCCTGGTGCGCGAAAAACGCCCCGACCTCATCGTCGACGGCCCGTTGCAATACGACGCAGCCAGCGTGATGTCGGTCGGCAAGCAAAAAGCGCCCAACAGCCCTGTCGCCGGGCAGGCTACGGTATTCGTCTTCCCCGATCTGAATACCGGCAACACCACCTACAAGGCCGTGCAACGCGCGGCGAACGTGGTCAGCGTCGGCCCCATGTTGCAGGGTCTGCGCAAACCGGTGAATGATCTCTCGCGCGGCGCGCTGGTGGACGATATCGTTTACACCATTGCGTTGACGGCCATACAGGCGGCGCAGAAGAAAGCCTAGGTCGTTTCGCCTGTTCTCAAGCCGGGGTTTGAGGATTTTGCATATACGGATATCAGGAACAAAAAAACGCCGGGTCACATCCCGGCGTTTTTCAGGTTTCAAGCGCTGCGCGGCGTTGAATCAGCGTGCAGGATACGGCCCGGCGTTCTTCTGCTCTTCAGCCTGCTTGACAGCCATATCGCCCTGGAACTTGGCTTTTTGCGCCAGCTTGGTTGCGGTGTCGTAATCGCTTTTGCCAGCAGCCTCTTCAGCTTGGGCGATCAAGTCCTTTTTGTAGAACCACTGGTTATCGACTTTCTTGGCCGCAGCCTGGGCTGTCTTGGCCTGCTCCAGTGCGGTCAGGTAGTCGTCTTCAGTGGCGGCTTGCGCCATCAGCGGCAGGCAGCAAAAGCCAAGAGCGAACAGAACGGATTTGCAGGTGTGCAGGGTTTTCATGAGGCTCATTCCTCGTCAATGGTTAGAAGGCGGAACGAGTTTACCGGGCAGGAGGCAATCTCTATAATCGCAAAAATTATTGCAAAGGAAAGTTAAGCTTATGGTTCGCATCCTTGAAGAAGGGTTAACTTTCGACGATGTCCTCCTGGTTCCCGCCCACTCCGTGGTCTTGCCGAGAGATGTCTCCCTGGTGACGCGTCTGACGCGCGACATCGTGCTGAATATTCCGATGGTTTCCGCCGCCATGGACACTGTGACCGAGGCGTCTCTGGCCATCGCGCTCGCCCAGGAAGGCGGCATTGGCATCATCCACAAGAACATGAGCGCCGAGCAGCAGGCGCGCCATGTGCGCAAGGTGAAGAAATACGAAAGCGGGGTCATCAAGGATCCGATCACCGTCACCCCGGACAGCACCATCCGCGAAGTCAACCAGTTGGCGCGTTACCACAATATCTCCGGCTTTCCGGTGGTGGATGGCGCCAATCTGGTGGGTATCGTCACCCATCGTGATCTGCGCTTTGAAACGCAGCTTGATGCGCCAGTGAGCTCGGTGATGACCGGGCGTGACAAGCTGGTTACCGTGCATGAGGGCGCAAGCCGCGATGAAGTGCTGGCTCTGCTGCACAAGCATCGCATTGAAAAAATCCTGGTGGTCAACGGTGATTTCCACCTGCGCGGCATGATTACGGTGAAGGACATTCAAAAATCCACCGACTTCCCCAACGCTTGCAAGGACAGCTTCGGCAGTCTGCGCGTGGGCGCCGCCGTGGGTACGGGCGCGGATACCGACGAGCGCGTCGCCGCCCTGGTGGACGCGGGCGTAGACGCTATCGTGGTCGATACCGCGCACGGCCACTCTCAGGGCGTGCTGGATCGTGTGCGCTGGATCAAGCAGCATTACCCGCAGGTGCAGGTCATCGGCGGCAATATCGCCACCGCGCAGGCCGCGCTGGATCTGGTCAAGGCGGGGGCGGACGGCGTGAAAGTAGGCATCGGCCCCGGCTCCATTTGCACCACGCGCATCGTGGCGGGCGTGGGCGTGCCTCAGATCACCGCCATTTCCAACGTTTCCAAGGCACTGGAAGGCACCGGCGTACCCATGATTGCAGACGGCGGCATCCGCTTCTCCGGCGATCTGGTCAAGGCGCTGGTCGCTGGTGCAGATTGCGTGATGGTCGGCGGCATGTTCGCCGGTACGGAAGAAGCGCCGGGCGAGGTCGAGCTGTACCAGGGGCGTTCGTACAAGGCGTATCGCGGCATGGGGTCGATTGGCGCCATGCAGCAAGGCTCGTCAGATCGTTACTTCCAGGGCGAAAACCCGGCGGACAAGCTGGTGCCAGAAGGCATTGAAGGCCGCGTGCCTTACAAAGGCCCGATGGCGGCGATTGTGCATCAGCTGATGGGTGGCCTGCGCTCCGGCATGGGCTACGTCGGTTGCGCCGACATCGAGCAACTGCGCACCCAGCCTTCCTTTGTGCGCGTGACCTCGGCGGGCTTGCGTGAAAGCCATGTGCACGATGTGCAAATCACCAAGGAAGCGCCGAATTACCGCATGGACTGAGGCTTCAGCAAGCGTTTTTGCCACAGAGGCCACAGAGCGCACAGAGTTGAAAATGCCGGTTTTCTCGGTGGACTCTGTGACCTCTGTGGCTGAATATTTTTTTGCACCCTCTGGATTGGTTCCATGCAACACGACATTCATTCCGACCGCATCCTGATTCTCGACTTCGGCTCGCAGTACACCCAGCTTATCGCCCGCCGCGTGCGCGAAGCCGGGGTGTACTGCGAACTGCATCCCTGGGACATGGACGAAGCCGCGCTGCGCAGCTTTGCGCCCAAGGGCGTGATTCTTTCCGGCGGCCCGGAATCCGTCACCGAAGACAATCCGCCGCGAGCGCCGGACATCGTGTTTCAGCTTGGCGTGCCGGTACTCGGCATCTGCTACGGAATGCAGACGATGGCGGCGCAGTTGGGCGGCAAGGTGGAAACCAGCGACCATCAGGAATTCGGTTTTGCCCAGGCGCGTGCGCGTGGACATACCTGCTTGCTGCGCGACATCGAAGATCATAAAACCGTCGAAGGCTACGGCCTGCTGGACGTATGGATGAGCCACGGCGACCGCGTCACCGAACTGCCCGCAGGCTTCAAGCTGATGGCCAGCTCCGACGGCGCGCCGATTGCGGGCATGGCGGACGAAACCCGTCACTACTACGGCGTGCAATTCCACCCGGAAGTCACCCACACCCGCCAGGGCGAGCGCATTATCAACCGCTTCGTGCATGAAATCTGCGGCTGCGCGGCGCTGTGGAACCCGGCCAACATCATCGAAGACAGCATCCGCCACATCCGCGAACAGGTCGGCAGCGATGAAGTCATCCTCGGCCTCTCTGGCGGCGTGGATTCCTCCGTGGTCGCCGCCCTGTTGCACAAGGCCATCGGCGACCAGCTCACCTGCGTGTTCGTGGACAACGGCCTGCTGCGCCTGGACGAAGGCGATCAGGTCATGGCCACCTTCGCCCAGCACATGGGCATTCGCGTCATCCGCGTCGATGCCGAAGCCCGCTTCCTCGGTGAACTGGCAGGTGAGGCCGACCCGGAAGCCAAACGCAAGATCATTGGCCGCGTGTTCGTCGAAATCTTCGAAGAAGAATCCAACAAACTCAGCAACGCCAAATGGCTGGCGCAAGGCACGATTTACCCGGACGTAATCGAATCCGCTGGCAGCAAGACCGGCAAGGCTCACGTCATCAAATCCCACCACAACGTCGGCGGCCTGCCCGCGCACATGCGCCTCAAGCTGCTGGAGCCGCTGCGTGAACTGTTCAAGGACGAAGTGCGCAAGCTCGGCCTGGAACTCGGCCTGCCCTACGACATGGTTTACCGCCACCCCTTCCCCGGTCCCGGCCTGGGCGTGCGCATCCTCGGCGAAGTGAAGAAGGACTACGCTGACCTGCTGCGCAAGGCCGATGCCATCTTTATCGAAGAACTGCGCAAGCACGAGCTGTACGACAAGACCTCCCAAGCCTTTGCCGTCTTCCTGCCGGTGCGCTCCGTCGGCGTGATGGGCGACGGACGCCGTTACGACTACGTCGTCGCGCTGCGCGCCGTGGAAACCATCGACTTCATGACCGCCCGCTGGGCGCACCTGCCTTACGATTTCCTCGACCACGTCTGCCGCCGCATCGTCAACGAAACACGCGGTATTTCGCGTGTGGTGTATGACATTACCGGCAAACCGCCGGGGACGATTGAGTGGGAGTGATCAGTGGTTCAGATCGCCGGATCGTCAGCATATGAGGAGAAGCGATGATAGAAAATCTGCCATCAAAGCAGTCAGGAACTCGATCCGTTGTCTTCACAGAGGGCGCGCAGTGGGTTCGCGCAGACTTTCATCTGCACACCCGCACGGATCGTGAGTTCAAGTACGCGGGCGACGACAATTTCTACAACAGTAGTTATGTGGAGGCGCTGGAGAAAGCAGGTATCCGGCTGGGTGTCATCACCAATCACAACAAGTTCGACTTCGAAGAGTTCAAAGCGCTGCGCAAGACGGCGCAGAAGAAGAATATTGCGCTGCTGCCAGGCGTCGAGCTGTCGGTCAACGACGGGGCTAATGGCATCCACACTCTGGTCGTTTTTTCCGACGACTGGTTGGCCGATGGTCATGATCATATCAACCCCTTCCTGGGCGTTGCGTTTGAAGGCAAAGTACCGGCCCAGTACGAGCAGGAAAACGGGCGCTCCTCTCTGTCGCTGCTGGAAACCATCAAGAAACTGGAAAGCTATCACCGCGACTTTTTCCTTGTCTTTGCCCATGTCGAAGCACCGAGCGGGCTGTGGGCCGAGTTGGACGGGGGGCGTCTAGCCGAACTGGGCCAGAACGAATTCTTCCGCCGCCGCACACTGGGCTTCCAGAAGGTACGCACGTACAACAAGCAGCAAGAGAAGAACAAACCCTGCCGGACTAAAACGCAGCAGCATCTAGGTGGCTGGTACCCCGCCGAACTGGAGGGCTGCGACGCCAAATGCATAGAAGACATTGGCCAAGGCAAAGCCTGTTATCTCAAATTGGGCGAACTGTCCTTTGAGGCAGTCAAGTTTGCCTTGAGCGATCCTGCTGCGCGCGTCGCCACGGAGCCGCCCAAGCATCAAGCGTCGCACATCCGCAGCATCCACTTCGACGGCGGCATCCTCGATGGCCAGACGCTGCATTTCTCGCCCGAACTCAACACGCTGATAGGCATCCGGGGCAGCGGCAAGTCATCCATCCTGGAGGCGGTGCGCTACACCCTCGATATTCCACGAGGTGAGAAAGCGCAGGACACTAAGTACAAGGATGAACTGATCCGCCACACCTTGGGCAGCGGCGGCAAGGTGACGCTGACGGCATGTGACGTATATGGACAGGAATTCACCATCTCCCGCATTTTCCGCGAAGCGCCGAACGTCTATCTGGACGGCAAATTGCAGCCCGGTGTATCAATCCGGGAAACCGTGCTGCGCCGCCCGATCTACTTCGGACAGAAAGACCTTTCCAGCACTGGCGAAGGTTTCGAGACCGATCTGGTGGAGAAGCTGGTGGGCGAAAAGCTCCGCGCGCTGCGAGACGAAATCGAAACCCAACGCCAGTATGTGCGTGATGCAGCAAGCCGCTGGCTCAAACTTAGCAATACCGCTGAACTCAGGCGCGATTACGAGTCCCAGCTCACCGATGCAAACTTCCGGCTGAAGAAGTTCGAAGAGTACGGGGTGGCCGACAAACTACAAAAGCGCCTTGGCTTCCAGCAGGATGCCACTGCGCTGACCCGCATGAAGGAGCGGGCAGACAGCTTCGTGCTCGCTCTTGGGCAATTGATTGCCGAACACGAGGACGATCTGCGTAACGCCACGAGCTACGTCTCCAAGCAGAACCCCGGCTTCTTCACGGCTTATTACGCTGAATTCGCCAACCTCGTTGCCGAGGTCGATCAGCTCAAGCAAATCGAGCAGGAGGCTCGCGCCACTACCACTCGGCTTCAAGCCAAACAAGGCGAGTTCGACGGCGCTCGCCAGAGTCTTCAGGAGGAGTTTGCCCAGGTCGAGCGACAACTGGCTCAGGAACTCAAGCAAACCGGCATGACCGCCATCCAGCCGGACGACTTCCTGACCCAGCAACAGCGCAAAACCAAGGCGGAGCAGATGCTGGAGGCGCTGGCCAAACAGGAATCACAGCAGACCAACATCCGCGACGCGCTGTTTGCCGAAATCGACAAGCTCAACGAGCTTTGGCTGCGCGAGTTCAACACCATCAAGGTGGAGCTGGATCGCGTGAACGCTGGCCACACCGCCTTGCAGATCGAAGCCGACTTCAAGGGCGACAAGGAAGCCGCCATCAGTTTCATGCAGCAGCTCTTCAAGGGCAGCAACATCCGCGAAACCACCCTTCGCGCAGTGATGGAGGATTACGCCGATTTCGGCGGGCTGCTGCGTGATTTGCCCAACGCCTTGAAAAAAGCTGGCAGCACGCCGGAGATTTTCGAAAAGACTTTCATGCAAAACCTGGTGGCGTTTGTCACCTACCAGGTCCCCAACCGTTTTGTCATCCGCTATCGCGGCAAGGAGCTCAAGCACCACTCGCTCGGGCAACGTGCTTCCGCGCTGTTGTTATACGTGCTAAGCCAACGCCAGAACGACGTGATCATCATCGACCAGCCTGAAGACGATCTGGACAACCAGACCATCTACGACGATGTGATTAAGCTTCTGCGTGAGATGAAGCCTCACGCCCAATTCATCTTCGCCACCCACAACGCTAACTTTCCGGTGCTGGGTGACGCGGAGCAAGTGCACGCCTGCCGCTATCAGGACGAGCAAGTCGCCGTACAAAGCGGCAGCATTGACGCTCGCCCGGTGCAGGATGCCATCATCAACATCATGGAAGGAGGCCAGGAAGCCTTCAACCGACGCAAAGAGGTCTACAACCTATGGAAACCACAGAACTGATCGACCTCCTCAGTCGGGGAGAGGACAGCCGCCATCAGTTCAAGGAAAACTTCACCAATGCGGATGCGTTGGCGGCTGAAATCGTCGCCTTCAGTAACACAGCTGGCGGGAAGATTTTCATTGGTGTGCAAAACGATGGCTCAGTGCTTGGTTTGTCGGGCGCAGACATTGACCGCTTGAATCAGCTCATTTCAAATAGCGCATCCCAGAATGTGCGGCCTGCCGTGAACCCATTCACAGAGAACGTGCCGCACCCCAACGGCACCGTGATGGTGGTCACCGTTGCGGAAGGCGTAAGTAAACCCTACATGGACAAAAGTGGTGTCATCTGGGTAAAGAACAGCTCGGACAAGCGCCGCGCCACCTCCCGCGAAGAAATCCAGCGCCTGTTCCAGCAGGCTGGCTTGGTGCACGCAGACGAAACGCCTGTAGCAGGCTTGAGCGTGGGCGATGTGGACATTCCCTATTTCGAAACCTTCTTCGAGCAGCAATTCGGTGAGCCACTCGCCCGACATAATCAACCGCTGCCACAGTTGTTGACTAATATGAATCTGATGAACCAGGGGCAGCTCAATGTGGCGGGCGGCCTGTTGTTTGCCAAAGCGCCGCAGTATGCACTGCCCGCTTTCATCGTGAAGGCAGTGACTTTTGTCGGTACAGAAATCGAGGATCAGCACTATATCGACAGCCGCGATATCACTGGCAAGTTGGCTGATGTCTTCCAGCAGACACTGGGTTTTATCGTTGCCAACACTCGCGCCAAGCAAGGTGAGCAAGGGTTCAACTCCCAAGGTCAGGCCGAAATTCCGCGCGTCGTCTGGGAGGAGTTGGTCGCCAATGCTCTGATCCACCGTGACTACTTCATCAGCGCTCCGGTGCGTGTACTGGTTTATGCGGATCGTGTCGAGATCATAAGCCCCGGCCACCTGCCCAATAACCTGACCATCGAGAACATCAAGGCAGGCAACTCTAATATGCGCAATCCCATTCTGGCTTCTTTTGCCGCCAAGCTTCTCCCTTATCGCGGACTGGGCAGCGGCCTTCTGCGTGCATTGCGAGCCTGGCCGCATATCGAGCTCATCGATGATCGAGCCAGCAATCTGTTCAAGGTCATCGTGACCCGACCCGGCGCGCTGGGGGTGGTGTGATAGTTGCCCCAGTTGAGCGAGAGTGTAGGGCGATTGTTTTAGGCATGGCTTTGTGCATGGCATCGTCTTTGATGATATGAACTAACCGATTGGTATCAGAGCTATGGGATTCATTAATAAACAAGCGGGAGAAAATCTGACCGCCTATGCTGCGTATCAACGAAATCAAACTGCCGCTTGAACATCCGCCGGAGTCTTTGCCTGCGGCGATTGTGCAGCGCCTGAAAATCAAGAAAGACGAGCTTTTGGGCTTTACGATCTTCAAGCGCAGCCATGATGCGCGCAAGAAAAATGACTTGCTGCTGATTTATGCGGTGGATGTCGAGCTGGCGGATGAGGCGGCTGTTTTGCAGCGTTGCGCGAAGGATCGGCACATTGGCCTTGCGCCGGATATGACTTATCGCCAGGTGGGTCATGCGCCGGAAAATCTTGAGCGACGCCCGATTGTGGTCGGTTTTGGCCCCTGCGGCATTTTTGCTGCGCTGATTCTGGCGCAAATGGGGTTCAGGCCAATTGTGCTGGAGCGCGGCAAGGCGGTGCGCGAGCGCACCAAGGATACCTGGGGCTTGTGGCGCAAGTCGGAGCTGAATCCGGAGTCGAATGTGCAATTCGGCGAGGGCGGGGCGGGTACGTTTTCCGACGGCAAGCTCTACAGCCAGATCAAAGACCCCAAGCACTACGGGCGCAAGGTGATTGCCGAGTTCATCAAGGCCGGTGCGCCGGAAGAAATCGCCTGGATCGCCAAGCCGCATATCGGCACGTTCCGCCTGGTGGGCGTGGTGGAAACCATGCGCGAGGAGATCATCCGCCTGGGCGGCGAGGTGCGTTTCCAGCAGCGGGTGGATGATGTGCTGATCGAGCACGGCCAGATGCGCGGCGTGACGCTTGCCAGTGGCGAGACCTTGCGCAGCGACCATGTGATTCTGGCGCTTGGGCATAGTGCGCGGGATACGTTCGAGATGCTGCATCGGCGCGGCGTGTTCATGGAGGCCAAGCCGTTTTCCATCGGTTTTCGTATCGAACATCCGCAATCCTTGATTGATCGGGCGCGATTGGGCGTGAACGCGGGCAACAAGCTGCTCGGTGCGGCGGATTACAAGCTGGTGCATCACGCTCGCAATGGCCGTGCGGTGTACAGCTTTTGCATGTGTCCCGGCGGCACGGTGGTGGCGGCCACCTCGGAAGAGGGGCGGGTGGTGACCAATGGCATGAGCCAGTATTCGCGGGATGAGCGCAATGCCAATGCGGGTATGGTGGTGGGCATTACGCCTGCGGATTATCCCGGTGACGTACTTGCGGGTGTGGCCTTGCAGCGCCAGCTTGAATCACGCGCCTATGAGCTGGGCGGCGGCGCTTACCTGGCTCCCGCGCAGTTGGTCGGCGATTTTTTGCAGGGCGTGGCTTCAAGCGGCGTGGGCGAGGTCGAGCCTTCCTACAAACCGGGCGTGCATTGGACGGATTTGCAGCCCAGCCTGCCCGACTATGCCATCAACGCCATGCGCGAAGCCTTGCCAGAATTTGACAGGCAGATCAAAGGCTTTGCCATGCGTGATGCGGTGTTGACCGGGGTGGAAACCCGCACCTCATCGCCGATACGCATCACACGCGGCGACGATTTGCAAAGCCTGAACGTGCGCGGTCTCTACCCGGCGGGCGAAGGCGCGGGGTATGCGGGCGGCATTCTGTCGGCGGGCGTGGATGGCATTCGCGTGGCCGAGGCGGTAGCGCAGGCCATGCTGAAGAGCCCTGCGGCATAAGCTCGGCAGAAAGTTCATATTGGCGGCGCATGGACAGGCTAAACTCGCCCAATCTCACTCCTCTAGGTCGCCATTATGAACAAATCCGTTCTCGCCCTGCTTGTCGCTGTCCCGGTCATCGCCTATCCCGCCGCAAGCTGGGTGATTGGCGGCCAGATTGAAAGCCTGCTGACCGAACAATATGCCCAACTGGAGCACAATGAATTCGTGCGTCTGGTTGAGCGTAAAACCGAGCGCGGCATTTTCAGCAGCAAGGACACGGCCACGCTGGAAATTCGCCCTGAACTGCTGGGCGAGCTTGCAGAAAACCAGAAGCCGCCGCGTTTTACCCTGCACAGCGACATCCAGCATGGCCCTTTGCCCGGCTTTGCCGCCATCGGCATGGCGCGCGCGCATACGGAGCTGCATGTCGATAACGCGCTGATCAAAAACCTGTTCAACAACCAGCCGCCGCTCACCGTCAGTTCCCAGCTGGACTTTTCCGGCGCAGGGCGCGAGCAGTTGCGCAGCCCGCCGGTGGAAGGTCAGGTGGACGGCCAGCTGCAGCTTGCATCGGGCGGTTTGCAGCTTGATATCGACTTCAACCTCGACCAGAGCGTCTGGCAGATGCAGGGCGGCGTGCCTTTCTTCAAGCTGCGCTCGAATGACCCCGTACAGAGCCGCATCGAACTGGACAAGCTGAATCTTGAAGGCACACAGAGCCGGGTAAGCGCCGAACTGCCCGATCTGTACACCGGGCCGATCAAGCTGACCCTGCAAACCCTTGATATGCAAGGCGTAAGCGAGGCGCGTGAGCCGGTGCACATGCAAAACCTGCGCGCTGAATCGGATGTCCGTCACCAGAACGGATTTGTCGATATTCAGGTCGGCTATGCCATCGACGACATGCGCGTGGGAGCGCAAAGCCTGAAAAACGCCCGTTTCGAGCTTGCCTTGCGCCATCTGCAAGCGCAGGCTCTGGTCGAACTTGACCGCGTTTCGCGTGCACAGAGCGGTGGGCAGGACGCGAATGCCGCACTCAAACCCATGCTGCCCGCGCTGCAAAAACTGCTGGAAAACAGCCCGGAAATCGCCATCGAACAACTGGGGGTGAGCACGCCCGAAGGCGACATCAAGGCGAGCGCCGTGGTCAAGTTACCCAACGCCAATGTAGGCGATCTGGGCGTGGCCATGGAAAATCCCGTCATTTTGATGGGCTTGGCTTCGGTGGTTGAAGCCAATGCCCAGCTTGCCCTCCCGCAAGCTCTGCTCATGGCAAACCTGAGTGAAGAACAGGCTGAAATGCTCCCCGCGCTGCTGCAGTCCGGGTATGTGCTGAACAACAACGGTCAGCTTTCGACCAGCATCAGCTATGCCCAAGGCAGGGTCACCATCAACGGTCAGCTGATCGATCCGGGTGTGATGACGGGCATGGGGGCGGGGAACTGACATGCGCCGTGGCGTGGTGGATATGCTTTGGGAGATCAGAGCCTGATCTCCTTGTTTTAGGGGGAGAAGGGGCGAGCCTGCCCGTCGTCAGGAAGCTTGTTTGTCGGAGCCTGTCTGCGATCTCGCCATTGAATGGGTCGGATGAAAAATAGGGAGCGGGTCGTTTCGCTGAGCGCACGGCGAGCTTGCCAGGGAGATGGCAATACCCAAGTCCGCTCACTGCGGGCGCAGCGGGGCAATCAACGCAAAATGGTTTCCCGGTAATAACGCAACTCCTCCAGCGAAGCGCGAATATCGTCCAGCGCTCGATGCGTACCGGCCTTCTCGAACTTGGGCGCATCGGCATACCAGCGACGCGCCAACTCCTTGAGCGTGCTCACGTCCAGGTTGCGGTAGTGGAAAAAGGCTTCCAGCTGGGGCATGTGGCGAGCGAGGAAGCGGCGATCCTGACAAATGCTGTTGCCGCACATCGGCGAGCTGCGCTTGTCGCTCCACTGTTTGAGAAAATCGAGCGTAAGCCGTTCGGCAGCGGCCATATCGTGTTCGCTTGCGCGCACGCGATCCAGCAGGCCGGATGCGCCGTGATGCTGCTGGTTCCACTCGTCCATGCCGGCCAGCACGCTTTGCGTTTGATGTATGGCCAGCACAGGACCTTCGGCCAGGATATTGAGTTGCTCATCGGTCACCAGGGTGGCGATTTCGATGATGACATCGCGTTCCGGCTCCAGGCCGGTCATTTCCAGGTCAATCCAGATCAGGCGGTTTTGCATGCGGTGATTCCTTGGGGTTGGGATTCCGAAAAATAGAGCGGGCTCCTGCTAAGATGGCGGCCACTTTAGCAGGATGTTCGGATCATGAGCGAGCAGCAACACAGCGCAGAACATATACGTGAGTGGGTGAGCCAGATTCACGAGCTGCTCGAACGTCAGCGCTTGGTTGAGCAGCTGGTGGCGCGGGAGGATGCCGCCGACGAGCGCAGCACCATCGTGGAAAACATGGTGCACAAGCAACACCTGGTGGCGCTGGAAGCCAAGCTGGCGAAGATTCACCCGGCGGATGTGGCGCGCATTCTGGAAATGTTGCCGCTCAGGGATCGTCTGCTGGTCTGGGACCTGGTCAAGTCGGACATGGACGGCGAGGTTCTGCTGGAAACCTCGGATGCCGTGCGCGAATCGCTGATCGAGGCGATGGATACCCACGAGCTGGTCGCGGCGACGGAGCAGCTGGATGCCGACGAGATCGCCGACCTTGCCCCCGATCTGCCGGATGAGGCGGTGCAGGGCATCTACAAAACGCTGGATCCCGCAGAGCGCGAGCAGCTGCGTCTGGCCTTGTCCTACCCGGAAAATACCGTGGGCGCGCGCATGGACTTTGAAATGGTCAATGTGCGTGAAGATGTGAGCGTGGAAGTGGTCTTGCGCTATTTGCGCCGTCTGAAGGAGTTGCCGGATCAAACCGATCAGTTGTTCGTCGTCGATCGTGACGAGCGCCTGCGCGGCGTCTTGCCGCTGAAAACCCTGCTGGTCTCGCAACCGGAAGATGAAATCGGCGGCATCATGCAGGCCTCGCCCAAGCGTTTCACTGCCGATGGCAAGCTGTTGGACGCAGCCGAAGCCTTTGAGCGTTACGACCTGGTCAGTGCGCCGGTGGTGGATGAGAACGATGTCGTACTGGGGCGGCTGACAGTGGATGCGGTGGTGGACTTCATCAAGGAACGCCAGGAGCAGGAGCAACTGAGTCAGGGCGGTCTGCGCGAGGAAGAAGATATTTTCGCGCCGCTCACCAATAGCCTGAAAAACCGCGCGCCGTGGCTGGGGGTGAACCTGGTGACAGCCTTGGTCGCGTCCAGCGTGATCGGCATGTTTGAAGGCACGATTGAAAAACTGGTGGCGCTGGCCGCACTGATGCCGATTGTGGCCGGCATGGGCGGCAATGTCGGCAACCAGACAATCACCATGATCGTGCGCGCTCTGGCGAATCATCCTTTGAATGCGACGGATGTGCGCAAGCTGTACATCAAAGAGGTCAGCTTGGCGCTGATGAACGGCGTGATGTGGGGAGCCGCACTGGCCGGTATCACCTTCGTGATGTACAAGGACTTACCCTTGGGCGGGGTGATGATGCTGGCGGTGACGCTGAACTTCCTGCTGGCGGCAGTGATGGCGGTGAGCATTCCCATCATGCGCGCACGCATGGGACGCGACCCGGCTCTGGGGTCGAGCGTGTTGATCACCGCCATTACCGATTCGGGCGGCTTTTTCATTTTTCTTGGCCTGGCCAGTATGTTCTTGTTGCAGTAAACGATGGCCAAACGTCGTCTGAACGAGCAGCAACGCCGCAATATCGAGCAACGCCATGCGCGTGATGCCGATAGCTCGGACTTGCGTCCCGGCCTTGTGGTAGCGCATCACGGCAAGCAGGTGATGCTTGAGGATCTGGCAAGCGGCGAGCGTCATGCCTGCACGGTGAAGCAAACCCTGGGGGCGGTGGCCACGGGGGACTGCGTGCGCTGGCGACAAAATGCCGATGGGCGCGGTTCGGTGGAGTTTGTCGAAGCGCGTCGCTCCCTGCTGATTCGCCCGGACACTCTGGGCAAGCCGCGTCTGATGGCGGCGAATATTGACCAGGTGCTGATTACCCTTGCCCCCCTGCCGGAGCCGAACGCCAGCGTGATTGACCGTGCGATCGTGGCTGCGCTGGATCTACCCGCCGAACCCATCCTGCTGATGAACAAGGTGGACATGCTGGACGAAAACGGGCGCGAGGCCATGCGCGTTTTCGTCGCCGAATGGGCGGCCAGCGGCGCAGCGATTCTGGAGGTCAGTGCGCACAGCGGTGAAGGGATGGAGGCTTTGCGCGCACGTTTGCAGGGACATCAAAGCCTGTTTGTCGGTCTTTCCGGGGTGGGCAAGTCGTCAATTGTCGCCGCGCTCATGCCCGAGGATGTAGAGATTCTGGTCGGCGAGATATCCGAACACAGCCAGGAAGGCCGCCACACCACGCGCACCAGCACCTTGTATCACTTGCCGAGTGGCGGCGATGTGGTCGATGCCCCCGGCGTGCGCGACTTTGGCGTGTGGGACATCAGCCGCGAAGCTGTGCGACGCGGTTTTGCCGAGATCGAAAATGCGGGACAGCATTGCCGCTTCGCCAATTGCAGTCACCGGGCTGAGCCGGCTTGCGCAGTCAAACAAGCCGTGGCGCAAGGCAGCATCACACCGCGCCGTTACCAGAGTTTTTTAGAAATGATGGATAAAGCAGCAGAGCAAAGCCCCGGTGCATAGGCCAGTCGGGGCTGTATTGTGCAGGGCGCTCTCTTATTTCGAGCGGAAGGAGATGCGACCCTTGGTCAGGTCGTAGGGCGTGAGCTGCACGGTGACTTTGTCGCCGGTGAGGATCTTGATGTAGTTCTTGCGCATGCGTCCTGAAATATGGCAGATCACCACATGGCCGTTTTCAAGTTCGACGCGGAACATGGTGTTGGGGAGGGTGTCGAGCACAGTGCCCTGCATCTCGATGTAATCTTCTTTGGACATTCAATATCTTGTGGTGATTTCAGGAAAGCGCGGATTATCCTGCAAGGCCTGGCTTTGGGCAAGCCTATTCGTCCTTGCTCATGATTCATTGTGCTAGCATGGCGGGCTTTGATGATGGGTTAAGGATAAAACGATGCAGATTCCTTTTGCGGCGGTATTTCCGGGGCAGGGTTCGCAGTCCGTGGGCATGATGGGCGGCTGGGGAGAACGTCAGGCGCTGGTGGAAGCGACTTTTGCCGAAGCCTCCCGTGCCTTGGAGGGGGCTTTGGGGGAATTCGATTTGTGGGCGCTGGCCTGCGACGGACCCGAGAGCGAGATCAATCGCACGGAAATCACTCAGCCGCTCATGCTGACTGCCGGGGTGGCTGCGTGGCGGGTGTGGCAGGCGGTCGGCGGCGCGACTCCGTTGTGCATGGCTGGACATAGCCTGGGGGAGTACACGGCGCTGGTTTGCGCCGGAGCGATGGAGTTCAGCGATGCGGTGCGCGTCGTGGCCGAGCGCGGTCGTTTGATGCAGCAGGCCGTACCTTTGGGTGCGGGCGCCATGGCGGCTGTGCTTGGACTGGATGATGCCGTGGTGATGGCCGTGTGCGCTGAAGCCCAAGGTGATGAAATCGTCGAGGCCGTGAATTTCAACAGTCCGGGGCAGGTGGTGATTGCGGGCAGTGCAGCGGCGGTGGCGCGCGCCACGCTCCTGTTGCAGGACAAAGGCGCCAAGCGCGTCCTGCCCTTGCCGGTCAGCGTCCCCTCGCATTCGTCCTTGATGCGCGATGCCGCCATGCAAATGGCCAAGGTGCTGGAGGACGTGGAGATTCGTCGTCCGCAGATTCCCGTGGTCCATAACGTGGACGCCGCGGAACACGTCGAACCGGACGCCCTGCGCGCAGCCCTGGTCAGCCAGTTGTATCGCCCGGTGTTGTGGGTGGACAGCGTGCGCGCCATGCAGGCGCGTGGCGCCCAGGCCGTGCTTGAATTCGGTCCGGGCAAGGTGCTTGCCGGGTTGAGCAAGCGTATCGACAAGGCGTTGGCGGCTTACCCTGTGCTGGATGAGGTATCCCTGGCGCAGGCGATGCAAGTTTTGAAAGTCGGTTAACGATCTCGCTGAACGGCGCATCGCTACGTAAAAATCGCGCTCAAAATGCTCACATAGTTTGTCTATGCTCCGCTTTTTCGCTCGATTTTTTCTTGCGCTGCATCCGTTGATCAAGATCGTCGACAAGGTTTGAATGAGGTTTGAGTCATGAACAATGAATTGGTAAATGAAATCGTGCTGGTCACGGGGGCTTCGCGCGGCATCGGCGAGGCGATTTTGCATGAACTGGCCGCGCGTGGCGCAAGAGTCGTCGGTACGGCGACTTCGGAAGCGGGCGCCGCAGCCATCGGCGCCAAGCTGGCCGCCAAGGGTCTGACGGGCGAGGGCATGAAGCTGGATGTAACCGATCCCGCCAGCGTTGATGCGGTTTTACAGGCGGTGGAATCGCGCTTCGGCGCGCCGAGCATCCTGGTCAACAATGCCGGCATCACGCGCGACACCTTGCTGATGCGCATGAAGGACGAGGATTGGGACGCGATCATCCAGACCAACCTGACCTCGGTGTATCGCCTGTCCAAGGCGGTGTTGCGCGGCATGATGAAGGCGCGCCATGGACGTATCATCAGCATCGCTTCGGTGGTCGGGGTGATGGGCAATGCCGGGCAAACGAATTATGCGGCGGCCAAGGCCGGGATCATCGGCTTTTCCAAGTCGCTGGCGCGTGAAGTCGGCAGTCGCGGAGTGACGGTCAACGTGGTCGCTCCGGGCTTTATCGACACCGACATGACCCGCGAGTTGTCCGAGGAGCACAAGCAGGACATGCTGAGTCAGGTGCCCTGCGCGCGCCTGGGGCAGGTGAGCGAAATCGCCCATGCCGTGGGTTTTTTGGCTTCCCCGCACGCGGGTTACATCACGGGTGAGACGCTGCATGTCAATGGTGGCATGTATATGGCATAAACCTTTTTTCACAAAAAAGACATATAGAGGGTGGATTGGTTCCACGGATTTCACTACAATCCCCCCCGAACTTTGACTCCACCCCTATCTCAAACGAGGTTATCTAATGAGTAGCATTGAAGAACGCGTCAAGAAGATTGTTGTAGAACAGCTTGGCGTTAAAGAAGAAGACGTCACTGTTGATGCTTCTTTCGTGGATGATCTTGGCGCGGACTCCCTCGACACCGTTGAGCTGGTCATGGCGCTTGAGGAAGAATTCGAGTGTGAAATTCCTGACGAAGACGCTGAAAAAATCACCACTGTTCAGCAGGCTGTTGATTTCATCAAGGCTCACCAGGCTTAATCCTGGCCGCCGCTTGGGTTTGGTCGTTTAGGATCGAGCTGTTCGTAAACGTCTTTAACGAACTCAAAAACCCTGACATTCTTGCAATGCCAGGTTTTTTTTTCGTTCATTGTCGAGGTTATTGCGTTGAATAAGCGTCGTGTCGTTGTCACCGGTCTTGGAATCATCTCGCCTGTAGGTAACACGGTGGCGGACGCATGGGAAGCCGTCCTGGCCGGCAAGAGCGGCGTAGGCCGGGTAAGCGCTTTTGATGCTTCTGCGCTGCCGGTGCAGATTGCCGCCGAAGTGAAGGATTTTCGTGCGGAAGACTGGCTGCCCGCCAAAGACGTGAAAAAAATGGATCCTTTCATCCATTACGGCATGGCGGCGGCGATTCAGGCGATTGAAGACGCGGGGCTAGGCGCGAACGAGGCTGATGCCGAGCGGATCGGGGTGGCGATCGGCTCGGGCATCGGCGGTTTGCCGGGCATCGAGCGCACGCGCGACGCATTTCTGGACGGCGGTGCGCGCAAGATTTCGCCGTTTTTCGTTCCGGCCTGCATCGTGAACATGGTGGCGGGCAATCTGGCCATTCGCTACGGTTTTACCGGGCCGAATATCGCCATCGTCTCCGCCTGCACTTCGGCGACGCACAACATCGGCGAGGCGGCGCGCATGATCGCCTACGGCGATGCCCAGGTGATGATCGCCGGCGGCGCGGAAATGGCGACCTGCGAACTGGGCATCGGCGGTTTCGCCGCGGCGCGCGCCTTGTCCACGCGCAACGACGAGCCGCAAAAGGCCAGCCGCCCTTGGGATGCCGAGCGCGATGGCTTTGTGCTCGGCGAGGGCGCGGGCATGCTGGTGCTGGAGGATTATGAACGCGCTCGGGCGCGCGGCGCCAGGATTTACGCCGAGTTGATCGGTTTCGGCATGAGCGGGGACGCCTATCACATGACCCTGCCCGCGCCGGGGGGCGACGGCGCGCGTCGTTGCATGCAGGCCGCGTTGCGCGATGCCAGACTCAATCCTGAGGACGTGCAGTACATCAATGCCCATGGCACCTCGACTCCCGCTGGCGATCGTGCGGAAACCGACGCGGTCAAACTGGCATTCGGCGAGCATGCCGCAAGGCTGGCGATGAGTTCCACCAAGTCGATGACCGGGCATTTGCTGGGGGCGGCGGGCGGCGTGGAAGCGATTTTCAGCATTCTCGCCCTGCGCGATCAGGTCGCGCCGCCCACCATCAATCTCGACCAGACGGGCGAAGGCTGTGATCTGGATTATGTGCCGCACCATGCCCGCGAAATGAACATGGAGTGCGTCTTGTCCAACTCCTTTGGTTTTGGCGGCACCAACGGCACTCTGGTTTTCCGGCGTTTTGCATGACCCAGGCTGCGCCTGTGGGCGGATTGTTTCTGCAGCGCCTGGCGTGCGCGCCTGATTTTCTCGCGCTGCAACGCGCCCATCCGCAGCGTTATCCTCACTTATTGGCCTCCTCGGCGCACGGTACGGCGCAGGGGCGTTACGACATTCTTTGCGCCTTTCCCCAGTCGCGTCTGCGTTTTGATGGGCGGGAATGTCGGCGCGACGACGCGCCCTGCGCTGCGGATTTCTTGCAGGAACTCGACCGCTGGTGGCGGAGCGAGCGTATCGCTGAGTTGAGCGCGGAGCGTACCTGCGGACTGCCTTTTCACGGCGGCTGGTTTTTTTATCTGGGCTATGAGTTTGCGCATGCCATTGAGCCAAGCGTCAACATGCCTGTCGCAGCCGCCGTCGATGTGCCGGCCTTGCCGGTGGCCTATGCCGAACGCTGCCCGGCGGCGCTGATTTTCGATCATGAGGAGGGCGTCGCCTGGTGGGTGGAAGAGGGCGATCAGGCGCGCTATTGGCCGCAATGCGCTGAGGACATCGCCCAACTCGAAGCCCTGCCCGAAACGCAGGCGCTTGCCGATGCGCTGCCCGCATTCGAGTTGCAGGAAGATGATGCAGAAATCTTTCTGCAAGGTGTGCAACGCATTCGTGATTACATTCTGGCCGGGGATATTTTTCAGGCCAATCTTTCGCGCGCCTGGCGCGGGCGTTTTGCAGATGCGCCGCAAGCCTCCCTGCTGTTTTCCCGCCTGGCGCAGAACAATCCCGGCCCGTTCGCCGCGCTGGCGCATATCGACGGCCAGGCAATCATCTCCAGCTCGCCGGAACGTCTGGTGTCCTCGCGCCACGGCGTGATCCAGACCCGTCCCATCGCCGGTACGCGCCGACGCGGAAAGGATGCAAGCGAAGACGCCGCGCTGAAAGCCGAACTCATCATCCACCCCAAGGAACGTGCCGAGCACATCATGCTGCTGGACTTGGAGCGCAACGATCTTGGGCGCGTGGCGCTGCCCGGCACGGTGCAGGTGGATGAATGCATGGCGATCGAAAGCTATCGTCATGTGCATCACATCGTGTCCAATGTGCGCGCCAGGCTGCGCGCGGAAATCACGCCAGGGCAGGTGCTGGCGGCGCTGTTTCCCGGCGGCACGATCACCGGCTGCCCCAAGGTGCGTTGCATGCAGATTCTGGCCGAGCTGGAGGGCGTGTCGCGTCAGGCATATACCGGCAGCCTCGGCTATTTGAATCGTGACGGCTCGCTGGACAGCAATATCCTGATTCGCACCCTGCAACTGGCGGACAGGGATTTCACCCTGCGCGCCGGAGCGGGCATCGTGGCCGATTCGGTGGCGGAGGAGGAGTTGCTGGAGACCCGTGCCAAGGCGCGCGGCCTGTTGCGGGCGCTGGGGCTGGAGGCATGATGTTTGCGCAGTCTTTGGCGCTGAGCGATCGCGGCTTGCACTATGGCGACGGGCTATTTGAAACCATGGCGGTGCAGCATGGCCGGGTGCGCCTGCTGCCGCGCCATATGCAGCGTCTGGCCTGGGGGGCGGAACGACTGGCGATCTCCCCGCCAGAGCCGGCTGAACTGGAGGCGCAGCTGAATGCCACAGCCAGCGCCTTGGGCGAGGGCGTACTCAAGCTGATCCTCACCCGGGGCGGCGGCGGGCGCGGTTACGCCCCGCCCGCAACCCAGTCGCCCACGCTGATTTTGCTGCGTTACCCGCAAGCCCTTCCGCCGCTGGATGCGTCGCCGGCCATCGAGCTGCGCCTGTGTGAGCTGCCTCTGGGGCGTCAACCGCGCTTGGCGGGCATCAAGCATTTGAATCGTCTGGAATATGTGCTGGCGCGCGCTGAGTGGCAGGATGAAGGCATCGCCGAAGGCTTGCTGTTGGATAGCGAAGGGGAGTTGATCGAGGCCACGGCCAGCAATGTTTTCCTGTGCAAGGATGGCGTTCTGCTTACTCCCATCTTGGATCAATGCGGCGTGGCAGGGGTGATGCGCGCGCAAGTCATGGCCTGCGCTGCGCGCATGGGCGTGGAGTTGCAGGAAACGCGCCTGCGCCTGGACGATGTGCTGGCGGCGGATGAAATCTTCCTCACCAACAGCCTGCACGGCATTCGTGCAGTGCAGGCGTTGCGCGGCTTGCGCGTCTGGCCGCCGGGCGTGTTGACCCAGGCTGTGCAGCATGCCGTGCACGATGTTTTGCGAGGTGCGGCATGACCTGGTTAGGCAAGGTGTTCTGGGCGCGTTTGGTCTTGTTGTTGAGCAGCCTGCTCGCGCTCGCCGGGCTGGCGGTGTGGGCGGTTCACAACGATGTGCAGCGCTTTGCGCAGACCCCTGTGCCGCTTGCCGAGCCGGTCTGCATTGAGCTTGCACGTGGCGCACGCCTGCATGAATTGCTGGACGATCTGGCCGCACCGCTTGCCTTGTCGGACTGGGATCGCTGGCGCTGGCGCGTTCTGGCGCGGCTGGACGCCAATGCCGGGCGCTTGCGCGCCGGCGAGTACCTTCTTCAACCGGGAATCACGCCGCAAGGCTTGCTGGCTCTTCTGGCCAGCGGGCAGGGCATTCAGCACAAGGTCACCCTGGTCGAGGGCATGACCCTGGAGCAGGCGCGGGACGTACTGGCGCAGCATCCGGCGCTGGCGCAGGACGGGTTTGCCTGGTCTTCACGTGAACTCATGGCGGCGCTGGGTGAAAAGGATGTGGCGGCTGAAGGGCGTTTCATGCCGGAAACCTATGTATTCAGCCGTGGCGATACCGATATTTCCATCCTCAAGCGCGCCCATCAGGCCATGCGCCAAACCTTGCAGGAACTGTGGGAGGCGCGTGAGCCGGGATTGCCCCTGCAATCGCCGCAGGAGGCGCTGATCCTTGCCTCCATCGTGGAAAAGGAAACCGCCTTGGCCAGCGAGCGCGCCAAAATCGCCGGAGTGTTCCTCAATCGCCTGCGCAAGGGCATGAAGCTGCAAACCGATCCCACGGTGATCTATGGCCTTGGCGCAGCCTTTGACGGTGATCTGCGCCGCCGGGATCTGGAGCGCGATACGCCGTGGAACACCTACACGCGCAGCGGCCTGCCGCCCACGCCGATCGCCCTGCCGTCCAGGGCGGCGCTGCAAGCGGCGCTGCACCCGGAAAAAACCGATGCCTTGTACTTTGTCGCCGACGGCAAGGGCGGACATGTGTTCTCCTCAACGCTGGACGCGCATAATCGCGCCGTGCGGCGATATATCTCAGGAAAAAACTGACTATGCAGCGTGGACGTTTCATCGTACTGGAAGGCGGCGAGGGCGCAGGCAAATCCAGCAATTTGCAGGCTTTGCATTCCATGCTGGAAGGGAGGGGGCTGAATGTGCTGCGTACCCGCGAACCGGGCGGCACGCCCTTGGGCGAGGCGTTGCGCTTCGTGCTGCTTGATCCGGTGTATGCGGGCATGGAGCTGAAAGCCGAGTTGTTGATGATGTTCGCCATGCGCGCGCAGCATGTGGCGCAAGTCATCCGCCCGGCGCTGGAGGCGGGAAGCTGGGTGATTTCCGATCGTTTCACCAGCTCGTCCTATGCTTATCAGGGCGCGGGACGCGGGCTGGACAGCGCGGACATCGCCTGGCTGGAAAACTTTGTGCAGGATGATCTGCGCCCGGATCTGACCCTGTTGTTCGATACACCGGTGGATGTCGGTCTGGCGCGTATGCGTGGCCGGGGCGAGCCGGAAGATCGCATCGAGCAGGAAGGTCGTCCATTTTTTGAGCGCGTGCGCGCCGGGTTTTTGGCGCAGGCGGCGCAACATGCGGATCGTTTCGCGGTTTTGGATGCAGCGCAAGAGCAAGCCAGCGTGCAAAACGAGATGCTTGCCGCAGTCGAGCGCTTCTTCGCCGTTTGCTGGAACCAGGCATGAACACGCCGCTTTACCCCTGGTTGCATGAGGAGTTCGCCCGTTTTCAGTCCCTGCGTCAGCAAGGCCGGGTGCCGCATGCCTTGCTATTGAGCGGCGAGCCGGGCTTGGGGCAACATCAACTGGCCATGCGTCTGGCGCAGGCCAGCCTGTGTCTGCAACCTCTGGCCGATGGGCAGGCGTGCGGTCATTGCGCGTCCTGTCGCCCATTTCTTGCCGGGGCGCATCCGGATTTCAGCCTGCTGGAACCCAAGGACAAGGATGAGAAGGACGGGGCGGCGGGCGACAAGAGCGAGGAAGGCAAAAGCCAGGAAAATAAAAACAGGGAAAGCAAGGGCAAGGACAGCAAGGCGCGCGATATCAAGGTCGATGCCGTGCGCGACTTCTGCGCCAGCCTGTACCTGAGCAGCGCCATGCGGCGCGGGCGGGTCGGCATCATCGACCCGGCGGATGCAATGAACACGGCGGCGGCCAACAGTCTGCTGAAAACCCTGGAGGAGCCGCCTGCAGGCACGCTGATGATTCTGGTGACTTCCCATCCGGCGCGCCTGCCGATCACCATCCGCAGCCGTTGCCAGCGCTGGCAAGTGCCGCTGGCGGAGCGCCGCGCCGCCCTGGACTGGCTGGCGCAGCAGCCGCAACTGGCGGGCGAAGACCCGGCGCGCCTGCTGGATCTGGCCGAGGGACGCCCCTTGCTGGCGCTGGAGTTGGCCGAGCCGGAGCGTCTGGCCGAGCGCAAGCGCTGGCTGGAGTCGCTGTTGCATCTGCTGCGCAGCGGCGGCAATCCGCTGGCCGTGGCCGCCGCACAGGACAAAAACAGCTGGCCGATGCTGCTGCACTGGAGCCGCCTGCTGCTGGTCGATCTGATTCGCCTGCATTTTGCCGCGCCCAATCAGGCCGGGCTGAACCTGGTCAACCGCGATTTTGCCGACGTGCTCGCGCCCCTGGCGCGACGGCTGCATACGCGCAGCCTGTTCGCCCTGTATGATGAGGCGCTTGAAGCCAGCCGCCTGATCAACCACACGCTCAACAAGGAGCTCCTCATCGAGGAGCACCTGCTTCGTTTTCAAAGTCTAGGGAAATACTGATTGAGTCAGCGTTTCCCGCTTGGGGCAGGATGCCCTAACACGAACAATGGCGTAAGCCATTGATTCGTGAAGACCGTTGCGGGCGTGAACCGCAACGAGGCTTGCTGTTTTATTCTATGGATGGAATAAAACAGCGTTTACCCAGGAGGCCACGCATGACCACTACATCCGGCATTGTGCAGCACAATATTCCCGACAAGGCGACCCTTTACGCCTCCTACATGCCGTTTTTGAAGAACGGCGGCATGTTCTTGCCCGGGCAGACTCGTCTGCGCATGGGGCAGGAGATTTTCCTGGTGCTGAGCATGATGAACAATCCGGAAAAGGCGCGCGTCGCCGCCAGAGTGGTCTGGATCAACCCTCCCGGCGCACAAGGCGGGCGACCGGCTGGGGCCGGCGTGCAATTTCTTGAAGCCGACAACGGCATGACGCGCGCAAAGATTGAAAACTACCTTGCCGGCAGCCTGCACAGCGAGCAGCGTACCTACACCATCTGATCGATCCCATGCAGCTTAGCGACACTCACTGCCATCTCGACTGTATCGACCTTGCGCCGTGGCAGGGCGATTTCGCCCAGTTTATGCAGGCTGCGCGCGCCGCCGAGCTTGGCTGGATGCTCTGCGTGGCGATTGACCTGCAAAGCTACCCTGCCATGTGCGCCCTGGTGGAACCCTATGCGGACATTGCCGTCAGCGTTGGCGTGCATCCCAATGAAGATCCCGCATGTTCGCCGACCCTGGAGCAACTGATCGAACTTGGGCAGCATCCCCGCGTGCTCGCTATCGGTGAAACCGGTCTGGATTACTATCGCACCAAACCCGGTGCGGCCTGGCAGATCGAGCGTTTCATCACCCATATCGAGGCCGCTCGTCAGCTGAACAAGCCTCTGATCATTCATACCCGCGAGTCGAAGGACGACACCCTGCGCGTGCTTGAAGAGCAGGGTGCACGCGACTGCGGCGGCGTCATGCACTGCTTCGTCGAGGATTGGGCGAGCGCCAAACGCGCCCTGGATCTGGGGTTTTACATCTCGTTTTCCGGCGTGCTCACCTACAAGAGCGCGGCTGAACTGCGCGAAGTGGCCAAACAGATTCCCGCCGATCGCTTGCTGATCGAGACCGATTCGCCCTATCTCGCTCCCGTGCCCAAGCGCGGCAAGCCGAATATCCCGCTTTACGTGCGCCATGTCGCCGAGCAACTGGCCGCCCTGCGCGGCTGGACGCTGGAAGAAACGGCGGCGCGCACTTTTGAAAATGCGCGCCGCCTGTTCAGGTTCGGCGAGTAGAACGCTTGCTCAAATGCCGCGCCAGTGCACATCCACCCAGCAGCGCGGCAAGGGCTCATCGGAAAGAAAGCTCAGCGCGCTTTTGGCGAAGATTTCAGGCTCCTGCATTTCTTCGCCGGCGTGCAGGCGACCCGAGACCTCGTTGTGATTCGGGTTAAAAAGACCTTCAACATCCAGGATTTCCACAGCGTCGCCACTTGCCTTGTCTTTAAGGTACATGTTCAACTCCTCTTCAGTTAAAAAGATCCGTCAGCGAGCCGATTATGCAACAAACATCCTTACTGGACACAGCACTTAAAACCGCCATTCAGGCCGCCCAGGCCGGCGAAGCGGTGATCCGCCATTACTACGAAAAAAACATCCAGGTTCAGATCAAGGAAGACCAGACACCGGTCACCGTGGCCGACGTGGAAACCGAACACGCCATTAAGGCCGTGTTGCAGGCCGCTTTTCCCGAGCATGGCTTTTACGGCGAAGAAACCGGCAAAAGCGACAAGGACTCCGCCTACACCTGGCTGGTCGATCCCATCGACGGCACCAAGGCTTTCGTACGCCAGTACCCGATGTTTTCCACCCAGATTGCGCTGATGCATGGCGATGAACTGATTGTGGGCGTATCCAATGCCCCGATGTTCAACGGCGGCGAAATGGCTTGGGCGGCGCAGGGGCAAGGCGCTTTTCTCAACGGCAAGCCGATCCGGGTCAGCGGCATTGAACAGCTCGACCAGGCCGCGCTTTCTGCAGGAAATATCAAGAGTCTGGCGCAATCCGCGCAATGGTCGGGCTTCGGCAAAATTTGCCAGACGGTCAACCGCACCCGTGGCTATGGCGATTTCCTGCACTACCACCTGCTCGCTTCCGGACGCATCGACCTGGTGATCGAGTCCGACGTGAACATTCTCGATATTGCCGCCTTGAGCGTGATTGTGCGCGAGGCGGGCGGGGAGTTCACCGATCTGGACGGGAATGCCTTGAACCTGCACACGCGCAGCGTGCTGGCGGCGGCAAGCCCCGCCTTGTACGCCAAGGCGCAGGCCGAATTGACGTAAGCGGCCTTGAGTCCGGTTTTGCACTCCGGAACGGAGTGCGAGACCGTCCTACAGCGGTAGGCCAAAGTCCGCAGCAATCCGCTTCAGCCAGCCATCCAGGCGCGCTTCGGTCAGGTTGGACTGGTTGTCCAGATCCAGCGCCAGACCGACGAACTGATCGTCCACCACGGATTGCGAGGTGTTGAATTCATAGCCCTCGGTCGGCCAGGAACCGACCAGCTTGCCGCCGCGTGCGCTGACGAAATCATGCAGCTCCATCATGCCGTCCACGAATTCGTTGGGGTAGGTTTCCTGGTCGCCCAGGCCGAAAATCGCCACGGTCTTGCCGCTGAAGTCCACGCCGTCCAGGCGTTGCAGGGCTTCTTCCCAGCTTTCTTCTTCGCAGTCGGCGGACAGTCCGGGCAATTGCCCCTCGCCCATGGTCGGCGTGCCGAAGATCAGATAATTGAACGCCGCAAGCTCGTCGGCGCTGGTTTTGTTGATGTTTTTCGGGTCGGCCATGGTGTCGTCGTCAAAACGCTTTTTGATCATCTTGGCGACCTTGCGGGTCTTGCCGGTGGTGCTGCCGAAAAAAATGCCGATACGAGCCATGATAGGTTCCTCCGCTGGGATGTGCGCTGTGAAAAAATACTCAGGCCGCCGCCGTTGATGTTGCGGCGTACAGTTCGCTGGCTGCTGCGGGTACGATCTCCAACGCATGTCGCGAACAAAACTGTTGCGCGCGCCGCGTGACCTCGCCAGGCAACAAGGCCCAGCCGCCCGCGCCGGCGAACATCAGGTCGTGGAGAATCATGCGTTCGGTGTCGCGCGCCAGTTCAAAGCCGAGCAGGGCGTAGCGTTTGCCCTGACGGTAGGCTTTAAGAAAGTCGGGGATGGCGAAACCGCCCATCAGTTCGGTGATGTAGTCCACGAAGTCGGCATCGGAGGCGATGTAGTTCGCCTGGGGCAGGGCTGAGCCTAAAGGCTTGAACAGCACCGGCAAGGCGGGATCGACCTCGTTCTGGGTGATTTCGCGGTAGGTTTCGCCGTCGTGGCTGAAGATCTTGAAGCGGAACTGGGTTCCGCCGATGCGCGCCACGCCAAGGATCAGGGTATGTGCGCGCTGCGCGTAGAGCCTTTGCAGCCCGCTGTCACGATTCATGTCGATGATCAACGGCGGTTGCAGGGCGAACAGCCACTCGTGCATGGCGGCGCTGCTCCACACATCTGGCGCATAGGTTTCGGTGAGGAACCTGTTGACCTTGCTGCGCCCGCTTTTCAGCTCGATATGCATGGCGGCGCGCGGAAACTCATACATCAGACGCGGCGACATGGCCTGGCCATGGTTCATAGCCAGAATCAGTTCGTCGCTGGTGGCGGGGATTTTGGCGCCGCTTTCACGGTGACGCACATCGTCCAGGGCTGCGGGGCCGATGCAGGGGATGACTTTGCCGGTGCGAATCGCGTCGCGCAGGGAGTCGGGTACGGAATCCAGGGTCAGGCTGCTCATGGCGTCTCCAGTGAATGTCTGGATGACTGTATGCAAAAATCGAGCCTAGTTTTATCTTATTGAAATTAAAAGGTTTTTTGTTTTGCGATGCGGGGGCTGTCGCTTTTACGACAAACGTGCGCTGACAACTCTGCCAAGGTACATGCCGCCGATGACCATCATTTCATCTTCACCGGGCAGGAGCCCGGGCAGCAGGCCGTAGTGGCAAAACACCTTGGTTCGCGGCACACAGATTTCAATGATGCTGTCGCCGAACTCATCGGCGCGTTCGCGGTTCAAGGTGAAGGAACTCAGGTTGTTGAGCAGCAAGGTCACGCTTCCATCCGCTGCGGATTGCAGCAGCTCGTGCGTTTTGGGCTGGTTGATGCCGCGGTAAAGCAGGAAGTGACTGCGCTGCGGATAACGGCGGGCGAGTTCGTATTGCACATAGCTGTACACCAGATCCAGTTGCGCTTCGAGGGCGTGCGCGCCATACAGACCAGCGGAGCGTTGGGCGACAAAGCGCGCGTAGGCCGCACTTTCGCTGTCGGGCATCGCTTCTGCGTGGTAGCGCGTCAGCAGGCCGAAACGCGATTCCACCCAGCCCTTGAGCACCGCGCCTTCGCGTTGTTCCGCAGAAAAACCCCAGCCGCGCAATATGCGCAGGTAGTTGGCGCGTGGACGCACGCACGCCGCCGGATTGCCCGCGCCCGCTTCTTCCGGGTGTTGCAGGCAAAAATGCGCATTCATATAGACACGGAACAATTCGGCGCGTTGTGCGTCGCCGGCGAGAGCGTCCAGCTCGGCGAACAGTCTGCGGTGCAGGGCGAGCACGCCGTCCAGTTCTAGCTGAACTGGATGCCGCTGGAAAAGCAGCGAAGCCAGCAGGCGACTGGGCAGATTGCAGTGGTTGAAGGACTGCACGGCTCCCGCTGGCAGGGCAGGGGGGCTTGCGGCGGCGATTGTCGGCTCTCGAATGTCGCTACACCTACAAGGCATGGGGTCTTTGTCGTAAGCAAGACGCGATGCGTTGGGCGTGGTCATGAAAATTAATTGAATTAAATCAGTATGTTGTGGTGATTTTTTTGTTTGGCACGATCAGTGCATTTGCCATGAGCAGGGTAATCCATTGATGACAGTCAATTGATTCAGGGTTTGCCCCGGTTCTGAACACCAACGCTAGGAGAACTCATCATGGCACTGCGTCAGTGCGCCATCTACGGTAAAGGTGGCATCGGCAAGTCTACTACCACCCAAAACCTTGTTGCAGCTCTCGCTGAAGCTGGCAAGAAGGTCATGATCGTCGGCTGCGACCCCAAAGCCGACTCCACCCGTCTGATCCTGCACTCCAAGGCGCAGACCAGCGTCATGCAGCTCGCTGCTGAAGCCGGTTCCGTTGAGGATCTGGAGCTGGAAGACGTCATGAACGTCGGCTACGGCGATGTGAAGTGCGTCGAGTCCGGCGGTCCTGAGCCGGGCGTAGGCTGCGCCGGTCGCGGCGTGATCACCGCCATCAACTTCCTGGAAGAAGAAGGCGCGTATGACGAAGACCTCGACTTCGTGTTTTACGACGTACTGGGCGACGTGGTATGCGGCGGTTTCGCCATGCCCATCCGCGAGAACAAGGCCCAGGAAATCTACATCGTCTGCTCCGGCGAAATGATGGCGATGTATGCGGCGAACAACATCGCCAAGGGCATCGTGAAGTACGCCAACTCCGGCGGCGTGCGTCTGGCCGGCCTGATCTGCAACAGCCGCAACACCGACCGCGAAGATGAGCTGATCATGGCGCTGGCCGAACGCCTGGGCACGCACATGATCCACTTCGTACCGCGTGACAACGTGGTGCAGCACGCCGAGATCCGTCGCATGACCGTGATCGAGTACGACCCGAAGGCCAAGCAGGCCGACGAGTATCGCACCTTGGCGCAGAAGGTCATCGCCAACAAGAAGCTGGTCATCCCCACCCCGGTGGAAATGGATGAGCTGGAAGAGTTGTTGATGGAGTTCGGCATCATGGAAGCGGAAGACGAGTCTATCGTCGGCAAGACCGCCGCCGAGCTGGCTGCTGAAGCCGCTGCCGCCTGAGTTCCGCGCCCAGGCGTTTGACCCCACCCACGGCGCGTCGTCTGCGGATTGGCGGCGGCGCGCAAGGAGAATCATCATGTCAGCATTAACTCGCGAAGAGACTGAAGCCCTCATTGCCGAGGTGCTTGAGGTTTATCCCGATAAAGCCAAGAAAGATCGCGCCAAGCATTTGGCGGTCAACGATCAGTCCATTGAACAGTCCAAAAAATGCATTACCTCTAACCGCAAGTCCCTGCCGGGCGTGATGACCATTCGTGGTTGCGCCTATGCCGGTTCACGCGGCGTGGTGTGGGGGCCGATCAAGGACATGATCCATATTTCCCACGGCCCGGTCGGCTGCGGCCAGTATTCCCGCGCCGGTCGCCGTAACTATTATGTCGGCACCACCGGCATCAACACCTTTGCCGAGATGAACTTCACCTCCGACTTCCAGGAGAAGGACATCGTGTTCGGCGGCGACAAGAAGCTTTCCAAGCTCATCACCGAAATCGAGCAGCTCTTCCCTCTGCACAAGGGGATTTCCGTGCAGTCCGAGTGCCCGATCGGCCTGATCGGCGACGACATCGAAGCGGTATCGAAGCGAAGCGCCGCTGAAATCGGCAAGACCGTGGTGCCAGTGCGCTGCGAGGGCTTCCGTGGCGTGTCCCAGTCGTTGGGTCACCACATTGCTAACGATGCCATTCGTGACTGGGTGTTCGACGGCAAGAAGGAAGCGCGCGCATTTGAAGCCACGCCGTATGACGTGGCCATCATTGGCGACTACAACATCGGCGGCGACGCTTGGTCCTCCCGCATCCTGCTGGAAGAAATGGGTCTGCGCGTGATCGCCCAGTGGTCTGGCGACGGCACTATCGCCGAGATGGAAAACACGCCCAAGGCGCGTTTGAACCTGCTGCACTGCTACCGTTCGATGAACTACATCAGTCGTCATATGGAAGAGAAGTACGGCATTCCATGGATGGAGTACAACTTCTTCGGTCCGACCAAGATCGAGGAGTCCCTGCGCAAGATCGCGGCGTTCTTCGACGAGAGCATCCAGCAGAAGTGCGAGCAGGTGATCGAGAAGTACAAGGCTGAATACGCGGCTGTGGTAGCCAAGTACAAGCCGCGCCTGCAAGGCAAGCGCGTCATGCTCTACATCGGCGGCCTGCGTCCGCGTCACGTCATTGGCGCGTATGAAGACCTGGGCATGGAAGTGGTCGGCACCGGCTACGAGTTCGCCCACAACGACGACTACGATCGCACCATCAAGGAAATGGGTAACGCCACCCTGCTGTACGACGACGTCACCGGTTACGAATTCGAGGAGTTCGTGAAGAAGGTCAAGCCCGACCTGATCGGCTCCGGCATCAAGGAAAAGTACATCTTCCAGAAGATGGGCATTCCCTTCCGCCAGATGCACAGCTGGGATTATTCCGGCCCGTACCACGGCTACGACGGCTTCGCCATCTTCGCCCGCGACATGGACATGACGCTCAACAACCCCTGCTGGGGCAAGCTGACTCCGCCCTGGGCGAAGAAGGTGGCGAGCGAAAGTCAGGCCGTGGCTGAAGAGGTTGCCGTACCTGCCGCCGCATAAGACGCGTGCAGGCCGGACGCCGTTGATGCGTCCGGCTACTTTCCCATCTGTTTCCGTGTCCGCAGATTAGCGGCGCGGAATGAGGATATACAAATGAGTCAAGTTGTTGAAAACATCAAGCCTTGCTACCCGTTGTTCCGTGATGACGACTACAAGGCCAGCCTGAAGAACAAGCAGGATCTGTTTGAAGACCGTCATCCGCAAGAGAAGATCGACGAAGTCTTCCAGTGGACGACCACCCAGGAATACCAGGAGCTGAACTTTGCACGCGAAGCCTTGACCGTGAACCCGGCCAAAGCCTGCCAGCCGCTCGGCGCCGTGCTTTGCGCGCTGGGCTTTGAAAAGACCCTGCCTTACGTGCATGGCTCACAAGGTTGCGTGGCCTATTTCCGCACCTACTTCAACCGCCATTTCAAGGAGCCGATCGCTTGCGTATCCGACTCTATGACCGAAGACGCGGCGGTGTTCGGCGGCCAGAAGAACATGTTCGACGGCCTGGAAAACGCCAAGGCGTTGTACAAGCCGGAGATCATCGCCGTGTCCACCACCTGCATGGCGGAAGTGATCGGCGACGACTTGAACGCCTTTATCAACAACGCCAAGAAGGCCGGGCATCTTGAGCAGGAGTTCCCGGTACCCTTCGCGCATACCCCGAGCTTCGTCGGCAGCCATGTCACCGGCTGGGACAATATGTTCGAAGGCATTGCGCGCTACTTCACGCTCAACTACATGGAGGACAAGGTCGTCGGCAGCAATGGCAAGCTCAACTTCGTGCCGGGCTTTGAAACCTATCTGGGCAACTTCCGCGTCATCAAGCGCATGATGAAGGACATGGGCGTGGACGCTACCCTGCTTTCCGATCCGGAAGAAGTGCTCGACACCCCGGCGGACGGCAGCTTCCGCATGTATGCCGGCGGCACCACCCAGGCCGAGATCAAGGATGCGCCGAACGCGATCAGCACCATCCTGCTCCAGCCCTGGCAACTGGAAAAGACCAAGAAGAGCGTGGAGAGCATCTGGAAGCACGACGTGCCCAAGCTCAACATTCCGATGGGCTTGCAGTGGACGGACGAGTTCCTGATGAAGGTTTCCGAGCTGACCGGCAAGGAGATTCCCGAGTCGATCACCAAGGAGCGCGGCCGCCTGGTGGACATGATGACCGACAGCCACACCTGGCTGCACGGCAAGAAATTCGCTCTCTACGGCGATCCGGACTTCGTCATGGGCATGACCAAGTTCCTGCTGGAACTGGGCGCCGAGCCGGTGCATATCCTGGCGCACAACGCCAACAAGCGTTGGGGCAAGGCGGTGGAGAAAATGCTGGCGGAAAGCCCCTACGGCGCGAACTGCAAGGTGCATGTCGGCGCTGACCTGTGGCATCTGCGCAGCCTGTGCTTCACCAACAAGCCGGACTTCCTGATCGGCAACTCCTACGGCAAGTACATCCAGCGGGATACCGCCTACAAGGGCGCAGAGTTTGAAGTTCCTCTGATCCGCCTGGGCTTCCCGATCTTCGATCGTCACCACCTGCACCGCATGACCACCATGGGTTATGAGGGCGCCATGTACATCCTCACCACCTTGGTCAACTCGGTGTTGGAGCGTCTGGACGATGATACCCGTGGTATGGGTACCACTGACTACAACTACGACCTCGTACGTTAAGTCTGCCTGGGTCGGTTGCGCGTCTCGTATCGAGTCGCGCGGCCGACCCTTATCCCGTTCCGCACCAAGGAAAATACCATGGCTAACATCATGATCCGTCGTGACAACAAGGGCGAACTGTCCTTTTACCTGCCCAAGCGGGATCTGGAAGACAGAATCGTGTCCATCGAATTCGACCAAGCGGACAAATGGGGCGGCGAGCTCAAGCTCAACAACGGCGGCGCTTACTACGTCGAGCCGTTGGACGCCCCACCCAAATTACCCATCAGCCTGCGTGCCAAACGGCTCGACGGCGCTGAATAACCTTTTAGGGAGCAAACTCATCATGGCTCTGAAAATTGTACAAATGGAATGCACATCCTGCGGCGACTGCAAGCCGGTGTGCCCGACCAATTCGATTACCGAGAAGGGCGGTATCTTCAAAATCAACGCAGCCACCTGCACCGAGTGCGAGGGGGACTTCGATGAGCCGCAGTGCATCGTCGCCTGCCCCGTGGATGGCTGCATCGTCGCGGCTTAAGTGGGAGCGTTTTCTCTTTCTTTTGAGAGAGGGTTGTTGGACTCGCGATAGCGAGTGGCGGGTTTTCCTTCCCCTTTTGAAGTCGCCGTGAATTGACCTGTGGAGGCTGGGTAAAAGCGCCATGGATGGCGCGTCGGGGCGACCCGGCTGGAGCAGGTCGGTTCACGGCTTGCCCGTAGGGCGACTTCAGTGGGGTGCATTTCTTTGGTGACTTTCTTTGTGCAAGCAAAGAAAGTTACTCGCCCGTATCAAACATGCCTTGTGCGAAGTCGCACCGTGGAAACGGGCGAAACAAAGCCACCGTCCTTGAGCGGGTGGTGGGCTTTTTCGCCCGTCTTGACGTAGAAACTTCGTTGCCAATCAAGGTGGTTACGGGCGAGTGACTTTTCTTGCTCGTGCAAGAAAAGTAACCAAAAGAACACGCCCCGTTGATGCCGCCCTGCGGGCAAGCTGTGGGCTAACCTGCAAAAGCAGGGTCGCCCCGACACGACATCCATGTCACGACGGGGCTAAATGCGCCATCCATGGCGCTTTTACTCCGCTTTTGCAGGTTAGCCCACAGCGGCATCAAAAGGGGGCGAAAAATCCAAAGCCGCGCCGTCGGCATAGGTGTCCGCCAAGCCAAAACACCCTCTCAGTCGCGTGGGATCAACCCCACCACGATCAATTGAGGACTACTTCGATGAATGAAACTTCCGTTGACTCGCCTATTGCCAACCGCGATGTCGCCCTGCGCGTCGGGCTCGCCGCCCGAGCTCTGCCGGGTGTCGATGTACGCGCCTTCGTGAGCGCCTTGGGCGCACGTTTTGGCACGCCGCTCAGCAGTGAAAGTCTGACGCGTGTCACCGTCACCGACATCAAAGCCTTGTTGCAAGGGGATGAAATCGTCGATCCGGGCATGGATAACGAAGACATCAAGCTGGCGGTGCGCCATCTTTGGGGCGAAGGCGTTGAAGGCAGCGATCTCCCCGTCGCGCAGAGTTATGTCGCGGGCGAAATGCCCGGCTCGCTGCGCGTGGCGGTGGCCTCCAACAGTGCGGAGAATCTCGACGGCCACTTCGGTTCCTGTCTGCGCTTTCTGGTTTACCAGGTCAGCGCCGACGAAATACGCCTGATCGACCTGCGTTCGGCGCTGGATGCCGACGAAGCGGAAGATAAAAATGCCGCGCGTGCGGCGTTGATTGCCGACTGCAACGTGGTGTATGTGCAATCCATCGGTGGACCGGCCGCGGCCAAGGTGGTACGTGTGGATGTCCACCCGATCAAGTTTCCCGCCGGTGGCACGGCGCAAGAGGCGCTGGAAAAACTTCAGGCCTCAATGCACCAGCCCCCGCCCTGGCTGGCGCGCATCATGGGCGTGGAGGCCACCAGTCTGGCGCGCTTCCGTACCGACGATGAGGATGATGAGGCTGACGCATCATGAGCGGCGCGACAAGCGAGGGGCTGAATGCGGCGCTGCTGGGCGAGGTATGCGGCATGGTGAGCGCGTTGGGCGAGTCGGCGGATGTGCTGGCGCAATTGCGCGCCGCGTTTCCGGCGCTGCGTTTCAGTCAGTGCAGCGAGGATGATATTCCGCCGCGCCTGCCGCCCAGTCTGTCGGCGCCGGGCTTTGATCTTTATCTGATGGACACGCGCGAGCACTGCATCGTCCTGACGACGGATGCAGCGGTCGCCAGCGGCGTGGTGATCGCCTGGAAGGTTGAGGGGGACGACGCATGAAACGCGCCTTGCTGCAGGAAGGCCGCTTCGCTCTGGAGCGGGTCTGTACCGAAACGGCGGTCAGCGAAGGCCATCAGGCTCTACTCCAGGCGGTGGGCGAACTCTGGCCGCGCTGGCGTTTTGCGCATGTGCTCACTCGTGGCGGATGGCATCGTCCCGGCCGCATTCTCGATGCGCAGGGACAGTCTGTGGCGCAGAACGCGGAACAGTGGATGGAGCGCGCCTGGGAGGCGTGCAGCGGCGATGTGGCTCTGCTGTGCGACGAGTATCTTGAGCAGGGCTTGCAGCGCAGCCGTTATGCCGGGCAGACGCATTTCTTCGTCGCCAGCTACGGGCAGGGCGGCGAACAATTCATTCAACTGGAAATTGAAACCCTGAGCGAGATGCTTGAGGGCGCGCTGCTGGATGCGGAAAACCTGCCGGATGATCTGGCGGATTTTCTTGAGCCTGCACAGCACCAACAACCGCCCGTTGCACTTGGTCAGGCGCATTACCGCTTCCGTCGCGTCACCGATATCGCCGAATTTCTCGCGCGTATGCGTGGGCAATTTCCCGAATCACCGCCGGCCTGTCGTTTCGTCGAGGAATGGGGGCGTGCCAGCAGCGCGGCGAAAAGCTTCTGCGCGCACTGGGTATTCGCCCTGGGCGAGCATCTCGACCGCTTTCGCCAACCGGTGCTCAGCGCGCATCCGCTCAGCCTGTGCGTTGCGGGCAAGGAGAAATTCTCCTTCACGGACGATCCCCTGCAACGCGCCGATACCCTGCAAGCCTTCGACCGGAAATGCGGCTACAGCGCGGCCTGGTATTTCCACATGCTTGCCGGGGCGGGCGTGCCGACCGTGGTGGCGCTGCGCATCGGCGAGGATTTGGCGCAGGGTTTGAGCTACTTGCCTGAACGTGATGCGGCCTTGTTGATCCATTGGCTGGACAGACCGTATTCCGTGTAGGCATTGTCGTAAACACGACAAGGCTTTTGTTTGGAATATTCAAATAAAACAGCGTGTTATTGAATGGCATATGCCTTGCTTCATCTGCTGGCAAGAGGGCGTTTCCCGAGCTGTATGTTGCCGAGATTTGCGCGGCTACAGTGGACTGATGAAAGCGCCAGGAATTATTTGACTCAAGCTTGCGGGGTGTCGAAGTGAAAGCGTCCGAAGTCGCCGAGTTGCTCAACGAACCGGCCTGCGCGCACAACAAGAAGGAGAAATCCGGTTGCGCGCGCCCCAAGCCCGGAGCCTCTGCGGGCGGTTGCGCCTTTGACGGCGCGCAGATCGCCCTGCTGCCGATCGCCGACGTGGCGCACATCATCCACGGTCCCATCGCTTGCGCGGGCAATTCCTGGAACAACCGCGGCACGCGCTCCTCCGGCCCCACGCTGTACAAGATCGGCATGACCACCGATCTGACCGAGCAGGACGTGATCATGGGGCGCGGCGAGAAGCGCCTGTTTCACTCGATCAAGCAGGCCATCGACGGCTACAACCCGGCGGCGGTGTTCGTCTATAACACCTGCGTCACCGCGCTGATCGGCGACGACGTGGACGCCGCCTGCAAGGCGGCCACCGAGCGTTGGGGCGTGCCGGTGGTGCCGGTGGACGCCGCCGGCTTCTACGGCACGAAGAATCTGGGCAACCGCATCGGCGGCGAGGCCATGTTCAAGTACGTGATCGGCACGCGCGAGCCGGATCCGCTGCCGGAAGAGGTGGCGCGCGACTATGCCGAGCGCGGCATCCGCATCCACGACATCAACCTGATCGGCGAATACAACATCGTCGGCGAGTTCTGGCATGTCGCCCCGCTGTTCGACGAGCTGGGGCTGCGCGTGATCTGCACCCTCTCCGGCGATGCGCGTTTCCACGAGGTGCAGGCCATGCACCGCGCGGAGGCCAATATGGTGGTCTGCGCCAAGGCGCTGCTCAATGTGGCGCGCAAGCTGGAAGAGAAGCATGGCATTCCCTACTTCGAGGGCAGCTTCTACGGCGTGGAAGATACATCCAAGGCTCTGCGCGATTTCGCCCGCCTGCTGAATGACCCGGATCTGAGCGCACGCACCGAAGCCCTGATCGCGCGCGAAGAGGCCAAGATTCACGCACAACTGGAGCCTTGGCGCGCGCGTCTGGCGGGCAAGAAGGTGCTGCTCAATACCGGCGGGGTGAAATCCTGGTCGATCGTCTCCGCCTTGCAGGATCTGGGTATGGACGTGGTCGCCACCGGCACCGGCAAGTCCACCGAGGAGGACAAGGCACGCATCCGCGAGCTGATGGGCGAGGACGCGCTGATGCTCAAGGGCGAGGGCGCGCGCGAGCTGCTCGACACCTGCTACCGTCTGGGCGTGGACATCATGATCGCTGGCGGGCGCAGCCTGTACACCGCGCTCAAGGCGCGCATGCCTTTCCTCGACAGCAACCAGGAGCGCGAATTCGCCTACGCGGGCTACGCCGGCATGGTGGAGCTGGCGCGCCAGATCGCCCTCAGCCTGGAAAGCCCGGTGTGGGCGCAGGTGCGCGCCGATGCGCCCTGGGCCGCGCACAAGCGCGTCGCCGGCGTGGCGCATTGCGCATTGGAACCCGAGGATGAAGACGAGGGCGACGCCGTGACCTCAAGCCATGCGCCCATCGTGCTGCACAGCGCGGAGGAATTTGCGCCGCCGCTGGTCTCGTTGACCCCCACTCTCGTTGCAGGAGCCTGAACCATGCCTGAAATCATCAAACGCAACAAGGCGCTGGCGGTGAACCCGCTGAAAACCAGCGCGCCGACCGGCGCGGCGCTGGCCTTTCTGGGCGTGCACCGCTGCATGCCGATGCTGCATGGCGCGCTGGGCTGCACCGCCTTCGCCAAGGTGTATTTCGTGCGTCATTTCCGCGAGCCGATACCGCTGCAAACCACGGCGATGGATCAGGCCGCCACCGTGCTCGGTGCAGATGACAACGTGATCCAGGGGCTGGCCACGCTGTGCGAGAAGTCCAGGCCGGACATGATCGGCCTGCCGACCACCGGCCTGTCGGAAACCCAGGGCACGGACATTCACGGCCTGGTCAGGCGCTTCCGTCAGGAATACCCGCAGTTCGCGCATGTCGCCGTGGTGGCGGTGAACACCCCGGACTACGCCGGCTGCATGGAGTCGGGCTATGCCGATGCGGTCAAGGCAATGATCGACGCGCTGGTGGCTGATGATCGCAGTCAGGCGGGCAAAAATCCGCGCCAGGTCAATATTCTTGCCGGTTCATACCTGACGCCGGGCGACATCGAAGCCTTGCGCGACATGCTGGCCGAATTCGGCCTTGAGGCCATTATTCTGCCGGATATCGGCGATTCGCTGGACGGCCATCTGGTCGAGGACGATTTCAACCCGCTGACTATCGGCGGCACGCGGGTGGAAGATATTGCACGCATGGGCGAGTCCGCCGCCACGCTGACCATCGGACGCTCGCTGTGGCCCGCCGCCGAGCTGCTCGAACGTCGTACCGGCGTGCCGGATTTCCGTTTCGACAGCCTGCTCGGGCTGGAAGCGGTGGATGCCTTTGTCATGGCGCTGGCCGAGATTTCCGGCCAGCCGGTGTCGCCGCGTCTGGAGCGCCAGCGTGCGCAGTTGCAGGACGCGATGGTCGATACCCATTTCATGATGGGCTTCGCGCGCGTGGGGATCGCCGCCGACCCGGATCTGTTGCTCTCCATGAGTCGCCTGGTGCGCAGCATGGGCGGCGAGACCGTGGCCGCCGTGGCTCCGGCGCGCGGCGCGGCGCTGGCGCAGGTCGCTGCCGACAAGGTTCATCTTGGCGATCTTGAAGACCTGGAAAACCTGTGCAGGGAACATCATGCCGAGCTGCTCATCGGCTCTTCCCATGCGGTGCAGGTGGCGCAGCGTCTTGAGCTGCCCATTCTGCGCGCGGGTTTTCCCCTGTATGACCAGGTGGGCGGCTTCCAGCGCACCTGGGTGGGGTATCGCGGCACCCGTCAGGCTCTGTTCGATCTGGCAAACCTGAGGCTGGAGCATCATGCACATCATCACGAACTCACTCCCTACCACTCCCGATTCCGCCAGGCCGACACGCCGGGTGTTGCGACATTTGCGGCGAGTGGAACCTTCCACTGAGGACAGACTCATGAGCAGCTTGCGCATCGCCTTCGCCAGTTCGGATCGCAGACATGTCGATCAGCATTTCGGTGCGGCGCTGGCCTTCGCCATCTATGCCCTGAGCAGGGAGGGCGCGCATCTGGAAGAGGTGGCCGAGTTTTCGCCGCAAGCGATGGACGGCAATGAAGACAAGCTGGCGCCGAAAATCGCCCTGCTCGAAGGTTGCGCCGCCATGTACTGCCAGGCGGTGGGCGCATCGGCCATGCAGCAGTTGCTGGCGCGCGGCATTCATCCGCAGAAGGTGGAGGCGGGCACGACGATCAACAGCATTCTGGAACAGTTGCGCGCCGAACTGCGCAGCGAGGCGCGCGGCTGGTTGGCCAAGGCGATTGCGCGCAGCGAACAGCCGCGTGATGCACGGCGCTTTGAGTTCATGGCCGAGGAGGATTGGCAGGAATGATGACCGAACGCGCCCGCGTGGTCGCCCTGGACGGCGATGCGGCCATCGTCGAGTTCAGCGTCAAGTCGGCCTGCGGCGCTTGCGAGCATGGCGGCGCTTGCGGCGTGAGCAAGCTGGGCAAGCTGGTGCGTCCGCGCCCGGCGCGCTGGCGCATGCCCAATCGCGCGCAGGCCGGGGTGGGCGATGAAGTCTGGCTGGCGCTGGATGACGCCGCCCTGAGCGCTGCCGCCGTGTTCGCTTATCTGCCGCCGCTGTTCGGCCTGCTGCTGGGCGCGGCGCTGGCGGAAGCCTGGGGCATGGGCGAGGGGACGGGCGTGCTGATGGCCTTCGCCGGTCTGGCGCTTGGCCTTGGCGTCTCGCGTCTGGCCTCGCGCCGCGCCGCCCTCGCGCCGCGCATGCTTTCCGTGGAGGAGTCCCGTGCCTGCATGGCGGCTGCTCTTAGTTCACAACCGATTGTTTTTATGGAGAAAAAATCATGACTGAAGTTGCTGCGCCCGTTGCCGAAGAAGGGCTGATGAGTTCGGATTTCATCAAGGAAATGCTGCGCCAGACTCGCGCCCTGGACAGCTATGGCACCTATGACGGCTGGCCGACCGAGCGCGTGCTTGCGCCCTATATCCTGAGCAAGGAGCAGCGCCGCGAGATTCCGGTGATCGGCGATCCGGACGAGGTCACGCTTTCCCGCGTGCGCGCCTTCTACAACGCCATCGCCGCCATGATCGAGGCCGAATGCAAGCTGATGGCGGTGCCGATGGTCAATATCACCCATGAAGGCTTTGGCCGTGCGCTGATTACCGTAGGCAAGCTGGTGGTGATGGATCGCACTGTGCGTGACGTGCATCGCTTCGGCTTCGATTCCTACTCCAAGATGAAGGACGAAGCCGACAAGCTGCTGTCAGTGGCGTTGGAAATCATCGGCAAATACCCCGACGTGGCCGGACTTTGAGGTGGGCGTAATGAGCGAAGATGAAATCAAGGTGCTGGACAAGGAGGTGCGCAAGCTCAAGCGCATTTCCCAGGAGTGGGCGTCGCAACTGCATGATCTGGTGGAGGATCGCCTGCCTGCGGGCTATGAGGAAATCCCCGGCATCGCCCAGTCCACCTACGACGCCTGCAAGGCATGGGCGGAGGCCAACGCCCGCTTGATCGCCGCCCAAGGCGGCTGAGGACAAGAATATGGCATTGATTACCGGTTTGACCCGTGGCGGCGAGACGTATACCCCGACCTTCGTCACCGATCTCAACCAGAAGACCTGCATCGCCTGCGGGCGTTGCTACAAGGTTTGCCCGCGCGATGTGTTCGAGCTGATCGAGCGCGAGGAAGATGAGCTGGACGAAGACCTGGATGATGACAACATGATGGTGATGAGTATCGCCAACGCTCTGGACTGCATCGGCTGCGGCGCTTGCGGGCGAGTGTGCCCGAAGAACTGTCATACGCATGAAGCCATGCCGGTGGCGGCCTGAGTGCATGCAAGCCTTGCAGACGATGTTTTCGCCGCATCTGGTGGATACCCGCCTGGTGATTTTTCACAAGCAGGCGACCAGTGCGCGCTTGAGGTTTGTGTGCTTTCGTCATGGTCTGTTCGCTTTCGGCGCAACGGATGACAGCGAGCTTGAGCTGATGGACGAGGATGAGGATGCAGCGCCACGATCTGCAGTGGAGTGGCATCCGGCTACCTTGCAGCGCATGGCGGAGGGCTATCTTGGCCTGCAGGCGGGCGCAAGCAGCATGGAGCCGGAGTTTCACGCCGTGGCGCGCACCAACAAGGGTTTTCTGCGTTTGCGCGCTTTGGCTTTGACCGCGATCGACCCGCCGTTTGCGGCGATTGAACGCATCGGCGGCCGTTTTATCAGCATTACCGAGGCGCGGAGCATGAACGCACTGGAACGCGAGGCTTTGCGTCGCGTGTATGCACATGTGCTGGGGTGAACCTGGAGTGGTATCGCCCGTTTTCGACGTAGGTGCGAATGCATTCGCACATGGGTACAGGCAGTGTGCGAATGAATTCGCACCTACAAAGGTTTTTTGCCCGAATCCATCGGATTTGAGGCGGGTATGAGGAGAGTCGTCATGAGCATGACACGCCGTAATTTTTTGAAGCTGGGGGTCGGCGCGGGGCTGGGCATCGGCCTGGGCGCCGCCCTGTTGCCCGCCGCCTTGAGTCCGGCGCGCGCCGAGCTGGTCAGCCGCGAGATGTACGTCTTCGGCACCCTGGTCAACCTGGGCGCGGAAGGCTCCGCGCCGCAGGTCAACCGTGCGCTGGACGCCGTCGAGCAGCGATTTTTACAGATGAACCGCGATTGGCACGCCTGGAAGCCGGGCGAGCTGTCCGCATTGAACGCGGCGCTGGCCGAAGGGCGTACGCTGGCGGTTAGCGCCGAGCTGGAGACTCTGCTGTGTGGCGCAAGCCGGGCGGCGCTGGCCGCGGGCGATTTGTTCAACCCGGCGCTGGGCAAGCTGATTGCTCTGTGGGATTTTCACAGCGACGTGCAACAGCGCGCCGCGCCGCCATCCGCCGCCGAGGTGGCGACCTTGCGCCAAAGCGCGCCGAGCATGGCCGATTTGCGTTTTTCCGACCAGCATGAAGTGAGCAGCGCCAATCCGAATGTGCGCATCGACTTGGGCGGCTATGCCAAGGGCGTGGCGCTGGACTGGGCGCTGGATCATCTGGCGGCGCAGGGCCTGGAAAACGCGGTGGTCAATCTGGGCGGCAATTTGGCCATCGCCGGTCAGCGTGACGCTCGCCCCTGGCATATCGGCGTGCGCCATCCGCAGGGCGAGGGCGTGATCGCCGCGCTGGAGGCGCAGGGACGCGAGGCCATCGTCACCTCCGGAACCTACGAGCGTTACCGCGTATGGGACGGCCAGCGCTACCCGCACATCATCGACCCGCGCAGCGGCCAGCCCGCCACGCACGTGACCTCGGCCACGGTGATTCATGCCGATGCCGCCTGGGCGGATGCGGCGGCCACGGCGCTGGTGGTCGCCGGCGCGCAAGACTGGCCGCGAGTGGCCGAGCGCATGGGCGTCGAGCAGGCGATGGTGATCGACGAGCACGGCGGCGTGCGCATGACGAGGGCGATTGCGCCGCGCGTGCGCTTTGTCGGCGACGCCCCCGCGCACGTGGAAGTCGTGTAGCAAACCCTACAAAACAGTCTGCGCCGCGTAGGGCGCGCGGCCTTTCAAACAACCCGCACCGGCATGGCGCGGGTTTTTTTATTCATTAAATCAAAGACATTGACGCATTTTTGGCGGCTGGCACGCGGCGTGCATTGATGCTGGTCAAGGACGATTCTCCGCGTGCGACGGAGAAATTCCGAACCATCCATCAATCACGAGGTGCGACCCATGCTTACCCTGACTCCCGGCGCCGTCAAAGCCGTCAAGCGTTTTATCGAAGGTTCTACCGATCCCATGCTCGGCCTGCGCATCGCCGTCACCGGCGGCGGTTGTTCCGGTTTGCAGTACGGCATGCGTCTGGAGCCTTCCGCCAATGCCGACGACACCGTGGTCGAGTGTGATGGCGTGTCCATCCTGGTTGATCCGCAAAGCGTGAACATGCTCACCGGCGTCACCGTCGATTTCGTCGATTCCATGGAAGGCTCCGGCTTCAAGTTCGAGAACCCGAACGCCAGCAACAGCTGCGGCTGCGGCAAGTCGTTCTCCGCCTGAGTCGCGCCTGCGCACAGTTTTTAACCGAGGGTTCCGCCATGTGGGAATATTCTGAAAAGGTTCAGGAGCACTTCTTCAACCCGCGCAACGCCGGCGCGCTGCAAAACGCCAATGCCACCGGCGAGGTCGGGTCGATTTCCTGCGGCGACGCGCTGCGCCTGATGCTCAAGGTCGATCCGGAAAGCGAGCGCATCCTGGATGCCAGCTTCCAGACCTTCGGCTGCGGTTCGGCTATCGCCTCCAGCTCGGCGCTGACCGAGATCATCAAGGGCATGACTCTGGACGAGGCGCTCAAGGTCTCCAACCAGGACATCGCCGATTACCTCGACGGCCTGCCGCCGGAGAAGATGCACTGCTCGGTGATGGGGCGCGAGGCGCTGGAAGCGGCGGTGGCCAACTATCGCGGCGAGGAGTGGAAGGATGATCATGAAGAGGGCGCGCTGATCTGCAAGTGCTTCGCCATCGACGCGGTGATGATCGAAGACACCGTGCGCGCCAACAACCTGTCCACGGTGCAGGATGTCATCAACTACACCAAGGCGGGCGGCGGTTGCGCCGCCTGTCATGAGGGCATCGAGGAGATTCTCGCCAAGGTGCTGGCCGAGCGCGGCGAGAGCTTCAAGCCCGCGCAGGCGGCCTCGCCGGTGGCTGCGAGCGGCAAGCTTTCCACCCTGGAGCGGGTCAAGCGCATCCAGCAGGTGATCGAGGAGGTGCGCCCGGCGCTGCAACGCGACCGTGGCGACATCGAACTGGTCGATATCGACGGCAAGACCATCTATGTGAGCATGAAGGGCGCTTGCGCCGGCTGCCAGATGGAAGCGCTGACCCTGCAAGGCGTGCAGCAGAAGATGATGGAAGCGCTGGGCGAGTTCGTGAAGCTGGTGCCGGTGCGCGCCACCACGCCCGCGCCCGGCCTGTGCAACCCTAGCTGAGGAGCGAGGCATGAACCCGATCTATCTCGACAACAACGCCACCACCCGTGTCGATCCTTCCGTGGTGGAGGCCATGCTGCCTTACTTCACCGAGCAGTTCGGCAACCCGTCTTCCCTGCACAGCTTCGGCAACAAGGTCGGTCAGGCGTTGAAAAAGGCGCGCCAGCAGGTGCAGGCGCTGATCGGCGCGGAGCATGATTCGGAAATCATCTTCACCTCCTGCGGCACCGAGTCGGATTCCACCGCGATTCTTTCCGCGCTCAAGGTGCAACCGGAGCGCAAGGAAATCATCACCACCACGGTGGAGCACCCGGCCATCCTCGCTCTTTGCCAGCATCTGGAAAAAGAGGGCTATACCGTGCATTACCTGAAGGTGGACGGCAAGGGACGGCTGGATCTGGATGAGTACGCCAAGCTGCTTTCCGACAAGGTGGCCATCGTGTCCGTGATGTGGGCCAACAACGAAACCGGCACCCTGTTCCCGGTCGAGAAGATGGCCGAGATGGCGAACGCCAAGGGCGTGATGTTCCACACCGACGCGGTGCAGGCGGTGGGCAAGGTTCCCATGGACTTGAAGTCCGGCAAGATCGACATGCTGTCGATCTCCGGCCACAAGCTGCATGCGCCCAAGGGCATCGGCGTGCTCTACCTGCGTCGCGGCGCGCGCTTCCGTCCGCTGTTGCGCGGCGGGCATCAGGAGCGCGGTCGCCGCGCCGGCACCGAGAACAGCGCCTCCATCGTGGCGCTCGGCGCGGCCTGCGAGCAGGCGCAGGAACATCTGGCGTATGAAAACACCGAGGTGCGCGCCCTGCGCGACCGCCTGGAGCAGGGCATTCTCGCCCAGGTGCCGAACGCCTTCGTTACCGGCGACCCGGACAACCGCCTGCCGAACACCTGCAACATCGCGTTTGAGTACATCGAGGGCGAGGCCATTTTGCTCCTGCTCAACAAGCAGGGCATCGCCGCCTCCAGCGGCTCGGCCTGCACCTCCGGCTCGCTCGAACCCTCGCACGTCATGCGCGCGATGGGCATCCCGTATACCGCCGCGCATGGCACGGTGCGTTTCTCGCTCTCGCGCTACAACACGGCGGAAGAAATCGACCGCGTCATCGCTATCGTGCCGCCGATCATTGCTCAGCTGCGCAAGCTTTCGCCTTACTGGGGCGAGAACGGGCCGGTGAAAGATCCCGAGCAGGCCTTTGCGCCGGTGTATGCCTGAGAACCTGCTCACGATCGCGCTGAACAGTGCACTGCACCCGTTGAACAAGGTCGCAAGCAGGTTCCACTTCACACCCTTACCCGTGCGGTGAGGAAATTTCAAAAACCTGTACAACACGCATGTTGTTGATTGAGGAGTCTTTATGTTGTTGTCGAGCTATGCAAACCGTGGGCTGCTGTTTTATCAAAACTTTCATGAATCGGCGGGTAAGCCGGGTCTGGAGGCTTACCGTGGTGAATTGATCATTCTGGAGGGCGAGGTTGGCGACGCCCAGGGGCGTCGTATGCCGCCCAAGGCCGTGATCAAGCAGGCGGCGCTGCTTACGGATGAAAAGCAGATCCTGCTGCTTTCCGGTTTTCTGGAAGACCTGGCCAATCTGCCCTTGTTGCTGGATATGTATTCATCTGATTTTTCAGACAAAAGCGTGGTTTTGCTGTTCGTGCGCAATTTGGGCGAGCCGGTGCAAACCACGGTGAATGGCGCGCGCATTGTGCTGCTGCCGCTGGTGGAAGGCATGGCCTGGAACGAGATGCTGGATGAGTTGCACCTGGAAAAATCCGACTTCAAGGGGCAAAGCGCAGGCGAGAAGGTCATGACCGCCTACGAGGCGACATCCTCCTACGCGCCGAAATATCCCAGCGTGAGTCTGGAAGAAATTCCAGCGCTGACCATCGAAGTGCGTTTCGAGGCACGCGGCGCAATTTGACAAGCTGCTGGAGTATTTGTTTCAGCAGCCTGTTAAGGCGGGACATGGATGCCCCGCTCGAAAATTCAGGAACGTTAGTGATTGATTTTCGCTCGCCAATCACGAGCATGTACCGGGATTGGCAAGGCTGAAAAACTCAAGGATAGGTTTTTCAGCAAGCGGCTAAGTCCACATGCTCTCGATATTTCACCCACCCCGGATTCTTTCCGGGGTTTTTTCTTGCCCAAACCATTTGTAGCAAATACGACATTGGCTCTTGGGTGGTGGGGCGCTGTCGTTGCGGTTTGTGTTATTCGTTTATTAAATACATGAAAAATATAGTTTTATTTTTTTGGCATCGCGCTTGCTTTGGCATAAGCCAATAACCATTTTTTCTGACGAGAGCACCATGCGCCCTTTAGCCGCAATTATTGACGACACCACTCTGCGCGACGGCGAGCAGTCGGCGGGCGTGGCTTTTGACCTTGAGGAAAAGCTCGGCATTGCGGCGGATCTGGATGCGTTGGGCGTGCCGGAGCTGGAAATCGGCATCCCGGCGATGGGCGAGGCCGAGCGTGAGAGCGTGCGTGCGGTGGCGGCTATGGGACTGTCGGCGCGCCTGCTGGTGTGGAGTCGCATGCGCCGCGAAGACATTCTTCTGTGCCGCGATCTGGGCGTGAACATGGTCGATATTTCCATCCCGCTGTCCGATCAGCAGATCGGGCGCAAGCTGGGCAAGTCGCGCTCCTGGGTGCTGGCCAGCATCGAATATCACGTCAAGCTGGCGGCTGACCTGGGGCTGGAGGTGTGCGTGGGTGGCGAAGACAGCTCGCGCGCCGATGCGGATTTTCTGCTTTGCGCGGCGGAAGTGGCGCAGGAGTGCGGCGCACGGCGTTTCCGTTTCGCCGACACCCTGGGGGTGATGGAGCCGTTCGCGGTATTTGAGCGTATCCGCGACCTGCGTCAGAACCTGGATATCGAGATTGAAATGCACGCGCACGACGATCTGGGGCTGGCCACCGCCAACACTCTGGCGGCGGTACGCGCCGGAGCGACGCATGTGAACACCACGGTCAACGGGCTGGGCGAGCGAGCGGGCAATGCGGCCTTGGAAGAGGTCGCGCTCGGTTTGCACACGCTGTACGCACAAGACACCGGCATCGACCTGACCGGCTTTCCCGCGCTGTCCGCGCGCGTGGCGCAGGCTTCCGGGCGTCCGGTGGGCTGGCAGAAAAGCGTGGTCGGCGAAGGGGCGTTCACCCACGAGGCCGGCATCCACGTCGATGGTCTGCTCAAAGACCCGCAGAACTACCAGGCGTTCGATCCGCAGGATGTCGGTCGTGAGCATACGCTGGTGCTGGGCAAGCATTCCGGCGCGCATGGGGTGATGGCGGCTTACGCGCGTCTGGGTCTGGCGCTGGATCGGGCGCAGGCCGGATTCTTGCTGCAGCGCATTCGCAGTTTGGTGACGCGTATCAAGCGTTCTCCGCTGCCGGTGGAACTGGTCGCCCTGTACCGCGAGCTGCCGCCGAGGACGAGCGTGCATGCGTCCCTGATGGTCGAGGCGGCCTGAAATGGAAAGCAAGGCGATGTCTCAGGTGATGGTTGAGGACGCGGCGGCGCAAGAGCGGCTTGCGCCCAAGCGTCCCGGTCTGTGGGCGCTGTGGCGCGAGGATGTGCGTTGCGTGTTCGCGCGCGATCCGGCGGCGCGCACGCGCATCGAGGTGCTGCTGACCTATCCCGGCGTACACGCGGTGATGCTGCATCGCCTTGCGCACGGCCTGTGGCGGCGCGGCTGGCGTTTTCCGGCGCGCATGCTCGGCTCGCTGACCCGCTTCATGACCAATATCGACATTCATCCCGGCGCAAAAATCGGACGCCGTCTGTTCATCGACCACGGTGCGGGCGTGGTGATCGGCGAGACGGCGGTACTCGGCGACGACGTGACGCTTTACCACGGCGTGACCCTGGGCGGTACGAGCTGGCACAAGGGGCGTCGTCACCCGCATCTGGGTGATGGCGTGCTGGTTGGCGCCGGGGCGAAGGTGCTCGGGCCGATCAAGCTCGGCGCGCGGGTGCGTGTGGGTGCGAATTCGGTGGTGGTCAAGGATGTGCCGTCTGACCGCACGGTGATAGGCATTCCCGGGCGCGTGGTGCGCAGCGAGCGCGAAAGCGTCTCTCCGGATGGAATCAACCTTGACCATCACCTGATTCCCGACCCGGTGGGCAAAGCGCTGTCCTGTCTGCTGGATCGGGTGAAGCTTCTGGAATCGCGCTTGCAGGCCTCCGGGCTAGATGTCGATGACCCGCCCTGCGGCGTGTGCGACGGGCAAGGCGATTGTGCGCTGGATGCGCTGGACGTTGCAGCGGAGAAGGCATGATGGATCTGCTCGATTTCGACGCCCAGCCGCTTTACTACGACGAACCCCTACCGGAAGGCGTGTGGGCGCTGCTGGACGAGGCTGCCGAACGTTATGCCGAAGGTGGCTCCGACGCGCCGCTGGCGCATGCCGAAGCTCTGGCGCCGGAGGCTCTGGCCGTGCTGGTCGCGCTCTATCGCAATCATTTCTATCGACATCGCCTGGCGCAGGCGCATGCCGTAGCCGAGCGCGCGCTGGCGGTGAGCGCCGCACGTCTGGGCTGGCCCGCGGACTGGAGGGAACTGGATGCAGAGCATGTCCTCGCAGCGCCCGCCAGCAATATGACCATCCTGCGTTTTCATCTGATGGCGCTCAAGGCTCTAGGCTATCTGGATCTGCGCCTTGGTCGCGCTGAGCTAGGACTGGCCAGGCTGGAGCGCCTGATGCGTCTGGACCCGCAGGATCGCCTGGGCGCGGCGGCGCTGCGTGAAACGGCGCGCCTGGCGATGTACTGAATTTGCCTATCAAAGTCCGAGTTTATGAATACCCCGGTTTTTCAACATCTTTGAGGAGGGCTGCATCATGACCATGACCGAACTGGACGACCTGCTGGATGAGCTTTCATCCGCCGAAGAGTTCCTGACATTTTTTGAGATCGACTACGACGAGCATGTGGTGCATGTGAACCGCCTGCACATCCTGCAACGCTTTCATACTTATCTGGAGCAGGGGCTGTCGGCGATGCCCGAGGGCGGCGAAGCGCGCTTCATGGCGCACCGCGCCCTGCTGGTGCGCGCCTATCAGGATTTCGTCGATTCCGACGCGCTGACCGAAAAGGTGTTCAAGGTGTTTCACATGCACGAACCGCAGACCACCTTCGTGCCTTTCAGCCTGTGAGTCGCTGAACATGCGCGCGCGCTTTGATTACGGCGACGGGGTGCGGGTGATCCGCAATGTGCGCAACGACGGCACCTACCCCCATATGGCCGTGGGCGATCTCCTGGTGCGGCGCGGCAGCGTCGGCCATGTGACCGACATCGGCAGCTTCCTGCAAGACCAGATCATCTACACCGTGCACTTTCTCGATCAGGGACGCAAGGTCGGTTGCCGTGAGGAAGAGCTGATCGGGCTGGATGAACCTTGGACGCCCAGTCTTTTCGAGGCGCGCGAGAAGGTGCGCACCCGCGCCCATCTGGCGGTGGACGGCGAGGTGCGCGTCCCGGCGGGAACGGTGGGCGAGGTGCTGCGCGTGATCCGCGACCAGGACGGGGCAGGGCGGGTGATTTATCACATGATCTTTCCCGGCCAGGTTTTGCAGGTTCCCGAGGCGCTGCTGGAAGTGCTCGATGCCGCCGAGACGCAGGCGGATCTGCAGGGCGGCGCAGAGGGCGCGACATGAATCCGGCCTACTGTGAGTTCCAGGTGGCGCAGCAGCTCTTCGCCCGCTTGCCGGGCGAGCTGGATGCGGCGCAGCGCCAGCGCGTGTCCGAGGTGAGCCGCCGTCGTCTGGAGATCGAAAGCCGTGTGCTGGCCAGCGAGAGGGGGCGCGCAAGCTGTGTGCCGGAGGCCACGCTGGAACATGCGCTGGGCGAGCTGCGCGCACGTTATGCCAGTGCGGACGAATTCGCCATCGCCCTGCAACATGCTGCGCTGGATCAGGAAACACTGCTTCAGGGCTTGCGGCGGCAGCTGGCGGTGGATGCCGTGCTGGAGTGCATTGCGGCTGAAGCCGCGCCGGTGAGCGAGCTGGATGTCGAACTGTTCTACCGCCTGAACAGCGAGCGCTTCACCGCGCCCGAACGGCGACGCGCAAGGCATGTGCTGGTGACGATCAACGAAGATTTCGCCGAAAACCGGCGTGAGTCTGCGCTGGCGCGCATTCGCCAGGCGGCGGACGAACTGCGCACGCAGAGCTTCGAGCGCGTGGCCGAGCGTTATTCGGAGTGCCCGACGGCGGTCAATGGCGGTCTGCTCGGTGAACTGAGGCGCGGCCAGCTTTACCCCGAATTGGAGGCGACGCTGTTTGCGCTCGGCGTCGGCGAAACTTCGGGGGTGGCGGAATCTCCCGTCGGGTTTCACCTGCTGCGCTGTGAGGCGATTTTTGCCGAGCAGCGCGAAAGCCTGGAGCAGGCCGCGCCGCGAATTCGTGAACATTTACAAAGTCGACAGGCGCAGCAGCGACAGAAAGATTGGCTGAAAAGCCTTACGTCGGACGCATTGCGTTCCCATCCACAGAGTAATTAGCAGGCTGCTGAAATCAACGGCCTCAGCGGTCTGCCAGGGAGACAAAAAATGTCCAATCATGAGCTACAGGTTTTTCATCACATCGGCGGCTTTTCCGCTCAGGATGTCACTGATCTTGCGCTGATCGCCCCGTATTTGCAGAGCAAGATCCCCGAAATCAACGAGGCGTTCTATGCACGCCTGCTCAGTCATCCCGAAGTGGCGCGGCATATCGAAGGCAAGCTGGAGCAACTCAAGGCGACGCATCGCAGCTGGCTCAATGAGCTGGTCGGCGGCGTCTACGCAGAGGAGTTCTGGGAGCGCCAGCGCCAGATCGGGCGAGCGCATGTCAGGGCGCATATCCCGCCGTTGTTCGTTTCATCCAGCATGAGCTTTTTGCGCTCGGAGTTGCCGCGCGTGGTCGCCGAACAGGACCAGACGGACGGCGGGCAGACGCAACGTGGTTTGTCGGCGCTGCTGCGCCTGCTGGATTTGTGTCAGATGCTGATCGACAAGGCCTACGAAGATGAACGCCTGCGCCGTCTGTCGGATGCGACCGGCATGCGCCCTTCGCTGATCGAAAATCTGATCGACCTGCGCGCCGCCTGATGAACGAGCAGCACCCAAGCGCCGCGCCCGCCATGCGGGCCGCGCTCGACTGGTCGGCCTACGCCCAGGTCGGGCAGGGCGACGCCTACGCAGGCATTCCGAAAAGCGGCGGCGATTTCGCCCGCGCGGTAGCGCTGTGCATGGGCAACCGCGCCTGCCAGCGCAAGGAGCGCGGGGTGATGTGTCCGAGCTTTCGCATTACCGACGACCCGGCGCATTCCACCCATGCGCGCGTGCTGGCGCTGAAAGCCGCGCTCAATGGCGAGCTGGGCGACGACCCGTTCAACGACCCGCGTTTGCTGGATGCGCTGGAACTGTGCGTGTCCTGCAAGGGCTGCAAGCGCGAATGCCCCAACGGCGTGGACATGGCGGCGCTGAAAATCGAGGCGCAGGCGCAGCGCAATGCGCGCCACGGCGTGCCGCTGCGCGAACGCACGATCGCCGCCCTGCCGCGCCTGCTGCATGGCCTGCCGGGGCTAGGCATGGCGATTCGTCTGCGCAATCGCTCCTCCTGGCTGCGTGCGCTGGGCGAGAAATGGTTCGGCATCGCGGCGGCGCGCGAGTTGCCGCAGCCCGTGGCGCAAGCCTTCGCGGCTGAAGCGTCCGCCGCCTGCGACGAGGGCGCGCGCGAGGTTGTGCTGCTGGTGGACACCTGGACGCGGCATTTCGAGCCGCAAATCGCCGAGGATGCGCTGGCCGTGCTGCACGCGGCGGGCTACCGGGTGCTTGTGGCGCAACCCGCCGAGGATGATCGTCAACCCTCGCGCGCCCTGTGCTGCGGGCGCACCTGGCTGGCCGCCGGCATGATCGAGCAGGCTCAGAACGAGGCGGCGCGCATGCTGACCGCGCTGTGGCCGCATGTCGAAGCCGGTCGGCCGATCATCGGCCTGGAGCCGTCCTGCCTGCTCGGGTTGAAAGATGAATACCGTCAGCTCGGACTGGACAAGGCGCGGGTCGCCGCCCTGGCCAAGCAAGTCTTTCTGCTCGAAGACTTTCTGGCCGCCGAACATGCCGCCAAGCGCCTCACGCTGGATTGGCGTGCCATGCCGGACACGCAGGTGCTGCTGCACGGCCATTGCCACCAAAAAGCCTTCGGCGGCATGAAGCCCTTGCGCAAGCTGCTGGGGCTGATCCCCGAACTGCGCGTCGAATGGGTCGAGGCCAGTTGCTGCGGCATGGCGGGCAGCTTCGGCTACGAGGCCGAGCACCACGAAATATCCATGCGCATCGCCGAAGACGCCCTATTGCCCGCCGTGCGCGCTGCGCCCGATGCGCTTGTGCTGGCCGATGGTTTTTCCTGCCGCCAGCAGATCAAGGCGGGCAGCGGGCGCGAGGCGCGCCATGTGGCCAGCCTGCTGCGCGCGGCGCTGCCTGTCGCACCACCCACTCACCAACCTCAAGGGGAATGACCATGCCACGTCCGAAAAAACACGTCCTCGTCTGCGTTCAGGCGCGCCCGCCCGGTCATCCGCGCGGCTCCTGCCAGGAAAACGGCAGCATGAACGTCTACAACGCCTTTGCCGCCGAATTTCAGACGCGCAACCTGTGGGCATCGTATCTGTTGACCAATACCGGCTGCCTCGGCCCCTGCCATGACGGACCGAGCGTGCTGGTCTACCCCGAAGGCGTGATGTACCTCGGCGTCTCGGTGGACGATGTGAAGGAAATCATCGACGAGCACCTGATCGCCGATCGTCCGGTCGAGCGCCTGCGCGCCCCGGCGGAGGTCTGGTGATGGGCGAGTCCTATGAAATGGGTGACATCGTGTTCGCCCGCGAAGACATCCTCAACGAGGAAGAAAGCGCCATCCCCGGCCTTGCGCCGAACGCCCTGCTCGCGCCCGCCGGGCGGCGCGGCGTGATCGTGAGCTACGGCCACGCCGAGGCCGACCCGCGTCAGTCGATCTACCTGGTGCGCTTTGAGCAAGCGGATGGCGAAATGGGGCCGCCGATCGGCTGCCTGCCTGAAGAGTTGACGCAGGATGAGACGGTAGCGCCAGTTTGAGAAGGCGCGAAAAGATTCTTTGCCTTGAGCTTTTCGACGACTGGTTGATACCGACACTTTAATGCTATGGGAAGAGGGGTTTCACTCTTCCCATTTTTATTGCCGCAGCTTCCACCGCTTTGTCGCAAACGAAACAAGTGGCTATCCAGTGGATGTGCCGTTCAAGACATCCACTCGTTAGATATGAGAAAAATAATATATAAAACAGATTGTTAGAATAAGGCGAATGGTTGGCACGAAGCTTGATTAATAGCTGGTGAATCTCTTGCCAACCGAGGATACGCGAGTGGAACTGCCCGTCCTTACCCCAGCCCAGCCCGTCGCCAAAGGCGGTTGCAGCGCCAGCTCCTGCGGCACATCGAACGATCAGATGAGCGGCCTGCCCGAGCACATCCTGAAAAAAGTGCAGGATCATCCCTGTTATTCCGAAGACGCCCACCATTACTTCGCCCGCATGCACGTGGCGGTGGCGCCAGCCTGCAATATCCAGTGCCACTACTGCAATCGCAAGTACGACTGCGCCAATGAATCGCGCCCCGGCGTGGTGTCCGAGCTGCTGACCCCGGAGCAAGCGGTGAAGAAGACCATCGCGGTGGCCGCCAACATCCCGCAGATGAGCGTGCTGGGCATCGCCGGCCCCGGCGACCCCCTGGCGAATCCGGAACGCACTTTCGAGACTTTCCGCATGCTCAGCGAGCAGGCGCCGGACATCAAGCTGTGCGTGTCCACCAACGGCCTGAGCCTGCCGGACTGCGTGGATGAGCTGGCCAAGCACAATATCGACCACGTCACCATCACCATCAACTGCGTCGATCCGGCGGTGGGCGAGAAGATCTATCCGTGGATTTTCTGGCAAAACCGCCGCATCAAGGGGCGCGAGGCCGCCGAGATCCTGACCGAGCGCCAGCAGCTTGGGCTTTCCATGCTGATCGAGCGCGGCATCCTGGTGAAGGTCAACTCGGTGATGATCCCCGGCGTGAACGATGAGCATCTGGCCGAGGTGTCGAAGGTGGTCAAGTCCAAGGGCGCTTTTCTGCACAACGTCATGCCGCTGATTTCCGAGCCCGAGCACGGCACGTTCTACGGCCTGACCGGGCAGCGCGGGCCGACGCAGGATGAGCTGAACGACTTGCAGGACGCCTGCTCCGGCGACATGAACATGATGCGCCACTGCCGTCAGTGCCGCGCCGACGCGGTCGGCTTGCTGGGCGAGGATCGCGGCGAGGAGTTCACCCTCGACAAGATCGAAAACATGGAGATCGACTACGCCGCCGCGATGGTGCGTCGCGCCGAGCTGCGCGCCGATGTGCTCAACGAGCTGGAGAGCAAGCGCGCGGCCAAGGCGGCCAAGCAGCAGGTCTCCAATCTGGTGAGTCTGGAGGCGGCGGCCGCCCTGCGCCCGGTGAAGATGGCCGTGGCCACGGCGGGCGGCGGGGTGGTCAACCAGCACTTCGGCCATGCCAAGGAGTTTCTGGTGTATGAGGCCTCGGCGCAGGGCGTGCGCTTCCTCAGTCATCGCAAGACCGATCTGTATTGCGAAGGCGGTTCGAGCTGCGGCGACGGCGAGTCGGTGCTGGGGCGCACCATCAAGGCGCTGGAAGGCTGCGAAGTCGTGCTGTGTTCCAAGATCGGCTTCGAGCCTTGGGGCCTGTTGGAGGCGGCGGGCATCCAGCCTAACGGCGAGCACGCGATGGAGCCGATCGAGGATGCGATTGCGGCGGTGTACGCCGAAATGCAGGCGGCGGGCAAGCTGGTCGTGCAACCGAGCGTATGGCTCAAGACGGCGTGAGGACAGGTCTATGGCTCTGATTATCAATGAGTTGTGCGTGAACTGCTTCGCCTGCGAGCCGCTGTGCCCGAACAAGGCGATCTACCAGGCCAAGCCGCATTTTCTGATCAACCCGGACTTGTGCACCGAGTGCCTGGGCGATCACGATGCGCCGCAATGCGCCGAAATCTGCCCGATTGAGTGCGCCATTGAAGACGAGTACGGCGAGCCGCTCAATCCGCCCGGTTCGCTCACGGGGATTCCCCTGCAGGCGCTTCAGGCTCTGCATGAGCAAAGCATGCTCAATCAGGCGGCGGTGCTGCAGCCATGAGCACGCTGATGTTTTATGAAAAGCCGGGCTGCGTGACCAATAACATGCAGAAGATCCTGCTGCGCACCGCCGGGCTGCATGTGGTCGAGCGCGATCTGTTGCGCGAGCGCTGGAGCGCCGAGCGCCTGCGTGGCTTTTTCCACGGTCTTCCGGTGCGCGAGTGGTTCAACCCCGCCGCGCCAGGCATCCGCGATGGCAGGATTCGCCCGGAGTCCATGAGCGCGGAGCAGGCGCTGCGATCCATGCTGGACGAACCCTTGCTGATTCGTCGCCCTCTGATCGAGGTTGATGAGTTGCGTTTCGTCGGTTTTGAGCCGGAGCAGCTTGCACACGCCTTGGGTGGCGAATGGCCGTCTGCCGAACGGGTGAAATCCTGTATGCGCGAAGCGGACAGCGCCTGCCCCTTGCCGCACCGGACGGACTGAACATGGAACAGGCGCGCACGGGCGTTGTCGCGGGGCAGGCGCTGGCCATTGCGCCCGGCATCCATTGGCTGGGGGCGCTGGACCCCGCCATGCGCCAGTTCGACATCATTCTCAAGACCGCCAATGGCACGACCTATAACGCCTATTGCGTGCGCGGCAGCGCAGGGGTGGCGATCATCGACACGGTGAAGGAGGGCTTTGCCGACGAGTTCTTCGCCCGCCTGGAAAGCGTCGCCCGTTATGACGAGATTCGCGCCGTGGCGCTCAACCATCTGGAGCCGGATCATTCCGGAGCCTTGCCCGAGCTGATGCGCCGCGCACCGAACGCCCAGCTCTACATTTCGCCCAAGGCCGTGCCCATTCTGCGCAGCGTGCTCAAGGAGGCGCTGGATTCCTCGCGTGTGCACATCACCCTGGACGATGACGGGCGGTCACGGGTGATCGACTTGGGCGACCGGCAGCTGCGGTTTTTGCAAACCCCGTATCTGCACTGGCCGGACACGCAATGCACCTGGCTTGCGGAGGAGGGCATCCTGTTCTCCGGCGACGTGTTCGGCTGCCATTTCTGCGATGAACGCCTGTTCAACGACAAGGCGGGCGATTTCCGCTTTTCCTTCGACTACTACTACCAGCACATCATGCGCCCCTTCCGCGAGTATGTGCTGCAAGCGCTGCAACTGATCGAACCGCTGGCGATCCGTCTGATCGCCCCGGCGCATGGCCCGGTGCTGCGCGAGTCGCCCGTCGATTACGTGCGCCGCTACCGCCAGCTCGCCACGCCGCTGCTGCACAAGGAGGCGGGCGGCGATGAAAAGACCCTGCTGATTTTTTACGTTTCGGCCTATGGCGCGACCGAGCGCATGGCGCAGGCCGTGCGTGAGGGCGCGGAAAGCGTTGATGGCGTGCGTGTTTCTTTGTTCGACATTGCTGGGGGTGAGGTCGCGCCCTTCGTCGATTTGATCGAAGAGGCGGACGGCCTGGCGTTCGGCTCGCCCACCCTCAATGGCGACGCGGTCAAGCCGATCTGGGATCTGCTCTCCTCGCTCACCCTGGTGGATGTAAAGCACAAACTGGGCGCGGCCTTCGGCTCCTACGGCTGGAGCGGCGAGGCCATCGGCCTGATCGAAGACCGTCTGCGTGGACTCAAGCTGCGCGTGCCGCTCAAGGGCGTGCGTCTCAAGCTTTTGCCCACGCCGGGCGAATTGCAGGACTGCCAGGCGTTTGGACGCGAATTCGCCCTGCATCTTTGCGGACGCGCGCAAAAGCGCGTGTTCGACCTATCTGAACTCAATTGACTGATCGAGGAAATAAACCATGCCCAAGGCCAACGTCACGTTTGAAGATATCGGCATCACCGTCACCGTGCCCGCCGGAACCCGCCTGATCGAGGTCTCGGAAAAAGTCGGCGCGGGCATCATCTACGGCTGCCGTGAAGGTGAGTGCGGCAGCTGCCAGATGCGCATCGTCAGCGGCGGCGAAAACCTCGCCTCGCCCTCGGTGCTGGAAGACAAGGTTCTAAAAGAAAACATGGCAGGTCGAGCCACGCGGCTCGCCTGCCAGGCCCAGGTGCTGGGCGGGGATATTGTGGTGCGCCCGGCCTGACACGAAAAACTCAGCACCACACAACAGGAGTAGCCATCATGGCCGACGTAACGTTTACCAGCCCGATGCACAAAGACAAGACGGTGTATGCCACCGCAGGCAGTCACAAACAAACCATTCTGCAACTGGCCAAGGCCAACCACATTCCCATCGACTTCGGTTGTGAAAACGGCGAATGCGGCACCTGCCTGGTCAAGGTCATGTCCGTGGATCGCAAGAGCCGCATGGGCGGCCCTTTGAATGCGCGCGAAGTGGTCGTGCTCAAGGAAATGGGCTACATCACCAAGGATCAGATTGATCAGATGTACGTGGATGACATTCCGCCCACCGAATGGCGTCTTGCCTGCCAGATGGTGCTGCGCGACGAGGACATCGTCGTCGAGTACCCAAGCCGCTGATTCGGGAGCGAGGCCATGCTCATGCAGTCCGCCGACGTGCAAGCCCGCCGTGAAACCCTGTACCAGCGCATCCTGGGACATGGCCGCGGGCGGGTGAACGATGCGCTGCTGGCCAAAATGCTGGCCAGCAGCGCATTGGGCGTAGGCGTTCTGCCCAGCGATCTGGGCTTGGGTGTGGTCGGCGTGTCGCTGCTGCTGGAGCGACACTTTCCCGGATTGCGCTGGAGCCTGAATGACGATGCGCGTCGCCTTGAACGCTTCGCCGAACAGGAAGACCTGGCGGCCTTGCTGTTGGAGCACGCCCGCCAGCCCGATGCGGAATGCGCGGACATGGCGCGCATCGCCGCCGCCGCCTGCATGGGCGGCAATCATTTATGGGAAGACCTCGGCTTGTGGAACCGGGGCGACCTGAGCGAACTCATGACGCACAATTTTCCTGCCCTGGCCGCGAAGAACGACCGCGACATGAAATGGAAAAAGTTTCTCTACAAGCAGCTCTGTCAACGCGAGGGCATTTACATCTGCCGTGCACCGAGCTGCGAAGTCTGCACCGACTACGCCAAGTGCTTCGGGCCGGAGGAGTGAACGCGGAGGTCGCACAAACGCCTGCGCAGATACTGAGCCGGGCGCGGGCGGCCTACCTGGGTTTGGCGCTTGGCGATGCCCTGGGAGCGACGGTTGAATTCATGACCCCGGCGGAGATTCGCGCCACCTATGGCACGCACAAGCATCTGATTGGCGGCGGCTGGCTGCGCCTCAAGCCCGGCCAGGTGACCGACGACACCGGCATGGCGCTGGCTTTGGGTGAGGCGATTTTGGCCAGCGGCGGGCAGATCGAAGCGCAGGCGGTCGCGCAGGCCTTCAATGCCTGGATGCGCAGCAAGCCGGTGGACATCGGCAATACGGTGCGCCGTGGCATTCTGCATTTCCGCATGACGGGTGAAACGCGGATGCCCGAAGATGAACATGCCGCAGGCAATGGCGCACTCATGCGCGTGCTGCCCGTCGCCCTGGCCACGCTGGGCGCCGATGCCGATGAAGTGCGACGCGCCGTGCTCGCCCAGGCGCATGTCACTCACCACAACCCGCTCTCCGATGCCGCCTGCCTGTGTGTGACGCGCATGGTGCAACGTGCGCTGCGCGGTGAGGATATGACCGATCTGTACGCCGCCGAGGTGTTGCCGCTGTTTGCCGCGCAGCCGGCGTTTGCCTTGCGCGCCAAGCGCGAGGAGAACCCATCCGGTTATGTGGTCGATACGCTGCGCGCCGTGTTTCAGGCTTTGTTCGATCACGATGATTTTGCGGGAAGCCTGATGGATGTGGTCAATCGCGGCGGCGATGCCGACACCACAGGCGCGATCGTCGGCATGATCGCCGGGGCGCTTTACGGTGAAGCCGCCTTGCCCGCGCGTTGGCTGCGCGTGCTTGATCCGGCCGTGCGCGCCCGTTGCGAGATGCAGGCGGAGGCGTTGTTAAAGCAGACGCTGAATCATTCGATGCACGGATAAGTCCGCCATTCTCGAACCGATTTATCAGGCGAGGCAGCGTCAAATGGTTTGAAATGTGTAATCGAACGATTACAATGACGAGCCATGTATACGATCAAAACGCTTCCCGAATTTACGCACTGGCTATTCAGCCTCAAGGACGGGCTGACGCATCGTCGTCTGGTGACTCGCCTCAGAAAGGCCACACTAGGCAATCTTGGCGACATCAAGCCCGTCGGCGAAGGCGTGTTCGAGATGCGTGAACATTTCGGGTCGGGTTGGCGCATGTACAACGTGCAGCGCGGTGCGGTGTTGATCGTGATGCTGGGCGGAGGGGACAAATCGACTCAGTCCGCCGATATTGCCAAGGCGATCGAGCTGGCATCAACTCTGGAGGATTGATTTATGGTTGCTAAAACAAAGATTTCCGATCTGCCTGATTTTGATGTGGCCGAGCACTTGCCGGATGATCAGGCGATTGCGGAATATCTGACCGTTGTTCTGGAAGAAAACGACCCCGCCTTGCTGGCTGCGGCGCTTGGAGATATTGCTCGTGCACGCGGCATGAGCGAAATCGCGCGGGCATCAGGCCTGACCCGCGAGGCGCTGTATCGCGCCTTGCGTCCCAATGCTCAACCACGTTTTGATACGGTCAACCGAGTGTGTGCGGCGCTTGGCGTCAAGCTTGTGGTGCAGGTCGCCCAAGGAAATGCTCAATAACTCAGCGTTTTTTCAGATTTGCAGAAATCCGCCACAGAATCAGTCGTCATCATCCCCCTCCGCATCCCGGCGCGGCACGGTGGTCGGGTCGCAGGTGATGGCGCGGTAGATTTCCACCCGGTCGCCGGGCTTGAGCGCGGCATCAAGCTTGGCGGGCTTGCCGAAGATGCCGACCTTTTGCGCGCTCAGGTCGATGTGCGGGAAGCTCTCCAGAATGCGCGAGCGCTTGATGGCATCCTCGACGGTCGCGTCTTCCGGCACATCCAGGCGCAGCCAGGCTTGTTGATCGGGTTCGCTGTAGGTCACGCTGATTTGCATGGGGTTTCCTCGTTGTTCCTCACGCCTGCGCCGCGACGGCTTGGCTGTCTGCGGCTTCCTGCGCCCGGCGTGCGCTGCGCTGGTCGATCATGCGCTTTGCGACGAGCAAAAAGCCCACGGCCAGAAAGCCGCCGGGGGGCAGGATCATCAACAGATAGCCCTTGTAATTGGGGATCAGGGTCAGTTCGAGGAAGCTGAAGGCCGAGCCGAGCAGCAGGTGGGCGTCCTTGAACAGGGTGCCGCTGCCCAGGATCTCGCGCGCCCCGCCGATGGCGATCAGGGCGAGGGTGAAGCCCAGCCCCATCATCAGCCCGTCCAGCGCCGAGGCGGCGACCGGGTTCTTGGAGGCGAAGGATTCGGCGCGGCCAAGAATGGCGCAGTTGACCACGATCAGGGCGATAAACAGCCCCAGAACCTTGTACAGCTCGTGCAGCCAGGCGTTGAGCGCCATGTCCACCAGGGTGACCAGGGTGGCGATCAATACGATGAACACCGGGATGCGCACGTCCGGGCTGATGAGATGACGCAGCGCGGCGATCAGGGCATTGCTGCACAGCAGCACGGCGGTGGTGGCCAGTCCCATGCCCAGGCCGTTGGTGGCGGTGCTGGTGACGGCCAGCGCCGGGCAAAGCGCAAGCATCTGGGTGAACACCACGTTTTTGTCCCACAGGCCGTCGCGGCTGATTTGCCAGTAGTTCATGGCGCACCTCCAGTGGTTGGCTCAAACAGGCGGTCATGTTCCTTGGCGAACAGCTCCAGCCCGCGTTTCAGCGCGCCGACGATGGCGCGCGGGGTGATGGTGGCGCCAGTGAACTGGTCGAACACACCGCCGTCTTTTTTCACCGCCCAGTCCTTCGGTGCGGGGTCAAGCAAGCTTTTGCCGTCGAAGGAGAAAATCCAGCGCCCCTTGCTGGTCTCGATCTGGTCGGCCAGTCCGGGGGTTTCCTTGTGCTTGAGCACGCGCACGCCAAGGATCTTGCCATCGGCATCAATGCCCACGACCAAGTCAATCGGTCCGGCATAGCCGATGGGGCTGAGTTTCATCACCACGGCGGTGACTTTGCCCTTGAGGCGGGCGCGGAACACCTTGACTTGCCCCTGCGGGCTGTCGAGCATCATGGTGTCTTCGGCCAGCGCGTTGTCGAACGAGCCTTCAGGCAGCACTTGCGCCAGCGAGACTTGCAGGTCGCGCGCTTCGGCGGCGGCGATGTCGGCGCGGGTGAGCTGGCTGGCCTGGGTCAACAGCAGGCTGGCGAGCAGGGCGACCGCGCCGAGCAGGGCGATCTGATAGCCCAGGGTGTCGCGCAGGGCGGCGAGATTGAGCTTCATCATGCGCCTCCTTTGGCGGGCTTGGCGCGCCTTTGCTTTTCATGGCCGTAAATGCGCGGCCGCACGTAGCGGTCGATCACCGGGACGAGGGCGTTCATCAGAATGACGGCGAAAGCGATCGCTTCCGGGTAGCCGCCGTAGGTGCGGATCAGCCAAGTGAGCAGACCCACGCCGAAGCCGAAAACCAATTGGCCGCGTGGCGTGCCGGGCGAGGTCACCGGGTCGGTGGCGATAAAGAACGCGCCCAGAACCAGGCCGCCGCTCAAAAGATGCGTGGTGGCGTCGAGATAACGCGCCGGGTCGTGCGCGTGCAGCAGCAGGGCGGGCAGGGCGACCCCCGCCAGTACGGCCAGCGGGATATGCCAAGTGATGACGCGCAGCACAATCAGCGCCACGCCGCCCGCCGCCAGCAAGAGCACGGCGGTTTCGCCCAGGCTGCCGCCGTGCAGGCCGAACAGGCTGGCGCTCATCGACTGACCATGCCCGGCCAGCGCCTGGGTGACGCTGATCTCGCGCGTCAGTTCGGTCTTGATATGGCCGAGGGTGGTCGCGCCGCTCAGGGCGTCGAAAGACGACGGCATCTGGCCGAGGAAGGTAAGGGCGAAGGATTGCGACAGGCTGAGCGCATCGGCGGAAAACAGCGGCGCGGGCTGCATCCAGGTGGTCAGCTCGACCGGGAAGGCGATCAGCAGCATGGCGCGCGCCATCATCGCCGGGTTGAACAGGTTCTGCCCCAGGCCGCCGAAGGCCTGCTTGACCACGACCACGGCGAACACGGAACCCAGCGCGCCGATCCACCACGGCGCCCAGGCGGGCAGACTGAGCGCCAGCAGCCAGCCGGTGAGCACGGCGCTGCCATCGGCCAAGACCGGGGCGGCTGGGCGCTGGGCGAAACGCAGGCAGAAAAATTCGGCGATCACCGCGCTGCCCACGGTCACCAGCCAGAGCAGCAACGCAGGCCAGCCGTTGAGCCAGATGGAAAACAGCGTGGCCGGAACCAGGGCGGCGATCACCAGCCACATCACGCGGGAAACGCTGGTGGCGGCATGCGCATGGGGCGCGTGGCTAGGGTGCATCATGCTGATTTTCCTTGTGCAGTGGCTGCTTTGGCGCGTTCGCGCTCGGCCTTGCGCCGTGCGGCGGCTTCGGCTTTTTCACGCGCTTCGGCTTCCAGGCGCTCCTTGCGTGCGCCGGTGAGCTGGCGGATGGATTCCTGGCGCAGCTTGCCGCGTTCGCGCGCGGTCAATTCGCCCTTGGCGTAATCGAAGTAGTGCGACAGCGGGATATGCGCCGGGCAGACATAGCTGCACGAGCCGCAGCTGATGCAGTCTTTCAGCCCCTGCGCCGCGTCCAGCTCGCCGATGCGGATATGCGCCGACATCTCGAACGGCATCAGGCTCATCGGGCAGGCGGTGACGCACTGGCCACAGCGGATGCAGGGCGAGGGCTGCTCTTGTGGAATCTCATTGGCGGCGAGCGCGAGAATGCCGCTGCACCCTTTGATGACCGGCGCGTCCAGCGAGGGCAGCTGCATGCCCATCATCGGCCCGCCCATCAGCAGGCGCACTAGCGGCTCGCGCAGGCCGCCGCAGTGTTCCACCAGCAGGCGTGCGGGCGTGCCGATCAGCGCCTCCAGATTGCGCGCCTTGCCCAGCGCGCCGCCCGCCACGGTGACCACGCGCGAAATCAGCGGACGACCGAAACGCACGGCTTGCTGGATGGCATACAGCGTGCCGACGTTGTGCACCAGCACGCCGACATCCGCGCTGCGTCCGTCGCTGGGCACTTCCTGCCCGGTGAGAACGTGAATCAGCTGGCGGTCGGAGCCCATCGGGTAGAGCGTGGGCAGGGCGTGAATTTCAATCTGCGGGAAGGCGGTTGCGGCCTGACGCATGGCCTCGATGGCCGCGGGCTTGTTGTTTTCGATGCCGCACAACGCACGGCTCGCGCCCACGGCGTGCAGCACGATGCGGATGCCTTCGACGATCTGCGCCGCACGCTCGCGCATCAGGCGGTCGTCGCAGGAAAGATAAGGCTCGCATTCCGAGCCGTTGACCAGCAGGGTGTGCACCTTGGAACGCTGGCCGAGCAGCATCTTCACCGACGAGGGAAAGGTTGCGCCGCCCAGGCCGACCACGCCGGCGGCGGCCACGCGCTCGGCGATCTCGGCGGGAGTCAGGCTGAAGGGATCGTCCGCGGTCGTGCATTCCGTCCAGCGCTCCTCGCCGTCCGGTTGCAGCGAAATGGTCAAGACGGCCAGCCCGGAGGGATGCGGCGCGGGATAGTCGCTGATGGCCACGATCGTGCCCGAGGTAGGCGCATGCACCGGGGCGCTGATATTGCCCTGGCGCGCGCCGATCAGCTCGCCCTTGAGCACATGCTGCCCCACGCTGACCACCGGCTTGGCGGCCGCGCCGCTGTGTTGCAGCAGGGGAATGTGCAGCATGGCGGGCAGTGGCAGGCTCTCGATGCCCTGCGCCGAGCTTGGCTGCTTGCGTGACTCGGGATGCACGCCCCAGCGCGGCATGAAGCGCTTGAGCAGCGCCACGCCGAGCGGCGGCCTGAAGGCGGAGGCATTTTGGGCGGATGGATCAGGTTGCATAGCGTTCGCTCATCGTCATGCCCATGCGGCTCAGGCCGCGCAGGCCGGCTTGTGCCAGGTCCAGGATTGCAGCGTCACCGGCATCGGCGTCATGCTCACCGCCATCGTCGGGCAGACATCCACGCACTTGCCGCAGCCGGTGCAGGCCTCGCGCAGCACGTTGTGAATCTGTTTCGGCGCGCCGACCACGGCATCGGTCGGGCAGACGCGGAAGCACTTGGTGCAGCCGATGCACAGGTCTTCCGCCACGGCGGCCAGCATGGGCGCGCTCTCCTTCATGCCGGATACATCGGCCTCCACGCCTAGCTTGTCGGCCAGCAGGCGCACCAGCTCGCGCCCGCCGGGCGGGCAGAGCGTGACCGGCGCATTGCCCGCCGCCAGCGCCGCCGCAGCCGGGGCGCAGCCGGGAAAACCGCACTGGCCGCATTGCGAGCCGGGCAGCATGGCCTCGATTTCGCTGGCCAGGCCGTCGTCCTGCTCCACGCGCAGGAAACGCGCGGCCAGCCCCAGCCCCAATCCCAAGGCCAAACCCAATGCGGTCAGACTCATCACGGCGATCATGTGCGTAGCCTCCTCGGAACCTGTTTACGCTCGTACGGATGGACTGAGCGTTGGTGTGCAAAATGCGTAGGTGCGAATTCATTCGCACAATTCAGGCGCGTTTGTGCGAATGAATTCGCACCTACAACCCAATTCAAAACCAAGGCGTATCCCCCGCTCAGGCAATCTTGAGACCGGCGAAGCCCATAAAGGCCAGCGACAGCAACCCGGCGGCGATAAAGCCGATCGGCGCACCGGCAAACACCTGCGGCACCTGCGCTAGCGCCATGCGTTCACGCAGTCCGGCAAACATCACCAGCGCTAGCGAGAAGCCCAGCGCCGAGCCGAAGCCGTACATCAGGGTGTGCAGGAAACTGCCGCCTTCCAGCGCGGTGAGCAGCGCCACGCCGAGCACCGCGCAATTGGTGGTAATCAGCGGCAAATAGATGCCGAGCACCTGGTACAGCGCCGGGGCGCTTTTGCGAATCACCATTTCGGTGAATTGCACGGAGGCGGCGATCACCAGAATGAAGGCCAGGGTGCGCAGGTATTCCAGGCCGAAAGGCTTGAGCAACCAGTGCTCCAGCATCCAGGTCGAGGCCACGGCCAGCACCAGCACGAAGGTGGTGGCCAGCGACATGCCGATGGCGCTGTCGATTTTTTTCGACACCCCCATGAACGGGCACAGCCCGAGGAATTTCACCAGCACCACGTTGTTCACCAGGGCGGTGCTGAGCAGCAGCAACAGGTATTCGCTCATTTTCGTGTTTCGTTCAATGTCTCAGGCCGCTATCTGCATAACCCGTACCAATTGCAGGTCAATGGAAAAACACCTTTTATTCCATGATGTTGCAAATACTTTCGGCTTATGAGACGCCGCGCTGGGCGTGAGATGTGCGACAAACATCCAGTGCGGCGCCGTTTTGTCGCAAAGATGACAAAGAAGGCATGCAGCGCTCCGCTCTGGTGCATTTCGGGTGCATCGCGCTGCGGGCGTTTGGCGTATTTGGCCGCCTGGAGTCTGTGAGGCGGCTGTGATTTGTCGAAAAGGCCTGAAAATTGCATGGACACTTTGCATCCGAATCCTTGGGCTGCGGCGCTTGGCGTTGAGCGGGGAAGCGGACTCAATATCGAACAGCGTGGCGCAGGCAATGGGGCAGCTATGAATCAAAGCGAAAAATTGACCCGACAGTTTCCGCCCGGAGTATTTCTTGCGGCGGTCGAGCAATCGTCGGTCGCCATTTCCATCACCGATGCCGAGGCGAAAATCCTGTATGTCAATGCAGCCTTTTGCGAGGTGACGGGGTATTCGCTTGCCGAGGCTCTGGGGCGCAACGAGTCGATTCTGTCCGACAAAAACACTCCGCATGAGATCTACCAGGAAATGTGGTCGCATCTGGTCGCGCGCCGTCCGTGGAGCGGGCGCCTGGTCAACCGGCGCAAGGACGGAACGCGCTACCTGGCGGATTTGACCATCTCGCCGGTGACCGATGTCGTGAATGGTTCGTTGTATTTTTTGGGGATGCACCGCGACGTCACCGCCCTGCATCGTCTGGTGCGCGAACTGCGCAACCAGAAGTTGTTGGTGGAAACCGTGATGAACTCCACCCCGGTGGCGCTGGCGCTGTTGGATACCGAGCAGCGCGTGGTGTTCGACAATGCGGAATACAAGCGCGTGGCGACCGATCTTGGCGATGCCGAGCCTGCCCGGCGGGCGCTGGAAAACTTGCGTGCGCTGAGCGGCATGATGCTGGACCCAGGCCTGCTCTCCGGTTGTGCGCCGGAGGAAACGCTCAGCGGACGCGAAATCGAGTTGAGCTGCGCCGACGGCGCAAGCCGCTGGTATGCCTGCTCGGTACGTTGTTTCGAGGAAGAAGATGCGCGCGCGGACGCCTTTTTCGATCCCAGGCCGAAGAGATTTTTGTTGCTGGCGATGAGCGATATCACTCAGGCGCGGCGTCAACAGGAGCAGGAGCGTTTGAACGCCCTGCGCGCCGTGCTGGCGGAAAGCGAGCGCGTGCAGCAATTGCGCGAAGCGATCGCAGGGGCGATTTTTCAGATGCAGATGCCCCTTAATCTGATCGGGGCGGCGTCGTCCATGCTGGCGCGTCAACAGTCCGGCGGCGATTTTCAGGCGCTCAAGGGCGTGCTCGCCCAAGCTCTTGCGGCAGGGCAAAGCGCGCTTGAAACCTTGCGCCAGGGCATGCCGCCGGAACCGCTGGAAGAGGAAAGCATGCTCAATCTGAACATGCTGCTGCGCGAGGTGCTTGCCTTGCTGACCGAGTCCATTCTGGCCGCAGGCATCGTGGTGGACTGGCAGCCCGCCTACGCCTTGCCGCCGGTACGCGGGCGGGCGACCCAATTGCGTCAGATGTTCAAGCAATTGGTGCAGAACGCCATTGACTCGATGCGCAGCTCGCGCAGCGCCCTGCGCGAGCTGCGCATCGTCAGCGAGCGGCGGGACGGCACGCTTCTCGTCAGCATCAGCGATAGCGGCGCAGGCATTCCGCAAGAACTGCGGCGCAAGGTCTTCGAGCCGTTTTTCACCACGCGCCGGGCGGGCGGCGGGCATGTCGGCATGGGCTTGACCCTGGCGCAGGATGCAGCGGCCAGACACGGCGGATGGCTGGAAATCGACAATGATTACGCACCCGGTTGTCGCATTCTGGTCGGATTGCCGTTTTCCGCGCCCTCGCCTGGAATCGAAAACGCTGCGCAGCGCGGGGAAACCTCATGATGAAGCCGCTGGCGGAAGTACGCATGGCTCTGCTTGCCGAAGCGCTGGAAACGCTTTATCGGGTGAGCCATATTCTTTCACGTTCCCTGGATCTGCCTTCCACGCTCAGCGAGGTGCTCAAGGCGTTGGATGACGGCGGCCTGATGCACGGTCTGGTCACGCTGACCACGCCGCAAGGCGATCTGCGCATCCACGCCGTGCATGGCATGCTGAGTTCGCAGACCGAGGCGGTACGCTATGAGCGCGGCGAAGGCGTGGTCGGCCTTATTCTTGAGCGCGGCAAGGCCGTCGTGCTCAGGCGCGTGGCCGATGAACGTCGTTTTCTTGATCGCCTGCATATTTACGACGCCGGTCTGCCGTTTATCGGTGTGCCGCTGATCCTCGGCGGAACGCCGGTCGGCGTGCTGGCGGCGCAGCCGGATACGCCGGACGACGGCATGCTGGACGAGCGCGTGCGCCTGATGGAAATGGTGGCCAACCTCATCGGCCAGAGCGTGCGCCTGGCGGACGAGGTGGCGAGCGAGCGCCGCGACCTGACCGAGGAGCGCGACAACCTGCGCCGTACCGTGCGCGGCCAGTACGGCTTCAGCACTATCGTCGGCCATGCCGAGCAGATGCAGCGCGTGTTCGACCAGGTGCGCCAGGTGGCGAAGTGGAACACCACCGTGCTGATTCGCGGCGAAACCGGCACCGGCAAGGAGCTGATCGCCCATGCCATCCACTACAACTCGCCGCGCGCGGCGGGAGCCTTCGTCAAGATCAACTGCGCCGCGCTGCCGGAAAACCTGCTCGAATCCGAGCTGTTCGGGCATGAAAAAGGCGCGTTCACCGGCGCTGTCGCCCAGCGCAAGGGGCGCTTCGAGCAGGCCGACGGCGGCACGCTGTTCCTGGACGAAATCGGCGAAGTCTCCCCGGCCTTCCAGGCCAAGTTGCTGCGCGTGTTGCAGGAAGGCGAGCTGGAACGCGTCGGCGGTTCGCGCACGATCAAGGTGGATGTGCGCATGATCGCCGCCACCCACCGCGATCTGGAGAGCGATGTGGAAAGCGGCAAATTCCGCGAAGACCTGTACTACCGTCTGAACGTTATGCCGATCCACGTCCCGGCGCTGCGCGAGCGTATGGAAGACATTCCCGAGATCGCGCGCTTCCTGATCGGCAAGATCGGGCGCAATCAGGGGCGGGAACTGAAAATCACCGAAAGCGCCCTGCGCGTGCTGCAACACCACGACTGGCCGGGCAATGTACGCGAACTGGAAAACTGTCTGGAACGCGCTGCGGTGATGAGCGACAGCGGGGTGATCGACCGCGAGCAGGTACTGATGACCGGCGTGGAGGAGGGAATGGGCGGTGCGCCGTCCGCCCGCGCCCCTGCGCCGCCGATGCTGGACGATCCCGACATGGACGAGCGCGAACGGGTGATCGCCGCGCTGGAGCAATCCGGCTGGGTGCAGGCCAAGGCCGCCCGCCTGCTGGACATGACTCCTCGCCAGATCGCCTACCGAATCAAGATTCTCGACATCAAGGTGCGACAGTTCTAATGAAGCGGATATTTGACCCCGAGCGTGTGCGGGCAGGCGGCGAGCTGCATCTTGCCCAGGATGGCATCGACATCCTGCACGAAGGTTTCGTTGATTTGCTCAACCGCCTGGATGCAGCGCCTGCGCATGAATTCGCCGAGCTGTTTTTCGGTTTGTTGCAGCACACCCGCGAGCACTTCGCCCGCGAGGAGGCCTTGATGGTGCAGTGCGATTTTCCGGCGATCAGCGAGCACTGCGCCGAACATGGCCGCGTGCTCGGCGAATTGCGCCAGATGGAACTGCGAGTGCGCGCAGGGAGGCCGATGATGGCGCGCGCCTATGTGCGCGAGCAACTTCCCGGCTGGTTCGAGCTGCACACGCGCACCATGGACAGCGCCCTGGCGGGGCATATGCGTAAGACAGGGGAGTGAAACGCATGGATGACACAGGCGTGTACCGGGATTGGCAAGGCTGAAAAACTCAAGGATGCGTTTTTCAGCAAGCTGTTACGCGCCGGTGCGCGTGAATTCGTCGCTCCATCAGCCGTCCGTGTCTGGCCTTAGACACGGCTTCAGCGGATTTATGGACGCGCCCTTTACCACAGAAGATTCGCGAGCGCCTCGGCATTGCCCAGCACAATCTGCTGCACCTTCGGCTCAGGGTGCTCCCGCCCCGGCTCGATCTGCATCAGGCGCAGGAAATAAGGCACTAGCGCCGCACGCACCTGGATCTCGCTGCGGCCATCGACCATGCCGTAATCCTCGGCGATGATCGCCTGCTGCGCGGCGGGCAGGGCAGGGTGCGGAATCACCGCCACCGTGACCTGCTCGTTCCATGCCTGGTCTTGCCCGGCGCTTACCCCCGGCGCGGCCAATACCTCCGGCAAGCCGCGCACCCGCGCCAGCACAAAATCCCGATACTCGCCGTGCGTATCGCTGAATGCGCGCACATGCCAGCGAAAACCGCTGAACACCAGCGTATGCGGCGAGAGCACCAGCTCCGCAGGCTCCGGCCTGTTCATCGACTGATAAGCCAGACGCAGCTTGACCTTGTTATACGCAGCCGCGCTGATCGCACGAAACACGTGCAAATCCAGCTCGCGCTCCATCGGGCGCAACAACTCCACCGCGGGCGCCTGCGAGGCCAGCGCCAGCACCGGGCCATCCCCATGCGGCAGCGCGCCCAACACCTCCAGCAACTCCGAAGCCTTGCCCGTCAACAGCAACGGCTCGAAATCCGCCCCCGCCTCGTAATACTTCTTTGACTTGTTGTACACCAGGTTCCTGGGGCGCAGCGTCTGATAGACGGTGAAATCCTTCGACGCCTGCGCCCGGCTGATGCCGAAGGTGTCGGTCAATGCCTGCGTGCGCACCCAGCCGGACAACAAAAGCGTGCTTTCCAGCAATTTCAGGCGCTGGCGCACATCCCATTTCAGATCGTTATTCGTCATTGGCAATTCGTTCATGCGCGCCATTCTCCATTCCACGAAAAGTGTGTCAACAAAAACAGCACAAAATAGTTGACATGCGTATTTTGTATGCCTACTATCCACTCATGTCGAAAAAAACGACATATCCAAAAACCAACGGAAGTAAGCACATGAGCACCTACAGCGACCACGAAATCGAATACTGGGCCGACGTTTTCCAAGCCTGCCGTCTGGCGGGAGAAGGCGTGAGCTTCGAAGACTTCCTTGCTACTCCGCGAGCCATCCTGCACGCCTTCGGCATGAGCGACGCGCCCGACATCATGGCGGACGGATTTCTTCCACTGTTGCCACGGCAGGCGAGAGCGCGAATGCAACTGGAACGCCCGGAACCGGTGTGCGAAACGGTGAATGGGGGGCTGGTGAGGTTGATTCCCAAGGGAGTTGATCGCTTTTCCATTCAGTTGCCGATGGCGGCATGAACGACGTGCGGTAGTGAGCGCGCAAGGGTTGGTCTAGTCTCAGGCGGGGGTATGGGATGACGCAGGGGGTGGATATGGGGTTTGAAAGGAGTATCGCGCATGTCGCACGTGTTGCCGCTACGCAAGAATGGCGAGAACCGCATGATCTTGCAGAACATTTGCAGTGCGTTGCGGCGCGTGCCGCTGAATTTGCACAGGGCTTCGGCTCGGAATGGGCAGAGCTTGCCTCGCGTTGGCACGACTTGGGCAAATATCGCACTCGCTTTCAAAAATACATCCGGCAAGTCAGTGGCTTTGAAGCGCTGGATGCCCATATCGAAAACAAACCGGGTCGTTCGCCGCATTCCACCGCTGGCGCATTACTGGTCTGCGACCGCTTCAACGAAGCCGGGCGCGTGCCGGCCTATCTGATCGCCGGGCATCATGCTGGTCTGGACAACTGGCACAGCGGCCTACATGAACGCTTGAACGACCCGGCCAGTCGGCAGGAACTCGACGAAGCCTTGGCGCAAAATCCGCCGACATCCCTCCTTGATACTGGTGCGTTTCACCCCGACGTGCACACGATGTCTGTTCCCGGTGGCACCAAAGGCTTCGCACTCTGGGTGCGTATGCTGTTTTCCTGCCTGGTCGATGCCGACTTCCTCGACACCGAAACCTATATGAACCCGGACAAGGCCGCCGGGCGAGAAGGCTGGCCGGAGATGCCCCTGTTGCTGGCGCAGTTCAACCAGCACATGGAAAAGCTGGCGGAAATGGCGGAACCCACGCCCGTCAACGCCCTCCGCGCCGACATCCTGGCGCAATGTCGCGCCAAAGCGGCAGAAGCGCCCGGCCTGTTCTCGCTCACCGTACCCACCGGCGGCGGCAAAACACTCTCCAGCCTGGCCTTTGCGCTTGAACACGCAAAAACGCACGGCAAGCGCCGCATCATTTATGTCATTCCCTACACCAGTATCATCGAGCAGACCGCCGACATCTTTCGGGACATCTTCGGCGACGCGGTCATCGAACATCACAGCAACGCCGAAGCCGACCCCGCGCAAGAAAACCACAAGTCGCGCCTGGCCTGTGAAAACTGGGACGCGCCCATCATCGTCACCACCAACGTGCAGTTCTTCGAGTCGCTTTTTGCCGCAAAAACCTCGCGCTGCCGCAAGCTGCACAACATCGTGAATAGCGTCGTGGTGCTGGACGAAGCGCAACTGCTGCCGCCTGAATTTCTGCAACCCATCGTCGATACGCTCAATCTACTCACCAAGCATTACGGCGTGACCGTGGTGATTTCCACCGCCACCCAGCCAGTACTAACTAGCCGCCGCTATTTCGATGCAAAACAGAACTTTGCTGGACTGGAAAACGTGCGCGAAATCATGGCCGACCCGGATGACCTCTACCTAAGACTGGAGCGCGTCCACGTCACCCTGCCCGCTGACCTGAAAACCAGCACGGATTGGGACACCCTGGCAGGCAAGCTCGGGACTCACGACACCGTCCTCGCCATCGTCAACCGCCGCAACGATGCCCGCGAACTCTGGCAACGCATGCCGGAAGGCACGCTCCACCTGTCCGCCCTAATGTGCGGCGCGCATCGCTCGCAGGTTATCGCCATGATTCGGGCGCGATTGAAATCAGGCATTCCCACCCGCGTCATCAGCACGCAACTGGTCGAAGCCGGTGTCGATGTGGATTTCCCCGTGGTCTATCGGGCACTCGCCGGGCTGGACTCCATTGCCCAAGCCGCAGGCCGTTGCAATCGCGAAGGCAAGCTGGCTCACGGCGAAGTCGTCGTATTCGTGCCCCCGGCAGGCAAACTGCCCGATCTGGTGAAGAAAGGCATCGAAAAATCCATCTCCGTTCTGCATGACGTGAGCGAATCCCCGCTCACCCGCCCGCTGTTCGCGCGCTACTTTGAGCAATTCTATTACGCCTGCAATCTCGATCAACACGACATCGCCGGTTTGCTCAAAGTTGATGGCCGCACACTCGCCGTCAACTTTCGCACCGCCGCCGAGAAATTCAAGCTGATTCAGGATGAAGACCGCGTGCCGGTGGTTGTGCTTTATCGCGGTTTGGATGACACAGACGATTCAGTGGACAAATGGCTCTCCACCCTGCGCAAGGAAGGGCCGCAACGCTGTCTGATGCGCAAACTCCAGCGCTACACGGTGAGCATTCATCGTCGGGAAGCCATGAAATTGCTGGAACAGGGCGACATCGAGGAGTTGATGCCGGGGTTGTACGTCCAGGTCAGCGACGTTCTTTATCACCCAGTGCTTGGCCTGTTGCAGGGTGAGGCCGCATCGGCCATGCCGGCTTCGGCGTGGGTTGTATCGTAAACAAAGGCGGCCTAACATGACCACTTTATATGGTCACAAAGGAGTAATCATGAATATCAACGCAGCCGAATTCAAAGCCAAGTGCCTGAAATTGATCGATACCGTCGCCGCCACTCATGAGCCTCTGGTCATTACCAAGCGCGGCAAGCCGCTGGTCAAGCTGGTGCCAGTCGAAGCGGAGTCATCTGCCAGCCAGTACGGTTGCATGAAGGGCACAGTCACCTTCATCGGTGACATCCTGTCCCCAATCGACGAAACCTGGTCTGCCGAGAGCGGCGACGAAGATGATCTGTACCAAGGTCTTGCAGGCGAGCGGCTCACGGAGGGCAAAGCATGAGCGGAGTCTTGTTGGATACCCATGCCTTGCTCTGGTATGCCGAAGCAGGGGGTAGGCCGCTCAGTGCCCAGGTACTGGAAACACTGGAAGCGGCACGCACTGAGCGTTCCCTTTTTTTCTCAAGCATCAGCGTTTGGGAAATCGGAATGCTGGTCGCAAAAAAGAGGATCAACCTATCTCAGCCCGTGGACGAATGGCTGCGCCGAGTCATCGCTTTGACGGGCATTCGGGAGCTGCCTTTGGAGAGAACCATCGCGCTGGAAAGCACACGCTTACCCCCGGAATGCCACGGCGACCCGGCGGATCGTTTCCTGATCGCTTCAGCGCGTATCCACGACATGCAATTGGTGACGGCCGACAGCAAAATCCTGGCCTATGGTCATGCAGGTCATTTGCGAATACTGTCCATTTGAGCGGACAACAAACATAACGGGAGCACGCCATGAAAACTTACTGTCTGGAACTCACCGGCGCATACGCCTGTTTCACCCGCCCAGAAATGAAAGTCGAGCGGGTCAGCTACGATGTCATGACACCTTCCGCCGCGCGCGCCTGTTTTGAAGCCATTCTGTGGAAACCGGCGATTCGTTGGCGCGTCCGCAAGATCGAAGTGCTGAAACCCATCCGCTGGATCAACTTGCGACGCAACGAGGTTTCCGGCGTGGTGTCCACGCGCAATGTGGAAACCGCGATGAAGCACGCAGCAGGCGAGTTGGCGCTATACATTGAGGACGAGCGCCAGCAACGCGCCGGACTGTTTCTGCGTGATGTGGCTTACCGCATTCATGCTGATTTGGAGTTTTTCTCCGAACGTGACCCAGGTGAGACAGCGGTCAAGTACTACAAGATGTTTGAGCGGCGCGCGACTCAGGGGCAATGCGTCAATCAGCCTTACCTGGGCTGTCGCGAATTCGCCGCTGCATTCCGCTTGGTCGATGACCCAAATGGCGAAATGCCCGCCATTATGGAAACCCGCGACTTGGGTTTCATGTTGCATGATCTGGATTTCTCCAACCCATCTGACCCACAACCGCGTTTTTTCCGCGCACAAATGGAAAACGGCGTGGTCAATGTGCCAGCTTGGAATAGCGAGGAGGTCAGGACATGATTCTGCAAGCGCTTAACGCCTATTACCGGCGTAAACAGACCGACCCGAACCCCAAGAACCGCCTGCCTGCCTTTGGCCTGGAAGAGAAGGAAATTCCCTTCGTGCTGGAAATCGACGTTGAGGGGCGGCTGGTGAATTTGGTCGATACCCGTTCCGGAGACGGCAAGAAAAAGGTAGGCCAGCGTTTTCTGGTGCCGCAAGGCATCAAGAAAACCTCTGGGGTGGCGGCGAATTTGCTCTGGGATAATGCCGAATATGTGTTGGGTGTCGCTATTCGTGAAAACTCGCGCGACAAGCCGGAACGGGTCGTTGAGCAACATGCAGCCTACCGCGCCCGGCTCGAAGCGCTGCCGGATGAAGCACGGAACGACGCGGGCATCCGCGCGGTGCTAGCCTTTCTTGATGGGCTTGATCTCGATAGCCTCGCTATGTTTGCGGCTTGGCCGGACATCCTGGCCGTCAATCCGGTGTTGACCTTCCGCCTTCACGGCGATGTCGATCTGGTCTGTCAGCGTCCCGCCGTGGTGGCCGCTACCGTTGTCGTCACCGAAGCGGAGCCGGATCAAGCAACCGGCATGTGTCTGGTCAACGGCAATCAGACCACCATCGAACGCCTGCACCCGTCCATCAAGGGCGTGTGGGGCGCGCAATCCTCAGGCGCGAATATCGTTTCCTTCAACCTCGATGCCTTCAATTCCTATGGCAAGGCGCAGGGCGCCAATGCGCCATTGGGGAAATCTGCTGTCTTCGCCTACACCACTGCACTGAACCACCTGCTGGCGCGTGATTCCCGCCAACGTATGCAGGTCGGTGATACCTCCACGGTGTTTTGGGCGGAGGAGCCGCATGACCTGGAAATGTTGTTTGGTGAAATCATGCGCGACGACCCCGACAAAGGCACGGATGCCCTGAATGCCCTTTTTGTTGCGGTGCAATCCGGCAAGTTCGCGGAGGGCGATGCAAACACCCGTTTCCATGTTCTCGGCCTGGCGCCTAACGCCGCACGCATCGCCATTCGCTTTTGGGAAACGGCCACGGCGCTTGAATTGGCAAAACGCATCCAACGCCATTTCGACGACATTCGTATCGTCCACACTGATTACGAACCGGAACATTTGTCGCTGTTCCGTCTGCTCACAGGGCTGGCGCTGCTGAACAAGGCGGACAACATTCCCCCCAATCTGGGCGGCGAGGTCATGCGCGCCATTCTGGAAGGCTCACCGTATCCAGCACCAATGTTGAATCTTGCGGTGCAACGCTGCCGGGCGGAACAGAAACCCACCTACGCCCGCGCCGCCACCATCAAGGCTTACCTCAACCGAATCATCCGCCATGCCAACACCAACGAAATGGAGTTCCTGCCCATGCTCGATCCAGCCAACCTCAATCCCGCCTACCGCCTAGGCCGCTTGTTCGCCGTACTGGAAAAAATCCAGGAAGAGGCCAGTCCCGGTCTCAATGCGACCATCCGCGACCGCTATTACGGTGCCGCTTCCAGCACACCGATTTCCGTATTCACCACCTTGCTGCGACTTAAGAACCACCATCTGGGCAAACTCCATCAGGGGCGAGCCGTGCAGATGGAAAAGTTGATTGGCGAAATCATGCAAGGGCTGGCCGATTTTCCTCGTCAGCTTCCCTTGCCCGACCAGGGCCGTTTCGCCCTCGGTTACTACCACCAGCGCCAAGCCTTTTTCACCAAATCCGACACCTAAACCACCGATAACCAGGAGGAATCCAAATGAGCTTGAATCACCGCTATGACTTCGTACTGCTGTTTGACGTAAAAGACGGCAACCCCAACGGCGATCCGGATGCAGGCAATCTGCCGCGTCTGGATGCGGAAACGGGAAACGGTCTGGTGACCGACGTTGCGTTGAAACGCAAAGTGCGCAATTTCGTGGCGCTGACTCACGATCAGGATCAACGCGACCCGGAGCCGGGCGAAAAGCGTTTTGAAATCTATGTGCGCGAAAAAGCTATCCTCAACCTGCAACACCAGCGCGCCTATTCGGCGCTGAAACTGGATGAGGCGGTGAGCGTGGCTGAGTTTGCGCTGGCTCCCGTGCAGGAGCCTGCCCCGGAGAAAGAGAAAAAATCCGGCAAGGACAAAAAACGCAAAGGCAGCGGCGACGACATCAACAAGGCGCGTGATTGGATGTGCCAGAACTTCTTCGATGTGCGTACCTTTGGCGCGGTCATGTCCACTGGCATCAACTGCGGTCAGGTGCGTGGCCCGGTGCAACTCACCTTCGCCCGCTCCGTTGATCCAATCATCGCGCAGGAACACTCCATTACCCGCATGGCAGTTGCCACCGAGGCCGAAGCTGAAAAGCAGGATGGCGATAACCGCACCATGGGGCGCAAGCACACTGTCCCCTACGGTCTCTACATGGCGCACGGCTTCGTTTCAAGCTTTCTTGCCAAGCAAACTGGCTTTGGCGAGGACGACTTGACGCTGCTTTGGCAGGCATTGAGCCAGATGTTCGAGCACGATCGTTCCGCCGCACGCGGTGAGATGTCAACACGCGGCCTGTACGTGTTCAAACACGATTCGGAGCTTGGCAACGCCCCGGCACACGCACTGTTTGAACGCATCAAGCCGCAACTCAAGGCAGGTATCACCGCCCCCAGAGATTTCAGCGATTACGACATCAGCGTGAACGAGGTCGATTTGCCCACAGGCATTAAGCTGCTGCGCATGGTTTGACGGACAAAACCATGGAAGAGCGCCAGGACGACCCCATCCCACTCTCCGCTCTCCAGCACTGGGCGTATTGCCCGCGTCAGTGTGGTTTGATCCATCTGGAACAATTCTTCGAGGACAATATCCACACTGCACGCGGGCAAGCTGTGCATCATCTGGTGGACGAGCCGGGATATGACATCAAGGCGGGGGTGCGTGTCGAACGCGCTTTGCCGCTGTGGTCAGACCGGCTGGGTTTGATAGGCAAGGCCGATCTGGTCGAGTTTCACCCCGATGGCAGCGTCTTTCCCGTTGAGTTCAAACACGGCCCACGCCGGGTGAAACAGTACGATGACATCCAGCTCGCCGCCCAAGCCATGTGCCTTGAGGACATGCTCGGTCGCGCTGTGCCGCAGGGCGCGATTTACCATGCCAGCAGCCGACGGCGGCGGGTGGTGGACTTTACCCCGGCGCTACGCCAAAGCGTGATCGACACCGCCGAGGCGATACGCGCCATGCTTGCTTCCGGCATCCTGCCTGCGCCGGTCAACGATGCGCGTTGTCGTGAGTGTTCATTGAAAGAAGCCTGCCAGCCGGAAGCCTTGGGCGAAAAGCTGCGCTTTAAGCAGCTGGTTGAGGATTTGTTTAATGCGTAGGGATCGTGATGCCCAACATCGTCATCAGTTGCTGCTCAACGATCTGCATTTCGTCTTCCGTCAGCTCTGCCAATTTGCTGTCGGCAAAGCGGCTGCGATCAAGCGCCCGCGTTTGCTCCAATACCACGTAACTGTCTTTGAGCAACCGCTCACGTGCAGATACGGGCGTGCGCAGCGCCGCCATGCCCGGCCAATACTGCGTGGTCAAGGGCGCTGCCATAATCACCGGCGAGCCTACGTTGATAAAGCGTTGCGCCAACAGAATCAGAACCGGGCGAACCTTGCCGATTTCCCCGCCCACATTGGGATGCAGTCGTGCAATCCAAATTTCACCGCGCTTCATTCTTTCCACCAAATATCGCCCAGCTCTTCCGGCCAAGGCTCACCGGGCTTGCGACCCTCCGCAATATCCAGCGCCTCGTTATCCAGCGGCAAAAACTCTTCAGCAATGGCAATGCTCTCTGCCCGTGCTTCGGGGTTCGTGGCCAAAAAACGGAAGGCCGCTTCCATCTCCGCCATACGCCGCTCATGCGCCTGTTCGCGCAGGTATTTTTCCAACGCCACGCGCGCCAGCTCAGAACGACTCACATGGCTCAAGGCCGCCTGCGCATTCAACATCGCATCCAGCCCGTCGGGCAATCTCAAGGTCAAGGTCGCCATATCACACCTCCACACAACAAACTGTGATTAACAATGTAATACAAAAATGCACACCATTCAAAACACACTGTATATCATGACGCCGCAGTCCTACGCCCACCTGGACAACAACACCGTGCGCATCGAGGTGGAGCGTGAAACCCGCCTGCGCGTGCCATTGCATCACTTGGGCGGTCTGGTGTGTTTTGGCAATGTGATGGTCTCGCCCGCGCTCATGCACCGGCTGGCGGATGAAGGCAAAAGCCTGGTTTTGCTGGATGAACATGGACGCTTCAAAGCGCGACTGGAAGGCGCGGTTTCCGGCAATATCCTGCTGCGCCAGGCGCAATTCCGCCAGGCCGAACAAGCGTCATCCACCCTGGAACTGGCGCGCGCCATCGTGGCGGGCAAGCTCAGGAACAGCCGCACGGTACTCATGCGCGGCGCGCGTGAATCGCAAGATGCCGACGAAACCGCCCGACTCACCCGCATGGCGGATAACCTTTCCGCCTCGCTACGCGCCACCAAGGCGGCGACCACTCTGGATGAATTGCGCGGCATCGAAGGTGAAGCGGCGCGTAATTACTTCGTTGGCATCAACCTGGTCGTCAAACCTGCCATGCGGGCAGACTTTCAGCTCAATGGGCGCACCCGTCGCCCGCCGCTGGATCGCTTCAACGCCCTGATTTCCTTCCTCTACGCCCTGCTCATGAACGACTGCCGCTCTGCGCTTGAAGCCGTCGGGCTTGATCCGCAGCTAGGCTTTCTGCACGCCGTGCGCCCCGGGCGCGCTGCACTGGCGCTTGATCTTCAGGAAGAATTCCGTTCCATCCTTGCCGACCGTCTGGCTTTGACGCTGATCAACCGCGCCCAGATTCAGGCGAATGACTTTGACGAACGCGAGGGCGGGGCGGTCATGCTCAATGACAACGGGCGGCGCACTGTGCTGACGGCGTGGCAAGAGCGCAAGCAGGAGGAGCTGACCCACCCCCTGCTCGAACAAAAACTTCCGCTGGCTCTCTTGCCCTTGATTCAAGCCCGGCTCATGGCTCGCACCCTGCGCGGTGAAATGGACGTTTATCTTCCTTTCCTGGCCAAGTGAAAATCATGCTCATCATCGTGACCTACGACGTATCTACTGAAACGTCCGCCGGACGTCGCCGATTGCGGCGCGTCGCGAAAATTTGCGAAGGGGTGGGGCAGCGTGTGCAAAAGTCCGTCTTCGAGTGCAACGTCAACGCCATGCAATACGAAGAACTGGAGCGCCGCCTGGTTGATGAAATCGACACGGAAGAAGACAACTTGCGTTTTTATCGTCTGACCGAACCCACAGACCTTAAGGTCAAGCAATATGGCAATTTTCGCTCCACCGACTTTGATGGCCCTTTGGTGGTATGACGGCCACCATTTGCGCGAACCTCCAGCGCCCGCATCAGGCCGGGAGTGTTCGCGCGAGGCTTAATAGAATGAAAAAAAAACGTTTTTCTGAAAAAAACGCTGGCTGACGTACTCGTTTGTCTTGCCGGGCGGGCGGAGTTCGCGCAAAAATGCCTAAAGTTGCTCTCACATCCACGGGTTGCGAGAGTAGCGATTCGCCCGGCCTAATCGCCGGGCGCGGATTGAAACCAGCAAGTAGGCTCTTCGCTTCAGTCGTTCATGAATGATTCGCCCGGCCTAATCGCCGGGCGCGGATTGAAACTATTTTGTGAGCCGGGGAATGGAAAAGATTACAGCGATTCGCCCGGCCTAATCGCCGGGCGCGGATTGAAACACGATGCCACGCAAGCATTGCAATATGCACGTCGCTGATTCGCCCGGCCTAATCGCCGGGCGCGGATTGAAACATGTGCCTGCCCCAATACGTCCCCACTGTCTTGGCGATTCGCCCGGCCTAATCGCCGGGCGCGGATTGAAACACAAGCCAAGCAAGATCAGCCTTCCAGCCGCCTTGAGATTCGCCCGGCCTAATCGCCGGGCGCGGATTGAAACACTCGTCACCTTCCATGCAATCACTACACACCCCGATTCGCCCGGCCTAATCGCCGGGCGCGGATTGAAACAAAAAACATGCAAAAAGTTGTTGACACGGGTTTGCTGATTCGCCCGGCCTAATCGCCGGGCGCGGATTGAAACGACCGAAGCCGCAGCCAAGCTGGACATGCGCTACGATTCGCCCGGCCTAATCGCCGGGCGCGGATTGAAACTCCACGTTGCCGCGATGCCCGGCCAGTTCGGCCATGGATTCGCCCGGCCTAATCGCCGGGCGCGGATTGAAACAACGTACTCGGTATCAATGCTGCCCCCGTACATCGATTCGCCCGGCCTAATCGCCGGGCGCGGATTGAAACAACTAATGCGCGATACTCGGCTTGTGCGTGTTCGCGCGATTCGCCCGGCCTAATCGCCGGGCGCGGATTGAAACCCCGGCAGGCAGCAACTGAATCGCCTCCGGGACAGATTCGCCCGGCCTAATCGCCGGGCGCGGATTGAAACTTTTGAGTTGCCCCGTACAGGCCTTCATATTGTTGATTCGCCCGGCCTAATCGCCGGGCGCGGATTGAAACTTCGCACCCGTGGCGATACTGCGGCAGCAGCGGCGATTCGCCCGGCCTAATCGCCGGGCGCGGATTGAAACAAGTTGAAAAGGCGCTTTCAGACCTGATAAGCGAAGATTCGCCCGGCCTAATCGCCGGGCGCGGATTGAAACTTTCAGAGCGTTTGGAGACTCTCTGAAAGGCACAGATTCGCCCGGCCTAATCGCCGGGCGCGGATTGAAACCGGCAATGAAGAACCTTGATGCAGAATACAAGGGCGATTCGCCCGGCCTAATCGCCGGGCGCGGATTGAAACCAACCCAACGACGCGGGTCGCCGCATCATTTCAGGATTCGCCCGGCCTAATCGCCGGGCGCGGATTGAAACGGTTCAGGCGGTTGATGTGATGCCCACGGGCATGACTGATTCGCCCGGCCTAATCGCCGGGCGCGGATTGAAACCACAATGCCCGCCGTGTACGACCATAACGCGGTTTGATTCGCCCGGCCTAATCGCCGGGCGCGGATTGAAACAAGCAGCTCATCAATGCGGGAAGCCTTGGGATGCTGATTCGCCCGGCCTAATCGCCGGGCGCGGATTGAAACATTTTGCTGGCGCAGAGGCAGGTGACTCATTTGATGGATTCGCCCGGCCTAATCGCCGGGCGCGGATTGAAACGGCCGATGCCGACATATTTAAGCAAGCGGAGCGCGGATTCGCCCGGCCTAATCGCCGGGCGCGGATTGAAACTTGATGAACAGTCCGATGACCATCAAGAGTATAAGTAGATTCGCCCGGCCTAATCGCCGGGCGCGGATTGAAACCTGATGCGCTGGTCTTATGTTGCGCTTTGGCCGTGGATTCGCCCGGCCTAATCGCCGGGCGCGGATTGAAACCGCTTGCTCATGCGCGGCACGGGGTTCCGCTGGGCGGATTCGCCCGGCCTAATCGCCGGGCGCGGATTGAAACTCATTGCACTTGCCATGAAGGGTATTTCCATGGCTGATTCGCCCGGCCTAATCGCCGGGCGCGGATTGAAACACTCTCACTATCGCGTACACCGTGCGCACCATCAAGATTCGCCCGGCCTAATCGCCGGGCGCGGATTGAAACAATTGAGGTTGATGATTCTGTTTCAATCTTTGGCGAGATTCGCCCGGCCTAATCGCCGGGCGCGGATTGAAACGATTTGTTCGCGCACCACGCCGACGATGGTTGCGTTGATTCGCCCGGCCTAATCGCCGGGCGCGGATTGAAACAACAAAAAACCTCCATGAATAACCTCAGTGTTGTGATTCGCCCGGCCTAATCGCCGGGCGCGGATTGAAACCAGGCGGATGTTGTCGCAGGTCGCACGGTAGCGATGATTCGCCCGGCCTAATCGCCGGGCGCGGATTGAAACATCTCGCGCCTGCTGGTTTTGCTGCATCCACCAGAGATTCGCCCGGCCTAATCGCCGGGCGCGGATTGAAACACATCGTTGATGACGGTTTCCGCGAAGTCGGCAGATTCGCCCGGCCTAATCGCCGGGCGCGGATTGAAACCGGGCGAGCTGGATAATCGTTCGGACGATAGCATCATGATTCGCCCGGCCTAATCGCCGGGCGCGGATTGAAACTTCTGTCCCGGTCAAGCTGGCGGCAGTTATATCCGATTCGCCCGGCCTAATCGCCGGGCGCGGATTGAAACTTCCAATTTCGCCCGCTGCTCCGGGGAAAGGTCGGGGATTCGCCCGGCCTAATCGCCGGGCGCGGATTGAAACCGCTAACTCGGTTGTGCGGCGGAGCGGCAGCGGGTCGGATTCGCCCGGCCTAATCGCCGGGCGCGGATTGAAACGGCGAACACGCCAAGCAAAACAAGCGGCCCCATGGATTCGCCCGGCCTAATCGCCGGGCGCGGATTGAAACAATTAAAGCCCGCGCCAATGCGCCACGCTCTGCCGAGATTCGCCCGGCCTAATCGCCGGGCGCGGATTGAAACGGTACCAGTCCCCGTACCAGAAGAAAAACCCAAAGATTCGCCCGGCCTAATCGCCGGGCGCGGATTGAAACATCTAGTCATGAAGTTGCTTATTATTCGAGCTCAGATTCGCCCGGCCTAATCGCCGGGCGCGGATTGAAACAAGTATTACAAAAGCCATACTTTGACCAATTCCGCGATTCGCCCGGCCTAATCGCCGGGCGCGGATTGAAACCAGCTGTACCTGGCATAGACCCCCAGCTCTACCTGGATTCGCCCGGCCTAATCGCCGGGCGCGGATTGAAACAAATATTATAAATCTGCAACTATTCATGATAGACGATTCGCCCGGCCTAATCGCCGGGCGCGGATTGAAACGAGAAGTGAGTAATCGACGATGATGCTTCCTTCGCCGATTCGCCCGGCCTAATCGCCGGGCGCGGATTGAAATTTCACCTGGCTGAATATATTCACCGCCAATCAAGAATCCTTCCGTGATTTTATACCTTTTCCCATTCGCTGCCACATGGCTTTGCCGTGGTTCCTTTCCATCGTGGGAGAACATCCATATGGCTTCTGTAATTCCCAGCTCAAGCTCTCGAACTCGGTTAACCACGGAATTTGCCTTGTTTGATTGGTCGCGTGCAATTAACACAGCACGGTCAAGCGTCACGGTGTAAACGCTTCTGATCTCATCAATCATCGTTTTAATGCCTCGCCCGCTGGAGTATGAGCGCATGACGATGCTCGATATTTTCTGCAAGCGCTTTTCTGGAATCGACCGAATCAGTCCGATGTTTTCTTCAAGGCTTGCGTTAAACGCATCGCGCATTGCGGGCGTCATCTCAAACTTGACCGCCCATCCAGCTTCTTTCAGTGAGCTTTGAAATGCCTTTTCGCTGGTGGAAAAGAGGCTGTTGAGGAATGAATATGCAATGTTGTCCGCCGCGTCGTTGGATCTTTTTGTCCATCGGTCGGTGAGTTCATCGATGACTTTCTGAATCTTGCGGCTCGGAAGCGCATCCTCTGCAATAGCGGCAACACGGGGAGGATTTTTTCGATAAGCGCCAGTTATCCAATACTCTACCGAGCCATGCATTTGAGCGACAAGCCGCTGCAATGCCCGGCGGTATTTTTGCCTCTACGCCACGATTTGCGTGGACGGCTTTAGCTGTCTTTGGGGATTTCATGATTCATCGGCGGGAGAGGGGCTAGAAGGTTGACAACCTTCATCGCCTCTTCTTCATCTTCGGGAATCACTGGCACAAAATCTTCCTCGTCCTCGTCCCATTCGGTAATGATGTATTCACCCATAATACCACCTTGAATATGCTCGGGTTAATGTATGTAGACAATGATTCTTCCGGCCGATTGCCTAGCTTCCTTGCGGCAACCTTGGCAACATCCATTTGCAGCTTGTGATATTCCATTTCATTTGCTGGTTTTTGGGGAATCATAGAATTAAGCTCGGCTTTAGCTGTTTCGGTTGCAACATAACTCCGAATGTCATGAACCTTCTCTCCGCCGTGCTTTTTCCAATACTTTCTAACTATTGCGTCGGTTGTCTTGAACACGTTTTCTCCGGGCTTGGCGTTGCGGAGCATGTCAGCAATTACTGGGTCGTTCACCTAATGAACCCGCTTCACTCTCTTCTTCCCTAGCGATCTGGATTTTACCACGTTCCCATCAACTTTTACGTGATCGCTGGTTAAGTTTAATTCTCCAATAGCATCTGTTTCAGCTTTTCCAACGCCCTTCCCTTCAATGCGAAAGCGATTCACCGAGCCTAATCGCCGGGCGCGCATTGAATTAACTCATATTTGCGTAAATAAGATCCATATGCTTGACGCAGAACTGGCGCGAGCATGGTCGAAGGCGCAGCCAGCTGTAGCCAGCCGAGATTTTGCCCCTAGGTGAAATTTATGCACCGATGTTTACACCTAGGCCATGGGTTAACGTGACGGCAAGTTGAAAGGTATAGGACAGATTATGGTCGTATTCCTTGCTCCATAATGAGGTGTTTCTCCCCAACGAAGGCGATCGGATTCATCCGTGGCGTCTAGAACCTTGCTGAAAACTCATTCTTGAGTTTTTCATCCTTGCCATTCCATGCATATGCCTGTGGTTGGCGATCAAAAATTAAGCGCTGATGTGCTTTCGTGCTTTATTTTCGAGCGAGACACTCATGTTTCTCTTGGCAGGATGCTGAGATAGCTGATTTCAGAAGCTGTTCGTGACAACGGCAGCCTCCACTCCATACAGCTTGTGATATAGCCCTTTCTGTTCCAGCAGCGTCTCATGCTCGCCCTGCTCGACGATGCGCCCGTTCTCGAACACCAGCACGCGCTCGGCCTGGCGCACGGCGGAAAGGCGGTGGGCGATGATGATCACCGTGCGTTCGGCCAATGCCTGACGCAGCTTGTCATGCACCCGCGCCTCGGTGGCGTTGTCCAGCATGGAAGTGGCTTCGTCCAGAATCACCACGGCGGGTTGGCTCAATACCATGCGCGCAATCGCCAGGCGTTGGCGCTGTCCGCCGGAGAGGCGCACACCCTGACGGCCAACCAGAGTGTCCAGGCCGTTGGGCATGGCCTCGATGGTGGCGCGCAGTTCGGCCAAGTCCAGCGCCTGCCAGAGTTCGTCGTCGCTGTGCGTATGCCCCAGGCAGAGATTTTCGCGCACGCTGTCATTGAATAGCGCGGGTTGTTGCAGTACCACGGCGACATGCTCGCGCACCACGGGCAGGCCGATCTGCTCGATGGGAATGCCATCGAACAGCACCTTGCCCTGTTGCGGGGTGTAAAGCCCGAGCAGAATTTGCGCCAGCGTGGATTTGCCGCCGCCGCTTGCGCCCACCAGGGCGACTTTTTCGCCGGGGGCGATGGCAAGGGTCACGCCGTCGAGCACTGGTTGGTCGTCGTTGTAGGCGAAGCGCACATCGTGCAACGCCACGCCGACCGCACGCTTGTCGGCGAAGGGGTTGTGCAGGGCGGGATAGTCGGGTTCGGCCTGCAAGGCGGCCAGCGCATTCAGGCGAGCCAGCGCGGCATTGGCGCCATAAAAGCCGAATTGCACGGAAACAAGCTCCTGCACCGGCCCCATCATGAACCACAGATAGCCGAACACGCCGATCATCACGCCGATGGAAAGATCGGAAAACACCACGGTGAGCATGGCCACGGCGCGGAAGATGTCGAAGCCGAACAAAAACACCATGAACGACAGGCGGTTGAGCGCATCGCTCTGCCAGGCATGAGCGATGGCCTGGTCGCGCACATTGCGCGCCAGATCGCTCACCCGCGCCAGGTAATGCTTTTCGCGGTTGGCGGCGCGTACCTGTTGCATCACATCCAGCGTTTCGGTCAGCGCCTGCTGGAACAGCTCGAAGGCCTTGTTCTCGCGCTTTTTCAGCTCCTTGACGCGCTTGCCCATCTGCATGGTGAGCACGATCACCAAGGGGTTGAACAGCAGGATGATCAGCGCAAGCTGCCAGTTGATGTAGAGCAAAACCGCCGCCGTACCCACCAGCATGAGCAGGTTGACCAGAAAGCGCGCCACCGTCTGGCCGAGAAAGCTGTCGATGGTTTCCACATCGGTGTTCAGGCGCGAGGCCGCGCCGCCCGAGCCCAGGGTTTCGTACTCGCTCATCGACACATGGCGCAGCTTGGCCAGCAGGGCGTGACGCAGGCGGAAGCTGACATCCTTGCTGATCTGGGTGAAGGCGCGCATCTGCCACACGTTCAAACCCAGGGCGAGCAGGCGCAGCAGCAGGGTCAAGACCATTACCGCCACCACATACAGCACCGGTCCCCACCAGCTTTGCGGGAACAAAGCCTGCGTGCTGTGCACCAGAAAGCCCGGTTTGTGCAGCAAAACCTCGTCCACCAGCAGTGGCAGCAACATGGGCAGGGGCAGGCTGACCAGGGCGGCGAGAATGGCCACCAGATTGGCCTGAATCAGCGCGGTCTTGTGTTCGAACGCCCAGTGGCGGATGCCGCGCCAGGTGAACGCAGGGCGGGGTGCGGAGGATGAAGGCGATTTGGCGGCTTCCACGGGTTATGCTTGGGTCGAAACGAAAGAGGACGAATTATGCGCTTGATTCAGCTTGTTTCTACCCTGATTTTCATCGGCCTGCTGACCGCTTGCGGGCAGAAGGGGGATTTGTACCTGCCGGATCAAACGGCGCATCCTGCGACCAAGGGGCAGGCTGCGGCAGGAAAGGGCGATATGGCAAAACCGTAGCCGAAACGGCGCGGGGAAAGGGAAGCGCTGACTTGTTCAGCGTTTCCCGTCCGGGGCAGGATGCTCCAGTACGCATAATCGCGTAACTAATTGATTCGTAAAGATCATTTTGTGTTCATGCCGCAACGAGGCTTGCCGATTGATTCCATGGATGGAATCAATCGGCGTTTACATAGGATAATCCCCGCACCTTTTTCACTGCGAATGGCGATTTTTCATGTCTGTAGCTCCTGTTTTTGCGCCGCGTGATGGCGTGCTGTATGCGGAAGAAGTTGCTTTACCCGCGATTGCAGCGGCGCATGGCACGCCGTCCTACGTTTATTCGCGTGCTGCCATTGAGGCTAATTTCCGTGCTTATGATGCGGCATTCGGTGGGCATCCGCATTTGCTGTGTTTCGCTGTCAAGGCCAATAGCAATCTGGCCGTACTCAATGTTCTGGCGCGCTTGGGAGCGGGCTTTGACATCGTATCCGGCGGGGAATTGGAGCGCGTGCTGGCGGCAGGCGGCGAGGCGGGCAAGGTGGTGTTTTCCGGCGTGGGCAAGTCGCGTGAGGAGTTGCGCCGCGCCCTGAGCGTGGGTATACGCTGCTTCAATGTGGAGTCTTTGCCGGAGCTGGAGCGCCTGAATGCGGTGGCGCTGGAACTGGGCAAGCGTGCGCCGGTCAGCCTGCGCGTCAACCCGGATGTGGATGCCAAGACGCATCCTTATATCTCTACCGGCCTGAAGGAAAACAAGTTCGGCATCGGCATCGACGAGGCTGAGGCGGCTTACCTGCGCGCAGCGGCGCTGCCGGGGTTGCAGGTGATCGGCGTGGATTGCCACATCGGTTCGCAACTTACCGAATTGCGCCCATTTATGGATGCGCTGGATCGCGTGCTGGCGCTGGTCGAGCGTCTGGCGGCGCAGGGCATCCATTTGCATCATCTGGATCTGGGCGGCGGTCTGGGCATTCGCTATCGTGAGGAAACGCCGCCCGCGCCTGCGGAACTGGTCGGTGCGCTGCTGGCGCGTATGGTTGGCATGGATGTGGAGATCATGCTGGAGCCGGGGCGCTCGATTGTCGGCAACGCCGGTGTGTTGCTGACCCGGGTTGAGATGCTCAAGCACACGCCGCACAAGGATTTCGCCATTGTCGATGCGGCGATGAACGATTTGATGCGCCCGGCGCTTTACGGCAGCTGGATGGAGATTGCGCCGGTGCAGCCGCGCATGGGCGAGGCGCGTGAGTACGATGTGGTCGGTCCGGTGTGCGAGACCGGCGATTTTCTGGGCAAGGCGCGCAGCCTGGCGCTGGCCGAGGGGGATTTGCTGGCCGTGATGGGCGCGGGCGCCTATGGCTTCACCATGAGTTCCAACTACAACACAAGACCGCGCGCCGCCGAGGTGATGGTGGATGGCGACAAGGTTTTCGTGGTGCGCGAGCGTGAACTTCTGCCGGATTTGTGGCGTGGTGAAAAGGTGCTGCCGTAATGAGGTTGGCCTGATGGACTTTTCCTGGGAAAGCACGCACGCGGCCTTGTGGCGTGCGCGTCAGCAGATATTGAAGCCTGTGGTCGAAGCCGATCTGGATACGCCCGCGCTGGAGAGTCTGCTTGGCATTGAGCGTCAAAAAAGCGCCTTGTTGGATAACCTGCGTCGATTTACCCGGGGGCAGGCGGCAAATCACGCCTTGTTATGGGGTGCGCGCGGTTGCGGCAAGTCATCTTTGCTCAAGGCGGTCTTCGGCGTCTTACGGCACGAGGGGCTGCGTCTGGTGCAGCTCGACAAGGAAGACTTGGCTGATCTGCCCGAAGTATCCGATCAATTGCGCAAACAGCCGCAACGCTTTGTGCTGTTTTGTGATGACCTGAGTTTTCTGCCCGGTGAAACCGCGTTTCGCGCATTGAAAACCCTGCTGGATGGTTCGATTGAGCGCCCGCCGGAGAATGTGCTGTTGGTCGCAACCTCGAATCGTCGCCATCTGGTGCCGGAACGCATGGCGGATAACCAGGCCGCGAGCTATGTGGACGGCGAGTTGCATCTGGGGGATGCCAGCGAGGAGGCGATGGCTTTGGCCGACCGTTTTGGCTTGTGGCTATCGTTCTATGCGCCGGATCAGGAAACCTATCTTGCGATGGTTGCGGGTCGCGGGGTCGAACTGGATGAGCAGGCGCGATTGGATGCGATACGCTTCGCGACGACGCGCGGCGGACGCAGCGGTCGAGCGGCGCAACAGTTCTTGCAATCCTGCGCTTGGCTATGAATTTTTGGCCTAAATCGCGTTTTTCCGGCCTGCGCTGGCTGGTGCGTTTGCGCCAGTTCTATGCGCAGAAATGGTTTATGCCGGGGCTGACTGGTGTTTTGTTGTTGCTGGCTGTGCTGGCCATTCATCACATGCTGCACGAGGTCAGCCTGCATGAGCTGTGGCAGGGCTTGCAGGCGATTCCCTTGCATAACCTGCTGCTTTCGGTGCTGTTCATGTTCATGAGTTATCTGTTCATGATCGGCTACGACGCTTCCGCCTTGTTTTATCTGAAAAAACGCCTGCCGTGGCGCACGGTGGCGCTGGGCGGTTTTGTCGGCTACGCCTTTTCCAATACGGTGGGTATGGCGTTGGTGTCCGGCGCGTCGATTCGTTACCGCATTTATGTTGCGGCGGGGCTTACGCCCATGGACATCGCCAAGATCGCCGCCTTTTGCGCCCTGGCCTATGCCGCCGGAGCGCAACTGGTGGCGGCGGCGGGTTTGGCCTGGCAGCCGGATTTACTTGCCGACCGTCTGAGCATTCCGCCGGAATTTCTGCGCGGCCTGGGCATTGCGGCTTTGGTATTGGCCTTGGCGGTTCTGCTCTGGCTGATTCCTCGCCCGCGACAGATCAAGCTTGGGCGCTGGCAGTTCGATGTTCCCGGTTGGCGCTTGAGCCTGACCCTGTTGCTGATCACCGCGCTGGATGTGCTGTTTTCCATCGCCTGCCTGCACGCGCTTTTGCCGCCGGGCAGCGTACCCTTCGGCACGCTGATCGTGGTGTTCATTCTGGCGGCGGCGCTGGGGGTGGCGAGCAATGTCCCGGCGGGTTTGGGGGTGTTTGAGGCGGTGATGATCGCCGCGCTCTCCGAGCATATCGACGTGGCGCAGCTCATGGTCGCCCTGGTGCTGTTCCGCGTGATCTATTACCTGCTGCCTTTGAGTCTGGCCGCGATTCTGCTGGGGATGCGCGAGGTGATGCTTATGGCCAGAGAAGCTTCATCCGAGTCCGACTAGGGCATTACCCACGGCGCAGTTCTTCACGCAAATCCCGAGTATCCACACACACGCCGCGCCAGAGATAAAAACTCTCCGCCGCCTGTTCCAGCAACATGCCCAAGCCGTCCAGCGCCTGGGATGCGCCTTGCTCTGCGCTCCAGCGTTGGAAAGGTGTGGGTTCCTTGCCGTAGGCCATGTCGTAGCCCACGCCGCCTGTGCGTAGCAGGTTGTGCGGCAGGGGAGGGAGTTCGCCGCTCAGGCTGGCCGATGTGCCGTTGATGATGATGTCGAAGCTCTGCCCTTGCAGTTCTGCGTAGCTACAGGCTTGTACGGCAATACCCAGGTCGGCGAAATCTGTGGCGAGCTGCTGCGCCTTGTCCGCGCTGCGGTTGGCGATGACGATGCGTGCCGGCTTTTCCTCCAGCAGGGGAGCGAGCACCCCGCGTACTGCGCCGCCCGCGCCGAGGATGAGAATATCGGCATCTTGCAGCGCAACGCCGTGGTGATGCAGGTCGCGCACCAGACCGATGCCGTCGGTATTGTCTCCAACGATCCGGCCATCGGCGTGAAAAATCAGCGTATTGACCGCTCCGGCGCGCCGGGCGCGGGGGCTGAGTTCGTCAGCAAGGGCGTAGGCTTCCAACTTGAACGGCACGGTGACGTTCATTCCCTTGCCGCCCTGGGCGCGAAAATCGAGCACGCTTTGCTTGAAGCCGTCCAGCGGCGCAAGCAGGCGCACATAGTCCATGTTTTGCCGGGTTTGCGCGGAAAAATGGCTGTGAATCTGCGGGGATTTGCTGTGCGCAATGGGGTTGCCGATCACGGCATAGTGTTCTGTATTCATGTTTTACAATTATGTTTCATTAATTGATAGCGATTGACTATTGTCGGCCAATGAAATTTTAATTTCACGGGGCGCGTTTTGCTGTCTATGCTCACTCCGAACTCCAAAATCGTTGGGGATGTTCGCAAGGGTCGTTTTTAACTGAATCGAGGTGTGCATCATGTTTGAAAATCGTGAAGGGCAGAAGGTGCCGAATGTCGTCTTCCATACGCGCCAGAACAATGCGTGGGTGGATGTTACGACGGATGATCTGTTCAAAGGCAAGACAGTCATCGTTTTCTCCCTGCCGGGGGCGTTCACGCCGACCTGCTCGTCCAGCCATGTACCGCGTTTCAATGAGTTGGCGCCGCTGTTCTTCGCCAATGGCGTGGACAGCATCCTGTGCATGTCGGTCAACGACACCTTCGTGATGAACGAGTGGGCGAAAGACCAGAATGCGCCGCACATCACCTTTATTCCCGATGGCAACGGCGAGTTTACCGAGGGCATGGGTCTGTTGGTGGACAAGGACGACCTTGGCTTCGGCAAGCGCTCCTGGCGCTATTCCATGCTGGTGCGCGATGGCGTGGTCGAGAAGATGTTCATCGAGCCGAACGTGCCGGGCGACCCCTACGAGGTTTCCGATGGCGACACCATGATGGACTATCTTGTTCCCGACGCGGTCAAGCCTGCATCGGTGCTGGTGTTCAGCCGCGACGGCTGCCCGTTCTGCGCACGCGCCAAGGGCATGCTGGCGGATGCGGGCATGGCTTACGATGAAATCACGGTGGGCGGTGATGAAGTCACCATCCGCGGTTTGCGTGCGGTGAGCGGGCGTGAAACTGTGCCGCAGGTATTTATCGACGGCAAGCATATCGGCGGATCTGACGATTTGACCGCGTGGTTCGCCGCCAGGTCATAAGCCTGACATGATTCAGGATCCATCATGAATCCGCCGGGCGGTTTTTGCGCCGCCCGATTTATTTTTTGGGGCGCTTCTATAAATTCGATCAAGCCAGTGGGCGCAAGACGCGAATTTATGGAAGTGCCCCTTGGCAGCTCCAGAGGACAAAACGAATGAGTACTACCCAGGAATTTGACATGATCGCCCTTGGCGGCGGAAGTGGCGGGCTGGCGGCGGCAGAGCGCGCTGCGCAGTTGGGCAAGCGTGTGCTGCTGGTTGAGCCGAACCCCCTGGGCGGAACCTGCGTGAATCTGGGCTGTGTGCCGAAGAAGCTGATGTGGTACGGCTCGCAAGTGGCGGAAAGCCTGCGCAATGCGGCGGGCTTCGGCTTCGATGTGGATGTCAAGGGCTTTTCCTGGAAGGCGCTGGTCGAAGCGCGTCGCGCCCAGGTCAAGGGCATCGGTGACTGGTGGGAAGGCTATGCGAGCAACGATCTGGGCATCACGCTGGTCAAGGGGCGCGGCGTGTTCGTGGATGCACACACCATCGAGGTGAATGGCGTGCAGTACAGCGCGCCGCATATCGTGGTCAGCACCGGCGGTCGCCCCTTCGTACCGCCGGTGGCGGGGGCAGAGCTTGGCATCACTTCGGATGGTTTCTTCGCTCTGGATGAGCAACCCAAACGCGTGGCGATTCTGGGCGGCGGCTATATCGGCGTGGAAATCGCCGGCCTGATGCGCTCGTTCGGTTCGGAAGTCACCCTGGCGGATATCGCGCCGCGCGTGTTGATGCCGTTTGATTTGATGTTGAGCGAAACGCTCAGCGAGCACATGCGTCATGAGGGCATCGAACTGCATCTGCCTTTCCGTACCGCAGGTTTGCGCCAGACGGATGCGGGGATTGTCATCGACGGCGCAGAGGGCGAGGCGCTTGGCCCGTTCGATTGCGTGATCTGGGCGGCCGGACGCAAGCCGAATACCGATGGCATCGGCCTGGATGCGGCGGGCGTGGAAGTTCAGCCCAATGGTTTCGTGCCAACCGACGCCTACCAGAATACCAATGTGCCGGGCGTGTATGCGATTGGCGACATTACCGGGCGCATGGCGCTGACTCCGGTGGCGGTGGCGGCGGGGCGTCGCCTGATGGTGCGCCTGTTCGCCGGGCAGAGCGAGTCGAAGCTGGATTACGACAACATCCCCAGCGTGGTGTTCTCGCATCCGCCGATGGGCAGTGTTGGCATGACCGAAGCCCAGGCGCGGGAAAAATTCGGTACGGCGGTGAGCGTGTACCAGACTGGCTTTACGCCGATGAAATATGCCATGGCCGCGCATAAAGCGCCGACGGCGATGAAGCTGGTGTGCGCGGGCGTGGATGAAAAAGTGGTGGGTGTACACATCATCGGCGATGGTGCGGACGAAATGATGCAAGGCTTTGGCGTGGCGGTAAAAGCCGGCTTGACCAAGGCGGATTTCGACAACACCGTAGCCATTCACCCCACCAGCAGCGAGGAGTTGGTGACAATGAAGGAATCCAATCGGGTGAGTTGATGCCTGGAGGAGGCCGGGGTTCGTGCGCTTTTGTCGCCTGAGTGAGCGGCGTAGTGGAGTCCGGGCTTATCGTACTCACGGGTTCGTGTTTTCAGAGCCTGTTGACGGTCTCGCCGAACGGTGCGTAAGCAGGTTATAAGTTCCGACTTCGATTGATTCATGAGGTCGCTATGGGCGTGCACGCTTTAGAACCTGTCTTTAACCCCAGGGGCATCGCGCTTTTTGGCGCCAGCGAGCGCACAGGGGCGCTGGGAACCACTGTGCTGGCCAATCTTCTTGCCGCAGGGTTCAAGGGGGAGGTCGCGCCGATCAATCCCAAATATGCCGAGGTGCAAGGCTTGCGCTGCTGGACGGACATGGCGCAAATCGAATCCTCCCTGGCGCGCAAGCTTGATCTGGCGGTGATCGCCACGCCGGCGTCCGGTGTGCCAGGCATTCTGCGCCAGTGCGGCGAAGCGGGCTTGAAGGGGGCGGTGATTCTTTCCGCCGGTTTTGCCGAAGCCGGGTCGGCCGGGCAAGCCTTGCAGCGCGAGATCGTGGAAATCGCCCAGCATTTTTCCATGCGCCTGATCGGGCCGAACTGCCTGGGTCTGATGCGCCCCCGAATCGGCATGAACGCCACCTTCAGCCATAATCAGGCCGCGTCCGGCCAGCTCGCCCTGGTTTCGCAATCGGGGGCGCTGGTGACGGCGGTGCTGGATTGGGCGCAGGCGCATGGCGTGGGTTTTTCGGCCATTGTCTCCACCGGGGATGCGGCGGATGTCGAATTTGGCGACGTGCTGGACTACCTGGCGCTGGACGCGCAAACCAAGGGGATTTTGCTCTACGTGGAAGGCGTGCATGATGCGCGCGGCTTTCTCAGCGGTCTGCGCGCGGCGGCGCGCATCAAGCCGGTCATCGTGCTCAAGTCGGCGCGTCATGCCGAAGGCTCGCGTGCGGCGGCCACGCATACCGGCGCCCTGATCGGCGCGGACGATGTATTCGATGCCGCACTGGAACGCGCAGGCGTGGTGCGCGTGGAGCGCATCACGCAATGGTTTTCCGCCGCTCAAACTTTGGCGCAGTTGGGTGGCCAAGGGCTGGGTTCGGGGATGAATCTGCGTGAGGGTCGGTTGCTGATTCTGACCAACGGCGGCGGGCCGGGCGTGATGGCCACCGATCGTGCGGCGGATCTCTCCATGCCGCTGGCTGAGCTGAGCGCAGCGACGCTGCAAGCCCTGGACGCCTTCCTGCCCAAGCATTGGTCGCATGCCAACCCGGTTGATATTCTGGGCGATGCGGATGAGGGGCGCTATGCCGAGGCGGTGCGCCTTTGTCTGGCCGATTCGGGCGTGGATACCATGGTGGTGCTGCTTACGCCGCAGGCCATGACCAACCCTCTGGCCTGCGCGGAGGCGGTCATTCAGCAGGCGCAGAACCAGGGCAGCGGGCGGCGCAAGCCAGTGCTGGTGTGCTGGATGGGTGAGAGTCTGGTGAGCGAGGCGCGCGCGCGTTTCGATGCAGCGGGCATCCCCCAGTTCCGCTCGCCGGAGTCGGCGATCGAAGCCTTGGCTTATCTTTTGGACTACCGGCGCAACCAGAGCTTGCTGATGCAAGCGCCCAGCCCGTTGAGCGAGGACACGCCTGCGGACATCGAAGGCGCGCGCCTGATCATGCAGCAGGCGCGAAGCTCCGGGCGCAAGGTGCTCAGTCTGCGCGAGTCCAAGGCGATTCTTTCCGCCTTCCGCATTCCGAATCACCCCAGCGTGCTGGCGCGCGATGCGAATGAAGCCATGATTGTCGCCGAAAGCCTGGGTTACCCGCTGGCGCTGAAGATCAGTGCGGTCGGGCTGACGCACAAAACCGATGTCGGCGGCGTGCGCCTGAATGTGCAAAGTGCGCAAAGCGTGCGTCATCAGGTGCAGGACATGCTCGACAGGGTGCGTGCTGCGCATCCCGATGTGGAGGTCGAGGGCGTGACCCTGGAACGCATGGCCGAGGTCGGGCATGTGCGCGAGCTGCTGGTTGGCGTGCAGCGTGACCCGGTGTTCGGTCCGGTGATCGCCTTCGGCATGGGCGGCGTGGCGGTGGAAGTGCTGCACGATCGCGCCCTGGCGCTGCCGCCGCTCAATCCGCTGCTCGCACAGCGCCTGATGCAACGCACGCGCGCTGCACAAATGCTCGGCGCATTTCGCGGCGCTCCGCCCGTGTCCAATGACTCTCTGCAGCAGATCCTGCTGCGCATTTCCGAGATGGTATGTGAGTTGCCGGAAATCGCCGGGCTGGACATCAACCCGCTCATGGCCGGAGAACACGGCGTGCTGGCGGTGGACGCGCGCATCGAGCTGGCCGACATGCATCCGGGACAGGCGCGTTACGCGCATATGGCGATCCACCCCTATCCGGCGCATTTGGCTAGTCAGGTGGTGTTGGCGGACGGGCGGGAAATCGTCCTGCGCCCGATCCGCCCGGAAGATGCGGAAATGGAACAGGCCTTTGTGCACTCGCTTTCCGAGGAAAGTCGTTATCTGCGCTTCATGCGCGCCCTGGACGAGCTGACTCCGGAAATGCTCATGCGGTTTACGCAAATCGATTACGACCGCGAAATGGCGTTTGTGGCCATTTCAGGCACAGGCGCCCAGGCCGTGGAAATCGGCGTGGCGCGCTACAGCCTGCAACCGGATGGCTCAAGCGCCGAATTCGCCGTCGTGGTCAGCGATGCCTGGCAGGGCGCGGGATTGGGCAGCCTGCTGCTGGAAGCCGTGATGGATGCCGCACGCCAGCGCGGGGTGCGCCTGCTGATGGGCGAGGTATTGCCGCAGAATCGAGGCATGTTGAAACTCGCCGAACGCATGGGGTTTGAACGCCTGCCCAAGGGAGTTGATGATGACGTGGTGCATGTCGCACGCAAGCTGTGAGTCATCAGTAAATACGATAGAATACGCTCCATTCATCAGTTTTTGTTATTGAAGGAGTCGCCATGTCCACCTTGCCCCCATGCCCCCAGTGCAACTCGCAGTACACCTATCAAGACGGCGACATGCTGATCTGCCCGGAATGCGCGCATGAGTGGTCGCTCAATGAAGCCGCTCCAGCCGAAGGCGGTGACGCCCTGGTGGTCAAGGACGCCAATGGCAACCTGCTGCAAGACGGCGATACCGTCACCGTGATCAAGGATTTGAAGGTGAAGGGCTCATCCCTGGTGGTGAAGGTCGGCACCAAGGTAAAAAACATCCGCCTGGTTGAGGGCGACCACGACATCGACTGCAAAATCGATGGCATCGGCGCCATGCAGCTCAAGTCGGAGTTTGTGAAGAAAGGGTGAGTGAGCCGAATTTGGGCGTTGCGCAAGGGGCTGTCATCAGGGCACTTCTATAAGTCCGCTGAAGCCCCAAAAATCGGCTCAAAATGCTCACATACCGCATGTATGCTGCGCTTTTTCACCGCTTTTTGTTTTGCCCAAGTCGTAAGCGTGGTCGGCTTGATCGAATTTATAGAACCGCCCATGAAGAACCTGTTTACGATCTTTTTTGAAGCTAAAAATCCTTCGTGAAACGACACTGTGTAGGTGCGAATTAATTCGCATCTACGCTTTTTGGCGACTATTTTTCCGTTTAATGGCGAGATCGTAAACAGGTTCCTAGGCTGAATTCCACTCGCGCCACTGCGCAAGCGCAGGAAAATAAAGCCCCAGCTTGGTGTCAATGGAGGCGTCCTGGCGGCACAGCAGGCTGGCGTAGCTTTCCAGTTGTGCGCGGTAGAGTTCTTGCTGGCGATCCAGAAAATGTTCGATCTCCTCCAAGGGCTGCGGGGAGGCTGTTTTGTAGTCGATGATCCAGCGCGTTCCCTGGTCGATGAAGCTGCGGTCGATGATGGCGTTGACAGGAATGTACTCAATCAGGCCGCCGAGCGCCCATTCGCAGCGCGCATCTTCGTGCGCGCTCAAGATCCAGCGCCCGCGCGGGTCGGCAAGCGTACTGCTCAGCGCCTTGAAAACCTGCTCCAGTGCGCCGTCGAGCTGTGGTGCGGCAAGGCCGAGGCGCAGCAGTTCCCGGCTGAGCATGGGCGTCAGCTTGTTCGGTTGTTGCAGATGTGCGTCCCAGGTTTGCAGTCCGTCAAGGGCGATGCGTTCAAACAGGCGATGCAGCAGGGTTCCCACATGGCGCGGGGTTTCGTCGTTCGTGCGCCAGTCTTCGTTATGGATGGCGTGGGTCGAGGGGCGCAGGGTGTGTTCGCGTTGGGGCAGCTCAATCGTGGCGGGCGGCGTCGGGGCGGCGCCGATTTGGGCGATGCGGCGCAGCCGGGAGGCTCCAGCAACCCGGAGTAAGGATTCCGTCTGTGCCGTACCCGCCTGGTTTGCCGTCTGTTGTGTCGCGGGCGGCGGGGCTTCGTTCAGCATGAAGGCGATGCCTGGCCAGAGTTTGTGCAACAGACTGCGCGCAGGTGCATTCCATGCGCCGTTCTTGTCGCGCGGCGCTTCAGCGATCAGGTGCAGGCGCTGAATGGCGCGGGTGGCGGCGACATACAGCAGGCGGGAGGTTTCATGCGCCTCGCGGCGGGCATCCATGGTCTGCAACCAGGCATACAGGCTCGGCGCGGATTTTTGCTCCTTGCCCTCGCCCACGGCTTTGATCGGCGCAAGCAGAAGCTCGGATTCGCCCTGTGCGTTTTCCACTTCACGCCAGAGCAGCAGGCGGCTTTCGCCATTCGGCGGGGTGCGCGCCAGACCGGGCAGGATCACGCTGTGAAATTGCAGACCCTTGGATTTGTGGATGGTCATCAACTGCACGACGGGCTGCCCAGCCTTGGGGCTGTCCGCCGGGGCGTAGAGGTCTTGCAGCGCCTTTTCCAGCAGTGGCGCGTCGATCTCGCCGCCGTGTTCCTGATGCAGAGCATCCAATAGATCGAAATAAATCTCGGCTTCGGTCAGTTCGCGCGCGTCGGTGACGCAAGACGCGCCGCCCAGCGCCAGCCACAGTCCTTCGACCTGACGACGCAGCGGAACGCGCCCGCTTTCTGCCAGACTGCGCGCCATCAGCGTGCGCAGATGCAGCAGGCGCGTGCGGGCATCTTCGGTCAGCCCGGCCAGGCGCGCCTCATCCTGCATGAGTCGCCACAGGGCGTCCTCAGGCGCGTTGGCGACCAGGGTGAGCAAGTCGTTCAATGGCAGTCCGCACCACGGCGCGCGCAGCACAGCCAGCCAGGCGATGCGGTCGGCGGGGTGGAGCAGGGCGCGGGTGAGCGCCAGCAAATCAAGCACCATCGGCTGCTCGGCCAGGCGCTCGATTTCCACCGCCTGCAAGGCGATCCCGGCCTTGCGCAGGGCGGGGATGATTCGAGCCAGATGGCTGCGTGAACGTACCAGTATGGCGATGCTGCGGTCGCTTTCTTTGACCTGCTCGCCGTCCGACTCCAGCTCGGCGAGCGTTTGTTGCACAACGCCCACGAGGTGTTCGGCTTCGATCATGCCGCGTTCGGCGATGTCGTCATCCTCCGCATCGGGGGCATCCGTAAGTCTGTCGAGCAAATGCAGGCGCACGGCCTCGCCCTCGGCTTCGGGATGGAAGGCCACGGCGGCGGGTTCGGCATAACGCACCGCGCCCTCGAAAATATTGTCCGCCGGGGCGAGCACCTGCGGGAAGACGCGATTCACCCAATCCACGATGCCCGCCTGAGAGCGGAAGTTAGTGGACAATTCCAGCGGCTTGAGCCTGATTTCGCCCACGCCCGCAGTTTGCGCCAACAGGAACAGCCCCACTTCGGCCTCGCGGAAGCGGTAGATCGACTGCATCGGGTCGCCGACCAGGAACAGGCTGCGCCCTTCGGCTTCGCTGTAGGCGCTCTCGCCGGGCTGCCAGCCGGCGATCAGTCTTTTCAGCAGCTCAAACTGGGTGGTGGAGGTGTCCTGAAACTCGTCGATCAGGATATGGCGCAGACGGTAATCCAGCGCCAGCAGCAAATCGCTCGGCTCGTCGTGACCGTCGCCCAAACCATTACCTAGGGCGCGTTGCGCCGCCAGGGCGTTTTCCACATAGTCCGCCGTGCCGCGCATGGCGAAAATCAGGTTCAGTTCGGCCACGGCCAGATTGAGCAGTTGCAGCAGGGCGGCGAGCACATCCCAGTCGTTTTGTGCATAGCGGGGGGCGGGAAGGCTGCGACAGGCATGCAGCGCCTGCTCAAGCCCGTCATGCTCACCAAGTTCGGCCAACAGTCGCAGGAAACGCTCCTTGAACGCCTTGCGTTCGGCCTTGCCTTCCTTATCCGGCGCATCACCAGGTGCGGGGACGCCGTGATTTTTATTCGGACTCTTCAGCCAAGTCCCCCCCTGGGTCAGCAAAAGATTGGCCAAGCCTTGCCAGCGCCCCAGTTCAGCGGCAAGAGGCGCTGGCCAGCTCTTGACCTGCCAGTGCATGCGCGCGTCGCCATCGTCCACGCCCTGCTGTTCAAGATGCGCGCACAGCGTGGCGGCCACGGTGCTGATTTCATCCCGCAAGCCGGAGGGAAGCAGTCTGTGCAGCCTGTCCAGCTCGGCATCGACCTGATTGACCAAAGCCGCTTCCAGCGCGCGCCGATCGACGTTTTGCGTATGCCGCAGCCATTGGTCGCGTCGCGCCAGCATGGCGGCGAGCAGGTCGCGCACGCGGGCAAGGTTGTTGCCCAGATGCGGCAGCAGGATTTCCAGCGCGCGGGCATCCGCGTCGTCTTCATCGAACTGTGTTTCGATAAGCGCCAGCACCTGTGTTGCCGCCTCCAGATAGAGCGTTTGCGGCGTATTGTCGATGGCGCTCGGCGCGCCGAACCCGGCGGTGAGCGGCAGACGGGCGGCGAGTGAGGCGCACAGGCTGTCGATGGTCTGAATGCCCAGGCGCGCCGGTTGTTGCAGCAGATTCCAGCCTTGCTTACGGTCATGTGCAAGCGCGGCCAGGGCGCGCTCACGCTGGCGCAGCAGGTGTGGATCGGTATCTGCTGCCAAGGGCTGCTCGGCCTCGTGCAGCGCCTTGAGCACGCGAGAGCGCATCTCGCCTGCCGCCTTTTTGGTAAAGGTGATGGCGAGGATTTCTTCCGGGCGCTCCACGCGGGTCAGCAACACCAGAATGCGCTGAATCAAAAGCTCGGTCTTGCCCGACCCCGCCGGGGCTTGCACGATGCAGCACAGCTCTGGGTCGAGGGCTTGTTCACGGATGGCGCTGTCGCTTAGGGCGTTGTTCATGCTGGGGGCGTCAAAAAGTTGTGATCAGGCAGAGCATGTTTTGCGCACCTGGCGCAGGTATGTCGCTGAACTCAGCTGGTCGATTGCACGCAGGCTACGAAAGGCCGACGACATCAAACCAAATGTGATGTGTGCCGTCAGGATCAACACGCATACCGCCGCTTCCGGAAATGTTGTGGAGATCGTCCGTGCCGCTGCCCTCCACAATGGAAAAGAATTCGTTGACCCTGTCCGTTCCGCTCGCGGCAGCGGAATGGATGAAATTGAACTTGCCATGTCTGCCTTGTAATGAGCCCTCGAAGGATTCCATCGCGCAGTAGGCGCCCTTTCCCGTCTCCGGGTTGAAGGCCGCGCTGAACAATGTTGCGGAGCGACCTTCAATGTCCCCGGAATAAAGCTTCTCCATGGTGGCCACGCCTGTAGGCAATCCGGTCTGAATCTCCGGTGAGGGCGCAAGCACGCCTGGCTTGAAATCCTTGGTTTTGAAGGTTCCGGTCATTTTCATGGGTGTGTCCTCAGGCTCGGATTGGATGGCGGGTGATGTGCCGCGGATGACGCGGTACCGGCTTTGAACAAAACCAAACTCAAAAACAGTAACGGCCTCATGAGCAAGATGCACGTCGGCTGGCAGCGAGCCAAATAGCGGCTTTCCAGAGCCGAGCAAAACAGGAATGAAGGTAAGAGTAATGTCGTCGATCAGACCCGCGGCAAGAAAACTCTGGATGGTCAGTCCGCCGTCAACGTAGATTTTTCTTGCACCCTGCTCAGTCAAGCATGTAACAAGCGCAACCGGCGCTTGGTTTGATACGGAGACGCTGGGGGGAAGGCCGGGCGGCAACGTGAATCCTTGTTGACTCAAAACAACGACAGGCGTTGAACCGTATGGCCAGGCGCCGAAGCTTAGTACCTGTTCAAATGTGTTTCTCCCCATGACCAAAGCATCGACATCAGCCATGAATGTGCCGTAGCCGCAATCCTCTCCGGGCGGTACAGAGCTGTTTGCCTCGTTCAGCCAATCAATGCTCCCGTCACGACGGGCGATATAGCCATCCAGGCTTGTTGCGATGAAGACGGAGCATTTGGCTAACACGTCTATTTCTCCTAAAAGAACCCATCAAATCGCACTATTTGCTCCAAGCATCCCTTAATGTCACCGTGCGGTTGTACACCGGGTGTTCGGCGTGGTGATCCTTGAGGTCGGCGACGAAATAGCCGTGGCGCTCGAACTGGAAGATGGATTCCGGCGCGGCGGAGGCCAGGCTGGGTTCGAGCATGACGCGGGCGGAGGATTTGGAGGCGGGGTTGATGTCGTCGAGGAAATCGCGCTCCACGCCCTCGGCGTCGCCCTCGCGGCGACTGCCGGGGGCGGGGACGGCGAACAGGCGGTCGTACAGGCGCACCTCGGCCTCAACCGCGTGGGCGGCGGACAGCCAGTGGATATTGCCCTTGACCTTGCGCGATTCCGAGCCAGGCGTGCCGGACTTGGTGGCGAAATCGACCTCGGCGTACACGCAGGTCACATGGCCGTTTTCATCCTTGTCGAAGCCGGTGCATTGGATGATGAAGCCGTAGCGCAGGCGCACCTCGCCGTCGGGGCGCAGGCGGAAATAGCCCTTGGGCGGGGTTTCCATGAAGTCTTCGCGCTCGATCCACAGCTCGCGGGTCAGCGGCGCCATGCGCTTGCCCAGTTCGGGCTTTTGCGGGTGATTGGGGGCGAAGCATTCTTCGACATGCGCGGCATCGACATTGGTCAGCACCAGCTTGAGAGGGTCGAGTACGGCGATGCGGCGTTCGGCGCGTTCGTTGAGGTCTTCGCGCATGCAGTCTTCCAGCACCACCATGTCGATCAGGCTGTCGGATTTGGAAATGCCGATGCGATCCATGAACAGCTTGAAGCCCTGCGGGGTGAAGCCGCGACGGCGCGCGCCCTTGAGGGTGGGCATGCGCGGGTCGTCCCAGCCGTCCACATGAGCTTCCTGCACCAGCTGGATCAGCTTGCGCTTGGAGAGCACGGCGTAGTTCAGGTTCAGGCGCGAGAATTCGATCTGCTGCGGCAGCGGGCGGGTGAAATGCCCCGCGTCGGCCAGACGCTCCAAAAACCAGTCGTAGAGCGGGCGGTGCGATTCAAATTCCAGCGTGCACAGCGAGTGGGTGATGTTTTCCAACGCGTCGGACACGCAGTGCGCGTAGTCGTACATCGGGTAGATGCACCAGGCGTCGCCGGTGCGGTGGTGATGCGCGTGGCGGATGCGATAGATGGCCGGGTCGCGCAGGTTGATGTTGGGCGAGGCCATGTCGATCCTGGCGCGCAGGATGTGCGTGCCGTCCGGGAATTCGCCGGATTTCATGCGGCGGAACAGGTCGAGGTTTTCTTCGATGCTGCGCGCGCGGTAGGGGCTGTCCTTGCCCGCTTCGGTCAGCGTGCCGCGATTGGCGCGCATCTCCTCGGCGCTTTGCGAGTCGACATAGGCATGCCCGCCGAGGATCAGGCTTTCGGCGAAGATGTAAAGCTGCTCGAAATAATCCGAGGTGAAGTAGCGGTTGGCGGAGGTGTCAAAGCCCAGCCAGTGCACATCTTCGAGGATGGCATCGACGTACTCCTGCTCTTCCTTGGTGGGGTTGGTGTCGTCGAAGCGCATGTTGCAGATGCCGCCGAACTCCGCCGCCAGGCCGAAGTTGAGGAAGATGCTCTTGGCATGGCCGAAATGCAGGTAGCCGTTGGGCTCGGGCGGAAAGCGCGTCTGCACGCGACCGCCCCATTTGGCGGAGGCGTTGTCGGCTTCGACCAGGGTGCGGATGAAATGGACGGCTGGGGCGGGGGGGTTGTGGGCGTGACTCATGCGGCGGTGGATTCAAAGCGTAAAAAGTAGCGGGCATTATGCCACGGCCATTCGGCGCTTGATTATCGCTTGAGATGCGGCAGCTTGTTCGGCTTGCCATCCCAGGCGGCGGCATCGGGCAGAGCGTCATTTTTGCGCGTGATGAGCGGCCAGGTTTGCGCCAACTCGGCATTGATCTGAATGAATTTCAACTCGCTGGCGGGCAGATCATCTTCGGAAAAAATCGCCTGAGCCGGGCATTCCGGCACGCACAGCGCGCAGTCGATGCACTCATTGGGGTCGATGACCAGAAAATTCGGCCCTTCATGGAAGCAATCCACCGGGCAAACGGATACGCAATCGGTGTATTTGCATTGAATACAGTTGTCGGTAACGACGAAGGCCATGTTGTTGTCCTCAAGGCGGGCATTAAAGCCCGCGCAGTTTTTCGATCAATTCGGGCAGTGCCGTTTGCAGCGTATCCCAAACAATATCCATGTCGATTTAAAAGTAACCATGCGCCAAGCGATTACGCATACCGCGCATATTGCGCCAGGCGATTTGCGGATGTCGTTCGGTAAATTCGGGGCAATCCGTCAGCAGCTTGGTTGCGGCTTCACCGATGATAATCAAGTTCATCACCACGGCCTGCTGTGTGCGCGTGTCGTCAAGAAAATCGTCTTGCGCCATGCCTTCGGTATAACTGAGCGCGAGTGCGGCGGCATGGCGCATATGCTCGATGTAGTCATCGCAGCGATTCATAATGCACGCGCTTCAGCCAATACCTGCTGACGAAAATGCACAGGCAGATCCTTGGGCGTGAGGACATCGACACGGATGCCGAGCAGGCTTTCCAGCTCGTCTTGCAGCCCGCCCAGGTCAAACAGGGTGACGCCGGGCTGGGGGTCGATGAGTAAATCCAGATCGCTGCCTTCGTGGTCGCCCTCACTCAGTACCGAACCAAAAACACGCGGATTGTCAGCGCGATAACGCTGCAGCAGCGCACGAATGGCGGTTCGGTTTTGTTCAAAGGCGAGTGAGGGTCTCATGTTAATGTTCGCCGCAACGGTGGGTTTTGCGCATTGTAGCCCGTATTGCTGCTACAGCAGCGCCCGCAAGCGATACAAGGCATCCAGCGCCTGTTTGGGGGTGAGCTCATCCGGATCAAGCTCACGCAGCGCGTCCAGCGCCGGTTCGGCGGGCGGAGGTTCGCAAGGCGGCGCGTAGAACAAGTCCATTTGCGGCACGGGGGCGGCGATGGATTCGCTTTCCAGTTGGCGCAGATGCTTGCGCGCACTCTGGATGACTTTTTTCGGTACGCCGGCCAGTGCCGCGACTTGCAGGCCGTAGCTCTGGCTGGCCGGGCCGTCCTGTACTGAATGCAGAAAAACGATGCGCTCGCCATGCTCTACAGCGGCCAGATGGGCGTTGCGCGCATTGGGCAGGCTTTCCGGTAGGCGGGTCAGCTCGAAGTAATGCGTTGCAAAGAGCGTGTAAGCGCCTATTTCCGCGAGCTTTTCCGCCACTGCCCAAGCCAGGGAAAGGCCGTCGAAGGTGCTGGTTCCGCGTCCGATTTCGTCCATCAGCACCAGGCTTTGCGCCGTGGCGTGATGCAGGATGTGCGCGGTTTCGGTCATTTCCACCATGAAAGTGGAGCGCCCGCTGGAAAGGTCGTCCGCTGCGCCGATACGGGTGAAAATGCGGTCGATCAATCCGATGCGCGCCTGATTTGCCGGAACATGGCTCCCTATGTGCGCCAGCAGCACGATCAAAGCTGTTTGCCGCATAAAGGTTGATTTTCCGCCCATGTTCGGCCCGGTAATCAGCAACAGGCTTTGCTCCGGCGCAAGCTGGCAGTCATTGGCGATAAACGGGCTGTCCAGCATGGCTTCCACCACCGGATGCCGTCCGCCCTGGATGTCGATGTCCGCCTCGTCGCAGAGCACAGGCCGACTCCAGTTGAGGCTGAGCGCGCGCTCCGCCAGGGTGCAGAGCACATCCAGCCTGGCCAGACCTTCGGCAATGCGGGCAAGATCAGCGCGTTGTTCGATCAGTGTGTCCAGCAGCGTATCGAACAGCATTTTTTCCCGCGCCAGGGAACGCTCACGCGCTGAAAGAACCTTGTCTTCGTGGCTTTTCAGTTCCGGGGTGATGTAACGCTCCGCGCCTTTGAGCGTCTGGCGGCGGATGTAATCGGCAGGCGCCTTTTCCGCCTGGCTGCGCGTCAGTTCGATGTAAAAGCCATGCACACGGTTGTAGGCCACCTTGAGCGTGGCAATGCCAGTGCGTTCACGCTCACGCTGTTCCAGATCAAGCAGGAAGGCATCGGCATTCATGGCCAGCGAGCGCAGTTCATCCAGTTCGGCGTCGTAGCCCTCGGCGATCACGCCGCCGTCGCGCAACAGGGTGGCGGGCGGCTCGGCAATGGCAGTGCAAAGCAGGTGATACACCTCGGGCAGGGGATGCAGCAAAGTCTGCACTTCGTTCAGCGCATCCTGCTGCAAATCGGCCAGATTGGCGTAAAGACCGGGAAGCTGGCCTAGCGTATGGCGCAGGGCGGCAAGATCACGCGGGCGGGCGCTGCGCAGGGCGATGCGCGCCAGAATGCGTTCCACATCGGCGGTTTCGCGCAGCAAATCATGCAATGCGCTGAAGCCGCGTGTTTCGATCAGCGCCGTAATGCACGCCTGGCGTTGCAGCAGAATGTCGCGCCTGCGCAGCGGACGATGCAGCCAGCGGCGCAGCTCGCGTGCGCCAAGACTGGTGACGCTGCGGTCAAGCACGCCGAGCAGGCTGTGGCGGCGCTCGCCGGAAGTGGAATGCTCCAGTTCCAGATTGCGTCTGGCCACTTCGTCTAGCAGCAGCGCATCGTCGCGCTGTTCCAGGCTGATGCCGCTCAAATGCGGCAAGGCGGCGCGCTGGGTGTCGCTCAGATAGGCCAGCAAGGCTCCCGCCGCGCCGATGGCAAGCGGATGCCCTGTCAGCCCAAACGCCGCCAGATCATGCACCGCAAACTGCGCGCACAGGGCGCGGGCGGCGGAGTCTGCGCCAAAATGCCACCCTGGACGCGCACGCGCCCCCGGCGTGTGGCTCAGGCTATGGGCGATTGCGCCGGACAGATGCAGGTCTTCCGCATAAAGCAGTTCCGCCGGAGCAAGCCTTGCCAGTTCGGCGGCGAGTTGCTCTTCATCCGCCAGTTCCATCGCGCGAAAGCGCCCGCTGGCCAGTTCAGCCCAAGCCAAGCCCCAGCCGTCCTTGCCATGCGCCACGGCGGCCAGCAGGTTGTCGCGCTTGTCTTCCAGCAAGGCTTCATCGGTCAATGTGCCGGGGGTGACGATACGCACCACCTTGCGCTCCACCGGCCCTTTGCTGGCGGCTGGGTCGCCGATCTGCTCGCAAATGGCGACGGACTCGCCCATTTTTACCAGGCGCGCCAGATAGCCTTCCGCCGCGTGATACGGCACGCCCGCCATCGGGATCGGCTCCCCAGCCGACTGACCGCGATGGGTCAAGGTCAGGTCCAGCATGGCCGCCACCCGGCGCGCATCCTCGAAAAACATTTCGTAGAAATCGCCCATGCGATAGAACAGTACGCTATCGGGGAAATCCGCCTTGATGCGCAGGTATTGCTGCATCATGGGGGTGTGAGCGGAGAGATCGGGTGTTTTCATGGCTGTGTCATCAACAGGAGAGCATCACGCATCTGGAAATAGGCGAGCATGAACTCGAACATCATCCGCCAGCCGATTTGCATCATCAAAAATATGAACAGAAAGATAGCCAGCACGACGAGTTGGTTACGGTGGGTCGCCCAGCGCGTCCACAAGCTCAGGTCTTCTGGGGCGAAACCCTGCTGGCGCATTGTGCGACGCCCCCAGAAAACGATGCCAAGCATGACCATTGGCATGGCGACCGCGCCGCAGTAGTAGCAGGCCATGAGTATGCTGGGGCTGATAAAGCTCTTGAAGCTCAGAAAATCAAGCAAAGCCTGCATGACTCAGTCTTGTGCCGCACACACCGCGCAATGCGGGTCGCGTTTGAGCTTGAGAAAGCGGATATCGAAATTCAGAGCGTCGAACAACATCAGCCGACCGCGCAGCGTTTCGCCCAGGTCGAGCAAGACCTTGATCGCTTCCAGGGCTTGCAGCGTGCCCAGACTGCCCACCACGGGGGCGAGGATGCCGTTTTGCGTGCAGGTTTCCTGCTCGGTCTCGGCTGTTTCCGGGTAGAGGCAGTGGTAACAGGGGCTGGCGGCGTGGCGTGAGTCGAATACGGAAAGCTGCCCCTCAAAACGAATGGCGGCGGCGGAAACCAGCGGCTTGCGGGCGCTGACGCAGGCGCGGTTGATGGCGTGGCGGCTGGCGAAGTTGTCGGTGCAGTCGAGTACGACATCGGCTTGGCTTACGGCTTGCAGCAGGGCGGCATCGTCCAGCGGAGCTTGCAGGGTGTCGATGCGGATGTCGGGGTTGAGCGCCAGCAGGTTGTCTCGGGCGGATTCGATTTTGTGCCGACCCAGATCGCTGTTGCGATGGACGATCTGGCGTTGCAGGTTAGAGACGTCCACCGTGTCGAAATCCACCAGGGTCAGACGACCGACGCCTGCGGCGGCAAGGTAGAGGCTGGCGGGCGAACCCAGGCCGCCGAGGCCGAGAATCAGGGCGTGGCTGTGCAGGAGTTTTTCCTGTCCTTCGTAGTCGATTTGCGGCAGGAGAATCTGGCGGCTGTAGCGTTGGAGTTGCAGGTCATTCATTAAAGGTAACGATTCCAGGCATGATCGGCGGCGGTATGCTTGGGATCATCCGGCAGGTGGTTGCTTTGCTTGTGGGGCTCGCGCAGCTTGGCCAGGGTGCGTAGGGCTTCGTGCGTTCCGATAGGGATGTGCAAGTCTTCACGTTGCGCATCTTCGCTATATTCGATCAATGCGTAGCTGAGCTTGCTCCACAGGCTGGCGTCAAGGTGCAGACCATGCCAGGCAAGGAGTTGCAGGATGCCGTGCAGGCAAATCCGTTCCAGGTCGTAACGGATGCGGATGCGTGTCGGGCGCGGGGATTCGACCTGCAAGATGCCGGACAGACTCAGCAGCCAGGCGACATCGTCCTCGCTCAGGCCGGGATGCGGCCCGCGCAGGCGGATATCGCGCGTCTTGATGGTGCTGTTGCTGTCCATGGGTCTAGCTTAGCTTCGCTCGGCATAAGGTCAACTCAGCGCTTGAACAATGGCAAAAACCTGCCCCTCGGTCGGCGCGTCGCAACGCAGTTGAAAGGCCAGCTTTTTTTCATCTGCGCTCAGCGCTTCGGCTAAGGATTGCTGCGCCCGGAGCACTTCCAGGGTCGCCTCCGAAGCGTCATGACCCGCTTGCGTACGGGCTAGCAGCCGGTGTTGCAGAATCTCATCCGGGCAGTGCATGGACAGGATGTGGAACGGGATGCCGCGCGACGTGGCCAGTCGTTGCGCCGCCTGCCGCTGCTCATGCTTGAGATAGGTGGCGTCAAGCACGACGCCCATGCCGTCATCAAGCGCGTTCTGCGCCAGTTCCAGTAGGCGCTGGTAGGTTTGCAGCGTGGCCTCGGCGCTGTAACGCCCTGCATTCAGCCCGCTTGCGCCGCGTTCGGGAAACAGGCGCTGGCGTTCAATATCGGCGCGGATGCGGATCAGACCCAGGGTTTCGGCCAGGGTCAAGGCGACATGGCTTTTGCCGCTGGCGGAGTAGCCATGGGTGATGCACAGGCGGGGGGGGGGGTCTTGGGTGTAGCTTTCGGCCAGATCGACATAGCGCGCATATTGGGCATGGGCGGCGGCGATTTGTTCATCCGAACCGCCAAAGGCCACGCCGAGCAGGGCGACCTTGGCGCGCACCATGGCGCGATAGGTTTGGTAAAAGCGCAGGAGAGAGAGTCCGGCATAATCGCCGCTGCGCTCCAGGTAGCGGTTGAGCAGGCGATTGGCGTGGGCGGGAAGCTTGCGATCCTGCAAGTCCATGAGCAGGAAGGCCAGTTCACTTATCACGTCGATCCAGCGGAAGCTGGCATTGAATTCGATGGCATCGAAAATGATGATTTGTCCATCCATGCGCGCCATATTGCCCAGGTGCATATCGCCATGCAGCTCACGCACCAAGCCGTCGCGCTTGCGCGCCGCGAGCTGTGTTTGCAAGCGCGCGTAGGCGCTTTCCGTCCACCGGCGCAGGCGCTCCAGTTGCTCGTGACGTGCGCTGTCATCGGCGGCAAGCAGAGGTTTGATTTGCTCGAAATTTTGCGCCATGGGGAAATACAGGGTGGCCGGCTCGCCCAGTTCGCTGTCCTGCGCCGCCGCAGGCGCTTGGCCGTGAAACGCGGCGATCTTGTCGGCCAGCTCGTCCATGGCTTCCAGCGCCAGCCCCTCTTGCGCCAGAATTTCATCCAGACGCGCGCCGTCGGCGAAGCGGCGCATGACGATGGCGCTGTCGATGGCTGCATCGCCCTGGTCAAGCAGGGGATATTCATGCGTACCGCCGATACGAGCCACACGCAGGTACAGGCCGCCGCTCAATGCCTGGTTCAGCCGCAGTTCTTCGTGGCAAAAACGCTCGCGCTGGGCGCGATCGGTGAAATCGAGAAAACCGAAATTCACCGGTTTCTTCAGCTTGTAGGCGTATTCACCGGCAAGAATGACCGAGGAGATATGGGTTTCGATCAGGCGGGCGCTTGGATCGTCGAGGCGGAAGCGGGCGAGCAGGCTTTGCACAAGCTGCTGGTGTTGGGCGAGGGCGGACATGCGGCGTTCCAATAAGCTAAGATGCCCAAGGATAAGTCAAATCTTTAGAAATCTAACGTGCGTTCAATTTTCTCCACTTTCATCAAGCTCGCGTTGGCGCTGGTTGTCGTCGGCGTCATCGCTCTCGGGCTATACGCCACCCATCTTGATCGCATGGTGCAGGAGCGCTTTTCCGGCAGTCTGTGGGCCTTGCCGGCCAAGGTGTACGCGCGGGCGATGGAGCTTTACGCCGGTCTGCCCCTGTCGCCCGTCCAGATGGAGCGCGAGCTGAAACGTCTGGGCTATCGCGCCACGGAAGCCGAGCCGCGCGCCGGCGAATACCGCAAGACAGGTGGCGAGTGGGAAGTGTTCGCGCGCCACGCGGAGCATTTCGATGGCGAAGAGCCGGAGCGGCTGTTGCGCCTGCGTTTTGAAGGCGAGCGTTTAGCCGGTCTGTGGGATGCCGAGCGCCGCCCGGTCGCCGTGGCGCGTCTGGATCCGTTGGTCATCGGCAGCTTCTACCCCGACAAGCAGGAAGACCGGGTGATGCTGCGCCTGCAGGACGCGCCGCCGCTATTGATCCACAGCTTGCTGGCGGTGGAAGACCAGCAGTTCTTTGCGCATCACGGGGTCAATCCCTGGGCGATTCTGCGCGCCATGCTGGTCAATATCGGCAGCGGCGAGCTGACTCAGGGGGGCAGCACGATCACCCAGCAGCTTGCCAAAAACTTCTTCCTCAGCAATGAGCGCAGCTATGTGCGCAAGCTGAACGAACTCATCATCGCCCTGCTGCTGGAGGCGCATTACAGCAAGGAGCAGATTCTTGAAGCCTATCTGAACGAAGTCTGGCTGGGACAAGAGGGTAGTCGCGCCATTCACGGCTTCGGTCTGGCCAGTGAGTTTTATTTCGCCCGCCCGCTTGCGGAACTGACGCCCGAGCAGGTGGCCACCCTGGTCGGCATGGTCAAGGGCGCGAGTTTCTATAATCCGCGCAAGCACCCCGAACGCACCCTGGAGCGGCGCAATGTCGTGCTGGGAGTGATGGCGGAGCAGGGCTTGCTCAAGCCCGAACAGCTTGATCTGTGGCGCGCCCGTCCGTTGGGCGTGAGTGAAGGCGGCAATGCCGGGCAAAGCATGTATCCGGCCTTCATTCATCTTGTGAGTCAACAACTTAAGAAAGAATACGATGAAAAAGCATTAAGTACGCTTGGGCTGAAAATCTATACCACGCTGGATCCTGAAGCGCAGATGCAGCTGGAAAAAGCGGTCGCCGAGCAGCTTCCCGTGCTGGAAAAGACACGCAAGCTGCCCAGCGACAGCCTGCAAGCGGCGGCGGTCATGACCGAACCGGTCTCCGGCGAGATCCTGGCCATGCTGGGCGATCGCAACCCGCGTTTCGCCGGATTCAACCGCGCCATGGACGCGCGCCGCTCCATCGGTTCGCTGATCAAGCCGGTGATCTATCTTGCCGCTCTGGAGCGACCCGCCCAGTTCACCCTGGGCAGCCTGATCGCGGACGAACCCTTGACCATCAACCAGGCAGGCAGTCCGCCCTGGTCGCCGCAAAACTACGATCACCGCTTCCGCGGCGATGTGCCCCTGTACAAGGCGCTGGCCAACTCGCTCAACCTGCCAGCGGTGCGCGTGGGTATGGATCTTGGTGTGCAGGAGGTCGCCGCCACGGTGGAAAGACTGGGCGGTCGTGCGCCGGACAAGCCCACGCCCTCCATGTTGCTCGGCGCACTGGACATGGCGCCGCTGGAAGTTACGCAGATGATGCAAACCCTGGCGGCGGGCGGCTTCCGCACCCCTCTGCGCGCCATTCGCGCCGTGCTGGATGCCGATGGCAAGCCCTTGGCGCGTTTCGTGCTGACAGTGCGTCAGGACGCCCAGCCGCAGCCGGTCTTTCTGCTGACCTATGCCATGCAGGCCACGGTCAGCGAAGGTACGGCGGCGGCGCTGGGGCGGGCGCTGCCTGGCTTGCGCCTGGCGGGCAAGACGGGAACGACCAATGACATGCGCGACAGCTGGTTTGCGGGATTTTCGGCGGATCGCCTGATGGTGGTGTGGGTCGGGCGCGACGACAATCAGCCGACCAAGCTCACCGGCGGCAGCGGCGCTCTGCCGATTTTCACCCAGGTGATGCGCAACGTGCCGCAACAGCCCCGCCCCGCCGCAGCGCCGCAGGGCATTGAGTGGATCAGCACCGATTTGAGTACGGGTATGCGGGCGAACGCCGCCTGTCCAGGCGCGGTCGAATTGCCGTATATTGAGGGCAGCGCCCCGCAGGAGTGGAGCGCTTGCGGTGAAGTTATGCCGCATGACGACGTTCAGATGCCAGCTCATCCTGGGGCGGGCGCAGACAGCAGCAGTAACGAGGAGTCGCTGCTCGACTGGATCAATAAAATTGTGCCTTAACAGCTTGCTGAATAAATCCATGGATGGCTTCATTCAGAATTTACTTAACAAATTTGTTTAAACATGAATCATAACATTTTGAAAAATAATAGTATTTTATTTTCGATGATCGCCATCGGCCTGCTTTCCGCCTGCTCAACCGCCCCTGCGCCTTCGATCTACAAGGGCGGGCAGGCCGCCAAGCCCGCGCCCAAGCCCGATCCGGCTGCACCCGTTGTGCGCCCCCTGAGTTCGGGCGGCTTGAAGGAAACGCCGCTGGAGGTCAAGCCTCTGCCCGCCAAGCCGCTGAACAGCTATGTTCCCAGCCCCGTCGCGCCAAGTGCGCCGATGACGCCGGGAGTGGATCGCGTGCAGGCGCCCACTCTTCAACCCACTGTTCAATCCAGCGTTCAGGCGGGTACGCAGTTGGCCGCCCAGCAGGCGACGCAGCAGACCGGCGCCGCCGTGCAACTGGCCAATGCAAGCGCGACCAATACGGCTGCCAAGCTGGACTTGGGCGCAGCCCAAGCCAAGCAGCAAAGCAGTCAACAACTTGCTCAGGCGACGAGCGCGAGCAAGCAACTGACCCAATTGCCCTTGCCCGCCGCCAGCCTCAGCGGCAGCCCGGCGGCGCGTGAGCTGGCCAAAAGCGCGGATGCATCCCTGTCGCGCGGCGATTTGACCGCATCGGCGGCCACGTTGGAGCGCGCCCTGCGTATTGAGCCGAACAACGCCGGGCTGTGGTCGCGCCTGGCGGAAGTGCGCTTGCGCCAGGGGGATACCGCTCAAGCGCAGCAACTGGCGCTGAAGGCGAACGGACTGGCTGGCGCCGATGCTGCGCTGCGTGCGCGCAATGAGCAGATCGTCGCCGAGGCTCAGTCCCGGTCGAGCGTGCAGTAGCCGCGCCGGATGTCGCGTCCTTCTGCACTTCTCGGCGCGCACGGCCCCTTCGCCGAACGCAATCCGCAGTTTGCGGTGCGTGAGGCGCAGAGGTGCATGGCGGACGCCATCGTCGATACGCTGGACGCCAACGCCACCCTGGTGGTCGAGGCGGGCACGGGGGTAGGCAAGACCTATGCCTATCTGGTGCCTGCCATGCTGCATCCCGGCAAGGTGATGATCGCCACGGCCACCAAGCATTTGCAGGATCAGCTTTTCCTGAACGATCTGCCGCGCGTGAAGGCCATTCTTGGCGCAAGTCGGGATGTCGCCCTGCTCAAGGGTCGCTCCAACTACCTCTGTCGCTACCGCTTGCAGAGCGCGCAGCACGAGCAGTTCATTTCTGCCGGCGGCATGCGCCAGCAGCTGCGCAATATCGAGCAGTGGGCCATGCAGAGCAAAAGCGGGGACTTGGCCGAGTGCACCTTGGTGCCGGAAGGTTCGCCGATTTTCGGTTTGGTGACCTCCACCACCGATAACTGCCTGGGCAGCGAATGCCCGAATTTCCAGGATTGCTTCGTGTTTGAAGCACGGAGGAGGGCGCAAGAGGCCGATCTGGTGGTCATCAACCATCATCTGTTCTGTGCCGACGCCGCCTTGCGTGACGAAGGCTTTGGCGAGTTCCTGCCCGAAGCGGATGCGCTGATTTTTGACGAGGCGCACCAACTGCCGGAAATCGCCAGCGCCTTCGCCGGAGAAACGCTGACTTCGCGCCAGCTGCTCGATCTGGCGCGCGACACGCTGAATGAACAGCTACGCGATGCGCCGGACATGGCTGCGCTGCGCGACCTGTCTTCCACCCTGGAAAAAGCCAGCGCGGATTTTCGCCTGGCCTTTGAATTCATGGCGCAGCGCGACGCATGGGCGGCAGCGCGGGGACACGCCCCGCTGATGCAAGGTCTGCATGGCATGGAGACTGCGTTGCAAGCCTTGCATGCCGCGCTCAAGCTGGCCGCGCCGCGCGGCAAGGGACTGGAAAACGCCTGCAAGCGCGCCGAAGAGGCGCTCGCCTTGTGCGCGCGCTTCACCCAGGCGGAAAATCCGGAGGAAGTCCTGTGGTATGAGCTGAATGGCCGCGGCTACGCCCTGCATGTTACCCCGGTGGATGCCGCTGCCGCCCTGGCGCGCGCCTTGCACGGACGCCCGCGCGCCCTGGTTTTCACCTCGGCCACGCTGACTGCGCAGCAGCGATTCGAGTTTTTCACCCGTCGCGTCGGTCTGGCGCTCGATACGCCCACCCTGCGCCTGGACAGCCCGTTTGACTATCCCAACAAGGCCTTGCTTTACCACCCGCTCGGAATGCCAGATCCAAACAGCGCGCACTTCACCGCAGCGGTCGTCGAAGCCGCCATGCCGGTGCTGGAAGCCAGCCGGGGGCGCGCGTTCATGCTGTTCACCAGCCATCGTGCGCTCAAGGAGTCGGAGGGGCTGCTGCGCCACCGCATCTCTCACCCCCTGCTGGTGCAGGGCGAGATGCCGCGCCATGCCTTGGTCGAACGCTTCCGCGAGCTGGGCAATGCCGTGTTGCTGGGTACGCAGAGCTTTTGGGAGGGCGTGGATGTGCAGGGCGAGGCGCTATCCCTGGTGATTATCGACAAGCTGCCGTTCGCCACGCCGGGCGACCCTGTGCTCAAGGCGCGCATGGACGCCATGCGTCAGCAGGGTCTGGAACCTTTTGTGCACTACCAGTTGCCGCAGGCGATTCTCACTCTGAAGCAGGGGGCGGGGCGACTGATTCGCGGCGAGCAGGATCGCGGCGTGCTCATGCTGTGCGATCCGCGCATTCGCAGCAAAAGCTACGGCAAGCAGTTCGTCGATAGCCTGCCGCCGATGCGGCGCACGCAGTCGCTGGAGCAGGTTAAAGCATTTTTTGCTACACCCCCGTAGGGCGCCTCTAATAAATTCGCTGAAGCCGCGTCTACTGCACCAAAAACCGGCTCAAAATGCTCACATACTGCGTGTATGCTCCGCTTTTTCGCCGGTTTTTGGTTTGCCCAAGTCGTAAGCGTGGTCGGCTTGATCGAATTTATAGAGGCGCCCTGTAGTCTCCGGCTATCACCGCGATAAAAAAATACAAGGCGACAAATGCCGGAATTCCGCTAGATTTATAGACACGGAGTTTCGGAATTTCACAGAGGAGAGATGTCATGGCCAAGAAAAAGTCTGAAGTCAGTGCAATCAATATCGGTCTGGATGATGCGCAACGTGAGGCGATCGGTTCGGGGCTGGCGCGCTTGCTGGCCGATTCCTATTCCCTGTTCCTCATGACCCATAATTTCCACTGGAACGTGGTCGGGCCGCAGTTCAGAAGCCTGCATATGATGTTCGAGGAGCAATACACCGAGCTGTTTACTGGCGTGGACGAGATCGCCGAACGCATCCGCTCGCTGGGTCTGCTCGCGCCGGGAACCTTCCAGAAGTTCGCTGCGCTCGCATCATTCAGCATTCCCGAAGATGCATTGAGCGCGCGCGAAATGTTGCTCGCCCTGGTGCAGGCGCAGGAAGCGGTGGTGCGCACAGCGCGCGAGACCCTGCCGGTAGCCGATGAAGCCAATGACCAGCCGACCCTGGATCTATTGACGCGGCGCATGGAAATCCACGAGAAGAACGCGTGGATGCTGCGCGCGATGACTCAGGATTGACGCTGCCCTCGATTGAATGCAAGCGCCCCGGGATTTGAATCCCTGGGGCGATTTTTTTGCTGCATCCGCGGATTGTTGAAATAGTCAGGGTTTCAGCAAGTCGTCAGTGCGCGCTGGCCGCGCTTGATTTCAGATAATCGCGCAACAGCAAGCCCAGTCCCGGCTCGTCATAGATCGGGCGCGTCAACCCGGATTTAAGCCCAAGATCAAAATCCACCACGCTGATGGTCAGGGTCGGTTCCTGACGCACATTGCAGAACATCACCAGACGCCGCGCGTGGTCGTAGGCGCCAAACATCAGGCGGCGCAGATTGCAGCCCTCGCAGGCGGGAATCTGGAACCAGGTGTAGCGATGGTCACGCATGATTTTTTCCAGCAGAGCGTCCAATGCCAGATTGTTCAGCGCCCCCAAGTCGGCCTCAATCTGAACCGAAGTATCATCAATCACCACGTCTTCGACGTTGATCACAGTCGAAGACGATCCTGGGCTTGGGGCATGACTGACTTGCTCGGAGCGTTGCTCTTCAATTGCGGCCTGAGTGAGTCGGGGTAGGGCGATCTTCTCTTGTTCGATGCTTGCCCGGTTGTCTCTTGTCGCCGTCTCAGCGATGACTACGCCTGTCTCTATCTCTTCCTTGATCAGACTGGGGCTGGGCAGGGACGGCAAGTGCAGCGTCTTGGGGTGCTTTGCGTCGTCCTCGATGGGGGTGAAAACGGGCAGGCTCACAAGGTTGTTGCGCGCTTCCAGCGCGCCGAAAATCAAGCTGTGCTCCTGCTCAAGCGCTAGCAAAGCAGCGGCGATGGCCGTCTGGTCGAAGCCGGAAAAACCGATGAAGAATCCCTGCAAGCGTAAAACCAAAGCCTTGCCGGAGGAGTGTTCGAGATAGTGCATGCTCTCCAAGGAGTCGGGCAAATCCTGCACGCTTTCAATCGCGTCATGTATGAGCTGCAAGGCGTTTCTCAAGACCTGAGAGTCACGCTCATGCCTGTGACGCAACATCAGAATCGCCAGTGCAGGCCCAAGCATGTGGGTAAGAATGCGTTGCAGCGCCGGGGTGACCCGTTTTTCCCGCATCAGGAGCTGGATCTGTCGCGTCGCCAGACGGCGAGCCAGCCGAACGCGCTCCTGATGATCCGCGCCTTCATCATCGCTCCAGAGACGATTGTGCAACTCTTCCTTAATGTAATTCAGGTATTTGACGACTTGCAGCCAGAAACCGGGGCCGCTCGTGGCACGCGCCTCCATCAGGTTAATCATCTGCGTGATTTCCCCGCCGATGTCATCCAGACCGTCCTCGCTCTCCAGATCAATCACCAAATCTTCCAGCAAGGTCAGCGCTCGACGCATGGGGTGACGCCGATCGTGCATGATGCTCAAATCACGGGCGGCTGCCTGATTCAAAGCGGGCGTGATGCGGGCGACGGCTTGGGCGATCGGGCTTTTTTGGTGGGTTTTGATGTTTTCAATCTGGCGATTGAGCCAGGGAATATGCACCTCGCTGGTTTCGCCGTCCCATAGCCAATCCTCACCCATGGAAGATCCCTGAGCCCCCCAAGCCATGCCCTGATTGGACATGGCGCCGGGCAGGGCTTGTTCCGACCATTGAATGCCGCTTCCCGCCGTGGCGGCTTCATGGCTTGATCCAGCCTCTGGATTAAAGTGGCCTAGGGAAACGCCTCCAACAGGAGGCATCTCCTGCAAAGTCTGAGCTTGGGCGAACTCTTCTGCGAATGAGCGCAGACGCCCCATATGACTTGCTGACTTGTCGGCGGCAGTTTCCGGCGCGCTGCCAGCCGTGGTCTCGTTTTCTGCAGGCATTACAAGCGGCTGAGTGATGTCCTTGCGTCGACCAATTGCATTTCGACGCACATAGCCCAAAGGAATCCGAGGCATAACTCCTTGATTAATCAGCCACTGATTCATTTCGGCGTAGACATTCGCAAGAGAATGGACGGCTCGCTGTTCAATGATCTGATACACGACCTGGCGTGTTTCGAACTCAAGGTCGGCCTTGCGCAACGCAGCTTCCAACGCACGCAGGGCGATTTCAGGAGTGATTCCGAGAGGATGCTCTTCCGTGCTGATGGAGTCGATGCGAATATCCAGCGCGTTGATCTCATCGCCTGCTCGGTTGCTGATACGTTGTGCGAGGTTGCCAAGCGTAACGTTTTCATCTACGGCTTCATCGCTTATCAGTTCCAGCGTATCGACCGATTTCGGAGGTTCGGGTTTGTTCAACGCTTCAGGGTTTTTACCCATCTCACCGAGGTTTTTCTCGAAGGCATCAATGATTTCGCCTCGCGACTGACGCAGTGTGCGCATCGAATCAAAATACAGATGCTGGTCTTTGACTGAGGCGCTTTTTTCCGCCATGCCCAGAAGAATGTCGACCATCTGATCGAACAATCCAGACACACGATCTTTAAACGAACCGACCAGATGCGCAAAGGCGCTGGAGGCGAGCTTCGGGTTGGGGCGGTGTTCTTCAGTCTTGGACATGCTTCGTTCCTACTTATGAATTTCCTTGTCATATTTTGACGAAGAGTAGCGTATTTTTGGCTGAAATGCGCACTTGGTCAGCCCAATCACACACTTTTTACCCTGATTCATCGCCCTTCGTCGGGGTACAATGCCCGACAGTTTTCGTAGTGATTGATCTTTATGCGTATTCCTGAACTCCTTTCCCCCGCCGGAACCCTGAAAAACATGCGCTACGCCTTCGCCTACGGTGCGGATGCGGTGTATGCCGGGCAGCCGCGCTATTCCCTGCGCGTGCGCAATAACGATTTTCTTGAAGACAATCTCGCCATCGGCATTGCGGAAGCGCACAGTCTGGGCAAGAAGTTTTTCGTCGCCATGAACGTGATGCCGCACAACGCCAAGGTGCGCACGTTTTTGAAAGATGCCGAACCGATCATCGACATGCAGCCGGATGCGCTCATCATGGCCGACCCCGGCCTGATGATGATGGTGCGCGAACGCTGGCCGGAGATGCCGATCCATCTTTCGGTGCAGGCCAATACGGTGAACTATGCCGGGGTGAAATTCTGGAAATCGATGGGGGTGGATCGCGTGATTCTGTCGCGTGAGCTTTCCCTGGATGAAATCGCCGAGATCCGCCAGGAATGCCCGGATACCGAGCTGGAAGTGTTCGTGCATGGCGCGTTGTGCATCGCTTATTCCGGGCGTTGCCTGCTGTCCGGCTACTTCAATCATCGTGACCCGAATCAGGGAACGTGCACCAATTCCTGTCGCTGGGAATACAAGACGCTGCCCGCCGAGGAAGATGCCGCCGGGGTCATCAAGCCGCCTGCCGAGCAGGTCATTTCCCTGGATGCGATGAATGAAATCCTGCAACAGGCCAACCAAGGATTCAATGGGGGATTCAATGGGGGCTTCGATGCTGGGCGCGCAGGCGTGGGCGGCGACCGTCGTCATCCGCTGGCCGATCAGGTGTACCTGCTGGAAGAAACCAGCCGCCCGGGCGAGTTGATGCCGATTTTCGAGGATGAGCACGGCACCTACATCATGAACTCCAAGGATCTGCGCGCCATTGAGCATGTGCAGCGTCTGGCGCAGATCGGCGTGGATTGCCTGAAAATCGAAGGGCGCACGAAAAGCCATTACTATGTGGCGCGCACTGCGCAAATCTATCGTCAGGCGATCGACGACGCCGTGGCCGGACGGGCGTTCAACCCGGCGCTGCTTGGCAAGCTGGAGTCGCTGGCCAGTCGCGGCTATACCGATGGCTTTTTTGAGCGCCATCACACGCAGGACTACCAGAACTATCTTTCCGGCGCATCGCAAAACAACACGCAGCAGTTCGTGGGTGAAATCGCGGGTATCGACAGTGTGCGTGGCATGGCGGAAGTGACGGTAAAGAACAAGATCAGCGTCGGCGACCGGTTGGAACTGATGCTGCCCAGCGGCAATCATGATTTTGTCGTCGAACAGATGATCGACCAGCGCGCCAACCCGATTGAAGTCGCACCCGGCGATGGCTGGAAAATCCGCATCCCGCTGCCGGTGGAGATCGATGCCGGGGAGATGAAGCTGGCCTTGTTGGCGCGGTATTTGTAACAAATCCGCTCTAGCCACAGAGGACACAGAGTTCACTGAGGTTAGAAGTCGCAAGACGCCTGTTTATTTCCCTTTCACTTCAAGGGGGCTGGCTTCAGGTTTTGCAATAAGTCCTAAACTCCCTACTCCGCGTACTCCGTGACCTCTGTGGCTAAAAAATGATCTTTCCACGTCTTGACCGCTACCTGATGCGCGAAGCCTTGCTGGCCATGCTGGCGGTCAGCCTGGTGCTTTGGCTGGTGATGATGGCGAATGTCGGCGTGCAACTGGTGGGCGGTATCGTGCAGGGCAGTCTGCCTGCGCCGCTGCTGCTAGGTCTGCTTTCCGCCAATGCGGTCAAGCTGTTGATGTTCATTCTGCCGGTGGGCGGCTTTCTTGGTCTGCTATTCGCCCTGGGGCGCATGTACCGCGATCATGAAATTCCCGTGCTGCTGGCTTGTGGCGCTTCGCCTCTGCGCTTGCAACGTCCTTTGATGCTGGTCGTGCTGCTCTGGGCGCTGTTGATCGGCTGGCTTGCCCTGGTCGCCTGGCCTGCGGCACAGACGGCGCGGGACAATCTTTTGCAGCAGGCGATGAGCGCCTCGGTGTTCGAGCGTTTGCCGGTGGGGCGCTTTCTGGTGGCCGACAAGGGGCGGGTGACGGTGTACGCGGCGCGGGTTTCTGCCGATGGTCAGAGCCTGGAAGACGTTTTTGTGCATACCCAACTCAAGGATGCCGAAGGCGTGGAACGTGCATCGCGGGCGCAATTCAGCGAGGACGGTGCAGGCTATCGCCAGCTTGTGTTGCAAGACGGCAAGCGTTTCGACGGGGTGATCGGCCAGAGCGACTGGCGCGTACTGCGCTATGCCGAACACCGCATCGACCTTGGGCTGGAGCAGCGCGATGCGACTTCGGCTGCACGCAAGCATTCCGCCATGCCGCTGTCCGTGTTACTTGCGGAAAACACGCCGCAAGCGCAGGCCGAATTGGCCAAGCGCATCGCCCAGCCCCTAAGCGCCCTGCTTCTCGGCTTGCTGGCGTTGCCGCTGGCGCGCACAAAGCCGCGTCAGGGGCGTTTTGCCAGCATTGGCGCGGGCGTGCTGATTTATGTGCTGTATTTCAATCTCATCACCCTGGGCAGCAAGGCGATTGAAGATGGAAAACTCGTGCCGCTTCTTGGTGTGTTTTTGCCCCATGCGCTCATGCTGGCTTTCATCCTGTTCATGTACTGGCGGCAGGGCGCTTTCGTGCGTCTCAAGGCGATAAGGAGAACGGCTCATGCGTCTTGATCTCTACGTTTTGCGCACGGTGTTGCATGGCACGCTGGCCACGCTGGGCATCGTGCTCGCCTTGGCGCTGATCCTGCTGTTTCTGGATGAAGTCGATAAGATCAATGCCGCCTACACCCTGCCCAAGGCAGTGCTGTTCGTACTGCTCATGCTGCCCGGATACATGCTGGAGTTTTTCCCGCTGGCCACGCTGATCGGCAGTCTGGTCGCTCTCGGGGCGCTGGCGGCGGGCAATGAGCTGACCGCCATGCGTTCGATGGGGCTGTCTCTGGCGCGCCTGTCTCGCCCGGTGTTGGCGGCGGGTTTGCTGTTGGGGCTGGCCGGGATGCTGCTGGGCGAAACGCTGGGGCCGTGGGGGCAGGGCGAAGCGCGCTTGATGCGTGCGCAAGCCTTGGGGCAAACCCTGTCGGTGCATGGCGCGGAAGGTTTGTGGGTGCGTGAAAAACGTGCAGAGGAAGAGGGCGGCGAGCGTTTCGTGCATATCGACCTGGTCACGCCCAGTGGCAAGGTGCACGGGGTCAAACGCTTCGACTTCGCGGCGGACGGCGACTTGCTGGAAGCCACGCGCATCGCCAGTGCGCGACCCGTGGACGCAGGATGGCAGGCCGAGGGGCTGGTTTTCAACCGTTTTGCCGACGAAAAGGTCAGCAGCGGCGAGGAAAACGCTCGTCTGCTGGCCGCCCTGGTGCAACCGAATGTGCTGAACGTGCTGGCGGTGATGCCGCAATACATGAGCCTGGGCGAGCTTTGGCGCTATGCGCGCTTTCTGGACAAAAACAGCCTGCAAAGCGAAACCTACTGGCTGGCCTGGTGGAGCAAGCTGCTTGCCCCAATCAGCGTGATCGCCATGCTGCTGCTCGCTCTGCCTTTTTCCTTGGCCACGCGCCGTGCCGGGGGCGCGGGGGTGCGTCTGGTCATTGGCATCATGCTCGGCATGGGCGTGTATGTGCTTTCACGCCTGCTCACCCAGGGCAGTCTGCTGGCCGGATTTAGCCCGATGCTGGCCGCCATGCTACCGCCTTTGGTTATGATGGCGGTCGCCATCTGGTTTTTGCGCCGACAGGAGGGTCGCCATGCTGCTTGATGTGAATGCGGGGCAGGAACGAATCAGCATCAGTCAATTCACCGAAAAGGCGTACCTGGACTACGCCATGTACGTCATCCTGGATCGCGCCCTGCCGCATATCGGCGACGGCCTCAAGCCGGTGCAGCGCCGCATTATCTACGCCATGTCCGAACTGGGCTTGTCGGCGGCCTCCAAGCACAAAAAATCAGCGCGCACCGTGGGCGATGTGATCGGTAAATACCATCCGCATGGCGATTCCGCCTGTTACGAGGCGATGGTGCTGATGGCGCAGCCGTTTTCCACGCGCTACCCGCTGATTGACGGCCAGGGCAACTGGGGCTCGCAGGACGAGCCCAAATCCTTCGCCGCCATGCGTTACACCGAATCGCGCATGACTCCTTACGCTCGGCTGTTGTTGAGCGAGCTGGAGCAAGGCACGGTGGATTTTCAGCCCAATTTTGACGGTACGCTGGACGAGCCGGTGCTGTTGCCCGCGCGCGTGCCGAATGTGCTGCTCAATGGTACCACCGGCATTGCTGTCGGCATGGCGACCGACATTCCACCGCACAATCTGCGTGAGGCCATCGCCGCCTGCGTCCACCTGCTTGACCATCCTGATGCGGATGTGGCTGCCTTGTGCGAACACCTGCCGGGGCCAGACTTTCCCACGGCGGGCGAGATTATTACCTCGCGTGCCGACCTGCTGAAAATGTACCAAAGCGGTCAGGGTTCGGTACGCCAGCGGGCGATTTACGAGATTGAAGACGGTGACATTATCGTCACCGCCTTGCCGTATCAGGTCTCCGGTAGCAAGGTGCTGGAGCAGATTGCCGCGCAGATGCAGGCCAAGAAGCTGCCGCTGGTGGCCGATTTGCGTGATGAATCCGACCACGAAAACCCCACGCGCCTGGTGATTTTTCCCAAAAGCCGCAATGTCGATGCCGATGAACTGATGAATCATCTGTTCGCTACCACCGATCTTGAGCGCAGCTACCGCGTGAACATGAACGTGATCGGCCTGGACGGGCGGCCACGGGTGATGAACCTGCGCGACATACTGGGCGAATGGCTGCAATTTCGCATTCAAACCGTGCGCCGCCGCGTGCAATGGCGGCTGGAGCGAGTGGAAAAGCGCCTGCATATTCTCGATGGCCTGCTGATCACCTTCCTGAATATCGACGAAGTCATCCACATCATCCGTCATGAAGACGAGCCGAAAGGCGTCCTCATGGCGCGTTTTGCCCTAAGCGACATGCAGGCCGAGGCGATTCTGGAACTCAAGTTGCGCCACCTGGCCAAGCTGGAGGAAATGGAGCTGCGCGGCGAACAGGCCGATCTGGCCAAGGAGCGCGACGCGCTGCGCGCCCTGCTGGATAGCGAGAAAAAACTGCACGCCAAGGTACGCGAAGAGCTTTTGGCCGATGCCGCTGCGCATGGCGACCCCCGGCGTGCCCCGTTGATTGAGGCGGATGTTGCGCAGGCTCTGGATGAATCCGCACTGATCCAGTCCGAGCCAGTGACGGTCGTGCTCTCACAGCAAGGATGGGCGCGCCTGGCCAAGGGGCATGAGGTGGATGGCGCCGCGCTGAGCTATCGCACCGGAGATGCCTTCCTCACCCAAAGCAGTGGGCGCAGCACACAGCAGGCGGTGTTTGTCGATAGCACTGGCCGCGCCTATACCACGGCGGCGCATACCTTGCCCACGGCACGGGGGCATGGCGAGCCGCTGACCGGGCGCTTCAACCCGCCTGCCGGGGCGAGTTTCCAGCATGTTCTGCTCGGTTCGCCGCAAGATCGCTACCTGTTCGCCTCCAGCGCCGCCTTCGGTTTGATTGTCGAACTGGAGCAACTGCACAGTCGGCAAAAAGGCGGCAAGTCGTTCATGACCATTCCTGAGGGCGCGCATCTGCTTGCTCCTCTGGCCTTGCCCGCCATGCCGCCCAGCCTGGTGGAGACGCCGCTATATCTGGCGGCCTTGGGCGGCGGCGATCTGCTGGTCTTTCCCTTGCAGGAGCTGATCGACGAGGCGCGCGGCGGGCGCGGCAGCAAACTTATGGCGCTGGGCAAGGAAGAACCCTTGCTCGCTGTGGCCTTGCTGCGCACCGGCGACAGCCTGCGCGTGCATACCGGCGGACGTTTCCTGCAACTCAACCCGAAAGACTGGATGGAAATGCTCAGTCAGCGTGCGCGGCGCGGTCGCCCCTTGCCGCGCGGCCTGACTAGAGCCGAGCGTCTGGAAGTCATGCAAGGCGACGGTTGAATTATTCACGCAAAACCTTATCTAATAGCTCGACATTCTTTCCAACCCAGAGGTTTACTTAGCCATGAAACGCATCCTGCTTTTCATCCTGACCAACATCGCTGTCATTGCGGCGATCAGCATCATGTGGTTCATCGTTTCCAGCGTGTTCGGCCTGGGACAAATCCAGAGCAAGGACGGTCTGAACCTGACCTCGCTGATGGTGTTCTCTGTGCTGGTCGGTTTCGCCGGCTCGTTCATCTCGCTGATGATGTCCAAGTGGATGGCCAAGCGCAGCGTCGGCGCGGTGGTTATCGAACAACCGCAAAATTCCACCGAAGTCTGGTTGATGGAGACCGTACGCCGTCAGGCCAATGCTGCAGGCATCAACATGCCGGAAGTAGCGATTTACGATTCGCCTGAAATCAACGCCTTCGCCACCGGCCCCAGCCGCAACAACGCACTGGTTGCGGTCAGCACTGGCTTGCTCAACTACATGAACCGCGACGAAGCGGAAGCGGTGATGGCGCATGAAATCGGCCACGTCGCCAATGGCGATATGGTGACCCTGACCCTGATCCAGGGCGTGGTCAACACCTTCGTCGTGTTCTTCGCCTACATCATCGGCTACATCGTGGATCGCGTGATTCTGAAAAACGAAGAAGGGCAGGGCTTGGGCTTCTTTATCGCCAACTTTGTGGCGCAGATCGCCCTCGGTTTCCTGGCTTCCGCCATCGTCATGTGGTTCTCGCGTCAGCGTGAGTTCCGTGCGGACGCCGCCGGAGCCAAGTTTGCCGGTAAGGAAAAAATGATTGCTGCGCTGGAAAAGCTCAAGGCCATGCACGAACCCAGTCATTTGCCTGAGCAAATGGCCGCCTTCGGTATCAATGGCGGCGATATCCAGAAAATGTTCAGCAGCCATCCGCCGCTGGATGAGCGTATCGCCGCCCTGCGCAATGCGGCGTAATTGCTCGTCGCCATGACATCCAAGGCCGCAGTTGCGGCCTTTTTTTATACTCAATGCGCAGCGAATTTGTTGGCTACACTCAGACAACCCGCCATGTGGAGCGGGACACTCTGAACTACCCCACCAGGAGAACATCATGACCATGAAAACCACATTCGCTGCGCTACTGCTCGGCGCAACCACCGTATTTGCCCCTGCCTTTGCCGATGAAGCCCAGGAAAAAGCCATTGAATACCGCCAGTCGGTGTTCAATGTCGTAGGCTGGAACTTCAAGCCGATGGGCGCGATGGTTAAGGGCGAAAAGCCGTTCAACGCCGCCGAGTTTCAGCGTATGGCAGAAAACGTCGCCTTTATGAGCAAGCTCGCCGCCGAAGGCTTTATTCCTGGTAGTGATGCCAAAGCAGGCGACACCGAGGCCAAGGACGACATCTGGAAAAAGCCGGACGAGTTCAAGTCCAAGATGGCCGACTTTGAAAAGGCCAGCGCCGAGCTTGCCGCCGCCAGCAAGAGCGGGGATCTGAACGCCATCAAGCCGCTGTTCGGCAAGACCGCCGAAACCTGCAAGGCTTGCCACAAGGCTTTCCGCAAGGATTGATCTAAAAACCAATACTCACAGAGGACAAACCCATGAGCTTCAGTCAAGGCAATCCTGTCGTATGGTTTGAAATTTACGTCCAGGACATGGAGCGAGCCAAAACGTTCTATGAGGCCGTATTTGCGATCAAATTGGAGCCAATGCACCCCCTAGAAGGGTGGCCGAATATGGAAATGTGGGCTTTTCCTTCAGATAAGGAAAAGTCTCAAACCACTTACGGCGCCTGTGGCATGTTGATTCAAATGGAAGGCGTGCCTTCTGGCGGAGGCGGCACATTGATTTACTTTGGATGTGAAGACTGCGCCGTTGAAGCCAAGCGTGCCGTTGAACACGGCGGAACCCTGTTCAAGGAGAAAATGTCGATTGGCGAGAATGGCTTTATCGCGATGGTGCAGGACACCGAAGGCAATATGATCGGTTTGCACAACATGTGATCTTGGGGTTCGTGCCGCTTGACAGGCATCAAACCATGTTGACCGCCCACACCATCCCCACGGCCACGCCAACGGACAGCGCAAAGCGCAACCAGGGCGTGGCCGTATTGTCTTCGCCGTCCACCATGCGTCCCTCCGCTGCACAAGTCTTGCCTGTGACCATCGGACGCACCAGATTTTGCCCGCCGACGCGCAAGTACAGCGCGATCACCAGCACATGCAGCACGATCATGCCCAGCAGCAGATTGAAATTCAGCTTGTGCCAGCTCGTCACCCATTCCCTTGTGCTGGATGACAGCAGATGCGCCAGCGGCCCCTGCGTCATTACATCATCATCGGCAAACAAGCCAGTCGCGGCCTGAATCAGCGCCAGCGCAAGCAGCGCCAGCACCGACAGCGCACCCATCGGATTATGCCCAAGATGCAGCACCTTCATCTGCGCGGGCAGTTGGCGCGCATAGGCCAGCACCGCCGCCGGTGAACGCACGAAACTGGCGAAACGCGCCGTGCGCGTGCCAAGCACGCCCCACAGCAAGCGAAACAGCACCAGCCCTAACACGGTCTGCCCCGCCCACACATGCAGCGTCATTGCATCCAGATTGACGCTGACCACAGCAGTGACGATGGCGGCAAGCAACAGCCAGTGAAACAGGCGCACCGGCAAATCCCACAGGGCATAGCAGCGAACGGGCGGGCGGGTAATGGGCATGGTTGAATCCTCAATAGTGGCTGGAGTGATAGCTGAGAACCTGTTTACAATCCCGCTGAACAGTGCATTGCGGCGTAAAAATCGCCCTCAAAATGTTCATATAGTCCGTCCATGCTCCATTTTTTCGGGCAATTTTCACTTGCACTGCATCCCTTTATCAAGGTCGTAAGCAGGTTCTGACTCCGACTTGAGCTTCAAGCGCAATCTTGCGGCCTAACAGCTTGCTGAAATGCTTGTTTCAGCGATCTGTTAGGCGGGACAAGGATGTTTCGCACGCAAATCAATCACTTAAGTTATTGATTTGCGAATACCGAATCAGGGCATGTACCGGACTCGGTAGGGCTGAAAACTCACGGATGAGGTTTATCAGCATCCTGCTGGCGCCAAGAATCCGTATTTGCATCCATGCATCCGCTCGGCTTAGCTGTGGCGACAGCTCCCCGCCGAAACCGCCAGCGGGCAGTACAAGGCCGATGAATCACATCGGCGCAACGCCTGAAAATCATCTTGAGCAGTCGATCTGTCCGCGTTGGAATGAGCGGCTTGATTACAATCACGAACGCTTGATGTAACTTTCGGAATATATGCCTCCAGTGGAAGCTGAGGCAAACTGATGCAGACTGAATCATCAGTCGGCTCGCAGCGGCGGTTTCGACTTAATTCCTGTCTTCGCAATTCCCGGGGCGGATCATCAAGGAGAAGAAGCTGAGCAGAGGGAGCTCAACCCGTGTCTTGATTATGACGTACTGATGATTCAAACCCTCTCCAACTCAGTGTATGAACACGAACATACTGCCGCCCGCCAAAAAACCGCTGAAAGTTCGTTTGCTGCGCTGGGGCATCGATCTGGCCTTGATTGTGGCCGTCTTTCTGTTGATCCGCGCCTGGCAGGCTCCTGCACTGCCTGAGGCTGGCTTGCCGCCGATCAGCGGCGTGACCCTCGACGAGCAGGTTTTCGACAGTCGCCAACTCTCAAATCACGCCCTGGTGGTGCATGTCTGGGCGGAATGGTGTCCGGTGTGCCGCATGGAATTGGGCGGCATGACGAATCTGGCGCGTGATACGCCGCTGATCAGCATCGCCTGGAAGTCGGGTGATGATCAGGCTGTGCGCCATTTTCTGCGCCAGGAGGGACTGAGTCTGCCTGTATTGAACGACCCGCAAGGCAAGCTGCTCGCTCCGCTTCGGATCAAGGCCGTGCCGCTGCATCTGGTGGTGGACGGACAAGGGCGCATTCATTTTGTGGAAACCGGTTACACCACGGAATGGGGGCTGCGCGCGCGGGTGTGGTGGGTAGAACATTTCGCTGGAAGCTGAACATGCGTTTACGTGGCGCGATTTTTTTCTGGACCCTGCTTGCCTCCGGCATTCCCTTGCTGGCGATGACCTTCATTCTTTTGAGCTGGGGCGAGCAGCGCCATCTGCAAGAGTTGGACGCCGACATGGGGCGACGCCTGAACGCCCTGGCCAGCGAGATCGACAATCGCCTGGGCTACGAGCGTGAAATGATTCGTGGCATCGCCCAATCCAGCGCCATGCAGGATTTTCTGCCCGTCGCCCGCGCCGCAAGCGAAGGCGCGCGACATCCGGATTACACCCCGTTGCGCAATCAGCTCACCCAGTTTCTGCTTAATCTGCAACGCACGATTCCCAGTTTGGGCAGCCTGCGCGTACTCGATGGGCAGGGCAATACGCTGATCAAGATTACCGACGGTCAGGCGCGCCCGGCGATTTACCCCAGCTTGGGCAGCGTTGAATATGCCGAAGAAGAACTGCACGCGCCGGGTTTCGCCCGTGCCATGCGCCAGACCGCCAGCGGTGAAATTCTGTTCATGCCCCTGCCGCAGAGCCGCTGGGATCTGCCCACCGGGCAAACCCTGACCATGCTTACCGCGCTGGTCCCGCTCGGTGAACGCGGCCGGGTGGATGCCGTGCTGGCGATCAATACCTTCGGCGAATACCTGGATCGCATCCTGCGTCTGGTGCCGCGCCCTGCCGGAGCCGAGCTGCTGATTGCCGAGCGCAACCTGGATGACTCGCAGCGCAATGGCCTGTTGCTGTATCACGACCGCCTGGATACCCGCTTCAGCGCGCCCAAGCCGCACGAGGTCAAGCTGCAAAGCCTGGATAACGGCGAACTTTGGCAGCATGTGCAAAACAGTCCTTATGGTCAGTTCAACACCCGTGACGGCCTGTGGCGCATCTATTACCAGGAGTTTCATCCTTATCCCAACCAGCTCACCAGCTGGATTCTGGCCTTTGCCGTGCCCTATGGCACACTGGACGCGCCCTACGCCGGTTTGCGCCAAACGCTATGGATCCTGGTGTTGCTGGTGTTTATCGCCTCGGCCTTGCTGGCGATTCTCGGCGCACGCCATATCGCCAGGCCGATTCTGCAGTTGCGCACGGCCTTGCATGACTTCGCCGGCGACTCCAATCGCCGCGTGCAGGTCAGCAGCCAGACCCATGAAATCCGCGAGCTGGAAAACGACTTCAACGACATGGCGGAGCGTTTGCGCGCCGCCGAGGCCGAACGCCTGCGTTCCGAACGCAAGATGCTGCAACAAGCCAAGCTGGCGAGCATCGGCCAGATGGCGGCGGGCATCGGGCATGAAATCAATAATCCGCTGAACAATATTCTGTCTTATGCCAAGCTGATCGAACGCGGCCTGCCTGCGGGCAGCAAGCATTTGCAGGAGGATATCCGCGACCTGGGCGAAGAGGCCAGGCGGGCCAGCCGCATCGTGCATGGCGTAATGAATTTCGCCCGCCAGTTGCCGCCGCAACATCATCCCTTTCTGGTCTGCCCCTGGCTCAAGCACACCCTGGAGTTGATTGAGCCGGAAGCGATGAGCAGGGATGTCGGTCTGGCCGTGCAGTCCTGCGAACCGCATTGCCAGGCCGATGCCGATGCCGACCAGTTGCAGCAGGTCTTGCTCAATTTATTGCGCAATGCGCTGCATGCCAGCCCGGCGCATGGAAAAATCGACCTGTGCGCCCGCTGCGACGCCAGCCATTTGCGCGTGACGGTACGCGACTACGGGTCAGGACTGTCGGAAGAGGTGTTGGAGCATATATTCGACCCCTTTTTCACCACCAAGACAGTGGGCGAGGGTACGGGGCTGGGGCTGTCCATCAGTCTTGGCATCGTGCAGTACCATGGCGGCGAGCTGAGCATACGCAACCATGAGCAGGGCGGCGTCGAAGCCAGCTTTGCTGTTCCTCTCAAGCCTGCGCCGCCAGATATTTCACTGATTCGACCCTCATGAACCCAAGCAAGCCTACCGTTTTATTTGTCGATGATGACCCGCGTGCGGGCGACCTGTTCCGTCGTTTCGCACGCGGCGAAAGCTATGCCGTCGAAATCTTTCGCAGCCCGCAAGCGGCGCTGGATTACTTGCAGCAGCATCCCGCGCCGGCGCTGGTCATTTCCGACCTGAAAATGCCTGGCATGAATGGCATTGAGCTTTTGCAGGCGGTACGCGCCCGTCACGCCAAGCTGCCGTTCATCCTGATCACCGGCTACTCCACCATGGACGATGCGATTGAGGCTCTGCGCCTTGGCGCTACCGATTTCATCAAAAAGCCGTTTGAAATGGACGAATTGCTTGCTTTGGTGCGCGAGCAGATCGAGCGCAAGCCCGCCGCCGGCAGCCCGCGCTATGGAGGCATGCTGGGCGACTCGCCGGCGATACGCGCCGTGTACAAGGTCATCGAAAAAATCCATGACGTGCGCGTCAACGTCATGATCGAAGGCGAGTCCGGCACTGGCAAGGAGCTGGCGGCGCGCGCCGTGCACAATCTTTCCGACTTCGCGGACACACCTTTCGTGGTGATCGACTGCGGCGCCATCACCGGCTCGCTGCTGGAGTCCGAATTGTTCGGCCATGAAAAGGGCGCATTCACCGGCGCGCACCAGACCAAGCGCGGTCTACTGGAAGTGGCCAGCGGCGGCACGCTGTTTCTGGATGAAATCGGCAACATCTCGGACGCCATGCAGACCAAGCTTTTGCGTGTGGTGCAGGAGCAGCAGGTCACACGGGTCGGCGGCATTACGCCCATCGATATTGACGTGCGCTTTGTGGTGGCCAGCAACCGCGATCTGAGCGTGCTGGTCGAGCAGGGGCAGTTCAGGCATGACCTCTACCACCGTCTGAACGTGGTCAAGCTGCGTATGCCGCCCTTGCGTGAGCGACGGGAAGACATTTCCGCTCTGCTGCATCATTTTCTGCGTGAATTTGCCGAACGCTACCACCGCGATGTCAGCGGCTTTGATGACGTCAGTCTGCAAAGGCTGATCGACTATGACTGGCCGGGCAATGTGCGCGAGCTGAAAAACTTGATCGAGCGCCATGTCGCGCTGGCGGAGCAGCCGACCTTGCACATCGAGCCGGGCAATGCCGCCAGCGCCATGCCCGCCGTTTCAGCGCCGCCTTCGGTCAAACCGGGAATGTCGCTATCGTCGGAAGCCTGCATTGATGCCGATCATCCCAGTCTGGAAGAGCTGGAGCGGCGCTACATCCTGAAAACCCTGCAACGCCTTGACGGCAATCGTGAACTCACGGCGCGCAGTCTTGGTATCAATAAATCGACCTTATGGCGCAAATTGCAAGGCTTCAATCTCGAATAATGCAAAATGCAATGCCGGATGGTGCATTTTGCAATTCACGCTCGCTAGCTGAACGGAGTTTGATTGTTTTTCTGTTGATTTACAAGCAGAAAAAATCGCTCAAGCGCCTTGGCACAGGTCATGCATTTGTTCCATGCGTGTTTAAAAACACACCACTCTAAACATGAGGAGATCAACATGCAGAGCAATCGTCGTGTATTTTTGAAGGGCAGCCTGGCTGCCAGCGCCGTAGGAATCGCCGTTGGCGCCGGTCTGCTGACCCCGCGCGCTGTTTTCGCCGCTTGGCCGGAAGCTGCGTTCAAGGCCAAGAGCGTTGCTGACGCTCTGACCGCTGTTATGGGTTCAGGCGCCACCACTGAAAGCGCCGACGTGACTGTCAAGGCTCCGGACATCGCTGAAAACGGCGCTGTCGTGCCTGTAACCGTTGAAGGCAAAGCCGCTGCTGAAGCTGTCGCCATCCTGGTGGAAGGCAACGAAATGCCGCTGGTTTGCAACTATGCTCTGACTGGAGCTGCTCCCTACCTGTCTACCCGTATCAAGATGGGCAAGACCTCCAACGTCATCGGCGTTCTGAAAACTGGCGGCAAGCTGTTGTCAGCCAAGAAAGAAGTCAAGGTCACCATCGGCGGTTGCGGCGGTTAATCGCCCCAATCTCTCTGATCTTACAAACTGACAAACTCATACTGGAGATATTTCAATGGCTGGTAGCATCAAAATCCGCGCCTCTCTTGCTGGCGACATGGCTGAAGTCAAGTGCCTGATCACTCACCCGATGGAACCCGGTAACCGCAAGGACAAAACCACCGGCGCCGACATCGCCCCCAAGTTCATCACTGAAATTTCCGCTGACGTCGGCGGCAAGACCGTGATCGCTGGCAACATGTCCGCTGCGGTTTCCAAGAACCCCTACCTGTCTTTCAAGGCTCCTGCCAAGGCGGGCGACAAGGTTGTGGTCAAGTGGACCGATACCACAGGTGAAAGCGACTCTGCCGAAGCTGCGATCGCTTAATTTGTAGGTGTCTGTTTGACGCTTGAAGCCGGTTGGAAACAACCGGCTTTTTTTGTTTTGCGCAGCGGCGAGATTTACCCTTCCGCCTTTCCGCGCAATCCCAGTTTGTCGTTATCCCAGGTGGCCAGATACTCCACGCGTGGCGGCAGTTGCAAATGAAAGCCGCGTTGCAGCAGGTTCTGCATGACCTGGGTGATGTCTTCACGGCCAAGCTTGCGTTCGGGGGTCAGCGTCAGGCGCATGGCCTCTTCGGGGTCGCGTCCCATGCCTTTGCGGATTTCCTCGGGCAATTCGGCATAAGCACGCTCGCTCGCCAGATAAAGGTACATGCCGTCTTTGATCCGGCTACGGTAAACGATGCAGTCGATGCTTGTTGTATTCATGGTGGTCAAGTTGGGTTAACGGGATTTTTTGCGCTCAGTAGACTGGCTTGCCATTGCTGGGCATTGGCCAGCAGGTCGTCTTCATTCAGGGTGAGCAGGCGGCGCTCGTTCATCAGCATGCGACCGGCCACCCAGCTATGGGTGATGTGGGTGCGGCTGGCGGCATAAATGATTTGCGCAATGGGGTCGAACAGCGGCTGGGTTTCAATGCCGGCAAGATCCATGGCGATCAGATCCGCCGATTTGCCGACTTGCAGGGAACCGATGCGCTGATCGAGTCCCAACGCCCGTGCGCCGCCCAGCGTGGCCATGTGTAGTGCTTCGGCGGCGGGAATGGCTGCGGCATCGCCGCTCAGTCCCTTGGCCAGCAGGGCGGCGGTGCGCGTCTCGCCGAGCAGATCCAGGTCGTTGTTGCTGGCCGCGCCATCGGTGCCGATGCCCACGTTAATGCCTTGCGCACGAGCGCGCGCCAGCGGCATCATGCCCGAGGCCAGCTTGAGATTGGATTCGGGGCAGTGGGCGATATGCACGCCGCGTTCCGCCAGCATGGCCATTTCTTCATCCTGCAACTGGGTCATGTGCACGGCCAGAAAGCGCTCGTTCAACAGCCCCAGTCGGTCCAGACGCGCCAGCGGGCGTTCAGCATGCAGGCGCATGGCCTCCTGCACCTCAAACGTCGTTTCATGCACATGCATATGGATGCCCAGGCCGAGTTTTTGCGCCAGTTCACGGATATGCAGCAGCGGGGCGTCGCTGACCGTATAGGGCGCATGCGGCGCCAGCATGAAGGACATGCGCGGATTGCCGTGCCATTCGTCCAGCAGGTTCAGCTCGTTACGCAAACTGCGGGCGAGGGCGCTCCTTTCGCCGTAACGAATATGCCATTCCTCATGCAGGCGCTCTCCCTTGCGCAGGTAATCCTCCGCCCCCTTGCCCCAGGGCGTGGGAAAGTCGATCACGGTCAGGCCGATGGATGCGCGCAATCCTGCCTGCTCGGCGGCGCGCAGGGTGGCGTCGGGGAAGAAGTACATGTCGTTGAAGCAGGTCACGCCGCTTTTAATCAATTCGCCGCAGGCGAGCAGCGAGCCGTCGAAGACAAAGGCGTCACTGAGAAACTGGTTTTCCAGCGGCCAGATATGCTCTTGCAGCCAGCTCATCAGCGCCAGATCATCCGCCACGCCGCGCAGCAGGTTCATGGCGAGATGCGTATGCACATTCACCAGACCAGGCAGCAGGGCGTGGTGCGGCAGCTCGATTTCACGCGCATGATGCTGACGTGCAAGCTGGCGCGCATCGCGGGTGGGCAGCAGGGCGGTGATCAGGCCGTCTTCCATGACTAGACTGTGCTGCTCCAGCACTTGCTTATGCGGCACGATGGGGATGATCCAGCGAGAATGGAGGAAGGTTTCTGCAGGCATGGGCGCGACGTAAATCAAAAATTTCCTTAACTATACCTGTCCGCCGCATGCTTGTAGATGCACAATGCGCGGATTGTAGCGAGCGTCATGAGCGGTAATGAGCATCGAAAACTGGGTGAACGACGTCGTCGAAGGTCTGGCCGAATCCGGCTATGTGATCTTGCCTCATGCCTTTGGCCCGGAGCTGGTGGCTGCCTTGCGCACCGAGGCCTTGGCGCGGCGCGAGCGTTTTCGTCCGGCGGGCATTGGCAATCAGGCCATGCGCGCACAGGCGGTGCGCGGCGACAGCATCGACTGGCTGGAGTGGGGCGAGGGCGCCGAAGACGTGCAGCCGTTCTGGCAGGCGATGGATGCGCTGCGCAGCGCGCTCAATCGTCAGCTTTATCTTGGTTTGCGTGAGCTGGAATGTCATTTCGCGCTCTATCCGCCCGGCGGCGGTTACCAGAAACACTATGACAACCCGCAGGGGCGTTCGGCGCGGCGGGTCACGGTGTTGCTGTATCTGAACCCGCACTGGCAGCCTGAACACGGCGGCATGTTGCGTCTGTTTCATCCGCAGGACGAGGAGAGGGAACTGGCTTGTGTCGCGCCGCAGGCGGGAACCTTCGTGGCCTTTCTGTCCGAACGTTTCGCGCATGAGGTGCAAGCGGCGCGGCAGGAGCGCCTGAGCCTGACCGGCTGGTGGCGCAACGCATGAAGTCTCAGGAGGTGTTGGCGGCTTTGCGCGGGGGCGCAATGCTGATTACGGTGAACAATCGTCTGGCGCGTCACTGGCGCGCCGAATTCGCCCGCGAGATGGCTCGTCAGCATGTGCTGTGGGATGCGCCGCGGATTTTGCCCTGGGGCGCTTGGCTGCGTCAGATGTGGGATGCGGCAAGCTGGCTGGATGCAGATGCGCCTTTGTTGCTGGATGAGCGTCAGAGCGCCCTGTTGTGGCAAACGCTCATCGAGCGCGAGGATCGTCCCTTGCTGCAAGCGCGTTCAACGGCCTCTCTGGCGCAGGAGGCCTGGAAGTTGATGCAGGATTGGCGCATTTCGCCGCCATTCGATCCAATCGAGTGCAATGAGGATGTGTTGAGCTTCCAGTCCTGGGCGCAAGAATTCGCCCGCCAGTGTCGTCACGGCGGCTGGGTGGATGCGGCGCGCTTGCCTGCGCTCGTACTGGAAGCGCTGGCTGAGGGGCGCGTGGCTTTGCCTGCAAAAATCCTTTTCTTAGGTTTTGACGACTGGACTCCGGCGCAAATCGCCCTGCTGGACGCTTTGCGTTGTCGTGGAACGCAGGTGTTGGTGGGGAGCGATGCGCAGGCTAATGCCCTGAACGCCGACGAGAAGCCGCAGCTGCGCTGCGTCGCCTACCCCGATGCCGCCCAGGAAGACGAAGCGGCGGCGCGTTGGGCGCGCGCCTTGCTGGAACGCGACTCCTCCCTGCGCGTGGCTATCGTCGCCCCGGATTTGCAAGAGCGCCGTGCGCGTCTGACACGTTTGCTCGACGCCCAGCTTGCGCCCTCCTGCCTGCTTCCCGGCGAACAGGATGCCCCGCGTCCGTGGAACATGTCCCTTGGGGCGAGGCTTACGGAGTACGGCATGGTGCAGGCCAGCCTGCTGGCGTTTTCTCTGGGCGATGCGCGGCTGGAGCTGGCGGCGGTGGGGCGTGCTCTGCGCAGTCCGTTTCTGGCGGGCTTTGCAGCGGAGCGCGAGGCACGCGCCGAGTTGGATGCGCGGCTGCGCGAGCGGGGCGAGCTGAGTCTGTCCAGTAGCCTGGTACGCAAGCAGGCGCTGGATCATGCTTGTCCGCTGTTCGCACAGCTCATGCAGCGTCTTGAACAGGCGCGCAAGAGCCAGGCCTCCGTCCAGTCGCCCGCGCAATGGCTGGAGGCTCTGCTGGCGGAACTGAAAATGGCCGGATGGCCGGGAGACGGCGGGCTTTCCAGCGTCGATTTCCAGTTGCGCCAGAGCTGGTTGGACGCACTCAGAACACTGGCCGCCCTGGGCGTGGTGCAGCCCAAAATGAGTCGCAGCGCGTTTCTGCGCCAGGTGCGCGCGCTTGCCGTGGAAACCGTTTTTCAGCCCGAGGCCGTCGCTCAAGCCCCGGTGCAGGTTCTCGGCCCGCTGGAGGCTCTGGGTTTGAGCTTCGATGCCGTGTGGCTTTTGGGCATGCAGCACGAACAGTGGCCGCCTCACGCCAGGCCGCATCCCTTCCTGCCCATGCGCCTGCAAGCCCGCTTGCACATGCCGCATGCCTCCCCGACGCGCGAGTTGAACTATCTGCGCCGCATCAGCACGCGGCTGCTGGCGCTTGCGCCAGACGACGCAACCATCATCAGTCACCCCGCGCAAGCTGAAGGGCGCGAACTGGAACCCAGCCCGTTGTTTGCGCATCTGCCGCAGGTCACGCTCGAGAGCATCGAGCGCTCGAACCTGCCCATGCCGGCAGAGTGGCAAAATCAGACTGCATCGATGCAGCATTATGCGGATGAGTCCGCCCCTCCGCTGGAGGCGGAAGCTCCGCTCAAGGGCGGGGCGCGCGTGTTGGAATTGCAATCGGCCTGTCCCTTCCGCGCTTTTGCCGAGCTGCGCTTGCATGCCGCCGAGCTGGATGATCCCGGTCTAGGCCCGGACGCGCGCGCGCGCGGCAGCCTGTTGCATCGGGTGATGGAGCTGTTCTGGGGGGAGGTGCGCGATCAAGCCGCGCTTCTGGCGATGGATGAAGAAACTTTGCGCCGCTGCATTCAAGGCCATGCGCAAACAGCCATTCAGGATGAAGCGCGCATACATCGCGCCCTGTGGCCTGAACGCTTGCAGGCGCTGGAAATCGCACGCATCAGCGCACTGGTGCTGGAGTGGCTGGCAGTGGAGCGCAAGCGTCCGCCGTTTGTAGTTGAGCAGCGCGAATACGCGCAGAACATCGAAATTGGCGGCCTGCACCTGGCGCTCAAGATCGACCGCATCGACCGCATCGACCGCTTGGGAGGTGAGGGCGTGGAAGGGGATGGCGTCGGCAGGATGCTGCTCGACTACAAGACCGGCAAGGCCACGCCTGCGCAATGGTCGGGTGAGCGCCCGGAAGCGCCGCAGTTGCCGCTGTATGCGATCAGCATGCAAGGAGTCGGCGCTCTGGCCTTCGCCCAGGTGCGCGCGGGGGAAATGGCCTTGAACGGCCTGGGTGATGCCGCACGGGATGGTTTGGGCGTCAGTGCGGCCAAGGAAGAATGGAACGATATTTTGCTGGACTATCGCCGCGTATTGACCGCGCTGGCGGACGATTTTCGCGTGGGACATGCCGCCGTGGATCCGCGTGAACCTAAGGTCTGCACTCACTGCGCGTTGAGCATGCTTTGCCGCGTGCATGAAAAGACCGGCGAAGGCTTCGCTTTGGAAGTCGACGAGACCTAAGTGCCTTTTTACGATCTTTTTTGAGGCTAATACTCTTCGTGAGATGGTTCTGTAGGTGCGAATTCATTCGCACAAATGAGCCTGGTTTGTGCGAATGAATTCGCACCTACACTCTATTTGGCGACCATTTTTCCGCTCAGTGGTGGGGTCGTGAACAGGTTCTAAAGATCAAAAAGGAACTTCGCTGCACTGCAGAATCCATTCCCCCGTGGCGGGATGAGTGAAGCCGAGTTCCGCCGCGTGCAGTAACAGGCGCGGTGCGGCGGCCAGAGCCTCCGGCGGGGCGTAGAGGCCATCGCCGAGGATGGGATGACCGAGGTGCAGCATGTGCACCCGCAGTTGATGGGAGCGTCCGGTCACCGGTTTTAGCTCAACCCGAGTGGAGTTTTCACCAAGCTCGAGCCTGCGCCAGTACGTTTGCGAAGGTCGCCCCTCGACGCTCACCATTTGGCGTGGCTTGTCCAGCCAGTTGGCCGCCAGCGGCGCGTCGATCAAGCCTTCCGCCGCCGCCAGATGTCCCTGCACTACGGCGATATAGGTCTTTTGCGTCTGGCGCTCCTGGAACTGGATCGACAGGGCGCGATGCGCAGCGGCATCAAGAGCGATGACCATCAGGCCGGAGGTTTCCCAATCCAGACGATGCACGATGCGCGCGCCAGGGTGGGAAAGCTGCAAACGGGTAATCAGGCTGTCCTTTTTGTCTGCGCCCACGCCCGGCTGACTCAGCATGCGCGTGGGCTTGTCCACGACCAGGATGCGCTCGTCGGCATGCAGGATGCGGTAGTCCGCAGGCTTGGCGTTCATGCGTCCAAAGCCAGGGCTGCGCCCAGACGCGATTGGAGAGCTTGCTGTTGCACGCTGTCCAGCGGCAGAAGCTTCTGGCTGACAGGGTCGCGTTTGGACACGTACAAGGTATCTATCGCCTTTTCGCCCAGAGTGTTGATGGTTGCGCCCTGCAAGTTCATCTCAAGTTCGGAAAGCACGCCGCCGATCAAGGCGAGCAGACCGGGACGATCCAGGGTTTGCAACTGGACTTCAGTCGTTTCGTCATGTTCCGAAGTGCGCATGACGATTTCCGTCGGGCAGTTGAAGTGCTGCAACTGGGGGGATGCGCGGCGCATGACGCAGGGCGGCGGCGTCTCCTGGGTCAGCGCCTTGCCGAGCTGTTGCAGCAAATCATCCTGCATCCAGGCGTCGCGGAGGGGGCAGCCTTCGCGGTCAAGAAACAGGATGTCGTCCACGATCATGCCCTGCGTGCTTACCGTGAGGTAGGCGGCCTGGATATTGAAGCCCAGCCGATCCAGGGTGGCGGCGATATGCGCGAACAGATGGGGTTGGTCTTTGCTGTAGATGAAAAGCTCGCTGACCTGGCGCTCGTGATCTTCACGCAGGCCGATCCATTGATCGCCCCGCGCCCGCAGGATGCCGCAAACCCGCCAGGCGAGGGCTTCGCTGGAATGACGAATGACGTAACGTGCAGGCAAGCTGTCGAGCAAGGATCTTGCCCTGTGCCAGGCGATTTCCTCGTCGGGTCGGCAATCGCTCGCCAGACGCTCCAGAACCCTGGACAAACGACTTTGCACATCGATCTTGCGTTGCCCTTGCTCCAAGGCATGCCGCGTTTTTCGGTAGAGTTCGCGCAGAAGGGCGGCGCGCCAGTCGCTCCACAGGGTGGGGTTGGTGGCGTGAATGTCGGCGACGGTGAGCAGGTAAAGCGCGTCCAGCTTGCGGCGTTCGCCGATCCAGAGGGTGAATTCATCGATGACCTGCGGGTCATCCAGGTCGCGTCGCTGAGCGACATGCGAAAAGCGCAGGTGCTCGCGAACCAGCCACTCGACCAGCGCCGTGTCCTCCACCGACAGGGCGTGCAGCTTGCAGAAATCGCGCGCGATGAACGCGCCAAGAATCTCATGCTGGCCGCCCTTGCCTTTGGCGATGTCATGAAACAAGGCGGCAAGATACAGCAGTTCCGGCTTGTCGAACTGGAGCATCAACTCATGTGCCAGAGGGCTTTCCTCTTCTCCGCTGCGGGTGGCGAAGCGGCGCAGGTTGCGCACCACCAGCAAGGTGTGTGCGTCCACGGTGTAAAGGTGAAACAGGTCGAACTGCATGCGCCCGACGATGTTTTCAAACTCGGGGATGTAACAGGCCAGAATGCCCAGCCGGTTCATCTGCTTGAGCGCATCAAACACGCCGCTGGGTTGGCGCAGGATGTCCATGAACAAGGCGCGCGCCCTGGGGTTGTTGCGCATTTCCGCGCGCAATAGCTGCACATGGCTTTGCAGCTGGCGCAGGGTGCTGGCGCGAATGTGCAGCGGTTCGGGATGTTGCTGCACCAGCAGGAACAACTCCAGCATGGCTGCGGGGTTGCGCAGGAATACTTGGGCGTCGGCGGTTTCGATCAGCTTGCCACGGCGATTGAAGCGTGGGTTGAGGGCGATGGCCTCGCCCCGCGGCGGGAATAGACGCTCCTCGAATTGCTGCATGACCAGTTGGTTGATGCGCTCCAGTCCGAGCGCTGCGCGGAAATAGCGCTGCATGAAGGCTTCAACTTGCCGGTTTTCGTCGGGTTGGTTTTCATCGCTGCTGCTCGCCTCTTCGTGAGACGCGGGGAATTCGCTGGCGGACATGGATCGGCAGATTTGCGCCAGGGTTTTCTGATGCATGAGCAACAGACGATCTTCATGCCGATCGGTCAACAGATGCAGGGTGTAGCGCAGGCGTGAAAGAAATTCGATACGCTGCTGCAAATCGTCCTGCTCGCGCTCGGTCAACAGGCCTTCATTGACCAAAATATCCGCGCCGTCGTGCGCAAACACGCGCTCGCACAGCCAGCGCAGCATATGCCAGTCACGCAGCCCGCCCGGGCTTTCCTTGATATTCGGCTCGATTTTGTAAGCCGAGTCGTCAAAGCGCCGGTACCTTGCCTCCTGCTCGGCCTGCTTGCCGCGAAAAAAGGCCGGAGCAGGCCAGATCTCGGCATCTTGCGCGAACAGCGCCTGCCGCACCTCTTGCCAAAGGGCGATCTCGCCCTGCAGAAAACGCGCTTCCAGCAGGCTGGTCATCAGGCTCAAATCCTGGGCGGCGAAGCTGAGGCATTGCTCGGGGGAACGCGTGCTATGGCCGAGGTGCAGACCCAGATCCCACAGGCGGCTGATCAAGGATTCCACCTTGCGCTCAACCTCGGGCGCGGCATCGGTAGCCATCAGCACCAGCACGTCGATGTCGGAATAGGGGAACAGCTCGCTGCGGCCATAGCCGCCGACCGCCAGCAGACAGGCCGCCTCCTCGTGCAGTCCGGCATCCCGCCAGGCGGCCAGGATCAGGGCATCGACCCAGGCGGTGCGCTGGGCGAAAAGCGCGGAGATCGTAGCGCCTGCGCGCAGTTGTTGCTGCTCTTTCAGCCGCAGGTCGTACAGCGCCTGCTTGACGGATTGAGGTGCAAGGGCTTCGACTCGGGCGCTGGGCATGTCAGTTGGAGCTTGCCGCAGGCGAGAGCGTAAGAATCTCGCAACCCTGCTCGCCCAGATAGACGGTGTGCTCCCATTGCGCGGACAGGGAGTGATCCTTGGTCACCACCGTCCATCCATCGCCGAGCACTTTCACCTGACGCTTGCCGGCATTGATCATCGGCTCGATGGTGAAGGTCATCCCGGCCTCAAGCAGCGGGCCTTCTTCCGGCTTGCCGTAGTGCAAGACCTGCGGGTCTTCGTGAAAGGACTGGCCTATGCCATGACCGCAATATTCGCGCACCACGGAAAAGCCGTTTTTCTCCGCATGGCGCTGAATGATGTGACCGATCATGCCCAGATTCATCCCGGGCTTGATGCCCTCGATCGCCAGATCCATGCACTCGCGGGTTACGCGCACCAGACGACGCGCAAGAATCGACACCTCGCCGATTTCGTACATGCGGCTGGTATCGCCAAAGTAGCCGTCCTTGATCACGGTGACGTCGATATTGATGATATCGCCGCGCTTGAGCACCTTGTCGCCGGGAATGCCGTGGCAGATCTGGTGGTTGATCGAGGTGCAAATCGACTTGGGAAAGCCCTGGTAGCCCAGGGTGGCGGGGGTCGTGCCCTGCACATTGACCATGTAATCGTGCGCCAGCCGATCCAGTTCCCCTGTCGTCACTCCAGGTTGCACCAAAGGCGCAAGGTAATCGAGCACCTCGGCGGCCAGACGACCGGCAATACGCATTTTGGCGAGGTCTTCAGGGGTTTTCAGGATGATGTTCATGCGTATTTCATCAGGTTTATGCAGAAAAACAGGGAACGCATTCTAACAGCAGCGGAACAAGTTTTTAGCTTAACCTTCATTCGCCTGACTTGATGCCAAAACGCTTGACATTTGTCCTTCACAAAATCATCATGCGCGGCCTTGGAAGCGTGGCAGAGCGGTTGAATGCAACGGTCTTGAAAACCGTCGAAGGGGTGACTCTTCCGTGAGTTCGAATCTCACCGCTTCCGCCAAACACTACAAAAGCCACTGTCACAAAATCATTGATCTCCAGTCATTGATGCGTGCAGTGGCTTTTTTGCGCCCGTTTTTGTCTATATTGGCTATGAGTTATTGGCGCGCAACTTGCTGTCACGAATTCTCCACTCCCTCCGATCCTGCCTCTAATCTCAAGAACCTGTTTACGATCTCGCTATTGAACAGAAAAATAGTCGCCAAAACAGGTAGGTGCGAATTCATTCGCACAATTTAGGCGCATTTGTGCGAATGAATTCGCACCTACAGTGTCGCTTCACGAAGGGTTTTTAGCTTCAAAAAAGATCGTAAACAGGTTCCAAGAGGATTAAGCCATGCTGACCGCTTTTGTTATCGCCTATCTGGCGCTGTCCATGCTGATCGGGCTTCTCGCGGCACGACACGTGCACAGCGCGGGGGATTTCGTGACCGCCGGGCGCAGCCTGCCGTTTCTGATCGTGGTGGCCATGGTGTTCGCCACATGGTTCGGCGCCGAGGCGGTACTGGGCACTCCTGCTACATTTTTGAGCGCAGACTTGGGCGGGCTGATTTCCGATCCTTTTGGCGCGGCGTTTTGCCTGATTATTTTCGGCGTCTTTTTTGCGCGCAAGCTGTACGCCATGAATCTGCTGACCATCGGCGACTTCTACCGCCAGCGCTACGGACGCAAGGTGGAGGTCATTACCGCGATCGCCATCGCTCTGTCCTATCTGGGATGGGTTTCGGCGCAGGTCATGGCCTTGGGCGTGGTGTTCAACGTGCTTTCCGACGGCGCGATTTCGACCGAGCTGGGGATTCTGATCGGTGCGGGCATCGTGTTCTTCTACACCGTGGTCGGCGGCATGTGGTCGGTGGCGCTGACCACGGCGTTCCAGATGATCGTCATCGTGGTCGGGCTGTTTGTCATCGCCTATCTAGCCAGCACAATGACCGGCGGGGTTTGGCCTGTGATTGAACATGCCGCGCAGCATGACAAATTCAATTTCTGGCCGGAGTTGAATGCCGTGGCCATGCTGGGCTTTCTCGCTTCGTTCCTGACCCTGGCTTTCGGCTCGGTGCCGCAACAGGATGTTTTCCAGCGCGCCAACTCGGCCAAAAGCGCGAATGTCGCCGTGTGGGGAACAATCATCGGCGGGGTGATTTACCTGGCTTTTGCCGTGGTGCCGCTGTTTTTGACTTATTCCAGCCAGTTGATCGACCCGGCGCTGGTGGCGCGTTTGCTGGAAGAAAATCCGGACGGTATTTTGCCCGCGCTCATCAAGGGGCACTTCCCGCTCTATGCCCAGGTGATTTTTTACGGCGCGCTGCTGGCGGTCATCATGAGCACGGCCTCGGGAACTCTGTTGGCGCCTTCGGTGACGCTGGCGGAAAACGTGATCAAGGGGTGGTTGCTGAAAAATCCCAGCGATAGGCAGATGCTATGGACGCTGCGCGCGGTGATCAGCGGCTTCACCCTGTTGGTGGTGGCCTACACCCTGTGGTCGCTCAGCCACGAAACCGGCATTCATGCCATGGTGGAGGCAGCTTACAAGGTGACGCTGGTGGTGGCTTTCGTGCCGTTGGTTGCGGGCTTGTACTGGTCGCGCGCCAATACGCAGGGCGCTTACTGGTCGATCGGCCTGGGCGTGCTGGTGTGGATTCCGCTGGAGTTCATTATGCCGGAGGCGGAAATTTCGCCGCATTTCTGGGGCTTTCTCGCCGCCATCGTCGGCATGATCGTCGCTTCGCTGCTTACCCCTCAGCTTCAGCCTCAGCCTGAGTCGAAGTCCGCTGTGCGGGCTGCGCCGTCAGCATAAACCAGGCGGCGCCGAGTACGGCGGCGAGGATGGAGGCGGAGAGAATCGCCATTTTCGCCAGATCCATGATGTGCGGTTGTTGTTCAAAGCTCAGTCCGTCAATGAAGATGGACATGGTGAAGCCGATGCCGGCGATCAGCCCCGCGCCGAATACATGCCCCATGTGGACGCCATCCGGCAGGCGCGCCAGGTTGACGCGCACCGCCAGCCAGGTGAAGAGCGTAATGCCCAGGGGTTTGCCGACTACCAGGCCAAGCAAAATGCCGACCACCACCGGATGACTGAAGCTGCTGGCCAGCTCATCGAACTGAATCGTCACCCCGGCATTGGCCAGGGCGAACAACGGCACGATGAGAAAAGCCACGGGAAGCGCCAGCATGTGCTCCAGACGGATCAGCGGCGGCTGGATGGCGTGCAGCCCGTTTTGCAGGGTTTCCAGCATGTGCAGTTGCGACTTGTTGGCCAGCAACGCGGACGGGCTGTTCTTGCTTTGGTTTTCACGATCGAAGCGATCCAGCAATTCGCGCACCTGTTTGCTGAAACTGGCCTGGGAAAAGCGCGAGCTGGTCGGAATCATGAAGGCGGTCAGCACGCCCGCGACCGTGGCGTGCACCCCGGATTGCAGCACGGCGTACCACAGCAGGCCGCCGAGAATGAAATAGGGTACGGACGAACGCACATTGGCCGCATTCAGCACGGCCATCAGCGCGAGCAGGCCGGCGGCAAGCAGCAGTGCGCCGGTGTGCAGATCGTCGGTGTAAAACACGGCGATAACGACCACGGCGCCCAGGTCATCGGCAATCGCCAGGGCGACCAGAAACATCAGCAAAGCCTTGGGCACGCGCGCGCCGAGCAAGGTCATCACGCCCACGGCAAAGGCGATATCGGTCGCCATGGGAATCCCCCAGCCGACGACGAATTCATTGCCCCGATTCACCAGGAAGAACAGCAGGGCGGGAACCACCATGCCGCCCAGGGCGGCGATCATCGGCAAGGCGGCCTGCTTGGGGGTGGACAAGTCGCCGGCCAGAATTTCATTCTTGATCTCCAGCCCGACCAGAAAGAAGAACAGCGCCATCAGGCCATCGTTGATCCAGTGATGCAGCGATTTTTGCAGCGTCCAATCGCCGACGCTCAGCGCGAGCGGGGTTTCCCAGAGATGGTGAAAGGCATGCGCCAGCGCGCTATTGGCCAGAATCATCGCCACCACGGCGGCGGCCATGAGCATGATGCCGCTGGCGCTTTCCCAGCGAATGAAACGCTCAAAAGGTGAGATAACATGCTGAAAAATTCGCTCCAACGCGTTATCGGTGCGTTGATCATCTTGGCTTGAAAGCATGGATGGTGACCTTGGCTGGCTGAAAGGTGAGTGAAAGCCTACAAGACAAACGCTGCCGGGTGTGAGAAAAAGCGACAGAAAAACCACGGCAGGTATACTTTGCGGCGAACGTGAATACTTTTGATTTCAATGGCTTGTGTATCAAGACTGCAATGCGCACAGCTTTTCGCCACCCTGGCTTGGGATTTGCTTGCTGCGTTCTCTGAATTTTTACTGGGATATTTCATGCGCGCTCTGTCCGTTTTTGCTTCTTCCTTCTTGCTGGTCTGCCTGCTTGTCTGTCTGGGGCTGGCGCAACCGGCCATGGCCAGCGTAGCGGCGGGCGCGGATCTGGCGCCGATGTCACTGACTACAAGCTTTTGGGCGATCTTGGCTCTGGGGGTGTTCATCCTTGCCTACGCGCTGGTGATCGCCGAGGAAAGCATTCACCTGCGCAAGTCCAAGCCGATGGTGATTGCGGCGGGCGTCATCTGGGTGCTGGTGGCGCTGGCGTTCGCCGGGGCGGGGCAGCCCGCGGCGGCGGGAGGCATGCTCAAGGAGGTGGTGGCCGAATATGCCGAGCTTTTGCTGTTTTTGCTGGCCGCCATGACCTTCATCAATTTGTTGCAGGAGCGTGGCCTGTTCGACGCCCTGCGCGCCTGGATGGTGTCGCGTGGCTTCTCCCTGCGCACGATTTTCTGGCTGACCGGGTTACTGGCGTTTTTCATCTCCCCGGTGGCCGATAACCTGACTACGGCGCTGATCATGGGGGCGGTGGTCATGGCTGTGGCGGGCGGCGAACGACGCTTTGTCGTGCCTGCGCTCATCAGCATCGTGGTTGCGGCGAATGCGGGCGGGGCGTTCAGCCCATTCGGCGATATCACCACCCTGATGGTCTGGCAAAAGGGCATGGTGCAATTCCATGAATTCTTTGCCCTGTTCATCCCCTCGCTGGTCAACTGGCTGCTTCCGGCGGCTCTGCTTTCTCTGGCCGTTCCCAAGCAGCGTCCCGCCGCACTGGATGAAAAACCGCAGGTGAAACAGGGCGGCTTTATCGCCTTGGGTCTGTTTGTCGCCAGCATCGCCCTGGCGGTGGTGATGCACAACGAGCTGCATCTGCCGCCCATGCTGGGCTTGATGACCGGGCTGGGCGCCTTGATGGTGCTGGGGTATTTCATACGCCGTGGCGAGGGCGAGCGCAGCCTGGCGTCCGTTCTGCCCGGCGGAGCCAGCGATCTGGGCGAGCTGAGCCGCCATTTCAAGCCCAGGGACAAGCCCTTTGACATTTTCATCTCCATGAAACGCGCAGAGTGGGACACCTTGTTGTTTTTCTACGGGGTGATCCTGAGCGTGGGCGGTCTGGGCGCCCTGGGCTATCTGGCCGCTTTGTCCAATCTGATTTATCTCGAACTGGGCGCTACCACGGCCAATGTGCTGGTTGGGCTGCTTTCTGCCGTGGTGGACAACATCCCGGTCATGTACGCCGTATTGAGCATGAATCCGGATATGTCGCTCGGGCAATGGCTGTTGGTGACGCTGACCGCCGGCGTCGGCGGCTCGCTGCTTTCGGTCGGTTCGGCGGCGGGAGTCGGGCTGATGGGTCAGGCGCGCGGCGTCTACACCTTCATGGCGCATCTGCGCTGGAGCTGGGCGGTGCTGCTGGGGTATGTGGCGAGTATTTTGACCCATCTCTGGTTGAATGCTGCATTGATGTGAGTTGATACAAAGTGAACCGCCCCGACATTCATGGAGGCTATTGGGTTCAAGTACAGGCTGATAATTCAGCATGCTGGGCAAGTTGCCTGTAGTAGTTTGCCTCAGCTTCGGCGGGCGGGATATAGCCGATGGGTTCGAGCAGCCGGTGAGGGTTGAACCACGCCACCCATTCCAGCGTTGCCAGCTCCAGCGCTTCCCGTGTCTTCCACGTTCCGCGCCGGTGGATCAGCTCCGTCTTGTACAGCCCGTTGATCGTCTCGGCCAGTGCGTTGTCGTAGCTGTCTCCCTTGCTTCCCACCGAGGGTTCGACACCGGCTTCGGCCAGGCGCTCGCTGTAGCGGATGCTGACGTATTGCGAGCCACGGTCGGAGTGATGCACGAGGCTGCCATCACGTTCGGGCTGACGGGCGTAGAGCGCCTGCTCCAGTGCGTCCAGTACGAATTACTCTACACCGGTATCCTCGGCTACTTCGCCAGCGTGGACGGCAGCGACCAACTCACGGCGCGAGCCAACGGCGACATCATCGCCTACCGCCTGCCGAGCTACGGCAGTTTCTCGGCGACAGCTCAACCGCAGTATTGGTATGGCATTGTGCGCAGCGTCAGTTTTCCCGGTGTCATGATGGATGTCGACCGACTTGCCATGCACGTCGAAGCCAAAGACGGAGACAAACAACAAAAACTGGCTTATATGAAACAGGTCGGTGCCGCAAGCAGCGCCTTTGAACACGCCGTACCGGAACGCCTGTTTGCCGACCCGAGCAAGCTGCTGGACGACCCCAGCCAGCCGCAGGGCATCTCGGCCGTGAAGGCGCTGGCGATTGCGGCGAGCCAAGGGCAAAAGATTTACAAGCTCACCGCGCACAATGCCGCCTACCATGCCAACATCCTCGATAGTCTTGGCACGGATGCGGATACCAAGACCGAGATCGCCAATGCGCTGAATGCGGGGATGGAGGTGACCGTTCATCAAGCCGACATCACGGCCAATGGCTGGACGGGCTCCGGCTACATCATTCTTGACCCGGAGACCGGAGCGGGGGCTTATAAGATTAGTGGTGGGGCGAATGGGGGAAACATCATTGTGCCAATTATAGGGGTTATCGTTATGACAATTGCTTTTGTTCCGTTCGTATTGGTCGCTGCCTACTGCGAAATTATAGTTTTATCAATAGTTACAGCAATGATTTATTCAATCGCTTGGGTTGTCGCGAAATTAAACATTTCGCCTGATTATCCCTGGAGAACATTTATTGTCGATATCTTTGGGGGAGTAATAATAACTGCTTTGGCAGGGGCAATGGTGGGAATAACCTCAGCGGGATTAATAGTTGGTGTGGCGCTGTCTATAATTTATGCGATATTCGATGCGTTTGTGCTTGCTTATTTACCGGTGGTTCGAAATAGATATGCGTAGTTCATTAATCAAACAAACCGTTATTTATTCTCTGCTAATAATTGGCATGATAATGAGTAGGCGCATATTTGGGGATTGGGCAGATGGTGTGTTCTTAATAGTTCTGGCGATAGCTGCTCTTTCATATTTATTGGTAAGACTCAATAATCAGCGCCGTTCCCGCAAATAACCAGCAAGCGCAGCAGCCCGGATGAGTAGAGCGTAGAAAATCCGTGGTCAGACCACGGATAGAGTCCAGTCATCCTCGCCAGCAAGAAACTCACCCTCAGATTCCTCCCCGCCAGCCCAGCTGACCTGAATAGCGTTGGGGTCAGACTCGATTGATATTTTCGCAACGTCAGCTTTCCCAGTGTCATGATGGATGTCGACCGACTTGCCATGCACGTCGAAGCCAAAGACGGAGACAAACAACAAAAACTGGCTTATATGAAACAGGTCGGTGCGGCAAGCAGCGCCTTTGAACACGCCGTACCGGAACGCCTGTTTGCCGACCCGAGCAAACCACTGGACGACCCGAGCCAGCCGCAGGGCATCAGCGCCGTCAAAGCCATCGCCATTGCGGCGGCACAGGGGCAGAAGATTTACACGCTCACCGCGCACAATGCCGCCTACCATGCCAACATCCTCGCCAGTCTTGATACCAACGAAAATACCAAGACTGAAATCCGCAATGCGCTGAGCGCAGGGATGGACGTGACCGTACATCAAGCCGACATCACGGTGAACGGCTGGACGGGAAGCGGGTACATCATCCTTGACCCGGAGACGGGAGCGGGGGCTTATAAGATTAGTGGGGGGGCGAATGGGGCGTGGTTTTCGGGTTTTTTAGCTGGTGTGTCTATTGGGGCTGTGCTAACAATAATCGGTATTGGCGCGGGAGCTTTAGTTGGTGGGACGTATGAATTATTAATTTTTGGCGGAGCTGCTTTGCTACTTACTGTGTTTATTATGACAGTGCAGGCTCTCGCGCTTGCTTATATTATTGATTACTACTCGGGCGACAATACTGCCTTGGGGTGCCTTACCAGTGGCGTGGCTACTGGTATTGGCTTTACGAGTTTTGGTGCGGGATGGCTGATAGGTCAGATTGTTAATTTTATTTTTGGTGTGAAACTGTCATCAAACAACCTACTGAGTTGTACATAGTATGCTATTTATCATGTCGATTTTCCTGTCCTTAGGTTTGATGTGGCTTGTTTATCGCTTCATCGGGAAAGGTAAAATCATTTTATTGGGTTGGTATCCTGCATGGTCGACCTTGGTTATCCAATCTATGGATAGTCAGTTTTTTGTTAATCATTGGATAGTATTGGTTATTGGGGTTTGGCTTCCTTACCTACTTATGTTGGCTGTTGTTTTTTCGGGGGGCACCAAGCTGACAGAGGGGGGGCGTTGAACTATCCTCAGAACACTTGAATCACCACTCCTAAGTCAGCCACAGAGCATCAGCGCCGTCAAGGCCATCGCCATTGCGGCGAGCCAGGGGCATAAAATCTACACGCTTACCGCACACAACGCCGCCTACCATGCCAACATCCTCGCCAGTCTCAATACCAATGAAAATACCAAGACCGAAATCCGCAATGCACTGAGCGCAGGGATGGAGGTGACGGTGCATCAGGCCGACATCACGGTGAATGGCTGGACGGGAAGCGGCTACATCATCCTTGACCCGGAGACCGGAGCGGGAGCTTATAAGATTTCGGGCGGCATGAATGGGGGTGCATTAGACTTCGGCTGCGGTGTTGCAAGTGGGGCATTGTCATATTTCTTTGGGATCGCATACGGTGTCCAGCACTTGCTTGAGCTATCTGGTAACGACTCTCAAAAAGCGAAAATTGCTGAAATAGTTCTAGGGGCTGCTGTCAACCTGTTTGGCAATAGCGCTGAGTTTAGAGCCGATGTCATGAATATGCTTTGGGATGACCTCGATTTTTATCTAGGGAAATTAATTATGGGTTTGTTGATTGGGGCTTTATTAACTAGAGCGGTTGGCTTCATAGCGGTGCCGTCTTCAGTCGCTCTTCAAATCTTTTCTACTCTTGGGTATCTCTTAGGTATTATTGAGGGGAAACCGCAATCGCAAGCTTGCGGGTCGGCGTAAGTATGGTAAAAGATATTATAAGTATGTCATGCCCTGTTTGTAAGGGGCACTGTTGCTCGACGGGGAGGAAAGTTGCAGCTAGTATGACAATGAGGAGTATAAGATGTGAATCTTGCCAATCACTGATTCGATTTAAACCAGTCCCATATGCCATTGTTGGCGGGATAACCTCACAACTTCTGTTGATTCCAATAGTTTGTTTTGCAGCAAAAAAAATTCTAGCCGCAGGGGTTCTGCTAGTCGCAATAGTTGTTTTGTTTCTCTGTGTAGTGACGCTACTTCCCATGATTAAGGATACAAGGAAGCGCAGCACTTGGTTTGATGGTTGATTATCACCGAAACAAGGGATAAGTCTCGGATTGTGGAAAATCGGAGCCAAGTTTTTCGTTATCACATCCACCCTAACGCCATACCGCCAGCCTGGAAATCGCCCTGCTCAGAGCCGCAGGCATCCCCGCAAGATATGTCTACGGCACCATCCAGCTTCCCGTGGACAACGTCATGAACTGGGTGGGCGGCGTCAGTACCCCCGAAGCGGCGCAAAGCCTGCTTGGGCAGGGCGGCATCCCCAATGTTGGCGTGCTCTCCGGCGGCAAGGTCGCCAGCATCCGCATGGAACACGTCTGGGTTGAAGCCTGGGTGGACTACATCCCCAGCCGAGGCGCAGTGAACAAAGTTGGCGACAGCTGGATCCCACTGGACGCAAGTTACAAGCAATACACCTACACCCAGGGCATGGACATCCAAGGCAACGTCCCGCTGGATGCCAACCACCTGCTTGACCAAATCAAACAAGGCGCCAGTGTCAACGAAAGCGAAGGCTGGGTGCAAAACCTCAACAGCGCCAACATCCAGAGCGCCTTGACCACCTACCAGAATCAGGTCAAAACCTACATCGACAGCACCAAGCCGAATGCCACCGTCGGCGACGTCCTGGGCAGCAAAACCATCGTCCCGCAAAGCCCCAGCATCCTCATGGGCACCTTGCCGTACAAAACCCTGGCCACCGGCGCCAAACTGCAAAGCCTGCCGGACAATCTCAAATGGCAGTTCCGCACCGACGTGGAAGACCCTTACGGCAACGTGCTGGCCGCCCTCGGGCAAAACACCCCCGCCCTGGCCGGCAAGAAGCTGACGATCAGCTTCATCCCGGCGGCGCAAGCCGACCTCGACCTCATCAACAGCTACCTGCCCCAACCGCACCCGGACGGCAGCCCCATCCAGCCGAGCGAACTGCCCAGCAGCCTGCCCGGCTACCTCATCCACCTGAAAGCCGAAATCCGGGTCGACGGCCAGCTCATCAGCCAAAGCGCCTCGGCCGTCACCATGGGCGACACGCTCACCCAGCGCACGGCCTACTACAACCCTGGCAGCCAGCAATGGGAAGAAGGCGAGCCCAACGCCCCGATCGCCGGCGAATACCACGCCATAGCCCTCGACCTGCAAGGCATCTCCGCCCGCCAACTCAGCGCCCTGAAAACCACACTGGAACAAACCCAAGCCAAGCTTGAGCAATTCCAAGCCAACCCCAACGACCCGACACCGATCCAAAACCTCACCAAGGAAGACCTCAGCGGCGACCTGCTCTACAGCGGCATTCTTGGCTACTTCGCCAGCGTGGACGGCAGCGACCAACTCACGGCGCGAGCCAACGGCGACATCATCGCCTACCGCCTGCCCAGCTACGGCAGTTTCTCGGCGACAGCTCAACCGCAGTATTGGTATGGCATTGTGCGCAGCGTCAGTTTTCCCGGTGTCATGATGGATGTCGACCGACTTGCCATGCACGTCGAAGCCAAAGACGGAGACAAACAACAAAAACTGGCCTATATGAAACAGGTCGGTGCCGCAAGCAGCGCCTTTGAACACGCCGTACCGGAGAGGCTGTTTGCCGACCCGAGCAAGCCGCTGGACGACCCCAGCCAGCCGCAAGGCGTCAGCGCCGTCAAGGCCATCGCCATTGCGGCCAGTCAGGGGCAGAAGATCTACACGCTCACCGCGCACAATGCCGCCTACCATGCCAACATCCTTGCCAGTCTCAATACCAATGAAAATACCAAGACCGAAATCCGCAATGCGCTGAGCGCAGGGATGGAGGTGACGGTGCATCAAGCCGACATCACGGTGAACGGCTGGACGGGAAGCGGCTACATCATTCTTGACCCGGAGACTGGGGCGGGGGCTTATAAGATTAGTGGTGGGGCGAATGGGGCGTATTTGTTTGGAGTCTTGTTTGGTTTTCTTAGCGCGCTGGGAGTGCTCATGATGGGGTTTGCATTTGTAGTGTCAGGAGTGGTGCTAGCCATGACGCTAATACTTTTAGGCGGTATGCTTATAACTTTTGTCACTGAATCCATCCTTGAAATAAACAATGGTTGCCTGAGTAATGGCTTCTTTACTGGATTGGGACTTGGCTTGGCAATTGTGGGTACTGCGGCGACTATTCTTGCTACATTAATTGGCGTGCTTTTCATTGGTGTAAGCACAGAGACATCAACCACGGTAAAAAATCAATGCTAGTAATTGTTTATTTTCATCAACCGGGTGGGGGTCATATATGCAGCCCATGGATATGGCCGATGTATTTTTGAGGTATGCCATGGTGTTTTCCATCATGACTCCTGTGTATATATTATCATCAAGGGATAAGCTGAGTATTGCTGAACATATTTTACCTACAGGGTCGATTTTATTTCTTTGTTTTTTGTTTGTTTTGTTTTGCCCTAATGAATGCGCTAACGCCCCCCTGGTTGCTCATGGCTTTGTTATTTTTATTTGTGCGTTGCTTTGGCTGGTATCATTTTATATGATGAGCTCGGGTCGGTTTGGTTGGTTTAGTGGGTATCAAGTAGTTTGCCTTTTTATTTATTTTATTTTGGTCGAAATGTTTGGTTATGACCATATAAACAAGATAATATTTTATACTGGTATAATTTTTTCCTTTGGATTGTTTGTGTTAGTTCGTGTTCGCGCAGCGGGAAGCTCAAGTGGGGCGGAGTAGCCAGTGAGGCTGAGGCTACGAGAAAAGACTGGGGTCAGATACCGTCTTAGGTAGCGTTGGGGTCAGATTCAATGCCATTAAGTTAAGCCCCAACCCATTGAATCAAAAAAATAAACGCATCATCGACACGCCTTGTAAGCCGTGAATATAAGCCGTGAATAGCGTTGGAGTCAGACTCGATTGATATTTTCGCAACGTCAGCTTTCCCGGTGTCATGATGGATGTCGACCGACTTGCCATGCACGTAGAAGCCAAGGACGGAGACAAAGCGCGAAAAGTCGCCTATATGAGACAAGCGGGCGCAGCAGGAAGCGCCTTCGAACACGCCGTACCGGACGGCTGTTTGCCGACCCTAGCAAACCACTGGACGACCCCAGCCAGCCGCAAGGCGTCAGCGTCGTCAAAGCAATCGCCATTGCGGCGAGCCAAGGGCAGAGGATCTACAGCCTCACCGCGCACAATGCCGCCTACCATGCCAACATCCTCGCCAGTCTTGATACCAATGAAAATACCAAGACCGAAATCCACAATGCTCTGAGCGCAGGGATGGAGGTGACCGTGCATCAGGCCGACATCAGCGTATATGGCTGGACGGGAAGCGGGTACATCATTCTTGACCCGGAGACGGGAGCGGGGGCTTATAAGATTTCGGGCGGGATGAATGGGGGGTATTTAATTGGCGCTATGTTTGGACTTATTGCAGTACTTGGAGGATCGATGATGGCATATGCATTTTCTGTAACAAGCGTAGTTCTTGCATTGACGCTGATAATACTTGGTGGAATGCTTGCTGCTTTCTCTTTTCTAGCTATAGATGAGGCTGATGATGGCTGCATCATTAATGGGTTTATTACTTTGCTGTCCGTTGGAACGGTAGCAGTGGCCTTTAGAGGTTCGGTCACAACGGCTATTTTTTCCGTCATGGGCTTATTTTTGGCGTTCTACTCTTCTAATGCATCCACGACACCAAAAAGTCAATGTCCTTAGTTCGTGTTTTATTTTAATTTACATGTAATAGACGAGGTTTTTTTGAATTCATTTAATACGCTAGAGGTGATTGTTAATTACGCGATTGCGTATCTCATGATGACCCCGATTTATAGCCTAACACACAAAGAGTACGGAAATAATCTTTTCAAGACAGTACTGCCCACAGTACTCCCAATACTAATTTCAGCCCTTATAATTGTTGCATCAAAAATATTTAATTTATTTGGCATTAACGCAATTAATGATTCCGCGGTCATTATTTTTGTTGCTGCGGTGTTTTTAATTTCATCTGTTTTTTCTATTCGTATGGGCTGGTCTAACGGTTTCACGATATATCAGTTAGTTTGTTTTTTTATATACTTTTTACTGGTTTCTTATTTTGGCTTTGAGTGCAGGTATGGGGTTGCGGTTTTTGCTGGCATTGTTTTTTCAGTTGGGGTTTTCTTCATTCACGGCCACGCTGGTAGAAGGATTAATTCATAACCCGAGCAGATACTAGATACCCCAATCAAGCGCTACGAAGCCCGTGTATGCCGAGTTAGCTGACTTTGCCCCAGGAAAACGTATCCCTTGCTGAGACAACGCGCGAAAAATAGCCTATATGAAACAAACGGGCGCAGCAGGCAGCGCTTTTGAACACGCCATACCGGAGCGGCTGTTTGCCGACCCAAGCAAACCACTGGACGACCCCAGCCAGCCGTAAGGCATCAGCGCCGTCAAGGCCATCGCCATTGCGGCGAGCCAAGGGCAGACTGAAGTCGCCTCGAATTCCTGATCCATTCAGAAGTAGAGGTTTGGGAGTTGTTGCATGCGGTAGGGGATGGGCGGAATCCGTCCGAGCGCTTCATGAGGCCGCTCATGGTTGTAGCGGTGCAGCCAGTCGGCGGCCATCGCCCTGACCTCCTGTAGGGATTCGAAGACGTAGCCGTCCAGCACCTCCGTGCGGAAGGTTCGGTTGAAGCGCTCAATGTAGGCGTTCTGCGTGGGCTTGCCGGGCTGGATATGCACCAGGGCGATGCCCCGGGCGGCCGCCCAGTCGGCCAGCGCCTTGGCGATGAACTCGGGGCCGTTGTCCATGCGGATCGACGACGGCGCTCCCCGAACTTCAACCAGCTCGTTCAGAGCCTGGATGACGCGTGTTGCGGGCAGGCTGGTGTCCACTTCGATGCGCAGCCCTTCGCGGTTGTACTCGTCCAGCACATTGAAGGTTCGAAAGCGCCGACCGGACCAGAGGGCGTCGCTCATGAAGTCGCAGCTCCAGCCTTGGTTGGGTTGAGACGCGGCTTGCAGGGGCTGCTTGATGCGTTCAGGCAGGCGCTTCTTGCCACGGCGCGGCAGATTCAGGTTCATGGCGCGGTAGACGCGCCAGAGCACGCTCTTGCCAAAGGGCTGCCCCTGAAAGCGGGCGCTGTCATACAACAGGCCAAAGCCGTGCCTGGGGTTGGCCGCCAGGTGCTGTTCGATGAAGGCGATCACCCCGGAGTCGTCGCGATGGGCGGGCCGATAGCGCACTGTGGATCGAGCGATGCCGCAGGCTTGACAGGCCTTGCGCTGACTCATCCCGTGTTCGTCCATCAGCGACCGAACCACCACCTCACGACGCTCCGGGGTCAGAGCTTTCGGTCCACGACATCCTTGAGCGCGTTGTGCATCAGCGCAAGGTCGGCATACATGCGCTTGAGCCTTGCGTTCTCGTCTTGCAACTCGCGCAGTTGGGCCAGGTGCGACACGCTCATGCCCGCAAAGCGGCTCTTCCATTTGTAGTAGGTCGGCTCGCTGATGCCGTGCTTGCGGCACGTCTCGCCCACCTTGGCTCCAAGCTCGACTTCCTTGAGGATGCCGACGATCTGACTGTCACTGAATCGGGAAGTCTTCATGTAGGGACTCCTGGGGTACGGAATCTATACTTCAACTTGGATCAGGATTTCAAGGGGGCTTCAACATGTCATCAGGTTCTTCATGGACGCTAGCGGTGTATAAGCTTCTGTTTGGATTGATCGTGCTTGCTCTGGCGTCTTGCGGGCAAAACCATGAAACGGCGGCGACGGCCCCTCAATATTCAGCCGATAGCCCGGACAAGCTTGGCGAGTACGTCTTCGCCATACACCCGCTGCACAATCCTGCGCGTCTGTTTGAAGTTTACGCGCCGCTGGTCGATTACCTTGATCGGCATATCCCGCAGGCCAGATTCCGCTTGGAGGCATCACGCAACTATCACGAGTTCGAGAAAAAGCTCTACGCGCGAGAGCCGGATTTCGCCCTGCCCAATCCGTATCAAACGCTGAACGCCCTGCGTTACGGCTATCGAGTCATCGCCAAGATGGGGGATGATGAAAAATTCACCGGCATTCTGCTGGTCAGACGCGACAGCAATATCCGGCAGCCGAGCGACCTCAAGGGGAAAAAGATCTCCTACCCCGCACCCACCGCCCTGGCGGCGACCATGCTGCCGCAGTACTTCCTGCAGACTCATGGCCTTGATGTAGAGCATGACGTGGAGAATATCTATGTCGGATCCCAGGAGTCCTCCATCATGGGGGTCTATCTTGGCAATGTCGCAGCCGGTGCGACCTGGCCTTTGCCCTGGCTTGAGTTTCAGCAGGAGCACCCCGACCAGGCGGGGGAGCTTGAGGTTAAATGGGAAACCGAGCACCTCATCAATAACGGCGTAGTGGCCAGGGATGACGTGCCGGAAGCGCTCGCCAGGCAGGTCGCCGATTTGTTGGCCAATTTCCACGCCACGGACGAGGGACGGGCGATTTTGCAGCGTATGCAGCTTTCACGCTTTGAGTTGGCGAAGGATCAGGACTACATGGTCATCGCCGATTTCTTGCGTCGCTTCAGCGAAAAAGTGCGTCCCTTGAATGAGGAATTGCCATGAAGATCGCTCGTATTCTGGCCAAGGGGTCATTCAAACGGCAGATCATCGTCGTCTTCGCGTTCGGTTTCTTTTTGCTGGTGTCGGCGATCGTGGCCTATCTGACCATGGTCGAACGCGCCAGCCTGTATCAGGGAAATGCGCGCGCCGCGCAGGGTCTGGCTCAATCGCTTGCAGTCAGCTCGCGCTCGTGGGTGCTGGCCAATGATGTCGTGGGCTTGCAGGAAATCATCGTTTCGGTCAAGGCGTATCCCGAGCTGGCTCATGCCATGGTCATTTCTCCTACGGGGCGCGTGCTTGCACATAGCGACCCGAGCAAGGTGGGACTCTACCTGACTGATGCCACCAGCCGCAGTCTCAACATATCTCCGCTCAAAGAAAGGGTGCTGATTGATGATGTTGAAACGACCGATGTTGCGGCGCCCATCCTGTTCGGGCAGCGTCACGTCGGTTGGGCGCGGGTCGCGCTGACGCATGAACGGATCAACGCCGATGTTGGCGACGTGGTCATGCGCAGCATGTTCTTCGTCGTGCTGGCCAGTCTGCTGGCCTTTGTCGCCGCGATACTGATCGCCAATCGACTTGGAGCGCGCATCGCAACCCTGGTGCAGGCGGCGGAGGGCGTGAGAAACGGCGATTTCAGCTCTCGCGCCCAGATCGCCGGGCGCAACGATGAAATAACTTCCCTGGCCGACAGCTTCAATCGAATGCTGGATGTGCTGGAGGCCAATGAGAAAGAGCTGCGCACGGCGTCGCACTACAGTCGCAGCCTGATTGAAGCCAATCTTGACCCTTTGTTGACGATAGAGGCGAGCGGCACGATTTCCGATGTGAATCGGGCGACCGAAGAGGTGACGGGCAAGTCACGCGACGCTTTAATAGGCTCGAAATTTGCGGATTGCTTCACCGAGGCGGATCAAGCGTGCGAATTGATCGCCCGCGCCTTGCACGATGAAAACCTGACCGATCACCCCTTGTCATTCCTGCATGTTTCCGGGCGGATGACTGACGTGCTTTTCAATGCGGTGGCTTTCCGTCATGAAGACAGCAGCGTCAAAACAGTGCTGGCTGCGGCGCGGGATATTACCGAGCGCAAACAGGCCGAGGCGGTGCGCGCGCAATTAGCCGCGATTGTCGAGTCATCCAGTGAAGCCATCGTCGCCGAAACCAAGGAAGGAATCATCACGCATTGGAACAAAGCGGCGGAAGCGATTTACGGCTATGCCGCAGATGAGGTTATCGGCAAGTCCGTCAAAATGTTGATCCCGCCAGCGCGTCAGGCTGATGCAAAGGCTTACCTGGAGCGCATCAGCTGCGGAGACAGCGTCGCAAAACACGAATCTGAGCGGGTGCGCAAGGATGGCTCGATCTTCCAGGCCGCTGTTTCTCTTTCGCCTATTAGAGGAACTGACGGCGTCGTCGTCGGGGTTTCCAGCATCGTTCGCGACATTACTGAGCAAAAACGCAATGAAGAGGAGCTGCAAAGGTACAGGAATCATCTCGAAGATGAAGTGCGGCAACGCACGATGGAGCTTGAGCAGGCACGGAATGCGGCTGAAGCGGCCAACAGAGCCAAGAGCGTGTTTTTGGCGAATATGAGTCATGAATTGCGCACGCCCCTGAACGCGATTCTCGGGTTCTCCAGCATGATGCGCCATAACCCCCAATTACAGGACGATCTTCGCCAGTACGTCGATATCATCAATCGCAGCGGCGAACACCTGCTTACCTTGATTAACGATGTTCTGGATATGGCGAAAATCGAGGCGGGTAGGATTGAGCTGGATGAGTCTCCATTTGATTTGGGTGCAATGATTCGTGATATCACGGACATGATGGAAATACGTGCAAAAGAGAAGGGAATACAGTTGCTCGTCGATCAGTCCTCAAGGTTTCCACGTTATATCGTGGGCGATGAGATGCATTTGCGACAGGTATTGATCAACCTCCTTGGAAATGCGGTCAAATTCACCGTGCAGGGTGGAGTGACCATTCGTCTCGGAACAAAAACAAATACCCATGCGCACCTTATTATTGAAATCGAGGATACGGGGCCTGGAATATCGGACGAAGACAAGAAAATCATTTTCGATCCTTTTGTCCAGTTAGGGGAGCAGGGCCTCAACAAAGGCACGGGGCTTGGGCTGACCATCAGCCGACAGTTCGTGCAGTTGATGGGCGGGCGCATCCATCTTGAAAGCGTGGTGGGTCAGGGCAGCGTTTTCAGAATTGAGCTTCCGCTCAAGGAAGCGGCTGAGTCCATGATCCATAAAATAAACAATGAAGCGCATGGCGATGTTTCCGGTCTGGCGCCGGGGCAGCCGGAAGTACGCGTGCTTATCGTCGAAGACCAGCTCGACAACCAACTGCTGCTTTCCAAGCTGATGAACTCGGTTGGCATCAAGTACAAAATCGCCGAAAACGGCCAGCAGGGTGTTGAAGTGTTCCAAAGCTGGCATCCGCAGTTGATCTGGATGGATCGACGCATGCCCTTGGTCGATGGCATTGAGGCGACCAAGCGCATTCGCAAGCTTCCGGGGGGGGATAAGGTCAAGATCGTCGCCGTGACGGCATCGGCGTTCAAGGATCAACGCGCTGAGTTGTTCGCTGCGGGCATGGATGATTTCGTGCGCAAGCCCTATCGCAGCTCGGAAATCTATGAGAGCCTGTCCAGGCAGCTTGGACTAAAGTTCATTTACAACGACAGCGACACCGCCCAACCCGAGGCCGAGACCCCGCTTGCCCTCAACGCAGAGATGTTCGCGCATCTTCCGCAGCCTTTGCGCGCGGAACTCAAGCAGGCTGTTGAAAGTCTGGAAAGTGAACGGATTACGCTTGCGATACAAGGCATCAAGGATCATGACCCCGCTCTATACGCAACCGTATCCCGTTTGGCCGATAGCTTCGATTATCCGTCCATCCTGAACGCTCTGGAGGAAAAAGGAGATGCTTGATAAAGGAAACATATTGGCTGTGGATGACACGCCAGCCTCGCTCAAGCTGCTGACCGACCTCCTCAAGGCGGAGGGCTACAATGTGCGTTCCGCCATCAACGGGGAGCTGGCGATCAAGGCGGCGATCAATAATCCGCCGGAGCTGGTGTTGCTGGACATACGCATGCCGGAAATCGATGGCTTTGAAGTGTGCAGGCGACTCAAGGCGCACCCCATAACAAAAAAAATACCGATCATTTTTGTTAGCGCCTTGACCGATACGGATGAAAAGCTGCGAGGCTTCGGCCTTGGCGCAGTGGATTTCGTGACCAAGCCCTATCAGCGTGAAGAGCTGCTTGCACGGGTGAACACCCATCTTGAGATCGAGCGCCTGCGTAATCACCTGGAAGATCTGGTTGAGGAACGCACGAAAAACCTGCTTGAAGCTCAAAAGCGCCTGCGCAGCTCCATGCTGGATTTCGTTGCAAGCCTGGGCGCGACGATTGAAGTGAGAGATCCCTATACCGCAGGGCATCAGCGCCGCGTCGCCCATCTTGCGGTGGCCATCGCGCGTGAATTGCAATGGCCGGAAGACCGGCTGGAGGGGTTGTATCTTGCGAGCGTCGTGCATGACTTCGGAAAAATCAAAGTCCCCGCGGAGATTTTGACCAAACCCGGCAGGCTGAGTGACCTTGAGTTCGGATTTATCAAGCAGCATCCCGAAACGGGATATGAAATCCTCAAGTCCGTTGATTTCCCTTGGCCGATCGCAAAAATCGTATTGCAACATCACGAAAGACTCGATGGCTCGGGCTACCCCTATGGCCTTAAACAGGATCAAATCCTTCCCGAGGCAAAAGTGCTCAGCGTGGCGGATGTCGTCGAAGCCATGGTTTCACATCGCCCCTATCGCGCGGCGCGTGGCTTGGATAGTGCGCTGGATGAAATCAGCCAACACAGGGATGTCTTGTATGACGGCGCGGCGGTTGATGCATGCGTCCGGCTCTTTCGTGAAAAAGCCTATACGTTTCCAACAGATGAACAACTCAATTCAGATCTGCATCACGAAGAGCTTCAAAGATAAGACTCGCAAGCCACGCTCGGACGGACAGTCTTGCAGGCGTGGCTTATTGCCACGATAAAACGATGAACCGCTCACTCTGCTATCATCGCCCACTGATTTTTCAGTTGAAGGTTTGCTGTCGTGTCCATGCGTCTGACCGATGACCTGCGCATCGTAGGTATTCAGGAAGTAACTCCCCCCGTCGAAGTTCGTCGTCAATATCCGCTTTCCGAGCGCGGCGCAGAGACGGTGTATGCCGCGCGCCAGGCGATTCATCGCGTATTGACCGGCGAGGATGACCGTCTGCTGGTAGTGATGGGGCCGTGCTCGATTCACGATGTGCAGGCGGCGCGTGATTATGCCCAGCGTCTGAAGTCTCTGTCGGAACAAGTTGCTGACGATATTTTGCTGGTGATGCGCGTGTATTTTGAAAAGCCGCGCACCACGGTGGGCTGGAAAGGGCTGATCAACGACCCGAATCTGGATGGCAGCTATCGCATCAACGAAGGCCTGCTGCTGGCGAGGCATCTGCTGGCCGATCTGGCCGACATGGGCATGCCTGCCGCCACGGAATATCTTGACCTCATTAGTCCGCAATATGTGGCCGATTTGATCAGCTGGGGCGCGATTGGCGCGCGCACCACGGAAAGCCAGGTGCACCGCGAGCTGGCCTCCGGCCTGTCCTGCCCGGTGGGCTTCAAGAACGGCACCGACGGCGGCCTGCAAGTGGCGATCGATGCCATTCGCGCCGCCGAGCGTCCGCACCATTTTCTTTCCGTGACCAAGGAAGGGCATTCGGCGATTTTCTCCACCGCTGGCAATGAAGACTGCCACATCATTTTGCGCGGCGGGCATGAGCCGAATTTTGATGCGACGCATGTCGCCGCCGCCTGCGCTGCGCTGCAAAAGGCCAAGCTGCCTGCGCGCATCATGATCGACTTCTCCCATGCCAACAGCCGCAAGCAGCATATGTTGCAAGTCGAAGTAGCCAAGGATGTTGCCGCCCAGGTCGCGGTCGGCAACCGCGCCATCATTGGTGCGATGATCGAAAGCCATATCATCGGCGGTCGGCAGGATGTGCTGGATAAGCAGACGCTGACTTACGGCCAAAGCATTACCGACGCCTGCGTGGGCTGGGAGGATGGCGTGGGCATTGTGCATGCGTTGGCCGCCGCAGCGCGTGCGCGTCGAGCGGGAACAACTTGAAGTCAAACATGATCTTGGTGATTTAAATGCTTGATTTGATTGTTATGGGCGGTTGGTGGATGGCTCCCATCGTACTTGCCTCCATTCTCGGTTTGGGCATTATTTTGGAACGAAGCTGGAGCCTGCGTCGTTCCAGGGTCTTGCCGTCGGGCGTGGTCGAAGAGCTGGAAAAGCTGGTGCAGAACCGCGAATTGAGCATGGACAAGCTGCGCGTCATCGCCGAGCGTTCGCCGCTGGGGCGGGTGCTGTCCGCGGGGCTGGTGCCCTTCGTCATCAGTCGCGAGGAAATGAAGGCTCGTATCGAGGATGCCGGGCGGCATGTGGCGCATGATCTGGAGTGCTGCCTGCCTACGCTGGGAACCATCGCCATGATCAGCCCCTTGCTTGGCCTGCTAGGTACGGTGGTGGGCATGATTCAGACCTTCGAGGTGCTGACCATGCAGGGCATCGCCAAGCCGAATGAGCTGGCGGGCGGCATTTCCACTGCGTTGATTACCACCGCGGCGGGCTTGATCGTTGCGCTGCCTGCGCTGATCGCCTATCGCGCCCTGCGCGCCCAGGTGGATCGGCTGGTGATCGATATGGAGCGCGAGGCCATGCGCCTGCTGGATGCGCTTTATACCCGCGACGCCATGAACAAGAAGGTCTGAGCATGAACTTCAAGGGACACAACCGCCGCGATGAGGTGGGTCTGGACATGACGCCGCTGATCGACGTGGTGTTCCTGCTGCTGATTTTTTTCATGCTCACCGCCAGCTTCACCCAGGCGCAGCGCCTCAAGGTCGAGTTGCCCAAGGCGGAGCAGGGCGAGCAAGTTTCCGACCCGAGCAAGGACTGGGTGATCGAAATTGACGCGCAGGGCAATTACGCCCTGAATGGCGAGGCGCTGGCGGCGGATCAGCTCACCCTGCGCCTGAGCGAGTTGCCAGGACGTAGCGAGGATACGGTGGTGCAGATTCGCGCCGCGAGCACGACTCAGCATCAGGCCGTGATTACCGCGCTGGACGCCGCGCGAGCTGCGGGCTTGAGTCATATTGGCCTGGCGACTGAACAACCAGTGCACAGCAAGCCCTGATGCAGAAAAACTCCCCATCGGTGAACAGCGGCTGGGCGACCTACCGGCGCTTGCTGGGCTATGTGCGCCCGCATCGGCTGGTGTTCGCCCTGGCCATTCTCGGCATGATCGGCGCTTCGCTGACCGACGTGGCCTTTGCCGCGCTGATTAAACCATTTCTCGACGGCAGTTTTGTCGAGCGCAATGCCTCCGTCAGCGCATGGATTCCCTGGGCGATTCTCGGCATCTTCATGGTGCGCGGCGTAAGCGAGTTCGCCGCCAAATTCGGCATGACCTGGGTGGCAAGGCAGATCATCAGCCGCTTGCGGCAGCAGGTGTTCGAAAAATTCATGCGCCTGCCCAGCCGTTTTTTCGATCACGCCCAATCCGGCGATTTGCTGGCGCGTCTGACCTACACCGTGGAACAGGTCGCTTCCGCAGCTACGGAAGCCCTGACCGTGATGGTGCGCGACAGCCTGTCGGTCATCGGCCTGTTGTTGTGGATGCTGTGGCTTTCGCCGCAACTGGCCTTGTTCATTCTGGTTATTGCGCCCATCGTCGGCACCCTTGTCAGTCTGATCAGCCGCCATTTTCGCCGTTATAGCCGTCGCATCCAGACCTCGGTCGGCGAACTGGCGCAGGTGGCGGACGAAGTGGTCGGCGGGCACAAGCTGGTCAAGCTTTACGGCGGCGAAGCCTATGAGCAGGCGCGTTTTTCGGCAGTCAACGAGCGCAATCGCCTTGCCGTGATGAAAATGGAGGCGGTCAGCGCCATGTCCACGCCGTTCGTGCAGCTGCTGGTGGCCTTGTCGGTGGCGGCGGTCGTGGCCTTCGCCACCAGCGGCGAGCGTTTGCAGGACATCAGCGTCGGCACGTTCATTTCCTTCTTGACCGCGCTGGCGATGATTCTTGAGCCGATCAAGCGCCTGACCAATCTCAACGCCGTGCTGCAAAAAGGCATTGCCGCCAGCGAACAGCTTTTCCAGACCCTGGACGAAGCCGAGGAGCGCAACCACGCCGCAGGCCAGCTTGCCGCCAGCGAGCGACCGGGGCGGCGCGTGCAGTTTGAGCATGTTTCGTTCAGCTATCGCAGTGACAGCGACAACAACATCGCTAGACCCATCGGCGTGCTGCATGACATCAACCTGGATGTTGCCGCCGGCTCCACCGTGGCCATTGTCGGTCAATCGGGCAGCGGCAAAAGCACGCTGCTCAACCTGCTCACCCGCTTTTACGAACCGCAGCAAGGGCGCATCCTGCTCGACGGGGCGGATATTCAAACCCTGGAGCTGAATCATCTGCGCACCCAGTTCGCCTGGGTGGGGCAGGATGTCACCCTGTTTGACGACAGCGTGGCCAACAATATCGCCTATGGCACGATGCAGGGCGCGCCGCGTGAGGCGGTCATGCGCGCCGCCGAGCTTGCCCAGGCCAGCGAGTTTATCCAGGCGCTGCCGCAAGGTTTCGACACGCGAGTGGGCGAGCGCGGCGTGCTGCTCTCCGGCGGGCAACGTCAGCGTATCGCCATCGCCCGCGCCCTGTTGAAAAATGCGCCGATTTTGCTGCTGGATGAAGCCACTTCCGCGCTGGACACCGCCTCGGAACGCCTGATCCAGACTGCGCTGGACAACCTGCTGCACCGGTGCACCACGTTTATCGTGGCGCATCGCCTGTCCACCATTCAGAAGGCCGATGTGATCGTGGTCATGCACGAAGGGCGCATTGTCGAACAAGGCGTTCACGATGAATTGTTGGCCAGGGATGGCGCGTATGCCCGCCTGTATCGCTTGCAGTTTGCAGCGCATGAGTCATGAAAACCCCTCAATTCTGGTTTAAGCGCAACGACTGGCGCAGCCTTGCGCTTGCGCCCCTGGCCTGGCTTTGGTGCGCGCTGGCGCGGCGGCGGGTGTTGGCGTATCGCAGCGGGCGCAAGGCAAGTCAGCGTCTTCCTGTTCCTGTGATTGCGATTGGCAATGTAAGCGTGGGCGGCACGGGCAAAACGCCGCTCACGCTTTGGCTGGCGCGGCGTTTATTGGATCGAGGTTATTGCCCCGCCATTCTCAGTCGCGGGCATGGCGCGAAAATCAGCGGCAAGCCGCGCCGGGTCGCGGCGAATAGTCTGGCGGCGGAGGTCGGCGACGAGACATTGATGCTCAAGCGCGCCTTGCCCGGCGTCGAGGTATGGGTGCATCCGCAGCGCTTTCTGGCGGGGCAGGCGGCGCTGGCCTTGGGGGCGGATGTGCTGTTGCTGGACGATGGCTTGCAGCATCTGCAACTGGCGCGGGATGTGGAAATTGCCGTGGTCGATGCGGCTCGCAGCCAAAACATGGGCCAAAAAATGAGTATTGGCAATGGCCGCTGCCTGCCCGCCGGGCCGCTGCGTGAACCAGCGCAGCGTCTGCAGGAAGTGGATGCGGTGATTCTGCATGGCGGCGTGTCGGATCCTGCGCGGCATCAATGGGCGATGCGCTTGCAGCCGGGCGATGCGCTCAATCTGTGCGATGGCTCGCGTCGCGCCCTGCGTGATTTTGTCGGCCAGGAGTGCGATGCGCTGGCAGGTATCGGCCATCCGGCGCGCTTTTTTGACATGTTGCGCGGCCTGGGCTTGTCGGTAACTGCGCATGAGTTCGCCGACGATCATCACGATTTTACGGTGGACGAATTGCGACCCTTTCAAACCCGCCCGCTGCTGATGACGGCCAAGGATGCCGTAAAATGTCAGCCGTTCGCTTTGGCGCATCAATGGCGCAACCACTGGGTTGTGCCTGTCGAAGCGGAGCTTGATGAAGGTTTTGAGGCGTTTATATTTTCCAAACTGGAGGCTTTGCGTCATGGACAAACGACTGCTTGAAATTCTGGCCTGCCCGCTGACCAAAGGCCCCTTGGTGTACGACCAGGGCGCGCAAGAATTGATTTCGATCGCTGCGCGGCTGGCCTACCCGATTCGTGACGGCATCCCGGTCATGCTGCCCGAAGAAGCGCGCACCCTGGGCGAGGAAGAAGCGGAAGCCTTGCGCGCCAAGCATCCGGCGGCGGCGTAATGTCGGCGTCGATTCCCGGTAAGCTGGCCTACAAGCTCGTCATCCCGGCGCGATTTGCATCAACGCGCCTGCCCGGCAAGCCCTTGCTGAATATCGCTGGCAAGCCGCTGGTGCAGCATGTTATCGAGGCGGCGCAACGCTGCCAGGCGCAGGAGATCGTATTGGCCACCGACGATGCGCGCATTGCCGAGGTTTGTGCGCCGCTGGGGGTGACGGTGCGTATGACATCGCCCGAACACGCCACCGGTACGGATCGCCTGGCCGAAGTCGTGCAGCAGATGGGTTGGGATGATGATGCCGTGGTGGTCAACCTGCAAGGCGACGAACCGCTGATTCCGCCGGAACTGCTGGATCGACTGGCGCAGAATCTGCTGGCACATCCGCAGGCGGGCATTGCGACTCTGTGTACGCCCATTCACGACGCCCGCGACATGTTCGACCCGCATGTGGTCAAGGTGGTGCGCGATCAGGCAGGCTTTGCGCTGTATTTCAGTCGCGCCGCCATTCCCTGGGAGCGTGATCGTTTTGGCATGGAAGATGACGCCATTCATGAGCATGGCTTTCGTCATCTGGGGCTGTACGCTTACCGTGCCGGATTTTTGCGTCAATTCGCCACTTGGCCGGAAGCGCCGATCGAGCGTCTGGAAAAGCTGGAGCAGTTGCGCGCCTTGTGGCATGGCGTGCGCATCCATGTCGATGCGGTGCAGCAGGCGCCGGGGCATGGCGTGGATACCGAGGCCGACCGGCAGCGCGTGGCGGCGTTATTGCGGGCGAGTCAGCAAGGCCAGTAAATCGGCCTGTTCGTTTTCATCGAGCAAGGCGCGCAGCACCGGGTGCAACTGGTTTTTGAGCACGCCTTGCAAGGGAATTTGAAAATGGCGTGCGGCGCGGCGGCGCGCTTGTCCATAAAGGCTTTCCTGCATGGTTTTCGCCCCCATTTCGCACAACACCAGGCAAGCTTCATGCGGCAAGATATCGACCACCTGCACCACTCGCCCCTCAATCATTGCCTGGCGGCCAAGCAGGCGACTCAGTTTTTCCAACAATTCGTCATCGAGCTTGGGCATGATGCACACAAATCTATCAAATCAGGGTGGACACAGTATGCAGTGGGAGATTCTTCAGCGCGAGGTGGTGTTTCAGGGGTTTTTCCGTCTGGAGCGTTATCACCTGCGTCATCAGCTTTTCGCGGGCGGCTGGAGCGCCGACATGACCCGGGAGATGTTCGAGCGCGGTCATGCCGTGGCTGTGTTGCCTTACGACCCCAAGGCTGACGCGGTGATCATGCTGGAGCAGTTTCGCCCCGGCGCGCTGGATGCTCCGGGCGGCCCTTGGCTGAAAGAATTTCCTGCGGGCATGATCGAAGAAGGCGAAATGCTGGAAGATGTGGTCTTGCGTGAAATGCAGGAAGAGGCGGGCATCACGCCCATGCAGCTTGAATACATCAGCCGTGTCTGGGTCAGCCCCGGTGGCACGACGGAAAGCTTGCATCTGTACTACGCCCGTGTGGATAGCGCCAATGTCGGCGGCTTGTTCGGTTTGGAGCATGAGCAGGAAGATATTCGCGTCAGCGTCGTGTCGCGTGAAGAAGCGACCTGCATGTTGCAGCAAGGCTTGATCTGTTCCGCCGCGCCGATGATCCTGATGCAATGGTTGGCGTTGAATCACGAACGTCTGCGCGCGGACGCCTGACATCGAACCGTCACTCAAGCTTCATCGAAACATACGAAAAAACATATAGACTCATCAATGGATATTCAGAGCCATCAGTTTTTTCATGCCCTGAGCGATTTGACCCGTTTGCGCTGTCTGGCCTTGATGCACGCACAGGGTGAGGTGTGCGTTTGTGAAATGACGCGCGTGTTGGCGCTATCGCAGCCGAAAATTTCACGCCACCTAGCCTTATTGCGTGATATTGGCCTGGTCGAGGCGCGTCGGGACGGCGTTTGGATGCACTACCGCATCCATCCCGCCCTGCCTGACTGGGCGCGGACGGTGCTGGATACGGCGCTGCCCGTTTGCAGTGTCGATCAGCAAAGCGGTGCGGAGAAAACGGCTTGCAGCCTGCCTGCATCTGGCAATGAATCATCCACGGTTTCTGCGACGAGCGATCTGGCAAGCAAAACGGAGGGTGAGATGGATAAGGTTTACAACGTATTGTTTCTTTGTACCGGCAATTCCGCACGCAGCATCATGGCGGAGGCGCTGTTGAACCATTGGGGCAAGGGGCGCTTTCAGGCATACAGCGGAGGAAGCCATCCGCGCGGCGTAATCGCCCCGCAGGCGATCAATCTGTTGGCACGGGTTGACCTGCCGACGCAGGATTTACGCAGCAAGTCCTGGGATGAGTTTGCTCAGCCCGGCGCGCCGGAGATGGATTTTGTATTTACCGTGTGCGATCAGGCGAAGAGTGAAGTCTGTCCGGCCTGGCCGGGGCAACCGATGACCGCGCACTGGGGCGTGCCTGATCCGGTGGCTGTGGAAGGCGATGAGGTCAAGCAAATGCAGGCATTCCGCGAGGCTTTCCGCGTTATGGAAAACCGCATCAAATTGTTCGCCGCCTTGCCTGTCGCGCAGTTGGACAGCTTGCGCGTGAAGAGCGAGATCGACGCCATCGGCACGGCCATGCCTGTCGCAGAGTAAAGTCGCTGCGGTACGAAAAACGGGGCGTCATGCCCCTTTTTTTATTCCCACGTTTGGCGAGCGCTCAGGCTTTGACGCCGCCTCGTTCGTACCAGGCGCGCGAGCGATTGACGATGGCCACCACTGACAACATCACCGGCACTTCGACCAGTACGCCGACCACCGTGGCCAGCGCCGCGCCGGATTGCAGGCCGAACAGGCTGATCGCTGCCGCCACCGCCAGCTCGAAGAAATTGCTCGCGCCTATCAGGGCGGCTGGCCCCGCCACGCAATGCGCCACGCCGAAGCGCCGACTCAGCCAGTAGGCCAGTCCGGCGTTGAAGTACACCTGAAACAGGATCGGCACGGCCAGCAGGGCGATGATCAGCGGCTGGCGGATGATTTGTTCGCCCTGAAAACCGAACAGCAGCACCAGGGTGGCCAGCAGTGCGAGCAGGGACAAGGGCTGCAAGACTTTCAGCAGGCGTTCCAGCGCCGCCTCGCCGCCGCTTTTCAGCAGCTGGCCGCGCCAGGCTTGCGCCAGCAGCACCGGCACGACGATGTAGAGCAGCACCGAGAGCAGCAGGGTGTCCCAGGGCACGCTGATCGCCGCCATGCCGAGCAGCAAGCCCACCAGCGGCGCGAAGGCGAACACCATGATCACATCGTTGAGCGCCACCTGGGTGAGAGTGAAGTTCGGCTCGCCGCCGGTGAGTCGGCTCCACACGAAGACCATGGCGGTGCAGGGCGCCGCCGCGAGCAGAATCAGCCCGGCGACATAGCTGTCGAGCTGGTCGGCGGGCAGCCATGCGGCGAACAAGCCGTAAATAAAAATGGCGGCGAACAACGCCATGGAAAATGGCTTCACGCCCCAGTTGATGAACAGGGTCACGCCGATGCCACGCCAGTGGCGACGCACCTCATGCAGAGCGCCGAAGTCGATTTTCAGCAGCATGGGGACGATCATCAGCCAGATCAGCACGGCGACCGGCAGATTGACATGCGCCACCTCCATGTCGCCGATGGCGGCGAACGCCCCTGGAAAAAGATGCCCCAGACCGATGCCGAGCAGGATGCACAAGGCCACCCATAGCGTGAGATAGCGTTCGAACAGGCTCATCGGCTGACCGGCAGCCTTGCGTGCGCTTATTTCACACTGGGCGGTCATTGGAGAGGCATTTCCGTAGTTGAGGTGGAGGGGTCGAAGATGGGCTGCAGGGTGGCGTGGCCGATGTCGAAGCGCTCATGCAGGATGTGTTGCGCCTCGCTTAAAACTCGTGTCCAATCCCTGGCATCGGTCAGCTCCAGTTCGGCAGTCATGGCGATGTTGTCGCCCTGAATACGCCAAACGTGCAAGTGGTAAGCGCGATTAACGCCGTCGATCGCGTCCAGGGCGTTGCGCACTTCATCCATGTCCAGTTCTCGAGGCACGCCATCGAGAAGCTGGTGCGCCGCATCACGTAAAAGACCGAAAGCAGTGAAGGCGATCAGCGCGCACAACAGCAGGGAAAGCAGGGGATCAAGCCAGTACCAGTCGGTGAACAACAGGGCGACGCCCGTGATCAAGGCAACGATTGAGCCAAGAATATCGCTCATAACATGCAGCAAGGCGCCGCGCACATTGATGCTCTCGCTTGCCGGCCAGAGCAGGCGAGCGACCAGGACATTGATGAGCAATCCGATCAGCGCCACCCAGGTCACCGTCTGTGCATCGACATTCGGTGGCGCTTGCAGGCGACCTATAGCTTCGTAGGTAATGGCCAAGCAGACCAAGAGCAACAAAACCGCGTTCGTGAATGCGCCGAGCATTTCCAGGCGGCCATAACCATAGGAGCGCTTTCGATCCGCTGGACGCCGTGCCAGAGCCGCGATGACGGCAGCGAGCGCCAGTGAAAAAGCGTCGGTAAACATGTGCGCCGCATCGCTGATCAAAACGAGAGCATCGGCAAACCATCCGGCAATCGCCTCAATCAAGGCAAAGCCCAAAGTCAACCCCACAGCCAGCCATAGCACGCGCACAGGCGCTTGCGCATGGTCATGCGTGTGATCATGACTATGATTGTGATGGTAATGCGGCGCCGATTCGGGATGACTCATACTTGACTCTCGTTGACAGACCAAGATGGGCGGCTATTGATTATTGGCCTTCAAACTGAAGATACGTGCGATTCATGACGGTCTTGTGCCAGGTGTCGTAGTGCTTGAGGTGCTTGAATTCCGGGCGATCGGCATTCGCCTTGATGACCTCGTCCATCGGCGCCATGTCCTGCGCGGCCTTGCCGACCACGTTCACCAGAAAGGCGTAGTAGTCGCCGCTGTCCTTCTTGGCCTTGGTCATGTCGCACACCTGGCCGTGGCCGGGAATGACGGTGCTCGGGTTGAGCTTGACCAGCTCCTGCCAAGCCGCCCAGGCGTTCTTCACGCTGGATGTGTCGTGAACACCGAGCATCCGATCAACGTAGACCAGGTCGCCAGTGATGGCGATTTTTTCCTTGGGCAGCCAGACCATGCTGTCGCCGGGGAAGTGGGCGTTGGTGTAGATGATTTCCAGCTTCTCGCCGCCCAGGTCGAGCTTGGCCGGCGAGTCCTTGAGCACGTGCGTGGCGTAGGCGGGCGTGGTGCCGTCCATGCGCTCCTTCAGGGTCTTTTTCAGCGTGTCGATCTGTTGCGCGCCGATTTTTTTCTGCGTGGCGACCGTGCCGTCAAAGGCGATCACTTCTGCGCCCTTGCTGGCGAAATAGCCGTTGCCCAGCCAGCGGTGATCCTGACTGCCGGTATTGATGACCCACTTCACCGGGGTCTTGGTCACGCCGGCGATGGCTTTTTCGATGCGCTGCGCGCCGATCCTGCTCGCTCCGGAGTCCACCAGAATCACGCCGTCCTTGGTGAGGATGAACGCCTGGTTGTTGTTCAGGCCGTCGTTGTCATAACTGCGATCATCAATTTCGCCGACGATGGCGTACACAAGCTCATTGACCTTGGTTACCTTCAGCGGCTCGTCGTTCGCCCAGACGTGGCTGATGGCGCTGGAGATGAGGGCGGCTGCGAGAGCGAGAGCTTTGTGCATGATGATTCCCTAAAAAAGCTTGATGAACGCGGGCGCCATTATATTCACAAAACCGTATATGATTCGCATCGAATGTTTTTATACGTTTTGGGGACGAAAAATGACAGTACGGGTGGCGATCAACGGTTTTGGACGCATGGGGCGTTTGGGTTTGCGCGCGGCGTTCGGCAAGCAGCCCTATGAGATCGTGCATATCAACGAGATCTGCGCCGATGCGCCGTCGCTGGCGCACCTGCTCAAGTACGACTCGGTGCACGGGCGTTGGGAACATGAAGTGAGCAGCGAGGCCGAGGCGATCCTGGTCGATGGTCAGCGCATGACCTACAGCATGGAAAAAGACCCGGCCAAGATCGACTGGGCGGGCCTGGGCGTGGACATCGTACTCGAATGCACCGGCAAGCTGCGCACGGTCGAGCAGATTCAGCCGCATTTCGAGCGCGGGGCGAAAAAGGTCATCGTCGCCGCGCCGGTGAAGGGCGCGCTGAATATCGTCGTCGGCGTGAACGATCATCTCGTCGATGCGGCGCAACACGACCTGCTCACCGCCGCCTCCTGCACCACCAACTGCCTGGCGCCGCTGGTCAAGGTGATGCACGAGAACATCGGCATTCTGCACGGCACCATGACCACGCTGCATGATTTGACCAACACCCAGACGCTGATCGACAAGGGGCACAAAGACTTGCGTCGCGCCCGCGCCAGCGCGTTGTCGCTGATTCCGACCACCACCGGCTCGGCCAAGGCCATCGGCGAGATCTTCCCCGAGTTGAACGGCAAGCTGAACGGCCATGCGGTGCGCGTGCCGCTGATGAACGCCTCGCTGACCGATTTTGTGTTCGAGGCCAAGCGCCCGACCACGGCGGAAGAGGTTAACGCGCTGTTCAAGGCCGCCGCACAAGGCGAACTGGCGGGCATTCTCGGTTATGAAGAGCTGCCGCTGGTCTCCATCGACTACAAGGACGACCCGCGCTCATCCATTGTCGATGCGCTTTCCACGCTGGTGATCGACGGCACGCAGGTGAAAGTCATGGCCTGGTACGACAACGAGTGGGGCTATGTGAACCGCATGATGGAGCTGGCGGCCAAGGTGGCGCGGGCGATGTGATGTCCAGTAGGTGCGACAAATTCGCACAGCTTGCACCATGTGCGAATGAATTCGCACCTACACCTTGCTTTGGAGGGCATGTGATGGAAGCGGTTCGCAACTACGCCATTGTCACCGGCAATTACTGGGCGTTTACCCTCACCGATGGTGCGCTGCGCATGCTGGTGCTGCTGCATTTCTACAATCTGGGTTACAGTGCGTTTGAAATCGCCATGCTGTTCCTGTTCTACGAGGTGTTCGGCATCGTCACCAATGCCGTCGGCGGTTGGCTGGGGGCGCGCATCGGCGTGAATCGCACCATGCAGATCGGCACGGCCTTGCAGATTGTCTCGCTCGGCATGCTGCTTGCACCGGCTGCCTGGTTGAGTGTGCCTTATGTGATGGCGGCGCAGGCGCTGTCCGGTATCGCCAAAGACTTGAACAAGATGAGCGCCAAGTCCTCGGTCAAGCTGGTGGCCGGGGAGGGTGCGCTGTTCAAGTGGGTGGCGATTCTTACCGGCTCGAAAAACGCGCTCAAGGGGGTGGGCTTTTTCCTCGGCGGCCTGTTGCTGGCGGTGTGGGGTTTCCACGGTGCGCTATGGGCGATGATTGCACTGTTGGTGACAGGGTTGCTTGTAACCCTGAGCTTGCCTGGCGGGTTGGGCGTGGTGAAGGGCAAGCCCAAGTTCGGGCAGATTTTCTCCAACACCCCGGCGATCAATTGGCTGTCCGGCGCACGTTTCTTCCTCTTTGGTGCACGCGATGTGTGGTTCGTGGTTGGCCTGCCGGTGTATCTGCACTCGGTGCTCGGCTGGGGTTTTGCCGAAGTCGGAGGCTTCATGGCCTTGTGGGTGATCGGCTATGGATTCGTGCAAGCCGCCGCGCCGGGCTTGTGGCGCAAACCGGGGCACTCTCCCGCTCGTGGCGCGGTGGTCGGCGGAGCGCTGGTTTTGGCCGTGGTTCCGGCGCTCATGGCCTGGGGGTTGCAGCAGGGGTTTGACCCGACGCTGATCGTCATTGCTGGATTGGGCGTGTTCGGCGTGCTGTTCGCGCTCAATTCCTCGGTGCATTCCTATCTGATTCTCGCCTACGCCGAGGGCGACAAGGTGGCGATGAAGGTCGGCTTTTACTACATGGCCAACGCGGGCGGACGACTGGCAGGCACGGTGTTGTCGGGCTGGGCTTACACCGTGTGGGGTCTGGAAGGGTGTTTGCTGGCCTCCAGTCTGCTACTGCTGGCGGCGGCGGGTTTGTCCCTGGGTTTGCCCAAGGCAAAACCCTGCTCAACGTGAAGTTGTTTTTGGGTTTGAAATCGTAAAACTGCGTTATCTTCCCTGCATCAAAATGGGGCAAGAACGAATGATGCGATTTTCTGCCTGGCTTACGCCCTGCATGGGGTGGACGGATATCCTGATCTCGTTCCTGGGCGGTTTGATCGCCATTTTCAGCGTGTACGTCATCAGCCACGCGGCGCTTGGCGAGGGTTATGCCTACTGGCTGGTTTTGTCGATGGGGGCTTCGACGGTACTGCTGTTCGGCGCTCCACACGCTCTTTTTTCACAGCCTTGGCCATTGATCGCCGGTCACGGACTATCGGCCGCGGTGGGCGTGGCTTCGGCGCACTGGATCCCCGAGCCCACGCTTGCGGCGGGGTGCGCGGTAGGCGGGGCGATCGCCCTGATGCATGTTTTCCGCTGCATTCACCCGCCAGGAGGCGCGACCGCCCTGAGCGCCGTCCTCGGCGGCCCCGCCATCACCTCCCTGGGTTTTTCCTTCGTGCTGACGCCGGTTCTGCTGAACGTGCTCGTCCTGGTCATGGTCGCGCTTTTGTTCAATTACCCGTTCGCCTGGAGGCGCTACCCGTTGCGTCCTCAGCCTCAAGAAGAAACAAGCTCCGCAAAAATCAAAACGGCGGACGTGGAATACGCCTTGGCGCATTTTGACGTGGTGGTCGATGTATCGCCGGATGAGCTTAAAAAACTGGCTGAAATGGCGCTTGAGCATGCTGACGCGCAGGCCGTGCCCATCCCTCTTCGAGGCAGGCCGGTGACATGGCTTGAACCGCCGAGGGATTGAAACTCAGCCCAGCCACTCCTCGGTCACTTCCCACGGACTTTTGCGCAGCTTGCCCGCGCAGTTTTCACTCGGCGTGCCCATTGCCAGATAGCCGAGCAGCTTTTCGTCCGCGCTCAATCCGAGCCGATCCAGCAGCCAGCGATCAAGGCAACGCTCGCCGGAAAGCCAGATGCTGCCATAGCCCAGCGCCTGCGCCATGAGCTGCATCTGCGTCGCCGCCGCGCCCAGCGACATCAGTTGCTCCCACTCCGGAACCTTGGGGTGCTCTTGCGGCCGGGCGACCAGCAAAATCAGCAGCGGCGATCGCGTCGGCTTGCTGCGCTCGCGTTCGATCAAATCGCTGGACGCCTCGGGATGCCGCCGCTGAAAGCTCTCGGCGAACAAATCCCCCAGCTTTTGCAGCGCGCCGTCGCGTACCAGCAAAAAACGCCAGGGTTGCAAAGCGGCATGATCCGGCGCGCTCATCGCGGCGCGCAAGATCAAGTAAAGATGCGCGCCCTGCGGCGCGGGCGCGACGAGGTACTTGGCGGGCGTGCTGTAACGGGAGAGCAGCAGGTCAAGCGTTGCGGTTTGGGGCATTGCATTTCTCTGAATCGGTTTGCGGCGTGGGGATGAATGTCACACAACCAAAGGTAAGCTGAACTAGACTTAAATCAACCTTGTTTGCCATGAGGACAAAGCCATGCGCGTCGCCGTATTCAACACCAAGCCTTATGATCGCCAAACTCTGAGCGCGGCCAATGCCGCCTTCGGCCACGAGCTGATGTTTTATGAAGAGCCTTTGCGCAAGGAAACCTGCGTGGTCGCGGAAGATGCCGAAGCGGTGTGCATCTTCGTCAACGACACGCTGGATGCCTCGGTGCTTGCCTGTCTGTCCAAGCGCGGGGTGAAAGTGGTCGCCCTGCGTTGCGCCGGGTTCAATAACGTGGATATCGCGGCGGCGAAGAGCCTGGGGATGCAGGTGGTGCGCGTGCCGGCCTATTCGCCGTATGCGGTGGCTGAACATGCCGTGGCCTTGATGCTCACCCTCAACCGCAAGACCCATCGCGCCTTCAACCGCGTGCGTGAGGGCAATTTCACCCTCAATGGCTTGCTGGGTTTTGACATGCACGGCAAAACGGTGGGCATCGTCGGCACCGGGCGCATCGGCGCGGCGCTGGCGCATATCATGCACGGCTTTGGTTGCCGCATCCTGGCGGAAGACAGCTGGCAGAATCCTGCCTGTCTTGAGCTTGGCGTGCATTATGTCGATCTTGCAACGCTGCTGAGCGAAAGCGACATCATCAGTCTGCATTGTCCACTGACTCCCGAAACCAAACATTTGGTCAACCCCTTGAGCATCGCGCAGATGAAGCAGGGAGTGATGCTGATCAACACCGGGCGCGGCGCGCTGGTGGATACGCGAGCGGTGATCGCCGGTCTGAAAAGCCGCCATATCGGCTCGCTGGGCTTGGATGTGTATGAGCAGGAGGAGGGAGTGTTTTTCGAGGATCTGTCTTTCGAGATCATCGGCGACGATCTGCTGGAACGTTTGCTGACCTTCCCCAATGTGATCGTCACCTCGCACCAGGGCTATTTCACCCACGAGGCGCTGACGGCGATTGCGGAGACGACCTTGAGCAATTTGAGTCAGTTGGAGCGTGGAGAGGCTTGTGCCAATGCGTTGTGATTAGTGCGTCCGGCGCGTTTAGTGCGCGGATTTGGCTTTTATCGTCGATTTGCGCCTGATTGAGGCAGGATCATTCACGCTCATTCACGGCGCAGTATCTTGTCAACCAGCAGGTTGATCCAGGGGATGCTGTTGAAATGGGTGCGCATGGCCTTGTAGTCGTATTCCTCGCGGATCCAATCATCAAGACTGATGCCGCTCTTGCGTTTGGCGGCAACGTAACTGTCGAAGAAGTGGTCGAGAATCCCGGTGCTGGCATAGCGGTAATGCCAATAGGGCCACAATTTGAGCTGATGGGTTTCTTCGATCGGAACGTTTTCAATCCAGTGCAGGTAGAGCGTCGACATGAAGCCGGCTCGGTCTGCGCCCGACATGCAGTGAAAAAGCGCCGGGTATTCGATCTCCTGCAACAGCCGCTTGGCTTCGAACAGAACCTCCGGGTGATGCGTGTCCCGCGAGAACATTCGCAGGTCAATGTGCCGCACACCTTCTTCGGCGCAGATTTCGCGTTCCAGCGCCACGGCAGGCGTATCGGGGGCACGCAGATTGATCACCGTGCGCAACCCATGGCGGCGAATGCGCGCGATCAGTATCCAGGGCGGCAATTGACCCGAACGGTAGGCCTGTCGCCCCACCGGGTGAAAATTGATGGTCAGCAGCAGCCGCACCCAGCCATGTTCGTTGAATATGGCGTGCCAATAGGCTTTGCGACGTTCTTTGGGGCTAAGCTTTGGGTGATCAGACATCAGTCCTGAGCCTCGGCGAGTCGTTCGTTATTGAACGAGACTATACAGGAATAGACAGATTCCACGGTTGGCGCACAGGGATTTGAAGCCCCTCGCTTTCCTGAGCCAGTCAGAAGTAGAGGTTTAAGAAGCGGTAGGGTAGGGGGATGGGGAGCGTCGCCTCATGAGGCCGCTCATGGTCAGCCTGTCGGCGGTCGTCGTCCTGAGCTTCTTGGGAGGGCCGACGCTATGGCTGTCACTCATGTCGCAAGGCATTGATCGGATCAAGCTGCGCCGCACGCCGCGCCGGGAAAAAGCCAAAAATCACCCCGATGGCCGCAGAAAACAAAAATGACAGCAGATTGATCGCCGGGTCGAACAGATAGGGCAGTTGCATCAACGCCGCCAGGCTGATGGAAGCCGCAGTGGCGAGCAGAACGCCGATCAGCCCGCCGAGTGAGGACAGCACAACCGCCTCGATCAAAAATTGCAGCAACACCTCGCGTTCCAGCGCGCCGATCGCCAGGCGGATGCCGATTTCCCGCGTGCGCTCGGTCACGGAAACCAGCATGATGTTCATGATGCCGATGCCGCCCACCAACAGGCTGACCGCCGCCACAGCGCCGAGCAGGGTGGTCATCACCTTGGTCGTGCTGGACAGGGTTTCGGTGATTTGCCGCGTGTCCAGCACGCTGAAGTTATCGTCTTCGCTGTCGGTGATATTGCGCCGTTCGCGCAGCAACAGGGTGACCTGACGCTTGGCCTGGTCAATGGCAGCTTCGTCGTTGACCGAAATACGCAGGGCGGTGATGTCTTGCTTGCCGGTAATGCGCCGCTGCGCGGTTTTCAGCGGCATAACGACCACGTCGTCCTGATCTGAGCCAAAAGCCGATTGCCCCTTGCTGACCAAAAGGCCGATGATTTCGCAGGAAAAGTTCTTCACCCGCAACGGCTGGCCGACGGGGTCTTGTGCGCCGAACAGTTCGCGGCGCACGGTTTCGCCGATCACGCATACTGCCTGTCCGCCGCGCTCTTCCGCCTCGCTGAACTCACGCCCCAGCGCCAGTTGCCAGCTTCCCGTGCTGAACCAGGCATTGTTGCTGCCATTGACCGACGTGCTCCAGTTGCGCGCTCCTGCGACTACGGTCATACCGCGTGTCACCGTGGGAGCAATGGCGCGCACCTGCGGAATCTGTTCGGCAATGGCTTGTACATCGGCCATTTTGAACGGCGGAGCGCCGGAGGTTGCCCCTGGCCCCAGACGTTGACCCGGACGCACGATCAACAGGTTGCTGCCCAGACTGGACACCTGATCGGCAATCGCCTGCGTCGCGCCCTTACCCAGCGTGACCATCGTAATCACCGCCGCCACGCCGATGACGATGCCCAGCATGGTGAGGAAGGAGCGCAGCACATTGCGCCGAATTTCGCGCATGGCCAGCAAGAGGGTGCTCCATAACATCAGGCGACTTCCCCATTATGTTGCAAGCGTTCAACGCGGCCATCGCGGAAGTGAATCACGCGCCGGGCGTATTCAGCCATGTCAGGCTCATGCGTCACCATCAGTACGGTGATGCCCATGTCCCGGTTGAGGCTGCTAAGTAATTGCATGATTTCATTGCTGGTTTGGCTGTCAAGGTTGCCGGTCGGCTCATCCGCCAGCAGGACTTGCGGGCGGGTGACAATCGCCCGTGCAATGGCCACGCGCTGTTGCTGGCCGCCGGAGAGTTCGGCAGGCGTATGGTGGGCGAAGCCTTGCAAACCGACCGATTCCAGCGCCACATGCGCCAGTTTGTGGCGTGAGCCCAGTTTTTCGCCACGATAAAGCAGGGGCAGTTCGACGTTTTCCTGCGCCGAGGTGCGCGCCAGCAGGTTGAAGCCCTGAAACACGAAGCCAAGATAGCTGCGGCGCAACAGGGCGCGTTGGTTGCGATCAAGCTGCTCCACCGCCACGCCCTGAAACAGGTAGTTGCCGCTGGTCGGCACATCCAGGCAGCCGAGAATGTTCATCACCGTGGACTTGCCCGAACCGCTCGGCCCCATCACAGCGACAAAATCGCCCTGGGCGATGCTCAAATCCACCCCGCGCAAGGCCTGAAAGCTGGCCGTGCCGCTGCCGTACACCTTGGTCACCTGGCGCAATTCGATGAGTGGCGGCGCGCTCACGTCCATCGCCAAATCCATGGTCTGGCTCATGGCTTGCCCATCGCTTGCCCGGTGATGATCTTATCCCCTTCGCTCACATCCCCGCCCAGGACTTCGGTCATCTTGCCGTCGCTCAGGCCGACCTTGATTTCCACCGGCGTGGCCACGGCATCGCGCAGCAGGTAAATGCTCTGCACTCCATTGGCCTTGCCTTCGCTTTTGCCGCCGCGCTGTGAGTTGCTGCGCGGCATTCTTGGCATCAGACTCGAAATCACGCTGGTCGGCGCGTTGGCGGGTTTTTGCGCAAATGCCTCAGGCTTGAAGCGCAGGGCGGCGTTGGGAATCAGCAGAGCGTTTTCACGTTTTTGCGTGGTGATTTCAGCGGTCGCCGTCATGCCGGGGCGCAGGCTCAAGTCGTCGTTGTTCACTTGCAGCACGGTGGGGTAGGTGACTACGCCTTCCTTGACCTCGGAGCCGAAATTCACCCGCGTCACGCTGGCCGGGTAGCGTTGATTGCGCCAGGCGTCCACGCTGAACACGGCGTTTTGCCCGATTTTCACCAGGCCGACATCCGCCTCGTCTACGGCGACATTCAGCTCCATGCGTTTTAGATCTTCCGCCAGGGTGAACAGCACCGGCGCTTGCAGGGATGCGGCCACGGTCTGCCCCGGTTCGACCTTGCGCGCCAGCACCACGCCATTGATCGGTGAGCGGATCACAGTCTTGGTCAGATTGGTCTGGTCGGAATTCAGCGTGGCCTCGGCCTGTTGCACGTTGGCGCGCGCAAGCTCGACATTGGCCAGGGCGCGCGCCAGATTCGCTTCCGCCGTGCTGATTTCCGAGGCCGAGACCATCTGTCCGTTCGAGCGTTTGGACAGTTCGCGCAAACGCTGCAACTGGCTTCTGGTCTCAGTCACGGTAGCCAGCGCTACATCCACCTGCGCCTGGCTTGAGGCCAGCGCTGCCCTGGACTTGTTCACCTGATCCTGAAAGCGTCGAGCGTCCAGCCGCGCCAGCACCTGGCCTTGGGTCACGCGGTCGTTGTCGTCAACCAGCACCGCCTCCAGAATGCCGGAAAGCTCGCTGCCCACGTCCACCTGGTTGATCGGCTCCAGATTGCCAGTAGCGGAAACCTTGACGACCAGATCGCCCCTGGTTGCCGTTTCCGTGGCGTAGCGCGGTGCGTTGTTTTGCTGCTGAGGTTGCAGCGTCCACCAGGCCGCACCCGCCGCCAGCATCAGAATCAGTGCAAGCCAAAGCCATGGAAATCTGCGCCGGTGGTGCAGCTTGAGTTGGTCTTGAATATCCGGTGCGGGAGAATCGTTCATGGCTCTATTTAACCAAGCAGTGACAAGGATGGGCGGCGGGGGGATTCTACACAGTTCAATCCGCGCGGTTGTGCAGCAAACATGCAGACCGTCAAACCAAGCCTGAGTTTCGCTTACAAAAAAATACCCCGCTCAAGGCGGGGCGTGCGCAGGCTGGCTTGGAGAATTATTGCTTGGCTTTGTAGGCGGCGACCACTTTGTTGAACTGTTCGGCGGTCAACAGGCCGCGTAGAAAATCGACGCATTTAGCGCGCATGGAAAGCAGCTTGGCTTCATTGGCGGTGATTTTCTCGATCAGCGTGTTGCGTTCATCGTCGGCATTCATGGCCAGCATGGCGGCGCGCAGCTTGCTGCGCAGCTCAAGCTGCTCCTGTTCCACCGCCTTGCGCTTGGCGGGGGCGTCCGCCATCCATGCTTCAAGCTTGGCTTTCTGATCCGCGCTCAATCCAAGTTGTTCGCCTTGGGATTTGACAATGGGAACCAGCTCGATAATCGGGCTGGCAAGTTGTACGGGCGGCTCGGCCCAGGCTGCAGACTGGACGCCAAGCAGCAGGCTGAGACCAAGACCAAGGGCTGCAAATTTACGCAGGTTCATCGTCGTTTTCCTATGGACAGAGGGGTTAGAAAGTCGTGTCGATGCGCGCCCAGAACGAGATTCCAGGCTCGTAGATGCGATCCAGCGGATTGCCGAACAGCCCGGCATAGGCGCGGTTGACGTGCTCGGCGTAAAGCTGGTCGAACAGGTTGTCCACCCCGGCTTTGAGCACGGTGTTTTTCGCGACGTTGTAGCTGCCATAAATATCCACCACGCCATAGCCCGGGGTTTCGATGGTATCCAGGCCGCTGAGGGTGTCGATGTCGTTCTGCGTGGCGGCAAAGCGCACTCGTCCGCCCGCGCCCCAAACCTCGTTGAGGTAATCGATGCCGACGCGCCCGTTCAGCGGCGGAATCTGCGCGATATTGCGGCCATCGGTATCGTTTTCCGCGTTGACATAGGCCAGAGAGCCATAGGTTTGCCAGCCCTCGACGAACATCCATTGTGCGGAGAGTTCTGCCCCCCACAGGGTAGCGTCCACATTGCGGTAGATCGTTGCGCCGGCAGGCAGATCGGCGATTGCGCCGCGATTGGTATCGCGCAGAATATAGTCGCTCACATCGTCGTAGTAGAGCACGGCATCCCACAGCAACTTGTTGCCATCGGCCTTGCCGCTCAGCCCCAGATCCAGCTGATGGTGAACTTCGGAATCCAGACTGGGGTTGCCGATCCAGGCGATGCCGGTGGGCGCGGCCTTGAGCACATAGCGTTCGGTGGCATCCGGCTGGCGCACGCTGCGGCTGATGCCTGCGAACACGGTCAGATTCTTGTCGATGTCCTGCTCATAGCGCAGCAGGCCGCCCAGCGCGGTATCGTCCTGATCGCTCTTGGCGGCATTGCGTATCGCCGCTGGAACCATCGGACTGGTGCTGATGCTGCCTGCCAGATTGCCATTGACGCTGGAGCTGACGCCGTCCACACGCAAGCCCGCCTTGAGGCGTTGTATAGCGCTAAGGTTGTATTCACCCTGAATAAAACCGCCGATGCTGGAAAACTCGGTTTCCGGCCACAGCCAGCCCAAGACGGCGTTGGGCGTGGCGCTCACTGGATTATTGATCCATGCCTTGCGCTGCACGTCCTGATAATCCATGCCGTAATCCAGCTTGAGTGCGCTGACAGGCTTGGATGTCAGTACCAGGCGCAGGCCCTGGGTATCTGAGTTCGATGGCGCGGCGCGGTACATGGTTTTGTTGGCCGGGGGAGTGCGCAGCGAATAATTATCCATCAAGTGATCGACTTCGGAGCGCCAGGCCTCGAACTTCACCGCAGTGACGATGCCGTCGATTTTTTGATCCCAGACCTTGAGGCGGTAGCTGTTCATATCGTCGTAGGGCGCATCCATATCCGCTCCGGCATAGAGCGTGTCCTGGGCGCGAACCAGATCGACATCCAGTTCGACCCCGGCATTCTCGTCCAGTCGATAACCCAGCGCCGCGCCGCCTGAGGTTTTTTGGGTGGCGGAGGGAACCGTGCGCCCGTCGCCGTCTTCATAGCTGTCCACATCCTGATAGGCGCCGTAGGCGCGCAGATAGGCCGAACCATTGCTGAACAGGCCGTCTACATATCCTGTGCCGCCCGCGCCATTGCTGCTGGCCGACAACCCTGCGCTGCCCTGGATGCCCTCCTTGGCGGCCTTGCTGGCGGTATCGCGTTCAAACAGCACCGTACCGCCGCTGCCGCCCAGGCCGTAAATCACCGATTGCACGCCCTTGAGCACCACGACGCGATCATACGAGGGCAGGAAGGCGAAGCTGGTGGGCGGATCCATGCGATTGGGGCAACCGCCATGCACATAACCGCCGTCCAGCAATACGTTCAACTGAGTGGCGCTCTGGCCGCGAATGCTCAAATCCAACCCATGCTGACTCATGCGGCTGGCGGATACGCCCGGCACTTCGAGCAAGGCTTCGGCAGCGTCCATCGGAATGCGTGAATTTTGTTCATTCGGCAATACGACATCCACGTTGGGCGAGGAGATCAAGACGCCGTCCTGCACTTGGATCGGCTCCAGCTCATCGGCGTAGAGCGCTTGAAAACCGACGCCGAACATGGCGACGGCAAGAGCGCTTACGCGAAAAAGGAGGTGGCTGGTGCGGGGGGAAGCGGGCATGAAACGACTCCTTATGTTTGGCAACCCGTATTTTATGATAAGAAATTATCGTCATGGATTTAATTTATTTATCTAGATAAGGAATGAGTTCCTGAATTGTGTCATTTGCCGCATTGGCTGGGTCAAATGACAGAACCATAAGGCGTCGGCGGAGACATGCCCTTTACCCTTGTCATATTCAGGTATCGATTGTGTGGCATGATGACGCCCAATTAGCCAAGTGGAGATTGCCTGATGAGCGGATTGCCTGAGAATATGGTATTTACCGACAGCCACGCGTGGTTGCGCCGTGACGATGATGGCTTGGTAACTTTGGGGGTCACCGAATTCGGCCAGTCCCTGCTCGGCGATCTGGTGTTCATTCAGTTGCCCGAGATCGGCGCGCATATGGATGAAGGCGATACGGTCGTCACCCTTGAATCGGTCAAATCCGCCTGGGATGTTCTTGCTCCGGTGGAAATGACGATCGCCGAGATCAACCAGGAGCTCTCCGATCAACCCGAACGCGTGAATGAAGACGCCTTCGGCGAGGGCTGGCTGGTGCGCGTGCGCGTGAACGACGAACTGGATACGCTGATGGATGCGGACGCCTACCGGGACTTTACCAGCGAGTAACTCCCCGAGATGGCCTCAGAAAATACTGGAATCCGCCGCATCATCCTCGCGGCAAAATACTCCTGGCAGGGTTTGACCACTTGCTACCGCAAGGAGGCCGCCTTTCGCCAGGAATTGTGGTTGAGCATCGTGCTTGCGCCTGTCGCCGTCTGGCTGGGCAGCGACCATATCGAACGTGCATTGATGCTGGGCAGTCTGCTGCTGGTGCTGGTGGTTGAACTGCTCAATACCGGTCTGGAAAACGCGATCGACCGTTTCGGCGGCGAAGTGCACAAACTCTCAGGCAGAGCCAAGGACATGGGGTCTGCGGCGGTCATGCTGACCTTGGTGATGACCGCCATGATTTGGGGCTTGATGCTTCTGAACTAAGGGCTTGCTGAAAACACGCCCTTGGGATTTCGGCCTTGCATGCGCCTCCCTGCGTGTGCGTCATTCGTAAGCGAAAGGCGGTTGCCTGCGCGTTTGATTTTCAGGCGAAATATTCGTGCTATCGCTGGATGGACATTGCAATGAGGAGCGCGGCAACGTTCTAGTCAGCGCTGACACGGGCGCGCAGCCAACGATGAAGCAGGGTATGCAACGCCAACCACACGAGCACGGAGCTTAATGCAACCTGCGCAAACGAGGACACCGCGTTCGCCTCTTGTGGTGAAACCAGCGCCAGGGCGACCTGCTGGCTCAGGGCGATAAACGCCACCCACAACCCCTGCTGGACGACGGAATAGGTCAAAAGCAAGCGCCGAGCGCCCAGAGTCAGGGCGCTGGCCAGGGTGAAAATCAGTGCATGGCTTCCCAAGGGCGTGGCACTGGCGGCATCCAGGAACAGACCGACGATCCAGGCCAAGCCAATACCGGCGACGCTGGGCAGGTACAGGCTCCAGAACACCAGCAACACCAAAAGCCATGGGGCATCCAGCATGGGCGTGCTGAACAGTTCCAGCAACATGCCCAGAGTCAGACTGAGCAGAACAACCAATACCGCCAGAAAATTAGCGTGCATCGGCCTGCTTCCTTGCACTCGACACGGCGCTTGCCGCGGGAGGCGGGATATCCGTCGGCAAGGGATTGGCCAAGGGGGGCGGCTCCTGCACGGAGGAGGGAGGAGGCTGCGTCTCACGCATCCACACCAGCACAACGTCGCGCACATCGTCGATTTCCGCCATCGGCCTTGCGCGCACGTCGACAAAGGCGCCGCTTTGTCCGCTGCCGATGTGGGTGACCGAGGCTACGGGAAACCCCTCCGGGAAGCGTCCGCCCAACCCCGAGGTCAGCAATAGATCGCCGACCTGCACATCCGCCTGCTTGGGCAGGTGGTGTACGCTGACCTCGTGCGCTGAGCCGATGCCGCGCACGATGCCGCGTTGACCCGAGCGGGCCACACGCACCGGAATGGAGTGCTGCTCATCGGTAAGGGGCAAAACCTCCGCCGTGTTGGCGCCAAGATGCACGACCTGACCGAACACCCCTGTGCCAAGCAGCACAGCCTGTCCGACATACACGCCGTCGTTTTTGCCACGGTTGATGAGCAGGGTCGGGTTTTCAGTCGCTGCGGAATCACGCAGCACCTGAGCCAGCATGACATCCATATCCAGCGGCGCTATGGCGTGCAAGGCGGTGCGCAAGCGCTTGTTCTCCTGCTCAACCGACCAGAAGGTCTGCATTTGCGCCTGCAACAGCTTGTTTTCCGCGCGCAGCCGCTCAATTTCCTGTTCCAGTGAGTCGCGTGAACGCAGGGATTCGCGCGTATCGCCCCACACCTGACCTGGAAAGCTGGCGATTCTTTGCAAGGGCTCAAGCAAGGTCAGAAGCGCTGTGCGCGCACTTTCGAGCAGATGCAGGCGCGCATCTGCGAGATACAGACCCAAGGCGGCCAGCAGCAAGATAGCCAACCAGACAGGACGAGTCGATGCGCCACGAAAAAGTGCGGTCACTTGGATACCCTCTCGCAGTAGCGGCTGGTTTCACAAAGCGTCTAGGCTTGGGAATCACTCAAGCGAGAACAATGGGCTGTAACGTTCGTCAATCAGTTCAAGCACCCGACCGCCGCCACGCGCCACGCAGGTCAGCGGATCGTCGGCCACGATGACCGGCAGGCCGGTTTCTTCCATCAGCAAGCGATCCAAATCGTGCAGCAAGGCGCCGCCGCCGGTAAGAACGATGCCGTGCTCGGCAATATCCGAGCCCAATTCGGGCGGAGTCTGCTCAAGCGCAGTGCGCACGGCCTGCACGATGCCATACAGCGGCTCTTGCAAGGCTTCCAGAATTTCGTTGCTGTTCAAAGTGAAGCTGCGTGGCACGCCTTCGGCCAGATTGCGACCTTTAACTTCAATTTCGCGCAGATCACGTCCAGGGTAGGCGCAACCGATGTCTTTCTTGATGCGCTCGGCGGTGGCTTCACCGATCAACATGCCGTAGTTGCGACGCACATAGCTGATAATGGCGTCATCGAATTTGTCGCCGCCGATACGCACCGAGGCGGAATAAACGATGCCGTCCAGCGAGATGACGGCGACTTCGGACGTGCCGCCGCCGATATCGACCACCATGGAACCGCGCGGCTCATCCACGTTGATCCCTGCACCGATCGCCGCCGCCATCGGCTCCTCGATCAGGTAGGCCTTGCGCGCTCCGGCGCCCAGCACCGACTCGCGAATGGCGCGACGCTCGACCTGGGTGGCGCCCACCGGCACGCATACCAGCACACGGGGGCTGGGGCGCAACAGTCCGCTGCTATGCACCTTGCGGATAAAGTGCTGCAACATTTTCTCGGTGACGTGGAAGTCGGCGATGACCCCATCACGCAGCGGGCGCACTGCGCTGATATTTTTCGGCGTGCGTCCGAGCATTTTCTTGGCCTCGATGCCGAAGGCCTGAATAGCTGTTTGCCCGCTGTCCTGACGTATGGCCACCACGGAAGGCTCGTCAAGAACAATGTTTTTGCCGCGCATGTAGATCAGCGTATTGGCGGTACCCAGATCGATGGAAAGATCCGAAGAAAACATGCCGAACAGATTTTTGAACATAATAAGATATTGATTTATATTGAGAATAAGTCTTTAGCGAGTTTTTGGCAAATTAATGCTTATAACCAAGCTGTTAACTCTAACAATGCCCCGCGTCTTGGGCAAGGCTTCACGCTATGCTAGATTTCCAAGACGAATTGATGACCCAATACATAGCGAGTGCTTTCTAATGTCGATTACACCCAACGAGGTTAAGAAAATCGCCCACCTCGCCCGCATGTCGATTTCCTCCGAAGAGGTGGAGCGTTATGCGCATGACCTTTCCGGCATTCTCGATCTGGTCGAGCGCATGAACCAGGCGGACGTGCAGGGAATCGAGCCGATGGCGCATCCCCTGGACATGAACCAGCGCCTGCGCGTGGACAGCGTGAGCGAGAGCGACCAGCGCGAACAGCTGCAAGCCTGCGCCCCCGCCGTGGAAAACGGCTTGTTCCTCGTACCCAAGGTGATCGAATAATGAGCGCACTGCATCAACTATCGCTGCGCGAGCTGCGCGCCCTGCTCGAACAAAAACAAATTTCCGCCCTTGAATTGGCGCAGCACTTTCTTGGGCGCGTTCACACCCACGATGCCGCCTTGAACAGCTTTGTCAACCTGAGCGAAGAGCGCGCGCTGGCAGACGCCCGGCGCGCGGACGAGCTGCTCGCTGCAGGGCAGGGCGGGGCGCTGACCGGCATTCCGTTGGCGCACAAGGACATTTTCTGCACCCAGGGGACCAAAACCTCCTGCGGTTCACGCATGCTGGACAACTTCATTGCGCCGTATAACGCCACGGTGGTCGAGCGCCTGCAGGCCGCCGGCACGGTGATGCTCGGCAAGCTGAACATGGACGAATTCGCCATGGGATCGACCAGCGAGTCGAGCTTTTACGGCGCGACCAAAAACCCCTGGGATACGCAAGCCGTGCCCGGCGGCTCATCCGGCGGTTCAGCGGCGGCGATTGCTGCGGGTTTGACTCCGCTCGCTACAGGCACCGATACCGGCGGTTCGATTCGTCAACCTGCCGCCTATTGCGGCATCACCGGACTCAAGCCCACCTATGGGCGCGTTTCGCGTTTCGGCATGATCGCCTACGCCTCATCCCTCGACCAAGGCGGGCCGATGGCGCGCTGCGCCGAGGATTGCGCCTGGCTGCTCAACGCCATGGCGGGCTTTGATGAACGCGACTCCACCAGCAGCGAGCAGCCCACAGAGGACTATGTCGCCCAGCTCAATGCCGACCTGAGCGGTCTGAAAATCGGCCTGCCGCGCGAGTATTTCGGCGCAGGTCTGGATGCGGGCGTGGCGCAGGCGATCGAGGCGGCCATGGCTGAATTCCGCCGTCTGGGCGCTGAAGTGCGTGAGGTCAGCCTGCCGAACAGCGAATTGGCGATTCCTGCGTACTACGTGATTGCCCCTGCCGAAGCTTCGTCCAATCTTTCCCGCTTCGACGGCGTGCGCTTCGGCCATCGTTGCGCAGCGCCCAAAGATTTGACCGATCTCTACGAGCGCTCGCGTGCCGAAGGCTTTGGCGACGAGGTCAAACGCCGCATCATGATCGGCACCTACGCGCTGTCTTCCGGTTATTACGATGCCTACTATCTCAAGGCGCAACGTGTGCGTCGCATGATTGCCGACGATTTTGCGCGCGCGCTCTCTGAGGTGGACGTGATCATGGGGCCGGTGGCGCCGGGCGTTGCGCCAAACTTGGGCGAGTCGCTCAAGGATCCGGTGGCCATGTACCTCTCCGATATTTACACCGTGCCGGTCAATCTGGCCGGACTGCCCGCCTTGTCGCTGCCTGCCGGCTTCTCCCAGGGGCGACCCGTGGGGCTGCAAATCATCGGCAAGGCGTTTGCGGAAAGTCGCCTGCTGAATATCGCCCACCAATTCCAGCAGGTGACCGACTGGCATCGACAGATGCCGCAGGCGTTCGTGTAAGTTTTACGCCGTTGTAGGTGCGAATTCATTCGCACAAGGCTCATGTGCGAATGAATTCGCACCTACAAAAAAGGTATTGATATGCAATGGGAAACCGTTATCGGGCTTGAAATTCACGCCCAGCTTGCCACCAAGAGCAAGATTTTCTCCGGCTCGTCCACTGCCTTTGGCGCGGAGCCGAACACCCAGGCCAACGTGGTCGATCTGGGGATGCCGGGCGCTTTGCCGGTGCTCAACGCCGAGGCCGTGCGTCTTGCCGTCACTTTTGGCCTGGCGATCGACGCAGTGGTCAATCGCCGCTCGATTTTCGCGCGCAAGAACTACTTTTACCCAGATTTGCCCAAGGGCTACCAGATCAGCCAGATGGATCTGCCCATCGTGGCGCGCGGCTTGGTTCAGGTTGAGATGGACGATGGTAGTCGCAAAGAAGTCGGCCTGACTCGCGCACATCTTGAGGAAGATGCCGGCAAATCCCTGCATGAAGATTTTCATGGGTTGACTGGCATCGACCTGAACCGCGCCGGTACGCCCTTGCTGGAAATCGTCTCCGACCCGGACATGCGCTCCGCCAAGGAAGCCGTGGCCTATGCCAAGACGATTCACAGCCTGGTGCGCCACCTGGGCATGTGCGACGGCAATATGCAGGAAGGCTCGTTCCGCGTGGACGCCAACGTCTCGATCCGCCCCAAGGGGCAGGAAGCCTTCGGCACCCGTGCCGAGATCAAGAATGTCAACTCCTTCCGCTTCCTGGAGCGCGCCATCAACTTTGAAGTCGAACGCCAGATCGACATCCTGGAGGGCGGCGGCAAGGTGGTACAGGAAACGCGCCTGTACGACCCGGATCGCGATGAAACGCGCTCCATGCGCAGCAAGGAAGAAGCGCACGATTACCGCTATTTTCCCGACCCCGACCTGTTGCCGGTGGTGCTGGACGAAGCCTACATCGACGCGGTGCGCGCCAGCCTGCCGGAATTGCCTTGGGCGAAGAAACAGCGTTTTGTCGAGCAGTACGCGCTCTCCGGCTACGATGCCGGTTTCCTCACCGCCGAGCGCGCCCTGGCGGATTATTTCGAGACCGCGCTGCAAAGCGCCGCCTGCGAGCCGAAACTGGCCGCCAACTGGGTGATGGGCGATGTTTCCGCTGCTCTGAACAAAGCCGGGCTGGAGATCGGCGCATGCCCGGTCAATGCGCTCATGCTGGGCGGGTTGCTCAAGCGTATCGCCGACAACACGCTTTCCGGCAAGTTGGCCAAGGAAGTGTTTGAGGCCATGTGGGCGGGCGAAGGCGAGGCGGATGCCATCATCGACAAGAAGGGCTTGAAGCAAATCACCGATGAGTCGGCGATCATCGCCATGGTCGATGCCGTGCTGGTGCAGTTCCCCGAACAGGTGGCCGAATTCCGCTCAGGGAAAGACAAGGTGTTCGGCTTCCTGGTCGGCCAGGTGATGAACGCAGCCAAGGGCAAGGCCAATCCGGCGCAACTCAATGCGGCGCTCAAGCAGCGCCTGGATAGCGCGGAATGAGCGATCTTCTGCATCGCTTCATCTTTCTGGGCAGTGCGGACGACGAGCGCGCTGCGCCGGTGCGTGGTTCCCTGGTGCAACTGGATCAGTCCTGGCAAGCCTTGCTGCAACGCGGCCACTATCCGCCTGCCGTCGCTGCGTTGCTGGGCGAGGCAGCTGTGGCAGCGGTATTGCTGGGCGCCACGCTGAAGATCGACGGCAAGCTCACCTTGCAACTCATGAGCGAACAAACGCCAACAGAAGGCGAGGGCGATGTTGAGGGCAATAGTCATGGGGCGAAGGAAACCCCGCTGGCGGTGCATTTGCTGGTCATGCAAGTCACGTCCAACCGCGAACTGCGCGGTCTGGCGCGCTGGCATGGCGAAACTTCGCCTGACGCTGACGCAGCGCAGGGCTTGCAGTTGGTTCAGGGCGGTCGCCTTGTGATGACCATCGAAACTGCGCGCGGCGAGCGTTATCAGGGCGTCGTGGCGCTGGAAGGCGATAGCCTGGCACAGGCCTTGCAGGGTTATTTTGCACGTTCGGAACAACTGGCGACACGTTTGTGGCTGCAAGCGGACGCACAGCATGCGGCGGGTCTGCTGGTGCAGAAAATGCCTGAGCATCATGCCGAGAGCGACGAGGAGGACTGGACTCGCGTACAGGCGCTGGCCGACACCGTCACCCGTGAGGAATTGCTTGCCCTGCCCGCCGAAAATCTGCTGCGCCGTTTGTTTCACGAGGAAGATCGCCGCATGTATGACGCCGAGCCTGTGCGCTTCAAATGCTCCTGTTCACGCGAGCGCGTGGAGGAAATGTTGCGCAACCTAGGCATCGCCGAGATCGAAAGCATCTTGGCCGAACAGGGTTCGATCGAGGTGGATTGTGAGTTTTGCAATGCAAAATTCCGCTTCGATCGCGTGGACGCGGCAGCGCTGTTCGCCGCCTTGCCGCATGTCGGCAGCCACGCACCGTCATCTCGACTACATTGAAACAGGAACCGGGCATGAGTGACGAGCATTCTTCTGAGAACAACCACCGTGCAAGCTGGGGCGAAAGAGCGCCACAACGTTCGGAAAAGGATGAAGAGCTTCGCCGCCTGCGCCTGATCGACGCGGAAGTCGAGCGCATCATTCTTGCCCGCCAGCACCCCGTGACCGGCTTGTTGCCCGCCAGCACGGCGGTCAGCGCGCATGGCGACTACACCGACGCCTGGGTGCGCGACAATGTGTACAGCATTCTCGCCGTATGGGGCATGGGGCTGGCCTACCGTCGCGCCGATCAGGATCCGGCGCGCACCTATCTGCTGGAGCAGAGCGTGGTCAAGCTGATGCGCGGCCTGCTGTTCGCCATGATGCGTCAGGCGCACAAGGTCGAGGCCTTCAAGAAAACGCAGAACGCGCTGGATGCGCTGCACGCCAAGTACGACACCAAAACCGGCGCGGAAGTGGTCAAGGACGATGCCTGGGGGCATTTGCAGCTGGATGCGACTTCGCTTTATCTTTTGATGATGGCGCAAATGACCGCCTCCGGCCTGCGCATCGTGTTCAACCAGGATGAAGTCGATTTTGTGCAAAACCTGGTGTATTACATCGGTCGCGCCTACTCCACGCCGGATTACGGCATCTGGGAGCGCGGGCACAAAACCAACCATGGCATCCGCGAACTGAACTCCAGTTCGATCGGCATGGCGCTGGCGGCGCTGGAGGCGATGAACGGCTTCGATCTGTATGGCGGCGAGGGCGATGAAAAATCCACCGTGCATGTCTTGCCGGATGAGATCGCGCGCACGGAAATCACCCTGAAAACCCTGCTGCCGCGCGAATCCAATTCCAAGGAAGTCGATGCCGCCCTGTTGTCGGTGGTCGGTTTCCCCGCCTTCGCCGTGCGCAATATGGCGGCGGTCGAGCAAACCCAGCGCGAAGTGGTGAACAAACTGCAGGGCGCTTTTGGCTGCAAGCGCTTTTTGCTCGACGGGCATCAAACCGTGCTCGAAGATCCCAGTCGTTTGCACTACGAGCCGCATGAACTCAAGCAGTTCGAGCACATCGAGTCCGAGTGGCCGCTGTTTTTCACCTATCTTTTGCTCAACAATCTGTTCCTGGGCAAATCGGTGGGGGCCAATTACTACCGCGAAGCGCTCAATCGCCTGACCGTTGAGCAGGATGGCATGGAGTTGCTGCCCGAGTTGTACTTCGTCGCCGCCGAACATATCGAGGCCGAACGCTTGCAGCCGGGCAGCCAGATGCGCCAGCCCAACGAAAACCTGCCCCTGGTCTGGGCGCAAAGCCTGTTCATTCTCGGCAAGCTGATTCAGGACGAGTTGCTGCACCCTGCGGACATCGATCCGCTGGGGCGGCGTTTGCGTCTGGGCAAGCGTTATCACCGCCCGGTACAGGTCGCCGTGCTGGCGGAAAACCTGCATGTGCAGGAACGGCTGGAAAGCGTGGGCATTCAGGCCGAGGTTCTGCAACAGGTCAGTCCGGTCAAGGTCGCGCATTCACGCAAGCTGATCGAGTTGTTCAGCGTGCTCGGGCGCAGCTTCAAGCTGGGCATGAGCGGCAGACCGCCGCGTCGCATGCGCATTCTGACCACCTCCAAGGTGTATTCCCTGGCGGGTCAGCGCGTGGTGTTCGTGCCGCAAATGCTGGATCGCGACGACTTCTATCTCAATCAAGACAACATTTACCTGACCCGCCGCCTGCGCCTGGAGATCGGATTCGTTCACCGTTATTGGCGTGAGCCGGGCATGCCGCTGGTGACTTTGTGGATTACCTGCGAAATGCTCAACGCTGAAGACAGCGAATACCTGCTTGAACTTTTGCGTGAACTGCACGATGGCGAACTCGAAGGCTACCCGGTGCGCACCGGTCGCCTGAATCAGCTGATGCAGAATTGTGCGGCGGAGCATGTTTATACCGCGGAAAGTTTCAGTCTGGCCGACGACGGCCTGCCGCGCACGGCGATCAAGACCAGTTTCCTGCCCGAAAGTCATGAGAAGCCGACTCCCTTGAACCATGCGCAATACGCCGCGCTCAATCTGGAGGACAGATCGGAAAACCTGTTCAAGGCGCTGGCGGCCAGCGCTCAGCCCTATGCGCAAATCGAGTATCTGGTGACCCTGTGCGCCAGGCATGGCGGCGGCTATGTCACCCCCTTGCGCCATCCCGGCAGCGGTGAAGCCTTATTGCTGCGCGACCTGACGCAGGATGTCTTCGAGCGCGCCGGGCGCTTGCAGCTATGGAGCGTTCTGCGCCGTTCGGCGGATCTTTTGGGCAAAGTGGACACCCAGCTCGAGGTGGCGGTGATGGATATTCTGGTGCGCCAGAAGCAGTTGGCCGTAGGGCGAGCCTACAGTCGCAAGGCGATTATCAACCGCCCCATGGGCAATCTGGAAACCTTGGACATGATCCGTAACTTCTGCGGTCAGGACGAACGCGAGCGCATCCTGACCCAGGAGCTGATCGTTTACCTTGGGCATATCGCCAAGAACGAATACGACCTGATTCGCGACATCCTCACTCTGCGCGTCGGGCATTTATTGCAGATCATGATCGCCGGACTGGCTACCGAGCGCAATTTGTCGCTGGATGCCGCGTTCGACGCCCTGCTGGAGAAGCCGCCGCATCGCCTGTTTGCACGCCTGCGTGACATGCTGCAGCATTTCGGCGACGAGGAGCGCAGCCTGGGGCGCATCGAGTCCCTGCATTTGTCCGCTACGCCGGGCAGCGTCGTCGCCGTGCAATTCAATGCGGATATGCACGGGGAGGGCGCGCAGGCTGCGGTCGAAGACTGGTTGAAATGGCGGCAAACCAAGGGAGCGATCGGTCGTCTGCCGGAACGCTTCTATCCCCAAGTGTGGGACGTGCTGCGCCATTGTCGCGCCCTGGTCATCGGCGATAAATACAATCGCAAGAATCGTCTGGACAGCGCACAGCTGCTGTCGGAAAACACGGCCTGGGAAAAGAACTTCGCCTTGCGCGTCGATCATTTGCTCAACAAGATTCTGGCGAGCGAATATCGCCAACTGGTGATTGAAGGCATCGGTGCCCTGGTGGCCGTGTTGCAGGCCAACCCTCATCTTCGCTTTGAGGACGATCTGGTGCTGGACGTGTTGATCGGCCATGCCGTGCGCTTGGCCTGGCTGGATGCGCACAGCGCCGACGCCGGGCGCTACGGTGAAGTGCGCGACCTGGCCTGGGAGGCGTTCTATCGCCGCCCGCCGCATGAGGTTGCCGCATTTGTCACGCACGCGCTGGAGTTCCTGGTAGCGCAGGGTTCCGACGCGCATCTAGTCTTGCTTGAGGAGTAGCGTTTATGTTTTTGGCAGGCGATATTGGCGGCACCAAAACAGTTCTGGCTCTGTATGGGCTGCATGAAGGACAACTTGTCTGCGAGCGCGAGCGATCCTATCCAAGTCGTGAGCGTGCGCATTTCGAGGACATTGTCGAAGACTTCCTGCATGAGCATCGCCCGGCGCTGCACGGTGCATCTTTCGGCGTGGCTGGCCCGGTGGTTGAGCGCCGCTGTTTGACCACCAACCTGCCCTGGGTTTTGGACGAAGGCGAACTGGAGGCGCGGCTGGACTGCCCGGTACGCCTGTTGAACGATTTGCAGGCCGCAGCCCTGGGCATGCTGCATCTGCCTGCCGCGCAGCGTATCGCCTTATCCAATACGCGCCGCAGCAAAGACGGCATGACCGCCGTGATCGCCGCCGGTACCGGGCTGGGTGAAGCCCTGTTGTTCTGGGATGGCGCAGGCTACCACGCCCAGCCGACTGAGGGTGGGCATTGCAGTTTCGCGCCGACCACCGCCGATGAGGACGGTCTGCTGGCCTATATGCGCAAGCACCTCGGCGGGCATGTAAGCGTGGAGCGCGTGCTTTCCGGCCCAGGCCTGTTCAATATCTGGCGCTATCTGAGCGACGCCGCGCAAGGCAAGTCGGATGCCGCCGCCCTGCAGGCGATTGAAACCGCCGCTGACCCCAGCGCCGAAATCGCCGCGCGCGCCTTGGCCGGTGCGGATGCGCTCTGCATTCACGCCCTGGAAATGTTCTGTCGCATCTACGGCGCCGAGGCGGCCAATCTGGCGCTCAAGTCCATGTCCACGGCGGGCGTGCTGATTGGCGGCGGCATTGCGCCGAAAATCCTGCCCTTCCTGCAACGCGGCGCGTTCATGGAAGGCTTTTTGCACAAGGGACGTTTTCGCGGCCTGCTGGAAACCATCCCGGTTGAAGTGGTACTGGAACCGCGCGCGCCCATTGTCGGCGCTGCGCATATGGCGCGCAGTCTGGCCTGATGCCGTCATCATCCGCCCTGCATGGCCTGTACGTCATTACTGACAGCGCGCTGATCCCCGACTCCGAGTTTTGCCAGCGCATCGCCGCCGCCTTGCGTGGCGGCGCGCGCATCGTGCAATACCGCGACAAACGCGATCTGCCCGCCCTGCGCCGTAAACTCGCCGCCGAAATGGTCTATCTGTGCCGTGAACATGGCGCAATCAGCATCATCAACGATGATGTCGAACTCGCCCTGGAGGTCGGCGCGCATGGCGTGCACATCGGCAAGGACGACGCCGCCTTGAGCGTTGCGCGGGAGCGCCTGGGGCAGGGCGCCATCATCGGCGTGTCTTGCTACAACGATCTGCAACTCGCCCGGCAGGCGCAAGATCAGGGCGCGGATTACGTCGCCTTTGGAGCCTTTTTCCTGTCAAACATCAAGCCCAATGCGCTCAAGGCCGATGTTGAATTATTACGTGCAGCCCAGGCGCAGTTACACATCCCGATCTGTGCGATTGGCGGCATTACAGCGGATAATGCTGCGCCGCTGCTCGAAGCGGGGGCGGACATGTTGGCAGTGATTTCCGCTGTATTCGCCAGCAACGATGGCGAAGCGGCCGCGCGGCGATTTGCGCCGCTTTTTGGGTGATAAGCCGCAGAGCACACAGAGGTCACGGAGAGTGGCGAACATGCTTGTCTCTCGCGTTTTTCTAACATAAAACTTAAATTTCAAGGAGTTAACCCCATGTCACGTTCGCACGACCTGTTCATTCAAGCTCAGAAACACATTCCCGGCGGCGTGAATTCGCCAGTGCGCGCCTTCCGTGGCGTGGGCGGCGACCCTGTGTTTTTCGAGCGCGCCCAGGGCGCCTATGTGTTCGACGTGGATGGCAAGCGTTATGTGGACTTTGTGGGTTCCTGGGGGCCGATGATCGCCGGACATGCGCACCCGGCGGTGATCGACGCCGTCAAGACGGCTGCTGAGCGCGGTCTGTCATTCGGTGCGCCGACGGCGGTGGAAACGCGCATGGCGGATCTGCTGTGCGAGATCGTGCCCTCGCTGGAAATGGTGCGCATGACCAGTTCGGGCACCGAGGCCACGATGAGCGCCATTCGCCTGGCGCGCGGTTATACCGGGCGCGACACGATCATCAAGTTTGAAGGCTGCTACCACGGCCATGGCGACTCGCTGCTGGTCAAGGCCGGTTCGGGCATGTTGACCCTGGGCGTTCCAAGCTCGCCCGGTGTGCCGGCGGCGCTGGCCGAACTCACCCTGACCCTGGAATACAACAATCTGGCGCAGGTGCAACAGGTCTTTGCCGACAAGGGCGGCGAGATCGCCTGCGTGATCGTCGAGCCAGTGGCAGGCAATATGAACTGCATCCTGCCGCAGCCGGGCTTTTTGGAAGGCTTGCGCGCCCTGTGTACCCAGCATGGTGCGGTGCTTATTTTCGATGAAGTCATGACCGGCTTCCGCGTAGCCTTGGGTGGGGCGCAGGAACACTACGGCGTGATGCCTGATCTGAGCACCCTTGGCAAGGTCGTCGGCGGCGGGATGCCGGTTGGCGCATTTGGCGGACGCCGCGAGATCATGGAGTACATCGCCCCGCTGGGGCCGGTGTACCAGGCAGGCACGCTGTCCGGCAACCCGGTCGCCATGGCGGCGGGGCTGGCGACCATGTCCTTGGTGATGGAACCCGGCTTTTACGAAACGCTGGCCGCACGCACGCAGAATCTGTGTGATGGCTTGCGCGACGTGGCGAAGGACGCGGGCATCGGTCTGTCCACCAACCATGTGGGCGGCATGTTCGGTCTGTTCTTTACCGATGAAGACGAAGTCACGGATTTTGCAGGAGTAGGGCGATGCGACATGGCGCGCTTCAAGGCGTTTTTTCACGGCATGTTGCAAGAGGGGATTTATCTTGCACCTAGCGCTTATGAGGCAGGCTTTGTTTCCGGCGCGCATGGCTGCGCTGATATCGATGTCGCCGTGGATGCGGCTCGCCGCGTGCTCGCTGCAATGCCAAGAACTTAACGCGGAAAATAATGCCCATGAGATGAATGGTTTATTCCTGAGTCGCATACAGGTATAAGTGAGTTTTATTAAACTCGGCGGAGATGATGATGCGTACTCTAATCGCGGGATTACTGCTTGTTCCTGGCATGCTGTTCGCGGATAGCGCCGTGCTGAAAGTCGGGGATGCAGTTCCGACGTTCCAGCTCAATGATCAGCACGATAAGCCTCTGCAAATGCCTCATGATTTGCAAGCCATTGTTTTTACAGCCGATAAATCCGCTGCCGAAATGATCAACGGCCATCTCAAACAGCAGGCCGCAGATTACATGGCGCAACGCAGGGTGGTTTACATCGCCGACATCAGCGCCATGCCAGGTTTCATTACCGAAATGGTCGCCCTGCCCAAAATGCGCGACTACGCCTATCGCATCGCCATCGGCGCCAAGGCGGAGCAAACCGCCATGCTGCCGCGTGCGGAGGACAGCGTAACGCTGATTCGTACCGATGCGGGCAAGGTCACATCCATCCAGCAGTTCAAGGAAAGCGAAGCAGGGCAGCTCGGTTCCGCCCTGAATGCGCTGCAGCCCAAGCCGTAACATCAGCCGCTCGTTAGTTTAGTGATGAATTCATCAGCATCAGGGTATATCCTGCCGTTGGGAGTTTTTTCAGCAGTCGGACACCGGCGGCATCACTAAGGAGATAAAAATGCGTAAATCCATCCAAGCCAGCGTTCTACTTGCAAGCGCCCTGATTTTTTTGGGCGGTTGCTCCAATATGAGTTCACGCGATCAAGCCATGCTCAGCGGCGCGGCTGTGGGAGCGGCAGGCGGCGCAGTCATCGGCAACCAAGTGGGCAACCCTGTGACCGGCGCGGTGATCGGTGCGGGCGTCGGTGCTGCGACAGGTTTCTTCATCAATCGTCACAATGGCGCGGAAGATTGATTTTCCAAGTATTTTATTGTAATTGGCTTATTTTCGAGAGCCGCTCATGGCTTTCGGGGCAAACGTGGAGGTGTTCAAATGAAAAATCGTTTGGTCGTTGCGTTATTGGCTGCGAGCGCAGTCGTTTTTAGCGGCTGTGCGGAAATGGATACGCGCCAGCAATCCACCCTGACGGGCGGCGCCATCGGCGCTGGCGCGGGTGCGATCATTGGCAATCAGTCCGGCAACCCGGTCACGGGCGCGGTCGTCGGTGGCGCGGCCGGGGCGCTGATCGGCAATCAGGTCGGTCGCTCGCGCGAGTAAAACCAGCGTTGATTGCTGAGCAGACCAGACCGGATTAGCGAGACGCTCATCGAACATAAAACGGGAGTTGAGGCAGCGTACTGCCGCTCCCGTTTACCTTTGCTGCACACAATTTAACATAATATGCATTATGCGAACTTTATACGGGGTCGAATCCAACCCAAGTCATTGATGAGACTCAGGAAAGCATTGGCGTCACTGAATGGCGCGGTGCATTATCTGTCACTCCGCCGCGCGGCACGCTCAAGGACATGCGCTTTGTCGGCGCGGGTCTGTCGCTGGAAGGCGCGGCCAAGGCGTGCGGCGTGGATGTGCGAACCTTTCGACGCTGGGAAGCCGATAACCGCGCACCTTTAGCGGTGCAAAAACTCTTGCTGTTTCTTTCGGGTGAACTGATGCACTTTGACCCGCAGTTCAAAGGCTTCCGTCTGCGTGACGGCAAGCTGTTCCATGACCAGGCTCCCTACGGCCTATCCCTTGGGGATATTCGTGCCGTGAAGTGGATTTTGGCGGAACGCGACGAGCTGCGCGTGATGCTCAAACGCCTTGAGTCCCAAATCTCCGCCCAAGCATCGGCTCGGACGCTGCAGCATCCAATCGTATCCGGGGATGGCGCGGCGGCGAAGCCCGCGCCCGTCTCTGGGCTTGTCTCTTCTTACACAAGTGGGACGCAACCCGCGAATTTGTTTATACACGATGCCGTAAACGCTGATTTAGCGCCTTCTGCATGTATAGACAAAAAGCCAAGAACCGAGAATCTAGGCCATTTTCCCGAATTGTCCGCCCCAATTGTCTATACAGACAAGCATAAGCCGCGCTATGGTAGCGTTGGCGTGTATAGACAACATCCAAAGGGCGACAATGAAGCGCGATCTTCTGACGGTTCGGGTCGAATCCGACCTCAAGCACCAGTATCAACAAGTGGCCGAGCTGCGGGGTCTATCGGCCTCGGACTCGATCCGCAGGCACATGCAGGAAACCGTCCAGCAGTTCCTCAAGCCACATCTTCAACAACTGGCCAGCTCGACGGCTCCACAGCCCGCCAAGCCCCCTGTACGGCCTCCGCAGAAGCCCGCCAAGCGCAAGCGGCGCTAGCTCGTGGGGTCAAGCGTTCCAAATTGGAACGTGAAGCCTCCGCAGAAGCCTGCCATGCGCAAACGGCGCTAGGTCATTCTTCAACAAGTGGACGAGCTTCCGCGGACGCTGCCAAGCCCTCCAAGGTCAGCGCCGCCACGGTTCGGAATCCGAACCCCTCCGGCGCTCCTGCGTCTGCCGAATCGAAAGCCCCTGCCCCTGCTTCTTCTCGCCAAACGGATTTGCAAGGCATGGATGCCGCGCAGAGTGCAGGATGCACGGCGAACCCGCGCGCCCTCGCGCGGAATGGCGCAGGCGTCTCCTGTCAGGCGCAGGAAGGGACCCGCCCTGCGGGAAGGTCTCCTGAGCCTGACGGGGACTTGGGTTCTAGCCCTCAACGCATCCCGCAAGACTGCCCGGCGGACACATTTGCAGCCGCTGGCGACCAGTCGCAACATAACGGCGCAGGAATTCGACAATTCTATGCATTATGCGAACTTTCAACAGGGTCGAATGCAACCCAAGTCATTGATGAGACTCAGGAAAGCGTTGGCGTCACTGAATGGCGCGGTGCATTATCTGTCACTCCGCCGCGCGGCACGCTCAAGGACATGCGCTTTGTCGGCGCGGGTCTGTCGATTGCCACGGCTGATAGGGTGTTTTATCGACAGAACATCAGGCGGCTGAATGTTTGCTTTGATAATCGGCGATTGCAGCTGCAATCGCGTCCTCCGCCAGGACTGAACAGTGAATCTTCACCGGGGGCAATTCAAGCTCCTCGGCAATGTCCTTGTTCTTGATCTGCTTGACTTCGTCCAAAGTTTTGCCCTTGACCCACTCAGTCACCAAGGAGCTTGAGGCGATCGCCGAGCCGCAGCCATAAGTCTTGAACTTGGCGTCTTCAATGACGCCCGCTTCGTTGACCTTGATTTGCAGGCGCATGACATCGCCGCAGGCGGGCGCGCCCACCATGCCAGTGCCTACGCTCGGGTCTTCCTTGTCGAAGCTTCCGACATTGCGCGGATTTTCATAGTGATCGATGACTTTATCGGTGTATGCCATTTTCCTATCCTCGTATTTGTATCAATGGTGCGCCCACTGCACGCTGCTCAGGTCGATGCCATCCTTGTACATTTCCCACAGAGGAGAAAGTTCACGCAATTTTCCGACCGCCCTTTTCACGAGGGCAATCACGTAATCGATTTCTTCAGCCGTGGTGTAGCGTCCAAGCGAAAAACGAATGGAGCTGTGCGCCAACTCATCGTTGCGCCCCAGCGCGCGCAGTACATAGCTGGGCTCCAGGCTGGCCGACGTACAGGCGGAACCGGAAGATACGGCAATGTCTTTGAGCGCCATGATGAGTGACTCGCCTTCCACATAGTTGAAGCTCACATTGAGGTTGTGCGGCACGCGTTGCTCGAAATCACCGTTCAGGTAAACCTCTTCCATGTCGCACAAGCCTGCCCACAGGCGATCACGCAATCCGCGAATACGCTCGTTTTCGCTAGCCATCTCTAAACCGGCAAGACGGAAGGCTTCGCCCATGCCAACGATTTGATGCGTAGCCAGGGTGCCGGAACGCATGCCGCGCTCATGCCCTCCTCCGTGCATTTGCGCCTCGACGCGCACCCTAGGCTTGCGGCGCACATACAAGGCGCCGATACCCTTCGGCCCATAGGACTTGTGCGCACTGAAGCTCATCAAATCAACGGGAAGATTCTCAAGATCGATAGCGACCTTGCCCGTGGCTTGGGCTGCATCCACATGAAAAATAACACCTTTTTCACGACAAATAGCACCCAGAACTGCAATATCCTGGATCACGCCAATTTCGTTGTTCACGAACATCACGGAAGCAAGAATCGTATCCTCACGCAAAGCCGCCGCGAATTTTTCCACATCGACCAAGCCATTCGGCTCAGGGTCAAGGTAAGTGACCTCAAAGCCCTCGCGCTCCAGCGAGCGGCAAGTATCAATCACCGCCTTGTGCTCGGTGCTGATGGTGACAATGTGGCGGCCTTTCTTCTTGTAAAACTGCACGGCGCCCTTGATGGCCAGATTGTTGGATTCAGTGGCTCCTGAAGTCCAAACGATTTCTTTGGGATCAGCGCCGACCAGCGCAGCGACCTGATCGCGTGCATCTTCAACGGCCTCCTCCGCTTTCCAGCCGAACACATGCGAACGTGAGGCTGCGTTGCCAAAATTGCCCGCTAGAGTCAGGCAATCGCACATTTTTTTGGCGACTCGTTCGTCAACCGGCGTGGTTGCGCTGTAGTCAAGATAAATCGGCAGTTTAAGCGTCATAGGTTCGACCATCCCAAAACACCGGCTTTCACCGCAACGGTGTCGGCCGATTCATTAACTTCATCTTCAAATCAGGCAGCCCGCGAAATCGCGGGAGACACCGCACTGCGCCGGATATTGTTTGGCGCGCTCAGTACGGGCGATTGCGTGCGCACAAAATCCTCAAGGCTCATATCGCTCAGGAAGCCATACAGGCGCTGGCTGAAATCATGCCACATATCATGCGCCTCGCCTCGTGCGCCACGACGGTACGAGGCGAAAAAGCGTTCGCGTTCCGCAGGGGAACGATCATCCACGGCATCCATGATTTGCGCCAGATTGATCTCGGAGGGGTTTCCCGCCAGGCAATAACCGCCGCCCGGCCCGCGCACGCCATTCACCAGACCGTGCTTGCGCAGGCGTGAGAAAAGCTGCTCAAGATAAGACAGAGACATCCCCTGAACCTGAGCGATCTCAGCAAGAGTCATCGGCCCGCTCCCGCGGTGCGCTGCAAGGTGCATCATGGCCGTAATGGCGTGACGTGATTTCGTGGATACTCTCATGGCTGTCTCCCAATAGCTTGACCTATGTGTAGAGCTTTACCTTAGCTCGTTTGTCAGGAATATGAACTTCCTGAGCAGATTAGTCAAGAATTAGAAGCAAAGGTTCAATTTTTTTTTCAAAGTCGTACTGACGATGCAAAAAATGCCTGAGCCATTTGTACAAAAAACGGTTGAGCCGCCAGCGCACATCCAGACAGCGCTCCCCGGAACGACTCTTGGGCACGCACTCTTTTCCACGCAGGCGACCTGCCACAGCTTCGGCCACGCGCGCATCGTGATAAATGCGCACATGGATATCCGGGGCCTCATACAGGGAGCCCTGCTCGCCGGAAAACCGATAAAACATACGCAGCACAGTGGTGAAACGATCCTGCTCCAGAATTTCGACGTACAGCGGCAGCCCGCCCCTACCCTGAGCGCAGAATAAGCCTTCCATCCGCGCCAAAAGCGGCATCAGTCGCCGCAGTAAAATAAAATTCGCCTCATAAAGCTCCATCAGAGCCGCAAAACTGCGGACACGAGGCGCCGGGATGCTGCTGCTTGCAATGATGCTGCTGTTGTTCATCGCACCGATGATAGCAGCAGCGCTTTCGTGGGTTCACACCCTTTGTCAAAGAGATGTTGACATCTCAACAAGGGCTTGTAGAATGCGCGATCTGTTTCGACAGGCGCGTAGCTCAGCTGGTTAGAGCACCACCTTGACATGGTGGGGGTCGTTGGTTCGAGTCCAATCGCGCCTACCAATTCCAAGGGCACAGCTTACGCTGTGCTCTTTTCGTTTGTGCGACTGCAAGTCGCTTGAAGCCAGTTTACGATTTTGACCAGCGGATGCAGCGTGAGAAAAAATCGACCGAAAAAGCGCAGCATAGAGAAACTATGTGAGCATTTTGAGGGCGCTTTTTACGAAGCGATGCCCCGTTCAGCGAGATCGTAAACAGGTTCTTACAACCTTTGTGTATTACGCGCCCCGTGGTAGGGGGCGCCACTGAACCGAGGAACTCTCCATGCCGAATATCACCCTTCCCGATGGCTCGCAGCGTCATTTTGAGCATCCTGTCAGCTTGCTCGATATCGCCAACAACATTGGCTCGCGCCTGGCCAAAGCCTGTATCGCCGCCAAGGTCGATGACACGCTGATGGACATGAGCCGCACTCTGTCGCACGACGCACGAGTGCAATTCCTGACGATCAAGGATGAGGAAGGCGTGGATGTGATTCGTCACTCGGCGGCGCATCTGATGGCGCAGGCGGTGAAGCAGCTCTACCCGCAGGCGCAAGTGACCATTGGCCCGGTGATCGACAATGGTTTTTACTACGATTTTGCCGTCGAGCCGGCCTTTACCACCGAAGATCTGCCCAAGATCGAAGAGAAAATGCGCGAGCTGGCCAAGGCCGACCAGTCGCTTGCGCGCAGCGTAATGAGCCGCGACGAGGCGGTCGCCTATTTCAAAGGCTTGGGCGAGGCTTACAAGGCCGAGATCATTGAGTCGATCCCAAGCAATGAAGAGCTGTCGCTCTATACCCAGGGCGACTTCACCGATCTGTGCCGTGGCCCGCACGTCCCCTCCACCGGCCACATCAAGGCGTTCAAGCTGACCAAGGTGGCCGGCGCTTACTGGCGCGGCGACTCCAAGAACGCCATGCTCTCGCGCATTTACGGCGTGGCCTTCGGCACCCAGGCCGAGCTGGACGAATACCTGCACCGCATGGAAGAAGCCGAAAAGCGCGATCATCGCCGTATAGGCAAGCAGCTCGACCTGTTCCACTTCCAGGAAGAGGCGCCGGGCATGGTGTTCTGGCACGACAAGGGCTGGCGCCTGTTCCGCCAGGTGGAAGGCTTCATGCGCGGCCATCTGGCCAAGTACGACTACCTGGAAGTGAATACCCCGCAGATCCTCGACCGTTCGATGTGGGAAAAATCCGGCCACTGGGGCAAGTTTTCCGGCGGTATGTTCACCACCCACCTGGATGAGCGCGATTACGCCATCAAGCCAATGAACTGCCCTGGCCATATCCTGGTGTACAACCAAGGCCTGAAAAGCTATCGCGACCTGCCGTTCCGCATCGCTGAATTCGGCACCGTGCATCGCAACGAGCCGTCCGGCACGCTGCACGGTCTGATGCGCGCACGCCGCTTCACCCAGGACGATGCACACGTTTTCTGCACCGAAGAACAATTGCAGGCCGAAGTCGCCTCGCTGATCGAGCAGACGTTCGATGTGTACACCACCTTCGGCTTCACCGACGTCACCCTCGCCCTCTCCACCCGCCCGGAAAACCGCGTCGGTGCCGATGAGCTGTGGGACAAGGCGGAGGACGCCCTGGCCAAGTCGCTCGAAGCGCGCGGACTGGATTACCGCCTGCAACCGGGCGAAGGTGCCTTCTACGGACCGAAGATCGAGTTCACCCTGAAAGACTGCATCGGTCGCAACTGGCAGTGCGGCACCATCCAGGTGGATTTTTCCATGCCGGGTCGCCTGGATGCCGAATACGTCGGCGAAGACGGCCAGCGCAAAACGCCGGTAATGATTCACCGCGCCATCCTCGGCAGCCTGGAGCGTTTTGTCGGCATTCTTATCGAGCACTATGCCGGACACTTCCCGCTTTGGCTGGCTCCGCAACAAGTCGCCGTGATGGGCATTACCGACAAACAGGCTGGATTTGTGCAGGAAGTCGAAAAAACGCTGAAAAACGCGGGCTTGCGCGCCGCTGCGGATTTGCGCAATGAAAAGATCGGGTTTAAAATCCGCGAGTTAACTCTTCAGCGTATTCCGTATCTACTCGTGGTCGGTGATCGCGAAGTGGAACAACGTCAGGTCAGCGTGCGCACCCGTAGCGGCGAAGACCTCGGCAGCATGGGGCTGGATGAGTTCATCAGCAAACTCCAGACGCAAATCGCTCAGCGCAACTGAAGCGACCGTGTTGTTTTTATTGATTTTTTGAGGACATAGAGATCGCTTTTGCACCTCCAACGCGCGAAAAGAAAGACGACGAACCGCGCCTGAATACTGAAATTACCGCTCGTGAAATTCGCCTGATTGATGCCGAAGGCAATCAGGTGGGCATTGTTTCCCGCTACGAAGCCTTGCGCATGGCGGAAGAAGCCGAGCTTGACCTGGTTGAGATCTCGCCGCAAGCCAGCCCGCCTGTGTGCAAGATCATGAACTACGGCAAGTTTCGCTATCAGCAGCAGAAAAAAGCCAACGAAGCGCGTAAGAATCAAAAGGTCATCGAGGTCAAGGAAGTCAAGTTTCGTCCAGGCACGGAAGAAGCCGACTACCAGGTCAAGCTGCGCAATGTCACCCGCTTTCTGGAGGATGGCGACAAGGTCAAGATCACCCTGCGTTTTCGCGGACGTGAGATGGCGCACCAGAACATCGGCATGCAGATGTATGAGCGCATCGAAAACGAGCTTGGCGACAAGATCACCGTCGAGCAGCGCCCCAAGCTTGAGGGACGGCAGATGGTGATGGTGGTTTCACCTCGCAAGCACTGATTTACAGCTCTCCGCCCAATCGTCATCCAAACGATTGGGCAAAAATTGCAGGACATTCGCTTATTGCGCTGTCACTGCGAGCAAGCCTCATGGCCTCAAGAACCATGGCTTGCGGATGTTTTAGAACATCCAACCGCCCCTGAAGCGCTGACACTCCGGCGCCACGGGATTTAGCTTATGGGCGATCAATCTCTTCTGGATTGATTCGCCCCATGAACTGGAGTCGAAAACGATGCCAAAAATCAGAAGCAACAGCGGAGCGTCCAAACGCTTCAAGAAAACCAAGCATGGTTTCAAGCGTGGCGCAGCCTTCATGCGCCACATCCTGACCAAGAAGAGCAGCAAGACCAAGCGTCAGCTCGGCTCGCCCGCCTACGTGAACGAAAGCGATGTCAAGGGCATCGTGCGTTTGCTGCCCTACGCCTAATCCGCTTCAAGTTCAGGAGAAATAAACCATGGCAAGAGTCAAGCGCGGTGTCACCGCACGTGCCCGTCACAAGAAAATCCTCGCGAAGGCCAAAGGCTATTACGCCGCCCGTTCGCGTACCTACCGCGTCGCCAAGCAGGCCGTCATCAAGGCCGGTCAGTACGCTTATCGCGACCGTCGCCAGAAGAAGCGCCAGTTCCGCGCCCTGTGGATCGTGCGTATCAATGCCGAGGCACGCAATAACGGCCTGTCTTACAGCAAGCTGATGAACGGCCTGAAAAAAGCCGCCATCAACATCGACCGCAAGGTGCTGGCCGATATCGCCATGCACGACAAGGCGGCGTTTGCGGCCATTGCAGCGCAAGCCAAGGGCGCCCTCGCGGCCTGATAAGCCGGCGACCAGCTTGGGTCGTTACGCAACAAGGGGCGGCCTGAGGGTCTCCCCTTTTTTGTCTTTGCCGAGTGCAAAGCATTTGAGATCATCCAAAAAGGCAGGGTAACAATGCCCTTTTTGATGACCTCCCCCGATTTTTACGAAACCATGAGAACGTGCGCATGACCGCTGACACGCCCCAGGATTTTTCCGCACTATCAAGCGAGTTGGACAACGCCATCCAGTCCATCCTGACTGCAACCGACTATGCCGCGCTGGACGCCGTGCGCGTGCAATTTCTAGGCAAAAAAGGCGCGCTGACCGAGGTCATGAAGGGCTTGGGCAAGCTGTCGCCCGAGGAGAAGCGCAGCCAGGGCGCCATCCTGCATGGCCTGCGCCAAAAGCTGGAACAGGCGCTGGACGAGCGAAAGCAGGCGCTGGAAGCCGCTGAACTGGCCGAACGCCTGGCGCGCGAGGCGGTGGACATCACCCTGCCCGGCCGCGCCCAGGGCATGGGCGGCCTGCACCCGGTCACGCTCACCTTGCGCCGCATCGTCGAATTGCTCGGCCAGCTCGGCTTTTCCGTCGCCGAGGGCCCGGAGGTCGAGGACGACTTCCACAACTTCACCGCGCTGAATATCCCGGAAAGCCACCCGGCACGCGCCATGCACGACACCTTCTACTTTGACGGCGGAACCCTGCTGCGCACCCACACCTCGCCGGTGCAGATTCGCGCCATGGAGCATCAGCAACCGCCGCTGCGCATCATCGCCCCCGGCCGCGTGTATCGCTGCGACTCCGACGCCACGCATTCGCCGATGTTTCACCAGATCGAGGGCTTGTGGGTGGACGAACAGGTCAGCTTCGCCCACCTCAAGGGCGTGGTCGAAACCTTCCTGCAACGCTTTTTCGAGCAGGACGATTTGCAAGTGCGCTTCCGTCCGTCATTTTTCCCGTTTACCGAACCCTCCGCCGAAATGGACATGAGCTGGAACGGCGGCTGGCTGGAAATCGGCGGTTGCGGCATGGTGCATCCCAACGTGCTGGCGCATGTCGGCATCGACAGCGAAAAATACCAAGGCTTCGCCTTCGGTTTGGGACTGGAACGTCTGACCATGCTGCGTTATGGCGTGAATGACCTTCGCCTGTTCTTCGACAACGACCTGCGCTTTTTGCAGCAATTCGCGTAATTAAGGGACACAAACATGCGTTTTTCTGAACAATGGCTACGCGAATGGGTCAACCCCGCCCTGACCTCGGAGCAACTCGGCGCACAGTTAACTATGGCCGGACTGGAGCTGGATGCGCTTGAACCTGCCGCGCCCGCCTTCAGCGGCGTGGTCGTGGCCAAAATTCTCGAAGCCGTGCAACACCCGGATGCCGACAAGCTGCGCATCTGCCAGGTGGATGACGGCACGGGCGCAGCGGTGCAAGTCGTGTGTGGCGCGCCCAATGCTCGCGCCGGCCTGATGGCCGCCTTCGCCCGCGTCGGCGCGCAACTGCCGGGCGGGCTGAACATCGGCCAGGCCAAGCTGCGCGGCGTGGAATCCTTCGGCATGTTGTGCGGCGCGTCCGAGCTGGGGCTGGATGGCTACAACGACGGCCTGCTTGAACTGCCCGCCGACGCGCCTATCGGCACGGAAGTGCGCGAGTACCTCAAGCTCGACGATCACATCATCGAACTGGGCATGACGCCCAACCGCGGTGACTGCCTAAGCATTCTCGGCCTGGCGCGCGAAACCGCTGCGCTGAACGGCATGAGCCTCGGCGGGCCGGAGTTGGTGGTCGTCCCCGCCGCCAGCGAAGCGAGCATCGCGGTCAGCGTCAGCGCCCCCGCCGCCTGCCCGCGCTACTGCGCGCGCGTGATCGAGGGGCTGGACGCACAGGCCGTCACCCCGCTGTGGCTGTGTGAAAATCTGCGCCGCTCCGGCCTGCGTCCGATCCACCCGATCGTGGACGTGGCCAACTACGTCATGCTGGAACTCGGCCAGCCGCTGCACGCCTTCGATCTTGAACGCCTCAAGGGTGGCCTTGCGGTGCGTATGGCGCAGGCCGGGGAGAATATGACCGGGCTGGACGGCAAAGCCTTGCAGCTTGAGGCGGACATGCTGGTCATCGCCGATGACAGCGGCCCGGTCGCCCTCGCGGGCATTATCGGCGGGCAGGACTCCGGCGTGATCCAGGGCACGACGCGCATCGTGCTGGAAAGCGCCTATTTCGCCCCCGAGGCGATCGCCGGGCGCGCCCGTCGCTTCGGCCTGCACACCGACGCCGCCCATCGCTTCGAGCGCGGCACCGATCCGGAACTTCCGCGCATCGCTATCGAGCGCGCCACGGAGCTGCTATGCACGCTCTACGGCGGCACGCCCGGCGCGGTGAATGAGCAGCTGAGCCATGCGCACATGCCGCAACGCCCGCCGATCCTGCTGCGCCGCGCGCGCATCGAACGCCTGCTCGGCTTCGCCTTGAGCGATGCGCAGGTGGAGTCCCTGCTCGGCCGCCTCGGCATCCTGCTGCAAGGCTGCGCCGAATGCTGGCTGGCGACCGCGCCCAGTCATCGTCATGACCTCAACATCGAAGTCGATCTGATCGAAGAGCTGGTGCGCCTGCACGGCTACGAACAGCTGCCCAGCCTGCTGCCTGCCGCGCCGCTGCGCATCGAGGCGCGCGCGGAAAGCCGCCTGGGACTGGACGCCCTGCGCGAGCGCATGGTCAGCCTCGGCTACTTTGAAGTCATCACCTACAGCTTCGTCGACGCCCCGCTGCTGCAAAAACTCACTCCCGACCACGAGCCGCTGCGCCTGGCCAACCCCATCTCCTCGGAAATGGCCGCCATGCGCACCACCCTGTGGGCGGGGTTGATCAACACGCTCAAGTACAACCTCAACCGCCAGCAAAGCCGCGCCCGCCTTTTTGAAAGCGGCCTGCGCTTCGTGCCGGGCGCCGACGGACTGCAACAGCAAGCGATGTTCGCCGGCCTGGTTTTTGGCGACGAACGCCCGGAACAATGGAGCGACAAGGCGCGCAAGGCCGACTTCTTCGACCTTAAGGGCGATATCCAAAGCCTGCTCGAACTGGGCGGCATGAAGGCGCGGGTGCAATGGCAGCGCGCCGTTCACCCCGCCCTGCACCCCGGCGTCTCGGCGCGCCTGACGCTGGACGGCGCGGAGCTGGGCTGGGCGGGGCTGTTGCACCCCAGCCTGGAAAAGGCGCTCGACTTGCCCGGACAGGCGTTTTTGTTCGAGCTGGATCAAAACATTTTGCTGCAACGGCGCGTCCCGCGTTACCAGGCGCTTTCGCGCTTCCCGATCATTCGCCGCGACTTGGCATTGCTCGTTCCCGCTGCAATCAGCAGCGCGGAACTCGTTGCCTGCGTATGGAAAGACGCCCCCGCCTTCCTGCGCGAAGTCGAGGTTTTTGATGTCTATCGCGGCCAAGGCGTACCTGATACATTTACAAGTATCGCTATCCGCTTGATTTTGCAGGATAACGAGCGCACTCTAGGCGATGCGGACGTCGATGCGCTGATTTCTTCCGCGCTCACCCGACTGCAAACCCGATTTGGCATTAGTTTAAGGACATAAACACAATGGCGCTTACCAAGGCCGATATGGTCGAACGTCTTTACGATGAATTGGGTCTGAACAAACGCGAGGCCAAGGATCTCGTGGAGATGTTTTTTGATGAGATCCGTCTTGCCCTGGCGCAGGGCGAAGAGGTCAAGCTTTCCGGATTCGGCAACTTCCAGTTGCGCAACAAGAGCGAGCGTCCGGGACGCAACCCCAAGACCGGGACGGTGATCCCGGTCACCGCCCGTCGCGTGGTGACCTTTCGCGCCGGGCAAAAGCTTAAGGCGTTGGTCGAAGGCCACGAACATCAGCTTGAGCGCGGCGAAGCCGAAGCCTCCTGAAACAATGGCCTGAAACCATGGAACAGTTGCCTGAAATTCCCAACAAGCGCTATTTCACCATCGGTGAGGCCAGCGAATTATGCGCGGTGAAATCGCATGTATTGCGCTACTGGGAGCAGGAATTCAGCCAACTCGCCCCGGTCAAGCGGCGCGGCAACCGGCGTTATTACCAGCGCGCCGATATCGAGTTGATCCGCCATATTCGTGATCTGCTCTATGGTCAAGGATTCACCATCAGCGGCGCCCGCCAGCAACTGGAAAGTACGCTGAACGGCGCACCTCTCGCCGTGTCCATGCAGGACATCACCCAGGAACTGCAATCCATTCTTTCTGCCTTGCGCGAAGGCATCAGAAATATTGACAGACCCGAAGGCGACAGCTAACATGCGCGGCTCTTGATTCAGCCCTTTGGACTGATGATAGCTCGGAGTGTAGCGCAGTCTGGTAGCGCATCTGGTTTGGGACCAGAGGGTCGGGGGTTCGAATCCCTCCTCTCCGACCATAATTTGAAACTCTATCTGCGCCCGTAGCTCATCTGGATAGAGCATCGGCCTTCTAAGCCGAGGGTAGCGGGTTCGAGTCCTGCCGGGCGCGCCACGTTGTGTGTCTCTGGCGTCTCGATGTTGCAGTCGTTTATGGTGGTCGTAGCTCAGTTGGTAGAGCCCTGGATTGTGATTCCAGTTGTCGTGGGTTCGAGCCCCATCGATCACCCCACCTATTCCATGCACTAAAACCTGCCCACGCGCAGGTTTTTTTGTTTCACGATGACTCCAGCCCGGTAGTTCGCTGGACTGCGCCGTAGCTAGATACAGCAGGTTTATCAATAACTTACGCGCGTCCATCATATGCCGGTGCTTTCTGAAACTTGACCCGGTTTTCCCTCGCGCCGCTCCTATCTGGCTCCTGGAATCCGGGTTGTTCCGAGGAGTCATCATGGCAAAGATCAAGCTCACCAAGACCGCCGTGGAGTCGGCCCAACCCCAGGCCAAGGATGTTGAACTGCGAGATACCGTGGTGCCCGGCTTCCTGTGCAAGATTACCCCGACCGGCCGCCGGGTGTTCATGCTCCAGTACCGCACGAACTCCGGCCAGCCCCGCAAGCCCTCGCTGGGGCTGTACGGGGAGCTGACCGTCGAACAGGCACGAGTCAAGGCACAGGACTGGCTGGCCGAGGTTCGCCGGGGCGGCGACCCCGGCGGCGCCAAGGCCGAGGCGCGCAAGGCGCCCACGATGGCCGAGTTGTGCAAGAAGTTCATGGAGGACTACTCCAAGAAGCGCAACAAGCCCAGCACGCAGGACGGCTATCAGGGCGTCATAGACCGCAACATCATCCCGCTGCTGGGCCGCAAGAAGGTGCATGACGTGAAGCGGCCCGACATTGCCGGGCTGATGGAGAAACTGGCCTACAAGCCGACCGAGGCGAACAAGACCTTCGGCGTGCTGCGCAAGATGTTCAACCTGGCCGAAGTGTGGGGCTACCGCCCGGACGGCACGAACCCGTGCCGCCACGTCCCCATGTACCCGCCGGGCAAGGAAACCCGGCTCATCGTGGACGAGGAAATGGTGCGGATCTTCCGCCAGTTGGAGAAGCTGGAGGCGGAGGGGCTGGAGAACTACGTCATCCCGCTGGCGATCCGGCTGCAATTCGAGTTCGCCGCCCGGCGCTCCGAAATCTGCCCGCTCGAATGGAGCTGGCTGGACTTCGAGAACCGGCGCGTGGTGTGGCCCGACAGCAAGGTCGGCGGCATTTCCAAGCCCATGAGCGAGGAAGCCTATCGGCTGCTTTCGACGGCGCCGCGCCGGGAGGGCTGCCCCTACGTCCTGCCATCGCCGAACGACCCGGCCAAGCACCTGACCTTTGGCGAGCACTATGGCGGCTGGTGCCGGGTGCTCAAGGCCGCCGGCGTCCCGCACGTCGGCACGCACGGCATCCGCCATCGCTCGACCACCGACATTGCCAATTCGGGCGTGCCGACCAAAGTGGGCATGAAGCTGACGGGCCACAAGACCGTGGCGATGTTCATGCACTACGTCCACACCGAGGACAAGCCGGTGCGCGATGCGGCCGAGCTGGTGGCCAGCCGCCGCCAAGCCATCACGGGTGCGCGCCAGCTTGCGGAGGCGGCGGCATGAACACGCGCCGGTCATCCGCAGCATCGTCCGCAGCGCCTTCGGCGCTGCTGGGCGACATTCGGGCACTGATCGAGGCGGCGCGCAAGCGCGCCGCCTCGACGGTGAATAGCGAGCTGACGATGCTCTACTGGCGCATCGGCCAGCGCATCCGCACGCACGTCTTGGACGGACGCCGGGGCGCCTACGGCAAGGAAGTCCTGCCCACCCTGGCGGCGCAGTTGGTGAAGGAGTACGGCGGCAGTTTTGCCGAGCAGAACCTGCGCCGCATGGTGCAGTTCGCGGCCACCTTCCCCGACGAGCAGATTCTCGTATCACTGATACGAGAATTGAGCTGGACGCACTTCATCGCCCTGATCCCGCTGAAAGACCCGCTCCAGCGGGACTATTACGCGCAGATGGCGAGCGCCGAACGCTGGAGCGTCCGGACGCTGCGCGAGCGCATCGACTCGATGCTGTACGAGCGCACGGCGCTGTCTCAAAAGCCGGGCGAGACGATCGCGCACGAGCTGGCGACGATGCGCGATGCGCAGCGCATGTCGCCCGCCCTGGTCATGCGCGACCCGTACATCCTCGACTTCCTGGGGCTGCGGGACACTTGGCAGGAAGGCGACTTGGAGGCGGCGATCATCCGCGAAATGGAGTCGTTCTTGTTGGAGCTGGGCGCGGGTTTCAGCTTCGTGGCCCGGCAGAAGCGCATCCAGATCGACGGCGAGGATTTCCACCTCGACCTGCTGTTTTACAACCGCAAGCTGCGGCGGCTGGTGGCAGTGGAGTTGAAGGTCGGCGAGTTCAAGGCAGCTTTCAAGGGACAGATGGAGCTTTATCTTCGCTGGCTGGACAAGCACGAACGGGAGCCGGAGGAAGCCTCGCCGCTGGGGATCATCCTTTGCACCGGCAAGAAGCGCGAGCAGATCGAATTGCTGGAGTTGGACAAGTCGGGCATCCACGTCGCCGAGTACCTGACCGCCTTGCCGCCGAGGGGCGTGCTGGTGGAGCGGCTGCAACAAGCAACGCAACGGGCGCAGTTGCAGATCGAGCAGCGCAAGACCGACAACGAATAGTCCTGTCCCAAGCAGTCGGGCGTCCCGGCGTACCGCCGTCGCGCTGTCGTGCTGCGCATCGAGCCTCGCTGCGCGAGTCTCGCCCCTGTCGGGCTTCCATCACTGACGCCTCCGGCCCGGCTCGCTGATCCGCGCCTGCGCGCTTCGCTTGCCAAAAACCCGCGTGCGTGGGGTGGTGTGAGGGGGCGGTCTTGCTGTGTCCCTTCACCGTATCACGGCGTTCTCGCCGTGCAAGGGCTGCGCGCGCCTTGCGCGCTTGCGTCCTGGCGGCCGTCTGCGACCCCTGACTGCTGCGCTGCGCCGTGAGGGCGACGGTTCCGGGCAATTCCGCCCTTGCAACCGGAGAACCGTCATGAACGACAAATCACACGTTTCCCTCGAACAGCACGTTTGCCTGGTCTGCGGCACGGCGTTCGACACCGGCGCGATCCTGCTGGACAAGCGCCTGCGCGCGAGCATGGAGCGCCACACGGCGACCGGCTGGGGCCTGTGCCCCGAGCATCAGAAGCTGGCCGACGATGGCTTTGTCGCGCTGGTCGAATGCGATCCGCAGCGCAGCGGGTCGCAGGCTGGCGGGCGCATGAAGCCCGAGCAGGCATACCGGACGGGCCGGCTGGCCCATCTGCGGCGCACGGTGTTCGCGCAGGTGTTCAACGTGCCGATCGCGGACGAGCAGGCTTGCGTGTTCGTTGAGCCTGGCGTGATCGAGCAGTTGCAGTCGATGACAGCGCCGGCGGCGGGCTGATTGCGTCGTGCGGCCTTCGGTGCGTCGCTCCTTCGCGGGCGGCGCACTTTTTCATATCCCCCCAGGGGGGATACAATTGCCACATGAACGCGACACACAAGCACTCAACCCATCCCGATCTCGTGAAGCGGCTGAAACGCGCCGATGGTCATCTTCGGCACGTCATAGGGATGATCGAAAGTGGCGAATCCTGTCTCGACATCGCCCGCCAGCTCGCGGCGGTGGAAAGCGCGGTGACGGCCGCAAAGCGCGTCCTGATCCACGACCACATCGACCATTGCCTGGCCCATGACGAAGACTCCGTTTTGACCGAAATGAAGGCACTGACCAAACTGCTCTGAGGCCCGCCGATGCTCTCCGTCCTGAAGAACCGTACCTATCGTCACCTGTTCGCCGCTCAGGTGATTGCGCTTGTCGGCACCGGCCTGATGACGGTGGCCCTTGGCCTGCTTGCCTACGATCTGGCCGGGGCGAATGCCGGCGCGGTACTCGGGACGGCACTCGCAATCAAGATGCTGGCCTATGTCGGAGTCGCCCCGGTCGCGCAGGCGTTCGCCGACCGGCTGCCGCGACGGTCGTTGCTCGTTGCCCTTGACCTAGTACGAGCATCCGTTGCGCTCTGCCTGCCCTTTGTCAGCGAAATCTGGCAAATCTATCTGCTGATCTTCGTCTTGCAGGCGGCGTCCGCAGGCTTCACGCCGACCTTTCAAGCCACTATCCCGGACATCCTTCCCGACGAAGACGAGTACACGAAAGCACTGTCGCTTTCCCGGCTGGCCTACGATTTGGAAAGCCTGATTTCCCCGATGCTGGCCGCCGCGCTACTGACGGTCATCAGCTTCCACAACCTGTTTGCCGGAACGGTTCTCGGCTTCCTCGTGTCAGCCGCGCTTGTGGTCAGCGTGAGGCTTCCCACAACCGTTCCCGGCCCGTGTCGTGGCATATGGGATCGTACTACGCGGGGCACGCGCATTTACCTCGCCACGCCGCGCCTTCGGGGTCTGCTGGCGATCAGCCTCGCTGTGGCAGCAGCGGGGTCAATGGTGATCGTGAACACGGTGGTCATCGTGAAGGCACGCTTTGGCCTGGGCGAATCCGAGGTAGCGTGGGCGCTGGCGGCCTTCGGAGGCGGGTCGATGGTTGCGGCCTTCGCGCTGCCTCGCCTGCTCGACAAGATTGCTGATCGACCTGTCATGATTGCGGGAGCGACGATGCTGGTTGTGGGAACGGCAGCCGGGGCAATGATTCCGACCTATGCCGTTCTGGTGGTGATCTGGTTGGTGGTCGGCTTCGGCTACAGCGTGGCGCAAACACCTTCCGGCCGGCTGTTGCGCCGCTCCGCTCATCCCGAGGATCGCCCCGCGGTCTTTGCCGCGCAATTCGCCCTGTCCCATGCGTGTTGGCTCATTTGCTATCCCTTGGCCGGTCGCTTCGGCGCTGCCTTTGGGCTGCAATCGACCTTCATCATCATGTCGCTGATTGGTCTTGTCGGAGTGGGACTGGCGCTGTGGCTCTGGCCCGCTAGTGATTCTTCCGACATCGCCCACGATCATCTACCGCCAGATCATCCTCACTTGCGCGAACAAGCAGACTGAGGCGGGCACCGTCATCCCATGATCGTTGACGATCTGCACCGGGACTGGGCGCGCATTTAAGAACTGCCCGCCTTTCACATCGCTGATGCCTCCGGCCCGGATTGCTATTCGGGCCTGCGCGCTTCGCTTGCCAAAAACCGCGTGCGTGGAGGTGCGAGGGAGGCGGTCTTGCTGTCCCCTTCATCGTGCCACGGCGTTCTCGCCGTCAAGGGCTGCGCGCCGATGGCGCTTGCGTCCTGGCGGCCGTCGTTGACCCCTGACTGCTTGCGCTGCGCCGTGCCCCGGAAGGGTCGGGCAATTCCGCCCGGCAACCTTTCAGGAGTTCACCATGAACAACGCACTCATCACTGACGAGCAGCGCATCGTGCTGCTGGCCAACGGCCGCGAATCCTTGGAGAACCCGGACTTCGATCCGGCACCCGTCGTCAAGCTGTTCACGCCGGATGCCGGCGCGACCTGGCTGCTGACCGAGATTGATCCCGATGACCACGACCACGCCTTTGGTCTTTGCGACCTGGGCCTGGGGATGCCGGAAATCGGCTGGGTCAGCCTGGGCGAGCTGGCGACCGTGCGCGGCAGGCTGGGCCTGCCGATCGAGCGCGACCTGTCTTTCCGCGCCGAGAAGCGGTTGAGCGCCTACGCGCGCGATGCCCGGTTGGTCGGGCGTGTCGTCGTCTGAACCAGCCCTTGGAGCGCCGCAAGGCGCTCCTTGCGCTTTCCCAACCTTCGCAGGAGATCAATGCCATGAGCAGCCATCACGACTACATCATCGAAATCACGGCGCAACACGATGCGCTCAAGCCGTTCGCGCCGGAGAACGGTCAGCCCTTGCGCTTCAAGATCGGCGACGCGGTGATCTACACCAACGAGTTTGGCGCGCAGTTCCGGCGCCGCGTCACCGGGTTCTACCAGCCTACCGAGCCTTCGGGGCTGTATGCGCGTGGCAGGCGCTACTACCTGAACTCGACTTCGCCTTGGATGCCGGTTGCGGAATCCAGCCTGCGTCCTGACGACTCGGCGTGATGCCTAAGTGCCCCTGACGGGGCGCTGCGCGCTGCGCTTGCCTCCAGGGGAAAGCCCTGCGGGCTATCCCCGCCGCGCGGAGCTTGGCGCCCCTCAAAGGCCGCCGAACCGGCTGCGCCGGATCGGCCAGACCGCAGCAGCCGCTGTCGAACCTGTTTCCCGATGACTGGCGCATGAGCTTGTACATCGAGCCTTGGAGTCCGTGCGTCCCCGGCCAAGAAACATGGCCGGTCGCGCTGTCGTGCGCGTAGCGCATCGAGCCGCCTGCGGCGTCTCGCCCCTGACGGGCTTCCATCGTTCCCTCGCTCCGCTCGGCTGACGCCTCCGGCCCGGATTCCTAGATCCGGGCCTGCGCGCTTCGCTTGCCGTGCTGTCGGCGTGCTGAGGGGCCGTTGCCATGTCCAACCGTCTCCCCTGACTTCATCACCTTCACCGCGACTGTAGCCCGCGGCCGTGTGCCGTCAAGGCGCGCAGGGCCGTGTCCTCGGCTGCGCCTGCGGGCCGCACCAACCCTGCGCTTGCCTCCTTGACGGCCCCCGTCCGCGCGCTCTGACCGTCGCGGGCGATGAACTCAGGAAAGACGGTGGCAACAGGGCCAACCGGGTTCCTCGTGCCGACCGCACCGAACCGCCGAAAGGCTGGGCTTCCGAATCTAGGAATCCGGTGTGCGGTGAACAGCAACCCCTTTTTTCTTTGTCAGGAGAAATGCCATGCAACTCGCATCCCGCTTCGCTTCCCGTTCCCCGGTGCTGCGTTCGGAACGTCCCTTGTCCGACGACCAAATCCGGGCCGTGGCCCCGTCCATCTTCGCGGACGCCCCGCACGAAAGCCGCTCTGAGCGGTACAGCTACATCCCCACCGCGACCGTGCTGCAAGAACTGCGCGGGGAAGGCTTCGAGCCTTTCATGGTGACGCAAACCCGCGTGCGCCACGACGACCGCCGCGACTACACCAAGCACATGATCCGGCTGCGCCACGCCAGCCAGATCAACGGCCGCGAGGCCAACGAAATCATCCTGCTGAACTCCCATGACGGCACCAGCAGCTATCAGATGCTGGCCGGGATGTTCCGCTTCGTTTGCAGCAATGGCCTTGTCTGCGGCGACACCGTGGCCGACGTGCGCGTGCCGCACAAGGGCGACGTAGCCGGGCACGTCATCGAAGGCGCTTACGAAGTCCTGCACGGCTTCGACCGGGCGCAGGAATCGCGCGATGCCATGCGCGCCATCACGCTCGACGCCGGGGAATCCGAAGTGTTCGCCCGCGCTGCGCTGGCGTTGAAGTACGACGAGGACAAGCCCGCGCCCATCACGGAATCGCAAATCCTGATGCCACGCCGCCACGACGACGACCGCCGCGACCTGTGGAGCGTGTTCAACCGCACGCAGGAGAACTTGACCAAAGGCGGCCTGTCCGCCCGCGCCGCGAATGGCCGCCGCCAGACCACCCGGCCCGTGCAGGGCATCGACCAAAGCGTGCGCCTCAATCGCGCCCTGTGGCTGCTGGCCGATGGCCTGCGCCAGTTGAAAGCCTGAATCCCCACGCGGCAGGGGCAGGCAGCAGCCCTTGCCGCTTCTCTCGCTGCTGCATCCCAACCGCAAGGAGTTATCACCATGAACGCTGTACTCAAAACCGAAACCGTCGCCATCGAAGCTGCCGCACCGCTGGAAGTGGCCGATCCGACCAAGAACCTGATCTTGGTTCCGCTGTCGCAACTGTTGCCGCGCCGCTCCAAGCGCAACGTCCGCACGACCCCGCGCCAGTCCATCCCCGAGCTGGCCGCGAGCATTGCCCGCATCGGCCTGCTGCAAAACCTGATCGTCATCCTTTCCGCCGATGGCGAGGCTTACGAGGTGGTGGCAGGCGACCGCCGCCTGACCGCCTTGAAGCTGCTGGCGAAGAAGAAGCGCATCCCCACTGACTACGAAGTGCCGTGCCTGCTGGTGGCCGATGCGTCCGCCCGCACCGTCAGCCTCGCGGAGAACGTGCAGCGCGAGAACATGCACCCCGCCGACCAGTTCGCGGCCTTCGCCGCGCTGGTCAAGGAAGGCCGGCCCGTCGAGGACATTGCCGCCGACTTCGGCGTGTCCCCGCTGGTGGTGCAGCGCCGCTTGAAGCTGGCGAACGTCTCGCCGCGTCTCATGGCCGACTACCGGGCCGGTGGCGTGACGCTGGAACAGTTGATGGCCCTGACCATCACCGATGACCACGCCGCGCAGGAAGCCGCGTTCTATGGTGCGCCGGAATGGCAGCGCAGCCCGTCCAAGCTGCGCGAGCGCCTGACCGAGCGCGAAATCGACGCCACGCACGCGCTGGTGCGCTTCGTCGGGCTGGACACCTACCGGCAGGCAGGCGGCGGCATCCGCCGCGACCTGTTCGCGGAAGGCGATGCCGGAACCTACCTCACCGATACCGCAGTGCTGGAAACGCTGGTGCGCGACAAGCTGGCAACGCTGGCCGAGGACGTGCGCGCCGAGGGATGGGCATGGGTGGAGGCCGTGCCGCATCTGGCCTACGAGGAACGGCAGGCGTTCCAGAACGCCCCGCGCCATCGCCGCGAGCCGACCACCCGCGAGGCCCGCCGCATCGCCTCGCTGGAAAGCCGCCTCGAAAAGATCGACGCCGAACTGGAAGAAGCCTGCGACGCCGAGGACGAGGCCAAGGCCGAGAAGCTGGAACAGCGGCGCGATCAGGTGGTCGGGGAACTGCAAGACGCGGAGGACGCCTTACAAGGCTATGCGCCCGAGGTGCGCGAGGTGGCTGGTGCCATCGTCACCATCGACCGCAACGGCGAGGCCGTCATTCATCGCGGCCTGCTGCGCGAAGCCGAGGCCAAGGCGCTGCGCACGCTGGAAAAGCTGCGGCGCGGTTTCGGCAGCACCGAAGGCGAAGCCGCCAACGACGAGCACGAGGACGCCGACGACGCGCCCAAGGCCGCGAGCCTGTCCGACCGGCTGGCGCAGCGATTGAGCGCCCACCGCACGGCGGCGCTGCAAATCGAAGTCGCACGGCATCCGCACGTCGCGCTGGCCGCGCTGGTGCATGACATGGTGCAGACCGTCTTGCAGCCCGACGCCTATGGCGATGGCCTGCCGCTCGGCGTGCGCCTCACGGCGCAAGACCGGCTGGAAGGCATGGCCCCGGACTGGCCGGAATCGCCTGCTGCCGTGGCGCTGCGCGAACTGCAACAGGTGGCAGGTGAAGCCTTGCCGGAGGACAGCGCCGAACTGCTCGCCGTGCTGCTGGCGAAGTCGCAAGACGAACTGGTGCGGCTGCTGGCCGTGTGCGTGGCCTCCACGGTGGACGTGGTGACGCCTCGCGCCACGCCGCACCAGCCCGGCGCAGAACTGGCGCAGGCCGTGGGCCTCGACATGGCCGCATGGTGGAAGCCGACCGCAGAAGGCTACTTCAAGCACGTTCCGAAGGCCGTGATTCTGGATGCCGTGGGCGCGTTCGCACCGGAATCCGTCACCCGGCTGGCGAAGCTCAAGAAGGCCGACATTGCCAGCGAGGCCGAGCGGCTGGCCGATGGTACGGGCTGGATGCCCGCCATCTTCAAGGCCGCAGGCCCGCAGGATGCCGCGCAGGAGGCAGGCCCGGAGCAGGACGCCCCGGAAGATGCCGAAGCAATGGCGGATGAACCCGCCGAGGCGCTGGCCGCTTGACCCGCGCCGAAGGCAAGCGCCCCGGCCTCGACCGGGGCGCTTCGCTGGAAGGAGAAGCCCCCATGACCCGCACCACCACCCGCCGCCCGCGCATGGCGGCGATCTACGCCCCCGGCACTGTGCGCGCCCGCCGCTGGCACGGCGCAGGCGACGTGCGCGGCTACCGTCCGCCCTCGGGCTGGACAGCCCGCGCCGACCTCACCGACATTCATCCCATCACAGGCCGCGCCTTGCCGCGTGCCGTGTGGTGGCTCATCGAGACGAAGGGATAACCGCGATCAGCACCGCGCCCAGGCCGTACCGTCCTGGGCGCGGTGGACGCAAAATCCGGGCGCGGCAGTGGCCGCGCCCGGTGTTCCAAGCCCACAGCCGAATCGGAACGCCGCCGCCATCACGGCAGTTCAGGCGGCGGCGTTGACGTGACCGGGCTTCCCGCCCGGCGATGGCAGGCCCGCATGGGCCTGCAAGCCGAAGCGCCCGCAGTGCGCAGGAATCACCCGCAGTTTTCGGCTTGCCGCGTGCATACCCCGCAGCGTAAGCCGCGCCCATTTCATCAGAGGCATGTCCGCGTTTCCTGCTTGGAAATCTGGAACGGCCTGGGCGTGTCGGCGCGCAGCGCCGCCGGGCTTTCGGGCTACGCCCCGTGCCGTCTTTGCCGTCACGGCCCATTCGGCTTCAATCCCTCACGCCTTCGCGCCTGCGGCGCTGCGCGCTTCGCTTGCCTCCAGGGGAAAGCCCTGCGGGCTATCCCCGCCGCGCGATGCTTGGCGCCCCTCGATGCCGCCGAACCGGCTGCGCCGGATCGGCCCGGCCCGCGCCCCGCCGCGACGGACGGGGCGCTGGCGAACACGCTGGCGCTTGCTGCGGCAGGTTGTGCAGGTGCATGCCGTCCTCAACGCTGGCGGTGCCTGCCCATCACGTCACGAAGGAGGTTCACGGACAACCCGCCCGGCATCGCTATGGAGCTTCCACGCCACGCCTCAAGAGCGGCGCCGCAAGGTGCGGCAGGGGCGTTCTCGCCTGTCGTCGGGTGGTTGACCTGGCCCGCGTCAGCGGGCGAGCCGGCGAAGCCTTCGGGCGGGGATGCCGAGTCGGCCCCATCTCCTTTCGGAGCGGTTCGGCCCAAGGCGTCCTTGTCTCGTTGTGAATCCTGGCGGGGCGCGGCTGCGCCTCGGGCTTCATGGCTGCAACCGTCCGGCGAAAACAATTTCCCCGCCGCTGCGCGGCTTCCTCGCGCAGCAAATTCTTTTCGCCTCCAGGCTCTCCACTGCGTTTCGACCGCAAGCGGTGCAGCCAGCCCGTCCCCCGCCGGCCGGATCACAACAAGGACGCGATGGGCGCGAACCTTGTTCAACCGAAAGGAGAAATCATCATGGCCAACATCGGCACCTTCACCGCAGACAAAGACGGCTTCACCGGCACGCTGCGCACCCTGACGCTCAACGTCAAGGTCAAGCTGGTTCCCAACGACAAGGGCAGCAGCGAGAACGCCCCCGACTTCCGCCTCCAAGCCGCCGGCCACGACATCGGCGCGGCGTGGAACAAGACCAGCGAGGCCGGGCGGGAATACAAGTCCGTGACCCTCGACGATCCTTCGTTCCCGGCTCCGGTCTATGCCCGCCTGATCGAAGGCGAGGACGGTACGCACGACCTGATCTGGTCGCGCAGCAAGCCCCAGGCGGCGTGACCGCCGCAGCGCCCCGCCCATCGCGGCGGGGCGCTGTGCTGCTGTTCGCAGCACATCACCACGTCACGCGCGCGGCTTCGCCGCGCCGCGCTCCTTCAGCACCGCCTCCAGCTCCCGGCGCACCTGCGCCAGCAGCTCGTCGGCCTTGTGCGGGCTGTCGCCCGCGTAGGCCAGCGTCAGCAGCGTGAGCGGGTGGATCTCCATCACCTCGCACAGCTCGGCCAGCTTATGCAGGGTCGGGCTTTTCAGGTCGCGTTCGAGGGTGCTCATATAGGTGCGGCTGGACACGTCAGAGAAGGCTTCCTGGCTCAAGCCACGCGCCTTCCTGACTGTCTTCAACGCCTTCGCCAATGAGTTCCCAGCCGCCACCTATGGTTTCCCTCGAAAAACCAAGATGACAGCCCATTGCGCCCTATAGGGCTACAATCTATAGTGTTCATTTGGTGTTCTACGTTTTCGTGCCTTTACGGAAATCCGCATTTGCTGGTTCCAGCAAAGCCACGCAAGCGCATCCGTGCTTGCACACGAAGGCGTAAATCCGGTTTGGCGGTTCTGCGCTTGGGCGTGAAACCGCATCCGTGCATCATTGGATTTGTGGGATTGCCAACCATGCCCCAGCCACTCGCCACCGTCCCGGAGCGCGCGCAACTGCTCGCCAACGGCGAGGCTCGTGCCGCCGGCCAGGCCATCGACCCGGTGCCCGTGGTGCGGCTGTTCACGCCGGACGCGCATGTGACCTGGCTGCTGGCCGCACTCGATCCCGCCGATGGCGACACCGCCTGGGGCCTCATCGACCTGGGAATCGGAATGCCGGCGCAAGGAACCGTCAAGCTGTCCGAGCTGGCCGACATCGTCGGGCCGCGCCAGCAGCCTGTGATGCGTGACCTCTACTTCCGCCCCACACGCACGTTATCCGAGTACACCCGGCTGGCCCAGCGTGATGGAGCCATCCCGGACTGAATTCGGCCTACTGTGACTTTTTCAGTCTGGTGCCATGCCGGGCGGGTCTCAATCGGGATTCTTGCGGCATAGCCGCTCCAGTCTGATCCAAATAGTCATGATGCCCAGCGCGGGCTGCGATAGTTTGGTCTGTACGGCGTCCCATGATCGGGACACTGCCGCCGCGGCAACCGCAACACATCGGAGCCAATCGGATAGCCCCATCCACCTTCTTGACCCATGACGTTTCGACGATGGCGATGTAGCGCGTAGTCCTGCCGTGGCGGCGATTCCTGTTCGCAGGAGGAGGCGTCATGGTCGATCCTCACCACGTCGCGCATTGGTATCCCACCGCTGCGTACTTGTATGTCCTTTGGCTGGATACGCTCGCGCTCGCCTGGGAGTACCTGCGCAGGCATCCTGATTACCGGATCGACTGGCAACGCCTTCGTCGCCGACCGCGGGCGGCACAGGAGGCGGCGCAGCGCTGGGGCCTGCGCCTGCTGGAAGACCCGGCCCTGGATGCGCGCGACGCGCATCCGGCCTGGGTACCCGGCCACGATGCCGTGGTGCAGCTCTACCCGGATGCCGATCCGCCCGTGGATACAGAGCTCTTCTCTTTCTGGCGCATCCCCGGCCATAAGCAACTGCTGCACGACGGCAGGGGGCTGACGCTGATTGCGCGAAGCCTCGGCCGTTGTCGGCGCTTCGTGCTGGCGCCCGGCCTGGAAGACGGCATGGTGGTGGCCTATGCCTATCGCGGTCGTGGCATCACGCATGCGCCCGACACGCCGGCGCCAATGGCTCGGCCCAGGCCGCCGCCTGCGGCGCTGCTGGAGCTGCACACCCTACAGGCGCTCGATGCGACCCTGGCGGGCGCGTCCTTGCGCGAGGTCGGCGAAGGGCTGTTCGGTGCCGACGCCGTGGCCGATTGGTACAGCGACGGTGGCCTGCGCTCCAAGGTGCGCCGCCTCACGCGGCGCGGCGATGCGTTGATGCGCGGCGGCTATCGCCGCTTAGCACAACTGTCGCCGCTTGAGAAGGGTCGTCTTGACGACGACGCAAAACGGCCCTGAGCGGCAAGGCCGCGTTTTCTGAGACTGCCTCCATCCGGTCGCGCTGTGTGACCGGGCGCTTTCAACCGATGGAGGTTCACACCATGCGTCTCGCTCCCTTGCGGCCTGCCGCCACTGTCTCGACCGCTGCCGCACAGCCCCAACGCTATCTCACCAACGACGAAGCCGCCGAGTACCTGCGCCTGTCGCCGCGCACGCTGGAAAAGCAGCGCGTGATCGGCGGCGGCCCGCGCTTTCGCAAGTTCGGCCGGCGCGTCATGTACGCCGTGGCCGACCTCGATGCCTGGGCCGCCGACCGCAGTTTCGAGACGACCTCCGATCCCGAATACGCCGAGCACCACTCGGCCGACAGCCGTGCGCGCTGATCGGCGGCGCGCGGCAGGCCATCGCCATGTCCAGCACCGCGCTGCCGTCCCGGCAGCGACCGTTGCAGGAGCGCGAACAGCTCGACCTGTTCCGCGCCTTGCCCGGCGACATGGCGCCGCGCGACAGCCAGGACTTGATGGCCTATCCGTTCTTCTCGCTCGGCAAGTCGAAGCGAGTCAAGCCCATCGACTTCCGTGCTGGCAACGTGACGATCCGCGTGGAAGGCACGCAGGAGCACGGCATCGCCACGATTTGGGATGCGGACATTCTCATTTGGGCGGCCTCGCAGATCGTGGAAGCCAAGGACGCAGGCTTGCGGCCGTCGCGGCTGATGCGCGCCACGCCCTACGAGATCCTGCGCTTCATCGGGCGCGGCAAGTCGCTGCGCGACTACCAGCGCCTCAAGGCCGCGCTGGATCGCCTGCAATCGACCACGGTGGCCACCTCCATCCGCGAGACGACGGGGCGGCGCCTGCATCGCTTTTCGTGGATCAACGAGTGGAAGGAACTGGCCGATGCCAGCGGCACGCCGCTGGGCATCGAGCTGATCCTGCCGGATTGGTTCTATGCGGGCGTGTTCGATGCGGCCCTGGTGCTGACCATCGACCCGGCGTACTTCCGGCTGACCGGCGGCATCGAGCGGTGGCTGTACCGCCTGGTGCGCAAGCACGGCGGCAGGCAGGCGCACGGCTGGCAGTTCGACTTTCGCTACCTGCACCAGAAATCCGGCAGCACCGCGAAGCCCTACGACTTCGCCTGCGACCTGCGCGCGCTCGTCGCGCGGCAGTCGCTGCCCGGCTACGTCCTGGGTATCGAGCGGATGTCGGACAACGGCATGGAGCTGCTGACCTTCCGGCCCGTGCCGCAAACGGCACGGGGATAACTCCGGGAGAGCCTGTGGATGGTGTCGTGCTATCAGGCGTGCGGAGTATCGTGCTATCGGGCGTGGGACTATCGTGCTATCAGGCGTGCCGATCGGCCGCAAACCCGCGCCAGCATTGGGTTTGCGCGCCCTCTAACTTCCCTAACTTAATTTCTCTAACTTTTAGTAGAGCAACGCCGCTGCGGTGGACAACCACCATGCGGCCAGAAACGGCAGGCAATCTCAGCCACCAGATAACAGGTTTTGCAGGCGAATCGAAGCAAGGCTTTCCAGCTTGGAGGGCCGCGCCATGATCGTCGCTCTGCTGAACCAAAAAGGCGGCGTGGGCAAGACCACGCTCGCCACGCACATTGCCGGCGAGCTGGCGATGCGGGGGCAATCGGTGATCCTGCTGGACGCCGACCCACAGGGTTCATCGCTGGACTGGACACAGCGCAGAAGCCAGCAAGGCTTGCCACGGCTATTCAGCGCCGTGGGCCTCGCACGCGAAACGCTGCACCAAGAGGCACCAGAACTCGCCAGACGGGCTGATCACGTCGTCATCGACGGGCCGCCCAGGATCGCCGCCTTGGCGCGCTCCGCGCTGCTGGCGGCCGAGCGCGTGCTGATCCCGGTGCAGCCCAGCCCCTACGACCTGTGGGCCAGCGCCGAGATGGTGGCGCTGATCCGCGAGGCGCAGGTGTTCCGGCCGCTGCTCCGCGCGGCCTTCGTCATCAATCGGCGCGTCAGCACCACGGTGATCGGGCGCGAAGCGCGCCAGGCGCTCGCCGACCAGCCGCTTCCTGCGCTGCGCTCGGAAGTGCATCAACGCATCGTGTTCGCCGACAGCGTGGCCGCTGGTCGGCTTGCACGCGAGACGGCGCCTGACAGCGCCGCCGCGCTCGAAATCACCGCCCTGGTGGATGAACTGCTGCGGTGGCCGACATGACAGCAAAGCCGCCACCGAACAGCAAACGCGCAGCAAAGCGCGTCGGCATCGGCGCGCGTCCGCCTGCGAATCCGCACGCAGAAGCGTGGATTCGGCAGGGTGACGCCGATGCGCTGGGCAAGGGCGACTTCTACACCGCCCGCCTGACCCTCGACATCACGCCCGCCATGCGGGCGCGCATCAAGGTGTCGGCCTTCACGCAAGGCGTGACCGTGGCCGACCTGCTGCGCGGCCTGCTGGAGCGCGAGTTTTCAGAACACCGCAGGGAGAACACGCCATGAACGCATCCGCTTCGCTTGCCAATGTATCCATTGCCTTCGCGACCACCGCTGCGCTCGCAGCCCCTTCCGTCCAGTCTGCCAGCGCGCCGCTGACGCGCGTGGCGTTGGCCTATATCGAACCGCGCTTCAAGCTCTACCTGCGCTTCGGCGAACCTGCGCGCACGCGCCAGCTCGACCGCTGGCGGCGCTGCGCGGTGTTCCTGCCGGGCGCCATGTTCTGCCGCATCCGCTGGCAGGCCAACGACTACGGCACGATTCGCTGGCAGCTCATGGTGATGCAGGCTTGCACGCCGCTCGATGCGGCGCAGCGCATTCCCGGCGTGCAGCCGGGCGCGCGCCTGCTGCTGCACGCCGAGGGCGAGGATCAGGTGCGCGCCGTGTTGGAGCGCATCGACGCCATCGAGGCGCTAGGCATTGCGCCGGTCGCCGTCTCGCCCGCGTACTGGCGCACGCTTGCCAACCGGCTCGCCGCACGCTTGCCGCTGCCCGAATACACCGCCGAGCGGCACGCCGCCTGGCTGACCGGGAGGGCGCTGCCATGACGCTTCCATCCGCCGCTGCCGGTGCAACCAGCAGTCCGCCGCGTCCTCGCTCGCGCCTGCGCGCTCGACTCGTGCTGGCGGGCTTGTCCGCCTGTGGCCTCGCTGCGCTGGCCTGGGCGTCCTTCGTGCATCCGCTGCCGCGCCTGATCTACAACCCGTCCGACAGCGTGGCGGTCGGCTGGTATCGCGTCGATCCGCAGGGCCACGGCATTGACTCGCTGCCACGTCCTTTGTCCGTGGGCAGCATCGTCCTGACCACGCTGCCGCCAGACGCTGCCGCGCTGGCCGCGCAGCGCGGCTACCTGCCGGCGCGCGTGCCGTTGCTCAAGCGCGTGGGTGCCGTCACGTCGCAGGAGGTGTGTATCACTGGCCGCGTTGTCCGCATCGACGGCATGCCTTCGGCTGCCGTGCTGCCTGCCGACCGCTGGGGCCGGCCGCTGCCATCCTGGCAGCAATGCCGTCGCCTTGAACCCGGCGAACTGTTCCTGCTCAGTGTGACTAACCCGGCGTCGTTCGACAGCCGGTACTTCGGGCCGGTCAGCGCGTCCGCCGTGATCGGCGTCGCGCGACCGGTCTGGCTGGAGACACGGCCATGATGGGCGCCGATTCACTGCGCGTCATCGTGCTATCAGGCGTGCCAGTCCGGTGGCTTTCCACGTGTCGTCGCGCGTGCAGTGCGGGTGCATTCGCACCGCGCCTCGCGCTGCCTTCGGCGCAGCCGTCCAACGTGCAGGCGTCTTGCCTCGAACGCGCCTGGGCTGCGGCCCTCATCGCGCTGGTCTGCGCGTTGGCCGGCGCGCTGGCTGCAAGCAGCGCAGCGCCGCCGGGCCGCCGACGCCCGGAGCGACAGCGAGGGGCAAAGGCGGAAGGCAAGACAAAAGGACGCGGCACTGGGCCGCGTCGAAATCCTGTCTGCACGTGGGGGTGGCGCGGCACGGAGCGGCTTTGCTGCCGTGCCGCGTGGGGCGCGAGGCCCGCGCCGATGCAGGCATGTCCGCGTGCTTCGCACGACCGCCTATGCCACAACTTCGGCCAGAACTTGCAGGGAGCGCAGCCATGACCGACCGCCGCGACGACGATTTCCGCGTGCGCCCCAGCGCCCCGAAGAACCGGGGCAAGGGCCAAGGCCAGAGCTTCGTTTCCAAGGTGCTCAGGCAGGCCGGCAAGGCCAGCAGCGGCAAGTCGGCGACGCGCCGTCCCGCCGCGTCCGGTGGCAACGGCCAGCACGCTGGCCAGCGACCCGGCTCGCGCCTCGGGCGCGGCCATACGGCGGCACGTTTCGCAGGCGCGAAGCTGACGCCCCTATCTCGGCGTGTGACCATCAAGACGCTGTTGGTCAACCAGCGCCAGGCCAGTCCGCAGTCGCTCGCCAAGCACCTGCGCTACATCGAGCGCGATGGCGTGGGGCGCGATGGCGAGCCGGGCCGGGCCTATGGGCCGCAGACCGATGCCGCCGATCTGGATGCCTTCAAGGAACGCTGCGCCGACGACCGGCACCATTTCCGCTTCATCGTCTCGCCCGAGGATGGGGCCGAGTTGGAAGATCTGCGTACCTACACGCGACACCTGATGAATCGAATGGAAGCCGACCTGGGCACGCGGCTGGAATGGGTGGCGGTCGATCACTGGAACACCGACAACCCGCACACCCACCTGATCGTGCGCGGGCGCGACGATACCGGCAAAGATCTCATCATCGCGGGCGATTACATCGCCGATGGCTTCCGGCATCGTGCGTCTGAGCTGGCGACCGAGTGGCTGGGGCCGCGCACCGAGCTGGAGATCCAGCAGACCTTGCAGTGTGAGGTGGAGCAGGAACGGTGGACGAGCCTGGATCGCACGCTGAAGCGCGAGCTTGGCGACGGCGGTCAAGTGCAGATTGAACGCTTCAACGAGCCGCGGCTGCAACGCCAGCGCCTATTGCTGATCGGCCGCCTGCAGCGTTTGCAACGTCTGGGCCTGGCCGATGAAGTGCAGCCCGGCACCTGGGCAGTCCATTCGGATGCGGAGAAGACCTTGCGCGCCCTGGGCGAGCGCGGCGACATCATCCGCACCATGCAGCGAGCCATGAATGGCGAGCCTCGCGAGCTGGCCGTATTCGAGCCGGGCGACGATGGTCGCAGGGTCATCGGCCGTGTGGCCGCCAAGGGGCTGGCTGACGAGCTGCGCGACCGGGGCTATTTGGTCATCGACGGGGTGGACGGCAAAGCCCACTATGTTGCGCTCAACGCCCGCGTCGAACTGGCGAACTATCCGACCGGCGCCGTGGTGGAGGTGAAGGGGTCGGCCGACATGCGCGCGGCCGATAAGAATATCGCGGCGCTGGCGAATGATGGCCTGTACCGCACCGACCACCACCTCGCCATCGCGCAGGGTCAGGCGGTGCCCGGACGCGACCCGCAGGAGGTCGTCGCGGCCCACGTCCGCCGGCTCGAAGCCCTGCGCCGCGCCGGCATTGTGGAGCGTGTCACCGAAGGTCTATGGAAGGTACCGGACGACCTGGCTGAGCAGGGCCGCCGCTACGACGCACAGCGCCTGGGCGGCGTGGCCGTGGAACTGAAATCGCACCTGCCCATCGAGCGGCAGGCCCGCGTGATCGGAGCCACCTGGCTCGACCAGCAACTGATCGGTGGCGGCTTAGGGCTGGGTGGCCTGGGCTTTGGTAGTGAGGTCAAGGACGCACTGCAGAAGCGGGTCGATTTCCTCGCCGAACAGGGACTGGTCGAGCGACGCGGCCAACGCGTCATCCTCGCCCGCAATCTGTTGAACACGCTGCGCAGCCGCGAACTGGCCCAGGTCGCGAAGGATATTGCCGCAGAAACTGGCCTAGAGCATCGCCCGGTGGCCGACGGCCGGCGCGTGGCGGGGATCTACAGGCGTTCCGTCATGCTTGCCAGCGGACGCTACGCCATGCTTGATGACGGCATGGGGTTCAGCCTGGTGCCGTGGAAGCCGGTGATCGAGCAGCGGCTGGGGCAGCAGATTGCGACGACTATGCGCGATGGCGTTGCGTCGTGGGATATGGGGCGGGGACGTGGGATGTCGATCAGATGAACTGAGCGAGAACATAACGTGCAGTCTCAAGCTGCAAGAGGGTTTTGTGCCCATTAATTTCGTCCTTTCTTGTTTCTGAATTCATCGAACACTCAGGTTCCGGCAAGATTCTTGCGGCAGTGCAGCGGCTGGGATGGGAACAAGGCCTCTGGCACCGAGATGCCAGAGGCCGAGGCAACGATCATGTGCACCGCTCAAATGGATGGAGCCGACTCTCTCGCCACTGTCGACAAGGGCGCTGAGTGCGCCGGTGTCGCGCGCCGCAGCAGCCGCATGGCATTGGCAATCACGATCAATACCGAGCCTTCGTGGAACAGCATGCCGGCGGCCATGGTCACCCCACCCATCAGCACACCGGTCAGCAGGAGGCCGACGGTCGCTAGAGCGATGACGATGTTCTGGCGGATGTTGGAGAGCGTGCGCCGCGCCAGCGAGATGGCCTCGGGCAGCTTGAGCAGGTCGTCGCCCATGAGCGCGATGTCGGCGGTCTCCACCGCCACGGCCGAGCCGGCTGCGCCCATGGCCACGCCGACGTCGGCGGTGGCCAGCGCCGGCGCGTCGTTGACGCCGTCGCCAACCATCGCGACGACGTGGCCGGCCCGCTGCAGGCGGGCGACGATGTCGAGCTTGTCCTCGGGCAGCAGCCCGGCGTGCACCTCGTCGATGCCGGTGGCGGCGGCGACGGCATCGGCCACCGGCTTCACGTCGCCGGTGAGCATGACGACCTTCTTCACGCCCGCCTTGTGCAGCGCGGCCACCATGGCGGCGGCGTCGCGCCGGATCTCGTCGGCCACGGCGATCACGCCCAGCACCTGGTCGTCCACGGCAACGATCATGGGCGTGCGCCCCTGGGTGGCGAGTTCGTGCGCCTGGCGGTCCGCGCCCACGGTATCGGCGACGCCGAACTGCTCCAGCAAGGCCAGGTTGCCGATCAGCACCCGCTTGCCATCGACGCGCGCGGTGATGCCCTTGCCGATCACGGGCTCGATGTGCTCGGGCAGCGCGGCCACCGGGATGCCGGCTTGCTCCGCCGCTTCCAGGATGGGCCGCGCCAGCGGGTGCTCGGAGCCGGCCTCGGCGCGCGCGGCCCAGGCCAGCACCTGGTTTTTGTCCACGCCCGGCGCCAGCGCCACCACGTCGGTGAGCTGCGGCCGGCCCTTGGTCAGCGTGCCGGTCTTGTCCACGGCCACGACGTCGATCTTGGCCGCGATCTCCAGGAACTCGCCGCCCTTGATCAGAATGCCGTCGCGTGCCGAGCGGCCAATGCCGGCGACGATGGACACGGGAATGGAGATCACCAGCGCCCCGGGGCAGGCCACCACCAGCAGGGTCAGGCCCAGCACCACGCTGCCGCTGATGAGGCCGGCCAGCAGCGCCAGCACGACGACGGCGGGGGTGTACCAGGATGAAAACCGGTCCATGAATTTCTGCGTGCGCGCCTTGGCGTCCTGCGCGTCTTCCACGCGGTGAATGATGCGCGCCAGCGTGGTGTCGGCGCCGATGCCGGTGGCCAGCACCTGCAGGAAGCCGCCGCGCGAGATGGTGCCGGCGAAGACGTGGTCGCCCTTGGACTTTTCCACCGGGATCGACTCGCCGGTGATCGATGCCTCGTCCAACGCGCCAGTGCCGGCGATCACCTCGCCATCGACCGGCACCTTGGCGCCGTTCTTGACCAGCACCACCTCGCCCATGGCGACGCTGGCGGCGGGGATTTCCACCTGCTCGCCCTTGCGCATGACGATGGCCGTGTCCGGCGCCACGGCAATCAGCTCGGCCAGCGCCGCGCGGGTCTTGTTCAGGGTGGCCGATTCCAGCGCGTGGCCGATGGCGAACAGGAAGGTGACGGCCGCCGCCTCCCAGTACTCGCCGATGACGAGGGCGCCGACGGCGGCGATGCTCACCAGCAGGTCGATGCTGATATGGCGCACGGCCAGCGCACGCACGGCGTTGCGCACGATGGGCGCGCCGGCGACGAAGGCGGCGGCGACCATCAGCCACTGGGCCGCCAGGGCAGCGCCGTAGCCCTTGGATGCGGTGAATGAAGCCAGGATCAGCAGGCCGGACAAGGCGGGAGTCGTCCAGCGGCCGTTGATCCATGCGTTGATCTTGTTCATGGGGTTGGCCTCCGAAGGTGGTCAAGCGGGACAGGGGCAGCCACCGCCGCCGGGCGCGGCGGTGTGCTGCTCGTGGAGTGAGCGGCGCGGGGGCCATGGTGGTGCGTCAGAACGCCGAGGCGCGCGCGGTGTAGCCCACCTTGGCGATGGCGGCGATGAGATCGTCCGCGCTGACGGTTTCGGGGTGGTGGTCGACTTCGATGCGCGCCGATGCGAAGTGCACCTTGACGTGGCTCACGCCCGCCATCGCGCCGACGCTTTTCTCGATCTTGGTCACGCAGGACGGGCAGGAAAAACCCTCGGCGCGCAAGGTGGTGCGGGTGTTGGTGTTGGTCATGGTTTTTTCCTTGTATGACGGTCTGGTTGAGGGATGCCTTCACTGTAGGCAGGCCCGCCGTATTGCTCCATGAGAAACGTCAATCAACAGCAGCCGACTTTGGCGCTGACTCAAACCATGCCGTCGCGCACTTGCTCCAAGCGCGCCGCATCGACGATGGCGACCCAGCGCCGGCCGGCGTCGATCCAGCCCTCGCGCTGCCACTGGCTGAGCAAGCGGCTGACCGATTCGGTGGCCGCGCCGGCCATGGCGGCCAGGTCCTCGCGCGCCAGCGGCACGTCCAGCAGCATGGCCTCGTTCCAGGGCTTGCCGACCTTGTCGGCAAGAACCAGCAGCAAGGCTGCCAGGCGCTGCTCCAGCGGCGCCCCGGCCAGCATGTGAATGGCGTGCTGCGACTGCGTCAGCCGGTGCGCCACGCCCTTGAGCGTGGCCACAGCGACTTGCGGAATTTCTTGCAGGATGGCGTCGTACTCAGGCGCATCCAGGCCCAGCAGGCAGGCCGGCGTCAAGGCGGTGGCGCTGTCGGCGTAGAACTGCTGGCCCAGCGCCGGCAGCGCGCCAAAGAAATCGCCTGGGGTGAGCAAGTCAATCAGCGACTGGCGCCCATCGGCCGCCAGCCGCGTGGTCTTGACGGCGCCGATCGCCACCACGTAAATGTGCGTCGCGGCATCGCCTTCCAGGTAGACGGGCTCCCCGGCCGCGAAGTTCTGGGCCTGGCAATGCCGGTTGACCTGCGCCAGTTGCCCGTCGTCGAGATCGGCAAAAAGAGGGACTTTGCGGCAAACGGCCATGCGCATGTCCAGCGAGCAGGCCGCCGGGTCCGGGTCTGGCATGGACAGGGGGATTTGGCGGCGTTTGTTTATGGCTTGTTTCATCGTGCTGTGGAATAAGTTCGCGGCGTCTTGAGCCGATCTGCCGGTGTTCCGGCCGGCGTCCAGATCCGGAGCTGGCAAGGGTTTTGCGGCAGCCGGTCAGCGGCTGTCTCTGGAGTTTGGGTCAAGTCGAGCCCGCCCCAGGCCCATGCGTGCCAGCGTCGTGTCGTGCATCAGGTAGTGATGCACCAGCGCCGCTGCAGCTTGTAGGCCGATCAGCCAGTACCCGAGTGTGCCGATTGCCTCGTGGACTTCTTTGAGGCCGCCTGCAAGCGCCTTGTCAGGCGCCATCAGCCCAGGCAGTTCGAGTCCGAACAAGGACACGGGCGCGCCCTTGGCGTTCAGGCTCAGATAGCCGAGAACGGGCGCCGCGATGAGCAGGCCGTAAAGCGCCCAGTGCATGACATGGGCCAAGCGGGACTGCCACGCGGGCGTACCGGCAAGCTCACTGGGTTGACCCAGCATCCACCGCAGCGGCAGCCGAACCAATACGACGACTGCGAAAACCAGGATGCCCAGGCTTTCATGCCAGCTCTTGGCCAGCGCCCGCTCGGCACTGCCCTTGGGCAGGCCATCGTGCAGCTCGATCAAGGCATAGACACCGACCATCAGCAGCAGCGTCAGCCAGTGCAGTGTGATGAGCGTTGGATGGTAGCGTTCAGTGGTTCTGGACATGAGGCTCTCAATGTGGATGCGGGCGTGAACGTGGCAGCCCGCGCTTTTGCAGGCGAGGCTGCCACGATGCCAACCCTCGTTCCGGTTCTGAAAAAGCAGCTGATGGATTCTTGCTGCCCCTGCTTGCAGCACCGTTTGTCAGCCGATGGATGCGTCGCGACCGGTTGGCTGCTGCGCCATAGCCACCCAACGCAGCCCATCGCCCTGGCTGAGGTAGTAGTGGCCGTCGGGACTGATCACCACCGCACGGGGTGCGATCGAGTCGAAGAAGTACTGCCAGCCAAACCCGGGCATGCCGGCCTGGGCCTGGTTGGCGATGGCCTGCCAGGGCGCCGTTGCCGTTTCCGCCGCTGGTTGGGCTGCGGCGATCCAGCGCAGCCCCTTGCCGCGGCTCAAGTAGTAATGGCCATCAGGGCTGATGACGACGGCGCGCGCTGCCTGCGGGTTGAAGAAATACTGCCAGCCATGTCCGGGCGAGCCTGCCTCGGCCGAGTTGGGAATGGCCTGCCAGGGTGCGTTCAGCGCTTCGATGCGCTCGGCGCGGCTGGCGTGGCGCTGCGTGCGATCGGAATGATCGCCGGCCAGGGCGGTGTTGCCCAGCAGGGCCGCGGCGATGCCGATGGAGGCGATGGTGGTGGCGACTTGCATGACGTTCTCCTTGAGTTGCAATGCAGTCACGATCGACTGTGGCTGCAGTCTGCGCGGGTGTGGGTGAACCGGTGCTGAACAGCCTCTTCACCCGCCGTTCATGCCGTACCCGCCGATGCGGCAGCGGCGAAGCGGCCCGAGCCCAACTCGACCAGCGCCTCGCCCCGGCGCAGCAGCCACAAGGCATCCAGGCCGTGCCGATGCGCCAAGGCCAGGCCCTGGCCCGAGCCCGCCACCAGCAAGGCGGTGGCCCAGGCGTCGGCGTCCATGCAACGGGGCGCCAGCACGGTGACGCTGGCGACGCCGTTGTTCACCGGCTTGCCGCTGCGCCCGTCCATGCTGTGCGCCAGGCGTGCCTGGCCCACCTGGACGAAGTGCCGGTAATCGCCCGACGTGGCCACGGCCAGGTCCTGCAGCTCGATCACCCCGTGCGCGGCGCGCAGGCCTGCACGCGGGCTCTCCAGCGCCACCGCCCAGGGCGCGCCGCTGGCCTGGGGGCCGATGGCGCGCAGCTCGCCGTCCAGTGCGACCAGGGCGTGGCACACGCCGTGTCCGGTGAGCACGGCACACATACGATCCACGGCATAGCCTTTGGCGATGCCGCACAAATCGAGCTGCAGTGGCGAGTGCTTGCGCGCCAGGCCGGCGGCCAAGTCCAGCTCAAGGGCTTGCGGTGTCGGCAGGCGTTTGGCATTGCGCGCGGCGCGGATGGCCTCGGCGTCCGGCGTGTCGCATGCCGCGCCAAAGCCCCAGGCATCGACCAGTGCGCCGACGGCGGGATCAAACGCTCCGTCGCTCAGGCGGCAGACTTCGAGCGCGCGGGCCAGCACCTCAAGGATCTGCGCCGGCAGTGCCAGCCAATCGCCTACCGGCGCACGGTTGAGCTGATTCAGTGCGCTTTCCGGCTGCCAGGGCGACATCTGGGCATCGACTTGTTCGACCGCTTCGGCCAGCGCCTGGCACAGTGCGTTCGTGTCCAGCACAGGCGGCACATCGCAGCTCACGGCCCAGCGCGTGGCCATGGTCGGCCCGTGCAGTTGCAGCCGGTGCAAGGGCTCAGAACAGGTCTTCGGCATAGCGCCCCTTGGCCTTCAGTGCGTTCACGTCAAGGCCCAGCGGCGCCAGCAGCGCATCGAGCACCTCGCCCACGCCCTGGGCCATGGGGCGGCTGCCGCACACGCGCACCGCGGCGCCGGCGGCCAGCAATTTGCGCAGGCGTTCGGCGTCGCGTTGCAGGATTTCCTGCACGTAGCCGCCGCCGGGCACGCGCGAGAAGATGGTGTTGACGCTGGCCACGCGCTGCTCGGCCTGCCAGCGCGCGATCTCGGAGCCGAAGTAGTAGTCGGTGGCCGGGTCGCGCGCGCCGAAGTACAGGTGCATCGGCGTGCGCTCGTCGTTGCGCCGAATGAAGCCTGCCAGCGGTGCCACGCCGGTGCCAGCGCCGATCAGCAGCACGCTCGGCGGTCGACCGCTGAGGGTAAAGCCCGGGTTGGCACGGATGAAGGCCTGCGTGCTGTCGCCCGGCTTGAGCCCCAGCAGGTGCGCCGAGCACACGCCGCCGGGCCACTGGCGCACGCAGATTTCCAGAAAGCCGTCGGCGCTGCCCGACGCCAGCGAGTAATAGCGCGCCACCGCGTTCCCCGGTGGCACGATACCTACCAGGTCGCCCGCCTCGAAGCGGCCCAGGCCGCAGCCGAGCAGACGCGCAAACCACGGCTGGCGCGGCCAGGCAAAGCGCAGGATGGCCGTGGGCCGATCGGCCTGGCCGGGGTAGTCGCGCCGCTCGACGAGCGTCAGCGCGGTGGTGGCGGGCAGACGGGGTCGGTAATCGATCGCCAGCGGCTGGCCCAGGGCCTGCGCCAGTGCCTCGCCCCAGCGGGCGAACTGCTGCGCCGACTGCTGGTGGATCAGCTCCAGCGGCAGTAGGCTCGCATGCCCCTGGGCACGCAGCGCCTGCTCGACGGCCTGTGCATAGGCGCAGAACGCCGGGTATTGGCGATCGCCAAAACCCAGCACCGTCACCGGCACGCCGCTGCCGCCCTGCGCGGCAATGCGCTCCAGCGCATGACACGCATGCGCCGGCGGCTGGCCATCGCCATGCGTGGCCGCCAGGATGAAGACCTGCTGCGCCGTGGGCGTGATCTGGAAGTGCTCCAGTGCGCTGCTGTGCACGCGCCGCCCGGCGCGTACCAGCGCGGCATGCAAGGCCTGGGCAAAGCCCCAGGTGCTGCCGCCCTCGCTGGCGACGAAGATCAGCACCTCGGCCTGCTGCAGGCGGGAGTTGTCGGCGATGTGCACCGCGTTGCGGCGCCCCTGCCACCAGATCAGCACGCCGCTCGCCCAGAACAGCAGCACGCAGAGGCCCGCGAGGCCCATCACCACGGCCCACGGCCAGGCGCTCTCGCCGGTGTGCAGCACGCGGGCCCAGTCGTCCAGCCGCTGCGCCAACGTCGCCTCCTGCCAGGCCAAGGTATCGCCGCTGTGGCGGTCAATCCAGCCTTGGCCGCGCGTGGTCGCCACCTGCCAGGTGTCGGTGGGGTCGCCCGCATCGGGGAGGTTGACGCGGTGCAGATCGCCGACGCCGAGGTCGCGCAGCAGCGGTAGCTGCGCCGGCGCCAGGTCGGCCCCCGTGCTGGCGCTGGAAACAACGTCGGGCTCGGGCCCGGCTTCCAGTTCGAGCAGGCCGAGTGTCGAGGCGCTCATGGTCAGCGCCGTGATCGAGGACAGCAGCAGGGCCAGCACCACCCGGCCCGCCAGTACGTGCAGGCGCTGCGCCAGGGTGCCGCGCACCCGGCCTGCCACATGGCGCCAGCCGCCCATGCGGCGCACGAGCAGCACCAGGCCGGAAATCGACAGCAAGACCATGGCCAGCGCCGTGGCCGCGGCGCCCCAGCGCCCACCATCGCCCAGCAGCAGCGCGCGGTGCAGGTTCTTGACCCAGCGCGGCATGCTGGAGGGCTGGTAGTTGCCAAGCAGCTGGCCGCTGGTTGCATCGACGTAGCGCGCCTGCGCTTGGTCGCCGTCGAAGCCGAAGGCGGCGACGGCGCCCGAGGGCAGGCGACGGATTTCCTCGACGCCGGGCATGGCCTGCTGCACCTGTTGCACCAGCGTGGCCACCGGCAGGTCGGCCGGTGCTGTCGGCGCCTGCCAGGCCTCCTGCACCGGATCCAGGGCCAGCAAGGCACCGGACAGGCCCAGCACCAGGGCCACGGTGCCCAGGCTCAGACCCAGCCATCGGTGGACGGCTTTCCAGTTCATGCCTTGCTCCTTACTTCAGCTGGAAGCTGGCCGACTGGATGTACTGCTTGCCGGCCTGCGCCTTGCCGGCGCCCGCCGCCGTCAGGGGCAGCCGCACCTCGGAGGGGCTGTCACGCATGTCTTCCACGGCGGCGTCGATGCGGATCTCGTAGCCGGCGTCGATCAGCGCGTCGGCCAGATCGGCCGTCACCCTGAGCGTGCGGCCCGCGCCGACGCTGGCGCCGGTCACGCCATTGAGACGTTTGGCGTCGCCGGCCGACAGGCGGCTCCAGTCCGCCAGGTGCTTGTAGTACTTGGCCTTGCCGCCGGCCACCCAGAGCGTGCCGGCGTAGGCGCCCTTGGCATCGGTCAGGTAGACCGCCAGGTAGGCGCCGTCGCCGCCGTAGTTCTTGAGCTGGGTGGCAATGGTGACTTCGCGCGCCTGGCCGAGGGCGGGCACGGCAAGCGCGCAAGCTGCGGCAATGGCGGTGATCAGGGGTTTGGACATAGGGTTCTCCTGGAAAGAGGGGAGGCGATTCATTGCACCTGGCCGCGCGGCGCGCTGCCCGGGGTAAAGAGGGGTGAGGAAGGGGCAGTGCCCGCATCCTGCGGCGTGTGGTCGCGCCGGCGCTCGCGCTCCCGGTCCCGGTCTTTGTGGTGGTCATCGCGCTCGCGCGACTTGATCTTCAGCACCTGCAGGGTCTCGGGGTCGAGCTTGGCCTTGAAGCGCTGGCCCTGGGCGTCGGTGCCACGGATTTCGTAGCAGCCGTCGTCAATCTTCAGTCGCTCGACCTGCCAGCCCTGCTGCGCCGCCATCTGGCGCACCGCTTCGCGCGACTGCCATCGCGCGGCCGGGACATCGCAGTCGCTGGATGCCACCGCTGGCAGCGCCGCGACGGCCAGCACCAGGGTGGCCAGCCGGGGCTTGAGGTGTAGGTTTCGTTTCATCGTCGGTTCCTTTCACAGCATCAGAGCTGTTGATGCCAATAATTTTGACGAACCGGGGGTGAATCAACACTGAACCTTCTGTTCACCTCGTGTTCATCCGATCGAGCCAACGGTCAGTTCACGTTGCCACATGCCCCCATCGGACGTATTGATGAGAAGCATGAAGCGAATCGCGAGTCTGGCTGGACTGACGAAGACGGGTTCGTCAGGGCTTGCCCGAAGATGGAACTTTTGCGCTCCTCATGCGTTAACGCCCCAATGCCCCAACCGAGCCAGTTTGACGAGACTGACTGCATTGCCCGCGCCCAGCGCGGGGAGGTCGCGGCGTTCTCTGAGCTGGTGACGCGCAACCAGGATCGCATCTACCGCTTTCTGGTGCGCATGACTCGGTCACAGGAGGATGCGCGCGAGTTGACCCAGGAAACCTTTCTGAGCGTCTACCAGGCACTGCCCAGCTGGCGCCCGCAGGCGCAGCTGTCCACGTGGCTGTTCCGCATCGCGCGCAACCAGGCACTGGACCGGCTGCGTCGCGCGCGGCACGTGGAGTTCGTGGCGCTAGACGACGCGCTGCATCAGCAGGTACCGGCGGATACGCCCACGCCCGAGGCCATGCTGCAGGCGCGCCAGCGCATCGCGGAGCTGGAGCGCGCGCTGGCGCGGCTGTCGGTGGAGCACCGTGAGATCCTGCTGTTGCGCGACATCGAGGACATGCCCTACGAGGACATTGCCCAGGTGCTGGGCATCGGCCTGGGCACCGTCAAATCCCGCATCGCCCGCGCCCGCGCCGGGCTGCTGCAGCACATGCCACGCTGACCGCAAGGAGCCACCATGACCTGCCCACGCATCGAAGACCTTTCCGCCTTTGTCGATCACGCCCTGCCCGCGCGCAGACAGGCCGCGCTGCAGAGCCACCTGCGGGCCTGCCCTGTCTGCAGCCAGCAGCTCGATGCGCTGCGGGCGCTGCGCCAGGAACTGCACGCCCTGCCATCGCCCACGCTGGGCTTCGATCTCGCGGCGCAGCTGCAGGAGCGCCTGCGCGACCGGCGGCCACCGCGCGCCGCCAGGCCCCGGCGTGCCGGCTGGGACCTTCTGGGCTGGATGCCCACGGGCCTGGCGGCTGGCGCGGCGCTGGTCTCGGGCCTGTGGATGGGCGGGCTGCTGCTGGGCACGGGGGCAGCCATTCCTACCACGTTTGCGGCCGCCGACCCCGCCATGGCGCGCGTGTTCGACCCCGTGCCGCCGGGCGGGCTGTGCGCCGCCACCGAGATTTGCCGACTGCCAAGGAATCTGCCATGAAACACCCCACCTGGATCCGCACCCTGCTGGCCGTCTCGCTGGCGCTCAACCTGGGCATTCTTGCGGCGCTCGTGCTGCGCCCTGCCCGCGTGGCGCCGCCCCCGGCGCCGGCCGTGCACCTGCCGGACTACCTGGCGCTCACGCCCGGGCAACGCACGCGCTGGGAGGCGCTGGAGGCGCCGTTCCTGCACGACCTGTCATCCAACTGGGACGACATACGCCACCGCCGCGAAGCCCTGGTGCGCCACATCTTCGCCGCCGCACCCGACCGAGCGGCCATCGACGCCGAGCAGGCCGCCATTGCCCGCCTGCAGGCCGCGCAGCAGCAGCGCGTGATCACCCAATTGCTGGCCGAGCGCGAGCTGCTGGACACCGCCCAGCGCGAGCGCCTGCTGCAGCTGTTGCTGGGTCGCTACGCGCAGGAGGCGACCGAGGAGGAGCTGCTGCACCGCAAATAAGGCCGTGCACCAAAGATGCAAAACACATGGAACATTCAGACGCGCGCTTCGTTGAAGAGGGCAAGGCAGCCAGGCAACCCGCACGGCCACCTTGCATGGTTCAACTTTCAACGGAGCATTTCCATGAAACAACTCACCACACTGCTGCTGGCCGCCGCCCTGGCAGTCCCCCTGACCTCGATGGCCGCGAGCGCGCACGACAGCCACGGCAGCGCCGAAACCCACCAGTTGCAACTCAACGCCGGCAAGAAATGGGACACCGACGCGCCGCTGCGCCAGGCCATGACGGCCGTCCATGCATCGGTGACGAAAATCCTGCCCGCGGCCCATGCAGGCAAGGCCACGGCGGCCGACTACGACGCCTTCGGCAACGCCGTCGGCCAGCAGGTCGCCTACATGGTGGAAAACTGCAAGTTGCCCCCCGAGGCGGACGCCCAGCTGCACATCATCGTGGCCGACCTGGTGGCGGGCGCCGAGGCCGCCCAGGGCAAGCACGGAGAAGGCAAGCGCGCCGCCGGCGTGGTGCAGGTCGCGCAGGCCTCCAACGCCTACGGCAAGTATTTCAGCCACAGCGGCTGGAAGGCCGTCAAGCTGCCCCATTGAAGGACATGCCAAGCAGGGTGAGGGTATGCCCAAGGCAGGCCCATTCGCCCCCGTGCAAAGTGTCTAGCCACGTTCGGGCACTTGGAGGCACCACGCCGTGCCAGCACCATGGAGCGCGTGGTCGAAGGGCTATGGAAGGTGCCGAACGATCAGCCCGAGCAGGGCCGCCGCCATGACGTGCAGCGTCTGGGTGGTGTGGCCATTGAGCTGAAATCGTACCTGCCCATCGAGCGGCAGGCCCGCGTGATCGGGGCCACCCGGCTCGAATGGCAGCAGGGCGGGCCTGAGCAACCTGGGCTCCGGTGAGGGAACCAAGCAGGCGATGCAGCAGCGCGCCGACTCCCTGGACGAACAGGGACTGGATAAGCGGTGCAGGCGATGCGTGATCCTGACATGCAACCTGCTGGGCACGTTGCGCAGTTGAGAACTGGCGCAGACCGCGAGGACATCGCCTCCACCGGCCTGGAGCTGCCGGCGCACTTCATGACCGGCACAGGATTCGCGTACCTGACTCACGGGCTCAATAAATCTTTGGGATCGCCGGTGCCATCAAGAGCCGCGCGCTGCGCAGGGTCGAGCAGTGCTTCACGATTCCAGCCGGCCACGGTCGCTGCGGCATCCACCGTATGCGCCCAGGTACAGCGGTTGGCGAACAGCATGCCGGGGACATCGAAGGTGCCGCCGCGGCTGATGTAGCCGAGGGCGTGCGTCCTGGTCGGGCCGTTGTCGATGCGGCGCAGAATGCCGAGCATGGGCTCGGGGCGCGTGTGGGTGAGGATCACGCGCGGCAGGCCTTGCGGGAACAGCGTGCTGACAGTGGCGTCTTCATCGACGAACTCCGCTTCCATGGCATCGCGCGGGATGCGCAGGCGGCCAGGTTCCAGGATGACGGTGACGCAGGCGCGCTTGCCCATCCCGGCAAGGTGCTGCTGCGCCTTGATCGCCTCGTCGAGTTGGTAGGCACCCAGCGCGATGAGCTGCACTTCGGCCTCGGCGGGGTCACCGATCAGATGGGCCGCGCCGTCACGGATCAGGCGTTGCGCCGATTCGGCATCGAAGCGGTTCTCCACGTCGCGCTTGGAAACGATGAGGCAGGCTAGTTGCCCGCGTCCGGCATAGATTTCGCGCAGCGCGGCGACCGCAGTGTTGCCATCCACCGGGAACAACACGCGCGAGGTGTCCGACATCTCGCCCAGCAGGGCTTCGCCGATCGTCGGGTCTTGGTGCGACTGTTCGTTTTTGGCGTTCTCCCAGGTGTGCGAGGTGACGATGAGTGGCACCGACAGCCAGCCGGCGGGCTGGCCGACCTGACGCAGGTGGCGGGCGAAGATGATTTCCTGCCGCATCAGGCCGAGCATTTTTACGGCGAAGGCCTCGTAGCTGACGATCAGGTTCAGTCCACCCTTGTTGCCGAGTGCGGCGGCGGCCACGGCCTCTTCGTTGAGCGCGGTGATGACGGCGCCGTGCAAATCCTCAGGCACACCGGGTTCGGGCTCGTTGACGCGGTGCTTGAGCAGCGCCAGCGTGCCGCCCATCTTGTTGCTGGCCAATTCGTCAGGGTTGCCGATGCGCATGCGCAGCTCGGGATTGGCTTTGGCGAATTCAACGAACCACTGATCCAGCGCCGTCATCGCACTGCCTTCGCTGCCTGATATTTCCCAGCGCGGTTCGGGCAGCCTGGGCGCAGCGGGGTGGCGGTGCGCCATCGGATGCGCGCTTTCCAGCGGGCGCTGCTGGGCGGCGTGGGTTGCGAAGGCGGTGAGCGTCGCGTCGAGTTCGACCGGAGCAACGAAGAGCGCAGCCGCGCTTTCGTTGAACCGCCCACGCATGGCGACATCGGTGTGGGGGTTGCCGCCCAACGGCAGGTTGTGCGCGACGTTGCTGCCAGCACCGGGAAAGCCGAAGCCCTTCTCGGTCTCGGCGATCACGTAGGGCAGAGGCGCCGGATAGCGGCGATCCGGATCGGCGGCAAACGCACGCAGCGCGCCCTCGGCTTCGACGATTGCCCAGGCGATCGCGGCCGGGTCACGGCCATCGACGATCACCGGGTCGAAGCCGTTGTGGCGCACGTCGTCGGCCAGCCATTGCGCACCCCCTTCCTGCATGATCTGGGTGCGCTGCTCGATGCGGCGGCCGTTGAGGATCATCACCGGTACAGCGAAGCCGCTGTCTTGCGCGCGCCACCAGCGCGGCGCCCAGTCCGGGCCACGCTGCTCCTCGAAGGCGCCGTCACTGAGGAAGGCGACCAGCGATTCGCCAGGCAGCGGCATGTGGATGTACTGCAGTTCGGCAAAGCCGAGGTAGCCGCCTTCGGACACGGCACCGGCGGTGTTGGGGCCGGCATGGCTGCCCAGCGGCACGGCCGGGCGGCCCTGCGCATCGATGGCATAGGAATAGAAATCGGCACACAGGCGCGACAGGCCTTGCTCGCTGCGGTCGTAGCGGCCCCGCTGCGCGGGCGAGACATCGCCGGTCAGCGCATTGACCGCTTCGATGGCGGCGACACAATGGCCCTGGCCCATGATCCAGCCGCGTGTGCTGCCGGTGAGCGCGTTGGCCAGCAGGTAGCCGACGAAGGCCTGCACCATGTTCAGCGAGCCGCCGGTGTGGCCTTCGGGCGTGGGCTTGAAGTCCTCGGCTGACAGCGCCGCGCCGGAAAGGTCGATGCGGCGCGCATAGGTCATGTGCGCGACCACGTTCATGGCCACGCAGCTCAGGCGGTCGGCGGCGGCAAGCAGGGTGTAGGCCGTCGTCTCGTCGGCAACACGGCCGTCGACGATCAAACGGGCCACCAGAGTTTCCATGCGCTTGATGGTCTCGTCGCGATGGACGATGGGGCCGTGGCCGGCGAGCCAGCACTGGCGGATGGTGGAAGCGGTGGTCATGCGATTTCCCCTCTTTGATGTCGATGAATCCCTGCGTGGCTACAGAGTCAGTTGAGTTGAGCGCGCTCGGCCTGGCTGGGACATCACGCGCCGCCTATCAAATCCTGCGTATAGCGCGCTGTGATCCATTCCTCGTTGGTAGGCTCCACCGCGGCCAGCACCCGGCTGTCGGTGGTGGAGATAACCGGGGCATCGATGGCGTTGGCATCGGCATCCAGCTTGATGCCGATAAATGCCAGGTCGCGGCAGACGCGCTCGCGCACGAAGGCGTTATGCTCACCGACACCGGCAGTGAACACGAGCAGATCCAGGCCGCCAATGACTGCGATCAGTGCGCCAATCTCCCGCACGATACGGCGCACGTAGAGCGCCAACGCGATGCGGGCGCGTTCGCCGACTTCGCCGGAATCGCTCTCGTGCTTCACCACCACGCGCGGCTCGGCCGAAATCCCGGAAACACCGAGCAGGCCGGACTGGTTGTAGAGCGTGCGGCCTACTTCTTCCAGTGAGAGCTTTTCGATCTCCATCAGGTAGAGCAGGGCGCCCGGATCGAGCGAGCCGGTACGGGTGCCCATCATCAGGCCGTCGAGCGCGGAAAATCCCATCGTGGTGGCGATGCTTTGCAGGTTCTGCATCGCGCACAGGCTGGCCCCGCTGCCGAGGTGCGCGACGATGGTGCGGCCGCGTGCCAGATCACCGTGGCGCTCGGGCAGGACGTGGCTCATGTAGTCGTATGAAAGGCCGTGAAAGCCGTAGCGGCGCAGACCGCGTTCCCAGGCCGAGTACGGCAGCGGCAGGATCTGCTCCACCTTCGGCGCCGTGCGGTGAAAGGCTGTATCGAAGCACGCTACCTGAACAATTCCGGGCCACTGCTCGAACAGCAAACTCATGGCCTTCAGGGGAAAGGGTTGGTGCAACGGCGCCAAAGGAATCAAGGCCCGCAGCTCCGCGATGGAGCCATCGGTCACCACGGTTGGCTCGAAGTACCTGCTGCCGCCATGGACGACACGATGCGCGATGGCCACGATGCGGCGGCCATCGAGTCGGGCCACGATGCGCGCTTGAATCAACGCCAGAGCGGCGGTGTGAGGGTGTTCGTGGTCCAGATGGATGCGCTGCTGCGCAGTGCCACTGTCGCTGTACTCAGGCGCGGGCCCAGCAATCCCTTGCACCTTGCCGTGCCACAGCGGCTGGCGCGGCAACGGGCACGCCTGTGCATCGAACAAGGCGAACTTGATGCTTGAGGAGCCGCAATTGAGCACCAGGATGTGGCTCGGCTGGGAGTTGCTCATCGTGATGCCCCATACAAACCGGCCTGGGACAAATGCGTGTCAGCGACTCCCATAAAACTGTTCCACGAACGATTGTCGGAAGCTTTGGTGACAAGCGAGGCAGCTTTGTTGTGTCTTGGAGAATGCGGCGATAACGGCCTGGCCGTCGCCGCGCTTGGCGGCATCCCCCATGGCGCTCGCAGCGTCCTGGACCTGTCCATCGAAACCCCGGAATTTCCCGGCATCCGTGCCAAGCCAGCCAAGAATGCGCATCTTTTCGCCCAGAGGTGGCTCGGCATGCTTGGCGATTTTGGGCGCCAACTCGGCGACCAGTGTCCATTCCTCCTTGGAAATCGCACCGGTGACGGCTTGCATGTCACGGCCAAGTCGCTCCATGACGCTGCGAAGCGCCATCGGCTTTGCAGCGTCAGCGGACTGCGCGCCCAGTCCCGTGGTGGCGGTGGCCAAGGCTACTGACAACGTGATCGTCAAAAGCTGTCGAGGGTTCAAGAGGTAACTCACGGGATTCTCCATGGAGGTTGTTGGTGAATGCTTCGCAGGCGGGCGCATGGCTTCGGGATTTCAAAATTCCATGCTCAACGCAATCGATCCGAAGGCGTGATGGCCGATCTGCTGGTCGAACTCGCGGGTTCTCCAGACGCGCATCACGGCAAGCCGCACGCCATGCCCGGCAACAATCCATTGGCTGCTGATGCCAATGGCTGCCTGAGCGACCCAGGGTCGTCGACTGACGTGATGGCTGTGCCGAAACAGATTCCCGTCGAGCGAGAAATCCCAGGCAACGGCTTTGGCCTCCAGATTCAGGAATGCATGCGCTCCGGGTTTGGGCGCGCGCGCTGATTGAGGCTCTGTTCTGCGCAGGTCGGAAACGCCCGAGGGCGGGCGATTCTCCGCGCCGGGCCGAATCGGATAGCTGCCGAAGTCGTTCGGAATGTTCCAGCCCGCACGCAATTCCATGCCGGTGCTGGCTGCGGTTTCGATGTTTCCGATCCGCAGGGCATAGCTGCCGATCACGTCGCCGCTCCACCCCGGCCGGACGGCACCCTCTGTGTACGACTTGAACTTGCGCTCCATCGCCATCTGGAACGCGGGTTCGTTGCGCAACTGGTTGTCCCAGCCGCGAAAACGATCGATGCCCCGCACCCGATGCACCAGATCCTGCGATTGCTCCGCCAACGACCAGGGGCCAATCACGCCCAGGGTCAGTTCGCGCACATCAAGTATTTCATAGCTGGCGGCCTGTGGGTGGACGCGGTGATTCCATGCCAAACCCAGGTACAGCAGGCCGGCGTACGGGCGATCGTCGGAAATCAGATCGGTGCGCGTCTTGTCCTCGGGCGTGTACATGGACTGGCCGAAGCGCACGACGATGTTTTGCGATGCCGATTGGGCGCCAGAGTCGCGCCAGAACTCGGGATCAGCCCAGCCGATGAAGCGGGTGTACCAGGCAATCGGTTGGGGCAGACACTCCGGGCGGAGCGCGCCTTGCAGATCGCGCGAAACCACGCTCAGCGCCACACCGTTGGTGTAGTTGCGGTCGGTGCCCGTGAACAAATCGTTCTCCAGGCGCAGGGTTCCACCTCTCCAGTGCAAGGCGTGCTCTGGCAGGCAGCGGGAAATACCATCCGAGGATGCGGGCTCCGCGCCACGGGCGGCAGTCGAGCCGAGTACCGCGCACGCAATCAGCGGCGTGATACTGCGCATCGACCATTGCGCATTGGCCTTGGACAGCCGCGCGTGAAGGCTGCCGATGCGCATCATGATGGCGCGCCATCTGTTGCCCTATCGACGTAAAAGCGTTCCAAGGCACCCATGATTTCCTCGGCTTTGTCGACGCAGGTAAACAAGTCGAGATCGGACGGCGATACGTAGCCTTCGTCGAGCAGAAGATCGAAATCAACGGCTCGGCTCCAGAAGTCGCGACCGACAAGAACCACCGGAATCCGTTGCATCTTCCCGGTCTGGATCAGGGTCAGCACCTCGAACAGTTCGTCGAGCGTTCCATAGCCACCGGGGAAGGCCACCAGACCTTTCGCATGCAGCAAGAAATGCATTTTGCGCAGCGCGAAATAGTGGAACCGGAACGCCAGCTCCGGACACATGTAGGGGTTCGGCGCTTGTTCGTGCGGCAACGTGATGTTGAGGCCGATCGAGCGAGCCCCGGCATCGAAAGCACCGCGATTGGCTGCCTCCATGATGCCGGGGCCGCCACCGGTGATGACGACGAAATCGCATCGTCCCTCCTGCTGGAAACGAGCAGAGATCAGTTGAGCGAAGCGCTGTGCCTCTTCGTAATAGCGTGCCTGTTCCACGCGGCGACGGGCCAAGACTAGTTCCCGCCCAAGCGTCGAATTCCCTGGCATGGTGCCCGCTCGCTGCTCCAGCACAGCGAGCCGGTCGCGTGCAGTGGCAGCATCGCTTACGCGCGCACTGCCAAACACCACCACGGTCGAATGCACGCCTTGCTCACGCAAGATGCGTTCGGGCTTGAGCAGTTCGAGTTGGAGACGCAGCGGGCGCAGATCGTCCTGGCCAAGCAAATCGATGTCTTCATACGCAAGGCGGTATGTGGGTGAATCGAGGATGGCGCGCAGGCGCTCGTCAGGATCAGCGGGCGGTGTCATCGCTCGACCACCAGAAAATCCGGCCACGGAACGACCCGGCCGCGCTCGGGCACCGAGACCTGCCAGCCAAGCTGCTGTTGCAGGAGTTCCGCCAAAGCCTGCGCGGCGGACGGCTCCCCATGCACTACAAAGGTTTGCTCGGGGGCTTGCTTGAAGCCTCGGGCCCAGGCCATCAGGGCTGGTTGGTCGGCGTGCGCCGAGAGCCCATCGACACTGTGGATCGCCGCGCGCACCGGAATGTCGTCGCCGAAGATGCGCACGCGCGCCGCGCCATCGACCAGTTGGCGGCCCAGTGTTCCCTGCGCCTGAAAGCCGGAGAACAGGACGCTGCATTCCTTGCGCGGCAAATTGTGGCGCAGGTGGTGCCGGATGCGTCCCGCGTCGCACATGCCGCTGGCGGAAATGATGATCGCGCCCGAACGAATCTGGTTCAGCGCCATGGATTCGTCGGCGCTTTCCGTGAAATGCAGATACGGCAGGTTTTCGCCGCGCGCGTGCCACCCGGCCAAGCGCTTGGCCTGCTCGTCGAACAGCTCAAGGTGCTCGCGCGTGATGCGCGTGGCTTCCGTGGCCATCGGCGAATCAACGAATACCCTCGGTTGCCGCAGCCGCCCCTCGCTGGTGAGACGGTGCAGGTGGTACAGGACTTCCTGGGTTCGACCGACCGCGAAGGCCGGCACGATGACGTTGCCACCGCGTTCGAACAGGGTTTTCTCGACGATGCCGATCATCTCCTCTTCGGTTGCCGAAAAGTCCTTGTGCTGGCGGTTGCCATAGGTGGACTCGATGACGAGGATGTCGGCGTCCTCGATGGGTGTCGGGTCGCGCAATATCGGGCGTCCCGGCTGGCCAAGGTCGCCGCTGAATACCAGTTTTGTCGGGTAGCCGTACTCGGTGACCCAGACTTCGATGATGGCCGAACCGAGGATGTGCCCGGCATCGCGAAAGCGCGCGCGCACCCCGACCCGGGGCGCGAACTCCCGGTCGTATTCGATGCCTCGTACCTGCTGCAGGCATTCGCGCGCATCCTGCAGCGTGTACAGCGGCGGCAGCGGGTCCTTTCCGCGGAACCGCTTGGCACTGCGTTTTGCATCGCTCTCCTGGATGTGTGCACTGTCGGGCAGCATCACGCCCAGCAGATCAACCGTGGCGGGAGTGGTGTAGATGGCCCCTTTGAACCCGGCGCGGGTGAGTTTGGGCAATAGCCCGCTGTGGTCGATGTGGGCATGGGTCAGGAGCACGAAATCGATAGCTGCCGGGTCGAACGGAAATGGCTCGCGGTTGCGCGCCGCCGCCGCAGAGCCCCCTTGAACCATGCCGCAATCCACCAGGAAGCGCAGGCCCGCCGCCTCCACCAGGAAGCACGACCCGGTGACTTCGCGCGCAGCACCCAGAAATTTCAGTTTCATGGGATGCTCACTCGGGCTTCTTCTTTTGCATTGGACAGGTGTTCACGCCGAGCAGGCGATAGCCCGGACAGCGACCCGCCAGGCCGGTAATCAGCGGCATGATTCCGATGAGCCCCAGCCACCGCCATGGCGAATCCAGCCACAACGGCAAGCTGAGCAGGATCAGGCCGATGACGACGCGCGCGATGCGATCGAGGTTTCCTACGTTCGTTTGCATGGAGGCACTCCTTGATGGTGGGATAGAACGGGTTCGGGAAATCACGCCGACGGCTACATGGCCGCCGCGAAAATGGCACTGATTTCCTCGTGCGACGCCTGTATTGGATTGGTCAGTCCGCACGCGTCCTTGAGCGCATTGGTGGCCAGGGTGGGAAAGTCCTTGGCCTGAACGCCAAGCTGTGACAGCCCGTGGGGAATGCCGATGTCGGCGGACAATTGGCGAATCGCCAATAGGCACAGATCCGCGGCGGCCTCGTCGCCCAGGCCATCGGTCTTTTCCCCCATCGCGCGGGCGATGTCGGCGAGGCGTCCCGCAGCGACCTGCTTGTTGTAGGCCTGCACGTGCGGCAGCAGGACGGCGTTGCACACACCGTGCGGCAGGTCGTAGAAGCCGCCCAGTTGATGCGCCATGGCGTGCACGTAGCCCAGCGAGGCATTGTTGAAGGCCATGCCGGCGAGGAACTGCGCATAGGCCATCTGTTCGCGCGCTTCGACGTTTCGCCCGTCAGCCACCGCCTTGCGCAGCCATTGGCTTATCAATGCCACGGCCTTGAGTGCGCAGGCATCGGTGATCGGCGTGGCAATGGTTGAAACATAGGCCTCCACCGCGTGCGTAAGGGCATCCATGCCGGTGGCGGCGGTCAAGCTGGCGGGTTTGAGCAGCATCAGCTCGGGGTCGTTGACCGAGAGAATGGGCGTCGTGTGCTTGTCGACGATCGCCATCTTCACGTGGCGCGCCTCGTCGGTGATGATGCAAAAGCGCGTCATTTCGCTGGCCGTTCCAGCCGTGGTGTTGATCGCCACCAAGGGCAGCTGCGGCTTGGCCGACTGGTCAAGTCCCTCGTAGTCCTTGATCGTTCCGCCATTGGCAGCGACCAATGCGATTCCCTTGGCGCAGTCGTGCGGCGAACCGCCGCCGAGCGAGATGACGAAATCACAATCGTTGTCGCGCAGTTGCTTCAGCCCATCGGCCACGTTCTTGGTCGTCGGGTTGGGCTGCACTCCATGAAAAACCAGGGTATCCACGCCGTGGCTGGCAAGAAGGTCGCGCACGTTGCCGACCAGTCCGAGACGAACCAAGGGAAGGTCGGTCACGATCAGCGCTTTCCTGAAGCCATAGGACTGGATGGCCTTGGCTGCATCACGAAGACAGCCCGCGCCCATCAGGTTCACGGGCGGAATGAAAAAGGCGGTGGTGGTCATGGCTTGGCTCCTTCGGTTGGCCTGTTGATGATCAAGTGAGTAAGGGTTTCGCGTTCCGCGCTTTGGCTTGTGAGGTGTTCCGTCGCGGCGGCGCTTGCAGGCATGCCGGAGCGACTTGCACGAGGCGTGGGTGCGGCGGCGCCTGTAGGCGAATGGGCGGCGCTTGGCGTCATGTTGGATACCTCCCAGCCGCCCCCGAGCGCCTTGTACAGCGCCACCAATTGCACGGCGGCGCTGGTATGCGCACGTGCGGCCGCAGTCTCGGCTTCGTGCAGGCTGCGCTGGGCGGCCAGCAGCTCCACCAGTGCAACATCGCCCGCGGCGTAGCGAGCCTTGGCGTAGCCGTAGCTGGTTCGTGCCGCATCCAGGGCCATGGCACGGCGCTCCAACGTGTCCAGCCCGCCGTGGTAGTCGCCCAGCGCACGCTCGGCGTCACCCAGCGCCGCCAACACCGCCTGCTCATAGGCCAACGCCGCCTGCTGCTCGGCGGCCTCGCGTGCCCGAATCTCGGCACGCACGCGGCCACCATCGAACAGACGCCAGGAAATCAGCGGCAGGATGGAAAACCGTGAACTGGATGCATCGAACCAGTTGCCCGTGCTGAGCGCCTGAAACCCGCCGCCGACACCGATGGAGAGCTTGGGGAACAGCTCGGCCGTGGCCACGCCGATGTCGGCAGAACTCGCCGCCAGACGCCGTTCCGCGGCCAGCACGTCAGGGCGGCGGCGCAGAAGATCAGCACGTTCGCCCACCGGCAGGGCCCGCAGCGTGCACGGTGCCAAGGGGCCGTCGAGCAATGCCAGTTCACGCTCCGGTGGAGCGCCCAAGAGCACGCCCAGGCCCAGCACCGCGGCGCGCTGGCGGGCCTGGATGTCCGGCAGCAGTGCGTTGACGGCAGTCCACTGCGCATAAGCCGCCTCCACATCGGCGGCGGATGCGTCGCCCAATGCATGCCGCAGGCGCACCAGCTCCAAGGTCTGCTGCAGCGTATCCAGCGTGGCTTGTTGTGCATGCAGTTCGTATCCAGCACCAACGGCGGTGAACCAGGTGCGTGCGACCTCGGCCACGATGCGCATGCGCACACCCTGTGCTTCGACTTCGGTGGCTTGCAGGCGGGCGCTGGCGCCTTCCAGGGCGCGGCGCTTGGCGCCGAATAGATCGGCCTCCCAGGCCGCATCGAAGCCCGCATCGTAGATGGTCTGGGTGGCGTCCATGCCGGGAATCGAGCCCACGGGCAAGGGGCCGTTCTTGCTTTGCCCGCGTCGGTTCACGCTGGTGCCCGCGCTCACGGTGGGCATCTGGTCGCCAGCCACGCGGTCGCGCAGGGCGCGCGCCTCGTCGATGCGTGCCGCGGCTTGGCGCAGATCCAGGTTCTGTGCCAGTGCCGTGCCCATCAGGCGGTCAAGGATGGGGTCGTCCAACGCGGACCACCAGCGGGCCAGGTCCGCGGACTGCGATTCGCTCGCCAGAGGCAAGGTCCAACCGCTGCCGATGTCCACAGGAGGCGGCTCGCGGTAGTCGGGGCCCACGGCCGCACAGGCGGTCAGCAGCACGCAGGACAGGGCCAGCCCGAGCGGGCGCAAGCGCCTGGACGCCGGCGGTGCGGCTGGCGTGCGCGAGGAGAGGTGGCGGGTTTTGGTTTTCATTGCAGGCGTCCTCGGACGAATACGGTGGCCATCGTCAGCGTGGCGAGGGCGATGAGCGCCAGCGGCCAGAGGCTGGCGAGAATGTCGCCGGGCGGCATGGCCTTGAGGAAGCTGCCTTCGACGATGATGAGGAAGTGGGTCAGCGGAATGGCCTGGGCCAGCCACTGCAGGACGAGCGGCATGTTTTCCACCGGCGTCGCAAAGCCCGACATCAGCACCGCCGGCACGCCAATGGCGAACGCCCCCAGGATGGCCTGCTGCTGGGTCATGCTGACTGCGGAAATCATCAGGCCGATGCCGACCACCGACAGGATGAACAGCACCAGGCTGGCGAGCAGCAGCGCGAACGAGCCGGTGAACGGGATGCCGAACAGGAACACGCCGGCGCTGATCATGAACAGGCCCAAGAGCGTGCCGATCGCCAGCGCAGGCAGCGACTTGGAAACAATGATCTCCGGCGTCGAGGTGGGCGATACCAGCAACTGGTCGAAGGTGTCCAGTTCGCGTTCGCGCGCGATCGACAGCGAGGTGATGAGCAGCGCGCTGAACAGCGCCAGGATGCCCGTGAGCCCAGGCACGATGAACCAGCGGTAGACCAGGTTGGGGTTGAACCAGTGGCGCACGACCACGGGCGTCGGCGCCTGCGCGTCGGGCACGACCTCGGCGCCGACATCGGCGGCGATGGTGGACAGGTAGGCGACGGTGATCTGGCCCGAGTTGCTGCGCCGGCCATCGACCAGAACCTGGGCGCGGCCGCTGTCGCCGGCGGCGATGGTGCGCGAGAAATCCACGGGAATGGCGAGCGCGGCGATCACCTCGCCGCGGTCGATCATCTCGTGCAACAGCCGCTGGCTGTCCACGTGCCGCACGTGGGTGATGAAGCGGGCGCTGTCCAGGCGCTGCACCAGTTCGTGCGACCAACGCCCGGCGTCCTGGTTGTAGACGGCGATGTCGACGTTGCGCACTTCCAGTGTGGCTGCAAAGGCGAATACCAGCAGTTGCAGGATCGGCGGTACGAATACCACCATGCGGCTGCGCGGGTCGCGCAGCACGCTGAGCACTTCCTTGATGAATTGGGCGCGCAGGCGGGTGAACGAGAAGGCAGAGGTCAACATCGCGTCACTCCAGGTTCTTGCGCGTGGCGCGCTTGGCGATCACGAAGAACAGCCCCCCGATCGCCGCCATGGCCGCCAGGTTGGGCAGGAACACGGCCCAGATGTCGCCGGCCAGGAACACCGTCTTCAGCGAATCGACGAAGTAGCGCGCCGGAACCGCCCGAGTGATGGCGCGGATCGGCGCTGGCATCGCATCGATCTCGTACAGAAAGCCTGAGAGCATGAAGGCCGGCAGAAAGCCCGTGAACAGGGCGATCTGCGCCGCCAGGAACTGGTTGCGCGCCAGCGACGAAATCAAGAGGCCCTGGCCCAGCGCCGGCACCATGAACACCGCCGACAAGAGCAGCAGCGCCGCCAGCGAGCCCCGCATCGGGACCCCGAACACGAACACCGCCAGCGCCGCCGCACCCAGCGTGGACAGCATGCCGAGCACGAAGTACGGCAGCAGCTTGCCGATCAGGATTTCGGCCACCGAGGCCGGCGTGGACAGCACCGCCTCCATGGTGCCGCGCTCCCATTCACGCGCCACCACCAGTGCAGTCAGCATGGTGCCGATGATGGTCATGACGATGGCGATGGCACCGGGAATCAGTGCGCGGCGGCTTTCCAGCTCGGGGTTGAACCAGTAGCGCGGTTCCAGCATGACGGCCTGCGCTGGTGCTCCGACGTCCAGTCCGGCACGCCAGGACTGGACAACGCCGCGGGCGTAGTTCTCGACGTAGTTGGCGGTATTGGGGTAGGAGCCGTCGGTGACGATCTGCACCAGCGGCTCGCTGCCACGCTGGGCCAGCCGCTGCTCGAAATCCTGCGGGATCACCACGTAGCCGCGCAGGTCGCCTGAGACCAGCTGGTCGGCCACTTCGCGCCGGTCATGGGCGAAGTGGGCATCCAGGAACTTTGTGCCGGCAAAGGCCGCCGCAAGCTCCTGCGCTGCAGCGCCGGGCGACTCCAGCACCACGCCGACGCGGACATCCTTCGCATCCAGCGACACCGCATAGGCGAACAGCAGCAGCAACACCACCGGCAGCACGAACGCGATCAGCAGCGTCGAGGGGTCGCGCAGCGCCTGGTAGCTTTCCTTGGTGACCAGGGCGATCAAGCGCCTCAGATCAAAATGGCGCAGGTCGGTCTGCTGTGGTCCATTCCCGTCCTTGTGCTTTGTGGTGCCGTTCATGTGGCGGCCTCCAGCTCGCGGTCCGCCGACTCCACCAGGTGAATGAAGGCGTCCTCCATCGTCGGGTCGGGTCGTTCGGGGCTGACCGCCGAACGTTTGAGCGCGTCGGGCGTATCCAGCGCAATCAGTTGCGCACGCGAGAGCATGGCCACGCGGTCGCAGTATTCGGCCTCGTCCATGAAGTGGGTGGTGACCATGATGGTCACGCCCTTGCGGGCCAGTCCGTTGATGTGGGTCCAGAATTCGCGCCGGGTGATCGGGTCCACGCCCGAAGTGGGTTCATCCAGAAACAGCACGGGCGGCCGGTGCATCAGCGAACAAGCCAATGCCAGGCGCTGCTTGTGGCCCAGCGGCAGGGAATCGGGCGTGGCGGACAGCCAGTCGCCCAGATCGAAGGTTTCGATCATCTCGGCAATGCGCTCGCGCCGGGTGTTGCCTTCCAGTCCGTAGACGCCGGCCGAGAATTCCAGGTTCTGCTGCACCGAGAGCAGGCCGTAGAGCGAAAACTTCTGCGCCATGTAGCCGAGCCGGCTCTTGGCTGCGCCGGTGGCGCGGCGCAGATCATGGCCCACCACATGCGCTTCGCCAGCAGTTGGTTTCAACAGGCCGCACAACATCTTGAAGGTGGTGGACTTGCCGGCGCCGTTAGGGCCGAGCAGGCCGAAGATTTCGCCCTTTTGCACCTCGAAGCTGACGTTGTCGGTGGCGGTGAACTCGCCGAAGCGCTTGGTGAGGTTTCGGCACGACACGGCAATGTCGGAACCCAGCTCAACCGGCGGCAGACGCTCGGCCAGCGTCGAAGTGCCGCCGGGGCCGCCACCGAGCAGATCGATGAAGGCGTCTTCGAAGCGCGCAGGCACCTGCGCCAGCCGCACCTGCGCCTGATCGGACAGGGCCTGGAGCTGCCCTGCGTCCGCGCCCTCGCGCAACACCACGCGCACGCCGGCGCCTTGGATCACGCCATCGCTCACGGTGGGCAGGTCGAGTGCCTGGGTCAGGACCGCTCGGCGCTCGGCACCGACGTCTTCCAGACGGAAACTGCGGCCTTCGAGCTGCGCGGTGAGTTGCTGCGGCGGGCCATCGAACAGGAGCTGTCCCTGGTTCAGCAACAGCACGCTCTCGCAGCGCTCGGCTTCGTCGAGATAGGCGGTGGACCAGACCACGGCCATGCCCTCGTCGGTCAGCGCCTGCACCATGCGCCACAAATCCTGGCGGCTGACCGGGTCGACACCCACGCCCGGCTCGTCCAGCAGCAGCACTTTGGGCCGCGCCATGAGCGCACACGCAAGGCCCAGCTTCTGCTTCATACCGCCGGAGAGCTTGCCGGCCAAGCGCTTGGTGAAGGGTCCGAGCCGCGTGAAGTCCAGCAGCTCGGCAAACAGATCGGCGTTGCGGTACGCATCCATGCCGCGCAACTGCGCATACAGGCGCATGTTCTCCATCACCGACAGGTCTTCGTACAGGCCAAAGCGTTGCGGCATGTAGCCGCTGGCGACGTGGATGGCGTCGTTGTCCTTGACCACGTCATAGCCTGCCAAGGTGACGTGGCCGGCGTTCGGCACCAGGAGGCCGGTCAGAATCCGCATCAGCGTCGTCTTGCCAGCGCCGTCGGGGCCGACCAGACCCGTCAGCCGCCCATAGTGGATGCGCGCGCTCAAGCCCCGCAGCGCCTTTACGTCGCCGAAATTCTTGTCCACGCCCTCGATGACGACGGCAGCGTCTTCGCCCGCACCCGCAGGCACGGCGGCGATAGCAGGGCTTGCCTGCATTTCAACGCTCCCCCGCCGGGATACGGGTGCCGGCTTTCGCATCGACCTCGATCGTCACCGGCATGCCCTGGCGCAAGGCACTGTCGCTGTCGGCTTCGTCGATGACGATGCGCAGGCGGTAGACCAGATCCGTGCGCAAATCCGTCGTCTCCACCGTCTTGGGGGTGAACTCGGCGCGCGGCGAGATGAAGCCGATCTGGCCGCGATAGACCTTCTCTGATGAATCGCTTTTGACGCGCACCACAGTACCGGGCGCGATGCGCCCCAAGTCCGACTCGCCCACGTAGGCGCGCACGTAAACCGGCTTGTCCAGGCTCAGGCTGTAGACCGCGCTCTGGCTTGCGACCATGCTGCCGGGCTCCCGCACTCGTGCGATGACGGTGCCGCTACTGGGCGCCATCAACTCGGTGTCCGCCAAGGCTGTCGTGGCTTGCGCTGCGGCAGCCTGTGCGGCCGCAAGGCGAGCTTCTGCCGCGGCGATGTCTTCCTTGCGAAAACCTTCGGATGCTTGCGACAGGGCCGCCTTGGCCGCTTCGACGCCAGCGGCTGCCTGGTCGCGCGCCGTGCGGGCTGCATCGACCGTGCGCTGGCTGCTGGCGCCCGATGCCAGCAGGCCACTCTGGCGCTGGAAATTGCGCTCGGTCTCGGTGGCGAGCGCCTGGGCCTGCCTGAGGGCTTCGCGCGCCTGGGTGATTTCCTGCGGTCGCAGGCCGCGGCGCAGCTTGGCCAGTTCCGCCTGCGCCACCTGCACCTGTGCCTGTGCTGCCGCAAGTGCTTCCCGATAGGGTTGCGCGTCAAGCGCCGCCAGGCGCGCGCCCGCGCTGACGGCATCGCCCTCATCGAAAGCCATTTGCATCACGCGCCCGGGCTGACGGAAGGCCAGTTGCACCTCGCGGATGTCGACGTTGCCGTAGAGGCGCAATGCATCTTGTTGTCCATGGTCGCGCGACAGCCAGAACGCCAGTGCGCCGCCAAGAGCGAGCACGACGACGGCGATCACGACCCAACGGGTTTTCTTGAAGAGGAGGTTTGGAGTTTTCATCGATGGGTTTCCGCTGGATAAAGGTGCTCAGTGCTCGCGTGCGACCGGCGCATTCGCCGCTGACCGGCGCCAGGCGATGGCCGCTATGCCAGCCCACACCAACGTGCGCAGCGTCATGGCCGCCGCCGTCCGCCGCTCCCAGGCGCCACCCAGAACCACATGCACTCCGAAAGCCAGGAACACGAGCGCACTCGCCACCGCGATGGCAACCGCCAACCACATAGCCCAGCGCCGGCGCATCCACAAGCCAACGCCCGCGACGATGTAGGCGAAACCGGCCAGAAAATTGAACCAGAGCACGAACGGCACATAGTGCCCGGCTGCCTGGCGCGCCGCACCGTCGACAAACAGCACTGCGCCACCTTCCTGGAGGGTCAGCAGGCCAAATCCGATGGCAATCAAGGAAATCACACGCATCCAGATCGCGCGTTCGCTGTGTGCCGTCATGTTCGTTGCTCCCGATTTGTGGAAGGGTTTGGAGGTCGCAGTCGCGCTTGCGGAGAAGACAGGTGTTTCATGTGTTGCTTTCGATGCCACGGCGATAGATGGCAAACACGGCTGGTGCGTCACGGCGGATGCGACAGACCTTGCCCGCCAACAGCGACTGCATGACCAGTCCCTGGATCGTGCCGATGAACAACACGGCGGCGGCCTCCACATCCAGTCCCGCATCCAGTTCGCCCTGCGCCTTGCCGGCTTCGAGCAGGCGATGCAACCGCTCGCCGTAGTGCTGAATCAAGGTCTGCACCATTCGCTTGGGCAGGGTCTCTCCAGGTCGCTGCAATTCGCCGAAGAGCATCCTCGGCACACCCGGGTGCTCGGACACGAAGTCGATATGCGTCATGAAGACCGCCTCAAGGGCTGCGACCGGAGACGTAGTGCCTTCTGCTGCCTTGTCCACCCGAGCCAGCAGGCGTTCCGTGACCCAGGACATCACCGCCTGCAGGATGGCGTCCTTGGTCGGGAAGTGACGAAACAGCGCCCCCTGGGTCAGCCCCATACGCTGTGCGATGGCTGTGGTCGTGATGTCGCTGGGGTTCTGCTCGGCGGCCAAGTCGACCACCGCCTCGACTGTGGCCGCGCGCCGCTCATCGGCCGGTAGATGCTTGGAGTGTCCACTCATTGCTTGCGCCTTCGAAAGTGAGTAATCTATTACTATCTTAGCACCATGCAAGCTTGCCGCAAGAGGGGAAGCGCGAAAAGGAGGCCGCAATGGACAACAGAACCGTGATCTCAGACGACGGGCAACGGTCGATTTCGGGCAGACGCAAACGTCGCTCTCCGCGCCTCATTGGCGGAGGGGAGCCGGTTCATCACAAGTCCGGCGGGGTGTAAATGGAGCTGCGCCATCTTCGGTGCTTCGTCGCCGTCGCCGAAGAACTCCACTTCGCGCGCGCCGCCGAGCGGCTGCACATCGAGCAGTCGCCGCTGTCGCGGGCCATCAAGGAACTGGAAGAAGAACTCGGCGTGATGCTGTTTGCCCGCACCACGCGCAGTACGCGGCTGACCCATGCCGGAACATTGTTCTTGGAACATGTGCGTCGTGTGTTTGCTGCCTTGGAGCAAGCGCGAGAGAGCGTGAAAGCAGCGGCAAACGGTTTTCACGGGCAGTTGCGCGTGGCTTTGTCGGACGGCATCACGCCGTCGCGCCTGCCGACCTTACTGGCGTTGTGTCGCCAGGAAGAACCCGAGGTCGAGATCCGCTTTTTCGAGGTGTCACTATCGCAGCAGATCAAAGGGCTGCATGATGATCTGTACGACGTGGGGTTTGCCCAATCCGACGAGGTGGGCGACGGCATAGTCACTTTGCCCGCTTGGAGCGATGCACTCATGGTGGCAGTGCCGGCCCGGCATCCACTGCTGGCCCACAAGCGTATTCCCTTGGACGAGTTGCTGCGCTACCCGCTGGTCTTGTGCGATCCGCAAGTGTGTGAGGGCCACGCCAAGCACGTTGAACGAGTGCTGCGTCGTGCTGACATGGAACCGCTGATCGCAGAACGGGTTGCCACGTGCGATCTGATGATGGCACTGGTATCGGCCGGCTTCGCGCTTGGACTAGCGGGCGCTGCACACATTGCCGCCAGCCGTGAACCGGGCGTCGTAGCTCGGCCGCTGGCGTCGCGAGTGCCGCCACTGACGACCTACTTGCTCCGTCTCGACGGCGATCCGTCTGACGAACTGACACGTTTTATTGAGCGCGTGCAGACCATCGAGTCGCAGGAAACTCCCAGGGCCATACGAGGCAGCAACCCTGATCCCCCGGAGGAATTGATGCCATGAAGAAGATCATCCCATTCTTGTTGACGGCCATTCTGACCGCCTGCGGCCAGTCCGAAACGCCTCAGAATGCCAACACGTCGGAAGCGAATATCCCGACGGTGGAAGAACTGGCGGCCAATCCCGAACGACTCAAGGAACTGCGCCAGCAGTGCAAAACCGACCGCCTGAAGCTCGGCGACGTGTTGTGCAACCGGGTGGCCGAAGCCACGCGCAAGCGGTTCTATGGCGATGGCGAAACCCCTTACACGCCGCCGAAGGAACCGCCCAAGTTCTCATTGTTGGCAGATAGCCGCATCGCCTTCATTTTTCTGCTCGACACGCCGCAATGCGCCTGCGCTTGCGGCGTTTTTCTTTGGTTCGACGCTGCACTCATTCTTTCTTTTTGCTCGACCTTTCTGCTCAAAACGGTCTTTGACCGGCACTGACCCGGCACCGAACCTGACGCCTGCGGCACGTCCTTGTGCCGCTCTTTCCATGAGGAAAAAGCGCAGGAGAAATCGGAGGCCGGGTCATGCAAGGGACGAACGTGCTGTTCTGTCAGATCGCCGTGGTATTCGGCATCGTGATCGCCGGCGTGTGGGGCGCCACACAATGGACAGCATCGGCCCTTGGCTATCAAGTACGCCTTGGCTCGCCCTGGTTCGACTTTCTTGGCACGTCGATCTACCACCCGTGGAAACTGTTTGAGTGGTGGTTCTTCTTCGGCGCCTATGCGCCGGAAGTATTCGACACGGGCGGCGCCATTGCCGGCGCCAGCGGCATGGTCGCCGTAGGCGTTGCCATCACCATGTCGGTCTGGCGCTCGCGCCAAACGCGCCTCGTCACCACCTACGGCTCTGCACGCTGGGCTAACGCGCAGGACATGCGCAAGGCGGGCCTCACGCAGCCGGCCGGCGTGTTCCTGGGCCAGCACGATCGCCAGTACCTTCGGCATGAAGGCCCTGAACACGTCCTGACCTTCGCGCCTACGCGCTCGGGCAAGGGCGTGGGCCTCGTGGTGCCGACGCTGCTGTCCTGGCCGGCTTCGGCCGTCGTTCACGACATCAAGGGCGAAAACTGGCAGATCACAGCAGGCTGGCGCTCGCGCTTCTCGCATTGCCTGCTGTTCAACCCGACCGATGCGAAGTCGGCTGCCTACAACCCGCTTCTGGAAGTGCGGCGCGGCGCGCATGAAGTGCGCGACGTGCAGAACATCGCGGACATTCTGGTCGATCCCGAAGGTGCGCTGGAGAAGCGCAACCATTGGGAAAAGACCAGCCACGCGCTGTTGGTCGGTGCGATCTTGCATGTGCTCTACGCCGGCGAGGACAAGACGCTGCGCGGCGTCGCCAACTTCCTGTCCGACCCGGCCAGCCCGTTCGAGCTGACCTTGCACCGGATGATGACCACGCCGCACCTGGGCGATGGGCCGCATCCGGTCGTCGCCTCTGCGGCGCGCGAAGTGCTCAACAAATCGGACAACGAGCGTTCTGGCGTGTTGAGTACCGCCATGTCGTTCCTCGGCCTGTACCGCGACCCGACGGTGGCCGAAGTCACCTCGCGCTGCGATTGGCGCATCGCCGATCTGATCGCTGCCGAGCATCCGGTGTCGCTGTACCTGGTGGTACCGCCTTCGGACATTTCGCGGACGAAGCCGCTCATTCGCCTGATCCTCAACCAGATCGGGCGGCGCCTCACCGAATCGCTCGATGGCTCCGATGGCATCGAGCGCCGCCACAAGCTGCTGCTGATGCTCGATGAGTTCCCGGCGCTGGGGCGCCTGGACTTCTTCGAGACGGCGCTGGCCTTCATGGCGGGCTACGGCATCCGCAGCTTCCTCATTGCGCAGTCGCTCAACCAGATCGACAAGGCGTATGGGCAAAACCACTCCATCCTCGACAACTGCCATGTGCGCGTGACGTTCGCCACGAACGACGAGCGCACCGCCAAACGGATCTCCGAGACGCTGGGCACGGCCACCGAGCTGCGCGCCCAGCGCAACTACGCGGGCCACCGGCTCGCGCCGTGGCTGGGCCACCTGATGGTGTCGCGCCAGGAAACCGCGCGCCCGCTGCTGACGCCGGGCGAAGTCATGCAGCTTCCGCCTGACGAGGCCGTGGTGATGGTGTCCAGCGTGGCGCCGATCAAGGCGAAGAAGCTGCGCTACTACGCGGACGCCAATTTCAAGCGTCGCGTGCTGCCACCGCCCACGCTGGCGGAAGGGCAGTACGCCGACGCGCCGCCGTCGCGGCCCGACGACTGGAGCGGGCTGGCGATTCCGTCCGTGCCCGCTGCGCCTGCCACGGCATCCGCCGATGGCCTGGAGAACTTGGGTTCGGTCGACGACGGCGGTCCGCGCCGTCAGCCCGAACTCTCCGAAACCGTCGCCTACGACCCCGAGCTGGCCGCTCCCGCGGCCGACCTTGCGCTGCTCGATGACGACGACGACCTGCCGCTTCCCCTTCCGCGCCAGCTCGATCCAGCCATGCAGCGCACGGCCCGGCTGGCTTCCCTCGACCCCAACGACGGAATCGAGCTATGAGCCACTACCGCCTCAACCTGTTCATCCAGCCGGAGCACGCCAAGCGCCTGGACGAGCTGGCCGCCAAGAAAGGCGTGTCCAAGTCGTCCATCGTCGCGGCGGCGCTCGCATCGTGGTTGTCGCCCGATGCCGCCGACCAGCGCGAGGCGGCCATCGCCAAGCGGCTGGATCGCCTGTCTCGCCAGGCCGAGCGCATGGAGCGCGACCAGAACATCGCCATCGAAACGCTGGCGCTGTTCATCCGTTACTACCTGACCGTCAGCACGCCAGTTCCCGAGGCGCACCAAGACGCGGCGCGCGCGCAGGGCAAAGCACGCTTCGAGCAGTTCACCGAGCAGCTTGGCCGCCACCTGCTGCGCGGTCGCAGTCTGGTGCGCGACGTGGTGGAGGAACTGCATCCCGACCCGATGCGGATGGAGGACGCGGCGGCAGCCGCGCAAGCGCAGGAGCGTGCGTCATGAGCGCCGTTCCAGAGTCCATGGGTGCCACGTCGCTCGACCGCCGCATCCAGATGCTGCGCACGGCGATGGGGCCGCTGATCGCCGCCGCGCTCGAAGACCCGGACGTGGTGGAGGTGATGCTGAATCCTGATCACACGCTTTGGGTGGATCGGCTTTCCAGTGGGCGCGCGCCGATGGGCGTGGAACTACCCGAGGCGGACGGCGAGCGAATCATCCGACTGGTCGCGGCCCACGTCGGCGCAGAAGTGCATCGCGGCCAGCCGCTGCTATCCGCCGAGCTGCCCGAAACGGGCGAGCGCTTCGAGGGCATCTTGCCGCCCGCCGCGCCGGGGCCGGCCTTCGCCCTGCGCAAGCGCGCCATCGGCGTGATTCCGCTGGAGCGGTACGTCATCGACGGGATGATGACCAGCGCGCAAGCGGGCTTTCTCGTTCGCGCCGTGCGCGAGCGGCAGAACGTGCTGATCGCCGGCGCCACCAGCAGCGGCAAAACCACGCTCGCCAATGCGCTGCTCGCCGAGATCGCCGCCACGGGCGACCGCGTGCTGGTGCTCGAAGACACGGTGGAACTGCAATGCGCGGCCCGCGACCACGTTCCGCTGCGCACGCGCGCAGGCGTGGTGTCCATGACCGAGCTGGTGCGCTCGTCCATGCGCCTGCGGCCTGATCGCGTCGTCGTCGGTGAAGTGCGCGGCGCCGAGGCGCTGGATCTCATCAAGGTGTGGGGCACGGGCCACCCCGGCGGCATCGCCACGATCCATGCCGGCTCCGCGCTCGGCGCGCTGCTGCGCCTGGAGCAACTGATTCTCGAAGTGGCGGTGAATCCGCCCCGTGCGCTGATCGCCGAGGCGGTCAACGTGGTGATCCACATCGCCGGGCGCGGGCGCAAGCGCCGCATCGAGAGCATCGCCCGCGTCGTCGGCTTCGACGGCGTGGGCTACCAACTGGCGGACGCGCTGGAAACGCCGTTTCCCGAGCTGCCGCCACTTCCCAATGCCGCACCCGCTGCGGCGACTTCCCCATCCCCTGACTCACTTGGAGAACTGCCATGACGCAGATGACCATTCCTGCTTTCCGTTTTTCTGCAAATCCGGCTTTGCGTCTTGCGCGGCTGCGCTGCCTGGCCCGCCCTGCGGGGCAAGGGCTGCTGCTGGCCGCTCTGCTGCTGTTCCTGGCCGGAACCGCGCAGGCCGCCGGTTCCTCGATGCCGTGGGAAGGCCCGCTGCAATCCATCCTCGAATCCATCCAGGGTCCGGTGGCGCGCATCGTCGCGGTCATCATCATCATCGCCACGGGCCTCGCGCTCGCCTTCGGCGACACGTCGGGCGGCTTCCGCAAGCTGATCCAGATCGTGTTCGGTCTGTCCATCGCGTTCGCGGCTTCGAGCTTCTTCCTGTCGTTCTTCAGCTTCTCAGGCGGGGCCGTCGTATGAGCGCCCCGGATACCTTCGCGGCCGGGTTCGAGGTGCCGCTGCATCGCTCGCTGACCGAGCCGATTCTGCTGGGCGGTGCGCCGCGCACCGTGGCGATCGCCAACGGCACGCTGGCCGCCGCTGTTGGCCTGGGCCTGCAACTGTGGATTCCCGGCGTGGTGCTCTGGATCGTCGGCCATTCGCTGGCGGTATGGGGTGCGCGCGTCGATCCGCAGTTCATGCAGGTCTTCGCCCGGCACATCAAGCACCGCCCGCTGCTGGACGTGTGAGGGGAGGACGCCGCGATGCTGAACCTCGCCGAATACCGCCAGCGCCCGGCCTTGCTTGCCGACTGGCTGCCCTGGGCCGGGCTGGTCGCGCCGGGCGTCGTCTTGAACAAGGACGGCAGTTTCCAGCGCACGGCCCGGTTTCGCGGGCCTGACCTCGACAGCGCGACGCAAGGCGAGCTGATCGCCACGTCGGCGCGGTTGAACAACGCGCTGCGCCGCATGGGATCGGGCTGGGCGCTATTCATCGAAGCCGAGCGCCGGCCTGCGGCCGATAATCCGCACTCGGAGTTTCCCGAGCCGCTTTCGTGGATGGTGGAGGAAGAACGCCGGGCCGCCTTCGAGGAATCGGGCAATCACTTCGAGAGCGGCTATCACCTGACGCTGCTTTACCTGCCGCCGGAAGAATCCCGTGCCCGTGCAGCCAAGATGCTCTACGAGAACACGCCGACGAATGGCGTGGGCTGGCGCGAGCGGCTGCAAGCCTTCGTCGCGGAAACGGATCGCGTCTTTGATCTGCTCGACGGCGTGATGCCGGAAATTGACTGGCTCGATGACGCGCAGACGCTGACCTACCTGCACGCGACCATCTCGACGCGGCGCTATCGCGTGGGCGTGCCCGAAGTGCCGTTCCACATCGACGCGCTGCTGACAGACTCGCCGCTGGTCGGTGGCCTGGCGCCCATGCTGGGCGACCAGCACCTGCGCGTGGTGTCGGTGCGGGGTTTCCCGACCTCGACCTGGCCGGGGATTCTGGACGACCTCAACCGCCTCGGTTTTGCGTACCGCTGGAGCACGCGCTTTCTCTGCCTCGACAAAGCCGAGGCGGAACGGGAGTTGGGGCGCCTACGCCGCCAGTGGTTTGCGAAAAGGAAGAACGTCATCGCGCTGCTGCGCGAGACGATCTTCCAGCAGGAAAGCCCGCTGGTCGATACCGACGCCAGCAACAAGGCGGCCGACGCCGACGCGGCCTTGCAGGAGCTGGGCAGCGATCAAGTCGCCTTCGGCTATCTGACGGCGACCGTCACCGTCATGGACGAGGACGCCGCCATCGCAGACGAGAAGCTACGCATGGTAGAGCGCGTCATCCAGGGTCGGGGCTTCGTCACCATCCCTGAAACGCTCAATGCCGTGGATGCCTGGCTGTCCTCGCTCCCCGGCAATGCTTACGCCAACGTGCGCCAGCCCATCGTCTCGACGCTGAATCTGGCGCACATGATGCCGGTGTCGGCGGTATGGGCCGGGCCGGAGAAGAACGAACACCTGGACGGCCCCCCGCTGATCGTCACGCGCACCGATGGCGCCACGCCGTTCCGGCTGGTCACGCACATCGGCGACGTGGGCCACACGCTGGTCGCGGGGCCGACTGGCATGGGCAAGTCGGTCTTGCTCGCCACGCTGGCGATGCAATTTCGCCGCTATTGCGGCTCGCGCATCTTCGCCTTCGACATGGGCCGTTCCATGCGCGCCGCGATCCTCGGGCTGGGCGGCGAGCACTACGACCTGGGCACGGATGGCGAAATCGCCTTCCAGCCACTCGCGTGCATCGACCGTGAGGGCTACCGCACCTGGGCCGCCGAATGGATCGAAGGTCGCTTGCTGCACGAAGGCGTGGCGGTCGGCCCCGACGAGAAGGCGGCTATCTGGTCGGCGCTGGGAAGTCTCGCCGGTGCGCCGGTGGAGCAGCGCACGATGACGGGGCTTTCCGTGCTGCTGCAATCGAACACGTTGCGGCAGGCGCTGTCGCCCTATGTGCTGGGTGGCGCCCACGGCAAGCTGCTGGACGCCGACCATGACCGGCTCGGCATGGCCGACGTGCAGTGCTTCGAGATGGAGGAGCTGATGCACAGCAAGGCCGCCGTCATGGCCGTGCTGCATTACCTCTTTGCGCGTTTCGATGAACGCTTCGACGGGGCGCCCACGCTGCTGATCCTCGATGAAGCGTGGCTGTTCCTCGATGCCCCGGTGTTTGCCGCGCGTATCCGCCAGTGGCTCAAGACACTGCGCAAGAAGAACGTCAGCGTCATCTTCGCCACGCAGAGCCTCGCCGACATCAAGGATTCGAGCATCGCGCCCGCGATCATCGAGAGCTGCGCGAGTCGGATTTTCTTGCCCAACCCGCAGGCGACAGAGCCGCAGATTCGCACGATCTACGAGGGCTTCGGCCTCAACATGCGGCAGATCGAAATCGTCGCCACTGCGCAGCCCAAGCGAGACTACTACTACCAATCCCGCCTCGGCAACCGCCTGTTCGACCTCGATCTGGGGCCGGCAGCGCTGGCGTTTGCGGGCGCTTCCACGCCGCAAGACCAGCGCGACATAGACCGCGTGCTGCTGGACGCCGGCGTGCCCGGCTTCGCGGGCGCCTGGCTGCGCCATCGCGGCCTCGATTGGGCGGCCGACCTGCTGCCCTCGTTCCCCGGCCTCGCGCCGGGTTCCCTCGCTGACCAATCCCTGGAGAACCTGTCATGAAAAAGCGCCTTATCGCCGCCGCTATCGCGGCCATGCTTTGCACTGCCACCGCCCATGCGCAATGGGTCGTGGTCGATCCGACGAACCTCGTGCAGAACACGCTAACCGCGATCCGCACGCTGGAGCAGATCAACAACCAGATCCAGCAGCTTCAGAACGAAGCGCAGATGCTGATGAACCAGGCGCGCAACCTCGCCAGCCTGCCGTCCAGCGTGGTGAACCAGTTGCGCGCCAATCTGGCGACGACCGAACGACTGATCGCCCAGGCCAGGGGCTTGGCCTACGACGTGACGAATTTGGATCGGGAGTTCGCGCGCCTGTATCCCGAGCAGTACGCCGCCACGATCAGCGGCGACCAGATGTACCGCGACGCGCAGGAGCGTTGGCGAAACACGCTCAACGGCTTGCAGACCACGATGCAGATGCAGGCGCAGGTGTCGCAGAACTTGGGCGAAGACGAAAGCGTGCTGGCCGACCTCGTGGGCAAGAGCCAGTCGGCCGAAGGCGCGCTGCAAGCAATGCAGGCTATGAATCAGTTGCTGGCCTTGCAAGCCAAGCAGTCGATCCAGGCGCAGCGGCTCCAGATCACGCAAGACCGAGCGACTGCGCTGGAGCTGGCGCGGCAGGCGGCAGCCACGGAGCGCGCCCGCGAGGTGCGGCGGCGCTTCCTGGGCGACGGCACGCCGTACACGCCGCAGTCCGTGAACTTCTACGGCAACTGACGGGAGGCCGCCATGCGATGCGTCCTCGTCCTGTGTGTCGCGCTGCTGGCCGCGTGCAGCGAGCAGCCGGCCGACCACCTTGCCGATGCCCTGGCCGCCGATCCCGTGCGGCTCAAGGCATTGCGCGCGCAATGCGCAGCCGACCGGCAGGCCACGGGCGAGGACGCCTGCCGCGCCGCCGCCGAAGCCTTCCGGCGGCGCTTCTTCTCCGGCCAGGCCGGGCCGGATGAATACCAGACGCTGGCCGACCTGCCGCCGATCCCGCCGAGCTTCGATGAACCGGCCGATGGCGAAGCGCCGCCCTTGACCGCCGTACCGGAGGACACGCCATGAATGACGTGACCATCATCGACCGCTTCCTCAACATCTTCTCCACCTACATCGACTCGGGTTTCGGGTTGCTGCGGGGCGAAGTGGCGTTCCTCACGGCCACACTGATCGTCATCGACATGACGATCGCCGGGCTGTATTGGGCCATGAGTCACGCCACCGGCCAGGGCGAGGACGTGATCGCCAAGCTGCTGCGCAAGGTGCTCTACGTCGGCGCCTTCGCCTACATCATCAACAACTTCAACTGGCTGGCCGGCATCGTGTTCCGCTCGTTTGCGGGGCTGGGCATCACCGCCACCGGCTCTGCCATCACGATGGAGAACTTCTTGCAGCCGGGCCGACTGGCGAAAACCGGCATCGACGCAGGGGCGCCGATTCTGGAGCAGATCGGCGAGATGGCGGGCTTTCCCGAAGTGTTCGCGAACCTCGACCCCATCGTGGTGATGTTCCTCGCATGGCTGGTCGTGGTCTTGTGCTTCTTCGTGTTGGCGATCCAGCTTTTCATCACGCTGATCGAGTTCAAGTTGACCACGCTCGCGGGATTCGTGCTGGTGCCGTTCGCGCTCTGGAACAAGACTTCGTTTCTGGCGGAAAAGGTGTTGGGTAACGTCGTGGCCTCCGGCGTCAAGGTCCTGGTACTGGCCGTGATCGTGGGTATCGGCTCGGGCCTGTTCGCGCAGTTCCAAGTCCATCCCGCCGAGCCGTCCATCGACCACGCGCTGGTCATCATGCTGGCCTCGCTCACCTTGCTGGCGCTGGGCATCTTCGGCCCCGGCATCGCCACGGGCCTTGTGTCCGGTGCGCCGCAGCTCGGCGCCGGCGCTATGGCCGGCGCTGCTGTAGGCGCAGCCGGCACGGCCGTTGCCGTAGGCGCTGCCGCGACGGGCGTGGGCGGCGCGGTCATGGCCGGGGCGCGCATGGCGCCTGCCGCCGCCAAGCTCGCCGGCAGCGGCGCGCGTGCTGCCGCCTCGACGGCCAGCAGCGCCCGGTCGGCGTTCCAGGCCGGTTCCGCCGCCGCAGGCGGTGGCGCGAAGGGCGCGATGGCCGGCCTGGGCAACGTCGCCAAGACCGGCGCGCAGTCCGCCGGACGTGCGGCTGCATCCCGTGCTTCCGCTGCCGGGCAGCGGATGGCCGCTCCCTTCCGCGCTGGCTGGAATGGCGCTGCTGCCGATGGCGGCGCGGGCGCGGCATCCGGTCAGGATGCCGCAGGCGAGGCCGCATCCGGCACCGCTACCGCGCAGACGCAGGAACAGCCCGCCTGGGCCAAGCGGCTGCATCGCCGCCAGCAACTCACCCACGCCGCGACCACCGCCGCGCACACGCTGCGCGGTGGCGATGGCGGCGGCTCCGGCCAAGGGCCGAGCCTGCGGGGTTCCGACGACTAAAGCGATTCACAAGGAGAACTGACCATGCGATTCAAGAAACCGCAGGTGCGCTATGCCGACACGCCGCAGCCTGCCACGCCGTACCAAGCTGCCGGCCAGGTGTGGGACGACCGTATCGGCACGCCGCGCGTGCAGGCGAAGAACTGGCGGCTGATGGCCTTCGGTTGCCTGACGCTCGCACTGTTGATGGCGGGTGGCTTGGTGTGGCGCTCGGCGCAGTCCATCGTGACGCCCTACGTGGTGGAGGTGGACAACGCGGGCCAGGTGCGCGCCGTGGGCGAAGCTGCCACGCCGTACCGGCCCAACGATGCACAGACGGCGCACCACATCGCGCGCTTCGTGACGCTGGTGCGCTCGCTGTCCATCGACCCCATCGTCGTCCGCCAGAACTGGCTGGACGCCTACGACTACACGACCGACAAGGGCGCGGCCGTGCTCAACGACTACGCGCGCGTGAACGACCCGTTCGCGCGCATCGGCAAGGAGTCGGTGACGGTGCAGATCACCAGCGTCGTGCGCGCCAGCGACACGTCGTTCAACGTGCGCTGGACGGAACGCCGGTACGTCAACGGTGCCGCGGCGGGTTTGGAGCGGTGGACGGCCGTGGTGTCCATCGTGCTTCAGCCGCCGCGCACCGAAGAACGCCTGCGCAAGAACCCCCTGGGCATCTACGTCAACGGCCTGTCGTGGAGCCGCGAGTTGGATTCTTCCGAAGGAGCCAGACCATGAATGCACTTTTCCGTAAAGCCGCATTGCCGGTGATCCTGCTTGCCCTCGCGGGCTGCGCCTCGCAGGGCAAGCCGCCGCCCGTGATCTCGCTCGATGAGCCGGTGCAGGCCCAGCCGCTGCCAGAGCCGCCCGCGCCTGTGGAGGTGGTGGCCGTGCCCGAGGTGCTGCCGATGCCGGCGCAGTTGAAGCCCGTGCCCGAGGCGGAAGATGCCAAACCCACGCCGGAACCGGCAGACGAGAGGGTGCGCGTCTCGCGCGCCAATGCCGAGGCCCGCGTCGCGCCCACGCGCGAGGGCTACGTCAATGCGATTCAGGTGTGGCCCTTCACGGATGGCGCGCTCTATCAGGTCTATGCGGCCGTGGGCCGCGTGACCGTGGTTTCGCTCCAGCCGGGCGAGGAGCTGGTGACGGTGGCTGCCGGAGATACCGTGCGCTGGATCGTGGGCGATACGTCGAGCGGCAGCGGTGCTGACCTGCGCGTCAATGTGCTGGTCAAGCCGATCCGCTCTGGCCTCAAGACCAATCTCGTCATCACCACCAGCCGCAGAACGTACCTGCTGGAGCTGACCTCGACGGAGAAGACGTGGATGGCATCCGTGTCGTGGGAGTACCCACGCGACCGGATACTGGCTTTGCAGCGCCAGGCACAGGCGGCCAGCGCCGCCGCGCCGGTCGATACCGGGCTGGCGCTGGAGAACCTGCGCTTCCGCTACGCGGTCAGCGGCAGTAATCCGCCGTGGAAGCCGCTGCGCGCCTTCGACGACGGGCAGAAGGTCTATATCCAGTTCCCCGCCGGCATCGCGCAAGGCGAGCTGCCGCCGCTGTTTGTCATCGGCGCGCAGGGCGACGGGCAACTGGTGAACTACCGCTTCCGCTCGCCGTACTACATCGTGGATCGACTGTTCGGCGCGGCTGAACTGCGCCTGGGCGGTGACAAGGGCGACGTGGTGCGGATCGAGCGCACGGACGGCACGCGGAGGAACTGACCATGAGCCAGGACGACACTCCCGACCTTGCCGCGCCTTCGGCGAGCAAGGTAGCGCCCGAGGCGGTGGCGCTGCGCGCCCAGCCGCGCCCGGTCACGCGCCTGAACCGGCGCACGCTGGCCATCCTCGTCGGCAGCCTGTCGGTCGCCGTCCTTGGGGCCACGATCTGGTCGCTGCAACCGCAGCGGCGCGGTACGGGCGAGCAAACCGAGCTTTACAACGTCGATCGCGTCTCGAAGTCCGAAGGGCTGGATGCGCTGCCGACGGACTACTCGAAGCTGCCACCAGCCTTACCGCCCGATGTGCCTGAGCTGGGGCCGCCGTTGCCCGGCGACCTTGGCCCGGCCATCGTCGCTTCGCAGCAGCCGGTGACGCCGGGCTATTCGCCGCCAGGCCATGATCCCGAAGATGCCTTGCGCAAGGAGGCGGACGCGGCGGCGGCCTCGTCGGTGTTCTTCCGCTCGGGCGGCCAAGGGCAGACCGCCGCCACGGTCGCGCAGGCAGCGCCGGGGGCTGCAAGTACGTTTGCGGCCTTCGATCCGCTCGCTGCTGGGCCTGCCTCGACGGCGGCCCAGCCCGCCGACCCGACCGCCGTGCAGAACCGGCAAGACCAGAAAGAGTCGTTCCTGAAAGCCGGTTCTACGGAAACCCGCAATTCCGGCAATCTGGCGCTGCCCGCGTCGCCGTATCAGGTGATGGCCGGAACGGTGATCGCCGGTGCGCTGGTGACAGGCATCAAGTCGGACTTGCCGGGCGACGTGATCGGCACTGTGACGGAGCCGGTCTATGACACAGCCACCGGCAAGTTCCTGCTGATTCCGCAGGGGTCGCGCATCCTCGGGCGCTACAACAGCCAGGTCAGCTACGGACAGAGCCGCGTGCAGGTGGTGTGGAACCGGATCATCCTGCCCGACACGTCGTCGCTGACGCTCGACAACCTTGTCGGCACCGACCCGGCCGGCTACGCGGGCTTGGAGGATGACGTGGACTGGCACTGGAACCGCATCTTTGCCGGAGCGGTGCTGACGACGCTGCTGGGCGTCGGCGCAGAGCTGGCCGCGCCAGAGAACCGCCAGGACGGCAACCGGATCGTCATTGCCGGGCGTGACAGCGCCCAGGACAGCATCAATCAGGTTGGCCAGGAGATCACCCGACGCAACATGAACATCCAGCCGACGCTGACCGAGCGGCCTGGCCTGCCCGTGCGAATCATCGTCAACCGGGATCTGGTGCTGCGGCCGTACCAGCCGCTGTTCTTCAATCGGGGAGCTTCGCAATGAGCACGACCAAGAAGCTGCGGCTCGGGCCGCTGCCAAAGACCGAAAGCGTCAAACTGACCTTTGCTTGCCCGGCCAGCTTGAAAGCCGACCTCGACCGCTACGCCGCGATGCACGCGCAGACGTATGGCGAGGCGGTCGATGCAGAGAAGTTGATCCCGCACATGCTAGAGGCGTTCATGGCGGGGGATAGAGGATTCAAGAAGGGAGGCACGGACAAGACCGCGCCCCCTAAACCAAGCTAATCGTGTACTCAGCTCGGCGAATTGCCGAAACGGCTGCCCGGATCGATCAACAGGTTGTTGTCACCCTTCGTAGTGGGAAGCGTCAGGCATGCCTCGAAGCCTGAACCCTGTCCAGGCCTCGGCGACCTTAGAACCAGCGCACTGTCGGTGCGCTGTGCAATCGCCTGAACAATCGCCAACCCGAGACCGCTGCCATCCCTGAGCTTTCCCACACGCTCGAATCGGTCCGTCAAACGGGCAAGAACGTCGCCCGGCACGATCGGTCCATCGTTGGCGACCGTCAGCACGCCATCGTTGGTCAGCGAAACATGGATGGGCGTACCGTCCGCGCCATGGCGCAAGGCATTTTCGACGAGGTTGCGATAGAGGATGGCGAATACGTCGGGGTCGAGGTCCGACATCAGAGGATCGGGTGGCAGCACCAGGGAGATTCGATCCGCGCTCGTGGTACGAGACAACTCGTCGGTCAGGATCCGCGCCACGTGCCGCAGATCCGAGGCGTGCTCCAGACGCAGCCGCCCGCCTTCGGCCCGCGCTAGTTGCATCAAACGTTCGGAGAGTCGCGTCAGGCGCTTGAGCGTCGATTCGATATCAGTCGCGCGGGTCTTAGCCGCCGGGTCTCCCGTTTCCAACCGCAAGCGCTGGGCCTGTGCGATGGCGCCCGCCAGCGGCGTGCGCAGTTCATGGGCAGCATTGGCAGCGAAGCTGCGCTCGGCCTCGAAGGCGGCGCCGAGCCGTCCGAGTAGGCCGTTCAGGGTGTCGGCCACCGGCGCAACCTCTGTCGGCAGTTCATCCACTGGAATCAGCGACAGATCGCGTACCCCACGTGCCGCCAGCCGTTCGCGAAAGCGGCGCAAGGGGGCCAGGGTCGTACGCACGGTCAGCACAATGGCCAGCAACGCAACGGGCAAAAAAATCAACAGAGGCAGAACCAGGCCCATCTGGATCTCACGCGCCACAACCACGCGATGCGCCAGCGGCTCGGCAACAGTGAGCCGGACAGAGCCCTGCAGCGCTTCTTCGCTGTAAAAGCGATGAGTTGTGGACTGAGTGAATCCGATACCGCCCCACGGAAGAAAGACCGCTGGGCTGGCGTCGTGCGACAACAACAGGATGCGTCCTTGGGCATCGCGCACGGCGTAGGTGAGGAGTTCGTCGTGCTCGCGGATTTCGACCAGGCGCTGGGTCACCCCTTCTTCCTCGCGCCCGAGGATGTCGGCGACGGCCAGCGGCAGGATCCGCTGAGCCGCTTCCTGGAGAGCCGAGTCAAAGACCTCCTCCATGGCATGGCGCGTAATAAGCGCTGTCATTGAAGCAGCACCGATCCAGAGCGCCGTCAGCAGGACGCCCAGCGAGAGCCCCAAGCGCCGCTGCAGGCTTCGGGGCATCCTCATGCGTGCCCCAACCGATAGCCCAGTCCGCGTTCGGTCACGATGATCTCGGCGCCCAGTTTCTTGCGCAGGCGGCTGACATGCACCTCAATGGTGTTGCTCTCCACCTCGGTGTCGAAGGCATAGAGCTTTTCTTCCAGTTGTGTCTTCGAGAGCAACTGGCCAGGCCGGGATAGAAAGGCCTCGAACAACGCCCATTCGCGCGCCGTCAGCGGCACCAAGTGGCCGTCTCGGCGGATGCTGCGTGCGGCCAAGTCGATCTGTAGCGGCCCATGGGTAAGGATGGGATTGGGATTGCCGCTGTACCGCCGCGCGACCGACCCGATGCGCGCCGACAGCTCTGCCAGATCAAACGGCTTGACGAGGTAATCGTCGGCGCCAGCATTCAGCCCCTCGATCCGGTCCGACACCTGATCCAGCGCCGTCAGGATGATGACCGGTGTGACCACGCCCCGCGCGCGCAGGCGCCGCAGGAAGGGAATGCCCCGGCCATCCGGCAGCATCAAATCGAGCAGGGCAAGGTCGTAGGGCACACCCGCGATCGCGCTGTCTCCCGCGTCCAGGCGGCGCACCCAATCCACAGAATGGCCATCGCTCGCAATCTGGTCGCGCACGGCTGCACCGAGCACGTCATCGTCTTCAATCAGCAGGACACGCATGGAACCTTTCCTCTATAGGGGCCAACGCAACGGCATACCTGACGACAACCTGAAGATTTTTTCTTTCAGGGCTCAGGCTGCGGTCACGTTGGCAGAGCATCCTCAAGCCATCAAGGATAAAGGAGCTCACCATGAAATCATTCCTACCGATTGCCGTGATCATCGCGTTGACCGCCTCTGGCGCCGCTTTGGCCGATGACGATTGCCGCCGACCCATGGCCGAATGGCAGTCCCGCGAAGCCGTGACGGCCCATGTTACGGCCCTGGGCGTCACGGCGGAGCGCTTGCGCATCGACGATGGCTGCTACGAAGTCCGTGGCCGGGATAGCGATGGCAATCGGGTCGGCCTGAAGATCGACCCCACCTCGCTGGCCATCCTGAAGCTGGAGGTTCGCTTCCGCTCCGGCGCTGATGCGGTGCGCTACCTGCCTGCTGTACGCGGCCAGGCGGCCAAGACGAGCAAACCCGCGGACGACAGGCTGCAACGTGCGCCTGTCCCGGTGACGCCAGAGGGCTCACGCTAGGGAGCGCGCTATGTACCTTGCCGGGCCCATGCTGGCCACCCTGGCTGTTCTGTACGCCGCCGTGCTCGGTGCTCAGACCTATGCTCCCTACGGTGCAGACATCGCACTGGGTATTGCACTCGGCGCGGCATCCATTGCCGCAATGAGTCTGACCTTGATCCTGTCCACACGCCCGCGTTGGGCCGAGCCCCTATTTGGGGGGCTCGATCGGATGTATAAGGTTCACAAATGGCTGGGAATTGCCGCACTGGCCCTGATGATCGGCCACAACACCTTCGAGCCCGAGCTAGAAAATGTTGTGCGCGAAACGCGGCTGGGAGAATTTGCTTCGGACGTCGGTGAAGTCGCATTCAATGGCCTCATCGGGCTGATCCTGATCAGTTGGATCAAGCGGATTCCCTTCACTCGGCTGGAGTTGCCCTGGTCGATCTGGCGCTTCACTCACCGCTTCACCGGGCTTCTGTTTGCCGTCGCCGCACTCCACCAGTTTGCCGTCGACAAGCCCTCCGGCCTGGACGGCACGCTGGATCTATACCTGAACGCATTGAGCCTGGCCGGGTTGGCTGCTTGGTTGTTCATGCAGTTCGTCGCACCGTACCTGCGTCCGCGTGCCTTTGTGCTGGAGAACATCGACCGGCACGGGTCGGTCGCGGAGGTCACGCTGCGCCCGGAAGGTCGTGCCCTGCGCTGGCGACCGGGTCAGTTCGCTTTCCTGTCGGCCCCCGATGCGGGGATGGCCGAGGCTCATCCTTTCACCATCGCGAGTGCTCCGCGTGCGGATGGTCACCTGCGTTTCGGCATCAAAGCCCTGGGTGGCTGGACCCGGCGCCTGCCCGAACGTCTGGCACACGGTCAGCGCCTGCGGGTCGAGGGGCCCTACGGTCGCTTCGTTTTCCGCAAACGCGCGCGGCGCCAGGTCTGGCTGGCCGGCGGTATCGGCATCACCCCTTTCCTGGCCTGGGCCGAGGCATTGACCGATACCAACCAGCAGGAGATTGCTCTGGTCTGGGTGGTGACAACGCGGACCGAGGCTTTCGCCGCCGAGCGCTTGGCCGCCATCGCCGCGCGCCATGCCGGCCTGACGGTGCATATCGTGGCCAGCGCCGAAGACGGGCGCTTCACAGCGCAACGGTTGACCCAACTGGTGCCTTTCCCACTGCACGAATCGGAGTTGTTTTACTGCGGACCGACAGGGCTGCGCGATGCCGTCGTATCTGGGCTCCAAGCGGCGGGACAGCGCCCGCGCCGCGTTCATCACGAGGCGTTCGAGCTGCGCTAGACGGCCCCACACCTCCACCAACGACATCGCCTCATTTGCAAAGGAATCATCATGAAAAAACTCGTCTCTTTCCTGGTTGTATCCACCGCCCTGGCACTGCCTGGCCTGGCTGCGGCACGTCCGGTCACCCTGACCACCACACTCAAAAACTATGGGGGCGATGGCGCCTATCTGGCGTTGTACCTGACCGATGCGAACGGCGCCTATGTACGCACGCTGTGGGTCGCGGGCAAAAAATCAAAGTACTACAAGCACCTGACGGACTGGCATCGCGCCACCGGCGGCAAGGGCCCGCAGATTGATGGCATCACCGGCGCCAGCGTGGGCGCAGGCCGCAGTCTGAAGGTGACGGTGGATCTGGCCGACGCCCTGTTCGATGCGGGCTACAAGTTGAACGTGGATGCCGCCGCCGAGGACATGCAGGACAGCCCGCGTGATGTGTCGGTGCCGCTGACAACCGCAGGCGCTGGCAAGCCCGTTGCGGGGCGGCGCTATGTCGCCGATTTCAGCTATGGGCTCTGACGCTGATTGGAGGCCTGCGCGATGATGCGAATCCTGCACCGCTGGCTGGGCTTGGTGCTGACCGTCCTGCTGCTGGTCACGGCGCTGAGCGGCGCGGCGCTGTCGCTGTTTCCGGCGCTGGAGTCGGCCCGCACCGTGCAGCCGGAAGCCACGCTGACCGTGGCCGATCTGGCCGCGCGGGTGCAAGCGGCGCACCCGGGTCTGGAACAGATCAGGCGCGCGCCCTCGGGACAGATCAGCGCATGGTGGTTCGATGGCGACCAGCCGGGCTCGGCGGTGATCAACCCGGCCACGGGCCTCGACGTGGCCAGCGCCGATCCGGACTCACTGCGGCGCTGGCTCACCAACCTGCACCGCTCGCTCTTTCTGGGCGACGGCGGTCGCTGGATGGTGGCGACGGGCGCGCTGGCGATGCTGCTGCTGGCCCTCTCCGGCGCGGTGCTGGTAGCCCGCCGCACGGGTGGCTGGCGACGCTGGTTCACACGCCTGCGTGGCCCGCTGCTTGGCCGCTTGCACACCGACATCGCGCGCGTGGCGGTGCTGGGTCTCGTGCTGTCTTCGGTGACCGCGCTGTGGATGGCGGCCGAAACCTTGGAGCTCGTCACGATCGACACCGCCAGCCTGGAAACGCCAGCCGCGGTCAGCGGCCAAGCCGGCCTGGCGCTGACCGAGATGCCCGCGCTGCGCGCCACGCCGGTGGCCGAGCTGCGCGAGTTGAGCTTTCCCGCCGCAGACGATGCACAGGACATGTTCACCCTCAAAACCGAGCGGGGCATGGGGCATGTGGACCAAGGCACCGGCACCCTGCTGGACTGGCAAGACCTGGGTTTGAGGCAGCGTGCGTCGGAGACGGTCTACATGCTGCACACCGGGCAGGGCGCCGCCGCCTTCGGGCTCATCTTGGGCCTGATGGCACTGGGGGTGCCGGTGCTGGCGGTGACGGGGGTGCTGACCTGGCTGCCCGGATGGCGCAACCGCCCCAGACTCCAAGGCAACACAGCGCCCACGCAGGCCGACACCATTGTGCTGGTGGGCTCCGAAGGCGGCAGCACCTGGGCTTTTGCCGCCACGCTGGCGCGCGCTTTGCGCGACGCCGGGCAGTTGGTTCACGTGGCCCCCATGGCGGGCTTTGCGCCCGCACGCTATCGCCAGGCCCGGCGCTTTGTAGTCCTCGCCGCCACCTATGGCGAGGGCGATGCCCCAGCCTCGGCCAAGGGCTTTCTCGATCAACTCCAAGCCTTGAAGACCGTGCCCACCGCACCGCTGGCGGTTCTGGGTTTTGGCGACAGCAGCTTCCCAGCCTTTTGCGCGTTTGCCCGCGCCGTGGATCAGACTGCCCAGGCCAAGGGCTGGCCTGCCTTGATGGCCTTTGACACTATCGACCGCCAATCGCCGCAGGACTTTGCCCACTGGGGCCGCGCCCTGGGCCAGGCGCTGGGCATCGAACTGGAACTCGCTCACCAAGCGGCTGTGCCGGCCACCCAGACGCTGACCCTGTTGGCTCGCAGCGATTACGGCGCGGCCGTGCAAGTACCGATGTCGATCTTGCGCTTTGCGTTGCCTACGGCTTCCTTCTGGCAGCGCCTGACGGGCCAGCACTTCACGCGCTTCGAACCCGGCGACTTGCTGGGCATCGTGCCCGAAGGCTCAGCGGTCCCGCGCCTGTACTCGCTGGCCTCGGGCGCGCGCGATGGCTTCATCGAAATTGTCGTGCGTCGGCATGTCGGCGGCCTGGCCTCGGGCCAACTCACCCAGATGGAGCCCGGCCAGACGGTTCGCGCTTTCTTGCGGCGCCATCCGGGCTTTCATGCAGGCCCGGGCCGGGCGCCGCTGATTCTGATTGGCGCGGGCACCGGCGTGGGGCCTCTGGCGGGCTTCATCCGCAACAACACGTCAGACCGTCCCGTGCACCTGTTCTTCGGGCTGCGTCACCCAGACAGCGATTTCCTCTATCAGAACGAATTGTCGAGCTGGCAGACCGATGGCAAGCTGGCGCATCTGTCCATCGCCGTCTCACGCGGGGAGCGGCCGCAGTATGTGCAGGACGTGCTTCGGCTGCAGGCACCACAGGTTGTGGCGGCTATCCGCCAAGGCGCCAGGATCATGGTGTGCGGCGGGCGGGACATGGCCCGTGGCGTGACGGAAGCACTGACCGACATCTTGAAACCCGCTGGGCTGACGCCCGCCATGCTCAAAGCCGGGGACCGCTATGTCGAAGACATCTACTGAACTGATCCGCCATGCGTTGAATGGCCCCACCATGGGCACGCGCTGGTCTGCCCTGTTTTTCGCCGTGCCGGGATTCGACACCGGCCCGGTGCAGGCAGCCTTGCAGCAGGCAACCGACGAGGTGGACGCACAGATGTCCACCTGGAATCCGGACAGCGACCTGATGCGCCTGAACCGGGCGCCGGTAAACACACCGGTTGTGGTGCCTGATGAACTGGCTCAGGTACTGGCCCTGGGCGTGGCCATCGGGCGCGCCTCGGGCGGCGCCTTCGACATCGGCATGGGTGATGCAGTGCAAGCTTGGGGTTTCGGCCCGGAGGCCGTCAATGAAGAAGGCATTCGCCGTGCCCTGTCCGCGCCACGCCGCCCTGCGCACGAGACGCTGGAACTGGCGGGTAGTCGGGTGCGCAAACGCGAGGCCATCACGCTTGACCTGAATGGCATCGCCAAGGGATACGGAGTGGATCGACTGGCGCAGACCCTGCGCAGCTTTGGCATCACCGCGGGGCTGGTCGGCATCGACGGCGAGATGCGCGCGCTGGGCCTGCGGCCCGGTGGCGAGGCATGGACGATTGCGGTCGAGGCGCCCGATCCAGACTGCCGCGCTCCGAATTCGATCCTGCGCCTGCAAGATGGCGCTGTCGCCACCTCGGGCGACTACCGGCATGGCGTGACGGTGCAGGGCCGCCGCTTGTCGCACACAATGGACCCGCTGCGGGGCGCGCCGCTGCTGTCTTCGCCAGCGTCGGTCACCGTGCTTGCCCCGACCTGTGCAGAAGCCGACGCCTGGGCCACAGCCTTCATGGTGACAGGCTCCGAAGCCGGGTTGGCACTCGCGGCGCGGCAGGGACTGAGCGTGTTGTTCCTGATACGGGATGGCAGGGGTGGGCTACTGTCAAAAGGATGCGGATTGTTCCAGGTTGAGGACCGAAGTCGGCGCACTGCACAATCCATTTGATGCTGAAACCGACGAGCTACGAATGCGGATTCGTGGGCTATGATGATGTGGCAGGCTCGTCGTTGCTCAGCAATCCAGCACGACGCAGCGCGATGTGTCCTTCTCTCCCGATGCTCCTATGTAGCTCCTAGCCTACGAAGCCGCCATTCTGCAAAGCGGCCTTGAAAAGAGCTAACCTGCTGTCCCATATACGGTTTCAAGCCCTGCGTGATCTGTACGAAGGGCTTGACACCGGAACTTTTTTGTGTCCCATGCTTTGCATAGAGCTGTTTTGATAAGCTAAGCGACTCCTGTGCAGCGAGTGAACGAAATGAATCAAGACGCACGCGAAATCGCGCAATTTGACGCCCTTGCCGGGGAATGGTGGGATGCACAGGGCGCGCTATGGACCTTGCACGCCATCAACCCCCTGCGCATGGAGTTCATCCGCATGCACGCCGCGCTCGAAGGCAGGCGGGTGGTCGATGTCGGCTGCGGCGGCGGCATTCTGACCGAGGCTCTGGCGAGGGAGTGTACGGATATAACCGGCATCGATCTGGCTGCGGCAAGCCTGAGCACCGCGCGCCTGCACGCGGAGGCTGAAGGTTTGCACATCCGCTACCGCCTCATGCCCGTCGAGGATCTGGCCGCCAGCGAATCGGGAGGCTTCGATGTCGTTACCTGCATGGAAATGCTGGAGCATGTGCCCGATCCGGCAGGCGTGGTGCAAGCCTGCGCCGATTTGCTCAAGCCCGGCGGCTGGCTGTTTCTATCCACCCTCAACCGCACGCCCCAAGCCTTCGCCCTGGCCATTGTGGCCGCCGAATATCTCACCGGCATGATTCCGCGCGGCACGCATGACTGGAACAAGTTCATCCGCCCGTCCGAACTGGCGAGCTGGCTGCGCGCCGCTGGCCTTGAGCTGATCGAACAACAGGGCTTGCATTACAACCCGTTGTCGCGCGAATTCAGACTCGCCCCCGGCGTTGAGGTCAACTATCTCGTCGCGGCACGCAAGCTCGGCTAAGGAAACGCTGATTTATTCAGTGTTTCTCGCTTGGGGCAGGAAGCCCCAACATGAAAAAAGACGTAAATCTTTGATTCATAAAGGCCGCTGCGGGCATGCACCGCAACGAGGCTTGATGATTAATTCCATGAATGGATTTAATCAGCGTTTACCTAACCTCCCTGAATCAGCGGCAAGCCATAACTCAACAGGGCATGGAGCAGCAGGCCGATCAACCCGCCGACCAGGGTTCCGTTGAAGCGGATGTATTGCAAGTCCTTGCCCACGCTCAACTCCAGCGTTTGCACTAGCTGGCGCTCATCCCAGGCCTTGACCGTTTTGGCGATATGTTCGGTCACGCCTTCGCGTATATCGCCCACCAGCTTGTCGGCGGCGGAAAGCACATGTTCGTTGATCGCCGCACGCAACTCGGCGTCCTCGCGCATTTTTTCGCCAAGCGCGCCCAAGGCCTGCTGCATGTGCTGAGCGAGGCGTGAGTCTTCCCGGTTCAGATCGGCGCGCAGCCAGTTTTTCACTTCCATGACCAGGGTGCGCAGATAGTCCTGCACTTCGGCGCGCTGCATGAGATCCATTTTGACATCATCGAACGCCGCCTGAATCTTGCTGTCGCTGCCCAGCTTTTCGATGTAATCCAGCACCTTGGCCTCGTATTGCAGACGCAGAGGATGCCCGGCGTCCTGCAGGACAGCGACCACGTCGAGCATGATCGCCTGCGCCAGCTTGCGCGCCAGATCATCGGCCATGCCATCCACCGATTTGAATACGCCGATCACACTGACCATTTTCGGCCATTCGGCGCGCGCGTACTCCGCCAGCTTGGCCGACACCGCGGACTTGATCTCATCCTGATCAAGCACCTGCGCCAGTTTGAGCAAGCCCGCATCCAGCAAGGCCTGATGGCGTCCGTCACGGGTAAGCGCCGTCAGCACCTGGGCGCTGGTTTCCGCCGTATTCCAGCGGCGCACGGCATCGGTAAGCAGCTCGGCGAGCGCATGTTGCAGGCGAGCGTCGTCCAGCCAGTCCAAAGCCTGCAATCCCCAGGCGCGCACGCCGCGCACCCAGGACTGAACCTGTTGCGGCGCCGACAGCCACTGCGCCAGACGTGCGGCGGGGTCAAACACCTCCAGCTTGTGCAACAACACGCCCGGCTCAAGAAAGTGATCGCGCACGAAAAGCGCCAACTGGTCGCCAATGCGCTCCTTACTGCTTGGAATAATGGCCGTATGCGGGAAGGGCAAGCCTAGGGGATGACGAAACAGGGCGACGACCGCGAACCAGTCGGCCAGGGCGCCAACCACCGCCGCCTCGCAGAAGGCCAGCGTCCACGCCCACACGCCCTGCCCGCCCATCCAGGCGCTGAACAACAACCCTGCCAACGCAGCCAGCAACAACGAGAGAGCGAAGCCCTGCAAACGTCTCAGTTCACGCACCCGTTCGTTCAAGGTCTGCATTATCCGCTGACCTCGTCAACCTCGCCCGCAAGCTGGCGCGCCACGACAGCGGGCAAGATTTTGGGAGCATGGATACGCAACTGCTTGTGGATGCTGGTACGTCCGAACACCACCTCGATATCGCGCACTGCCACCCCAAAGGCTCGGGCAAGAAAACGCACCATGTGGTCGGTGGCCTTGCCGTCCTCGGGCGCAGCCGTGACGCTGATCTTGAGCTGGTTGCCCTTGGGTTTGCCGATTACATCGCGCTTGGCCGCCGGGGTTCCCAGGACGTTGAGCACAAGCACGTCGCCATCCCAGAAGCAAAAGTCATCGGCTGGCGACGCATGATCGATAGTCGGCTTGCTTTTCGACGCCGTTGCCGATGCCTTGGCAGACAATCAGGCCGCGCCCAAGGCTGCGGCGACAATCGCCTTGGCCTCTTCCTGAATTTCCTTCAGGTGCGCTTCGCCCTTGAAGCTTTCCGCATAGATCTTGTAGATATCCTCGGTGCCCGAGGGGCGCGCGGCAAACCAGCCGTGCTCGGTCACGACCTTCAGGCCGCCGATCTCGGCGTTATTGCCCGGCGCACGGGTGAGCTTGGCGGTGATCGCGTCGCCCGCCAGGGTTTCCGCCTTGACCTGTTCCGGGCTGAGCTTGGACAGAATCTGCTTTTGCTCGCGGCTGGCCGCAGCGTCCATGCGGTCAAACACCGGATTGCCGTGGCGCTCGGTGAGCTTTTTGTAATACACGGCGGGATCTTCGCCGGTCTTGGCGGTGATCTCCGCCGCCAAAAGGTTGAGGATGATGCCATCCTTGTCGGTGCTCCACGCCGTGCCATCCTTGCGCAGGAAGGACGCGCCCGCCGATTCCTCGCCGCCAAAGCCGCAGTGCCCGTTGACCAGACCTTCGACAAACCATTTGAAGCCCACAGGCACTTCGCGCAACCCACGCTTGAGGTCATTCGCCACGCGGTCGATCATCGAGCTGGACACCAGGGTCTTGCCGATATAGGCGTTGCCCGTCCAGTGCGGACGATTACGGAACAGGTAGTCGATGCACACGCTGAGGTAGTGGTTCGAGTTCATCAGCCCCATGCTTGGGGTGACAATGCCATGACGGTCGGCATCGGTATCGTTGCCGAAGGCGATGTCGTATTGATCCTTGAGATGGATCAGACCGGCCATGGCGTAGGGCGAGGAACAATCCATACGAATCTTGCCGTCGTGATCGAGCGTCATGAAGGCGAAGCGCGGGTCAACGTCCTTGTTCACCACATCGATATTCAGGCCATAGGCTGCGGCGATCGGCTCCCAGTACGGCAGCCCCGCACCGCCCATCGGATCGACGCCGATACGCAGACCCGCCGCCTTGATGGCGTCCATGTCCAGCACGTTTTGCAGATCGTCCACATAGGGCTTGATGAATTCATAGGTCTGCGTCGTGGGCAGCTTGAGCGCCTTGTCCAGGGACATGCGCTTCACGCCCTTCAGATCCTGGTTGAGCAGCTCGTTGGCGCGCGCCTGGATCACGCGCGTGGCGTCCACGTCCGCCGGTCCGCCGTTGGTGGCGTTGTACTTGAAGCCGCCGTCGGTGGGCGGATTGTGCGAGGGAGTGATCACGACGCCATCGGCGAGATGAGCGCTACGCCCCCGGTTGTGGGTCAGAATGGCATGCGAAATCACTGGAGTGGGCACCAGCGGCTCGCCTGCCGGGATGCGCAGCTCGATGCCGTGCGCGGCGAACACTTCAATGGCGGTGTAGAACGCCGGCGTGGACAGCGCGTGGGAATCAAGGCCGATGAACAGCGGGCCGGTGATGTCGTTGTCGCGGCGGTACTCCGCCAGCGCCTGACAGGTGGCCAGAATGTGATCTTCGTTGAAGCTATGCTTGCTGCTGCATCCGCGATGCCCCGAGGTGCCGAACGCCACCCATTGCGCCAGGTTATTCGGATCAGGGTGCTGGGTGTAATACGCAGAAACCAGATCAGGAATATTGGTCAGTGCGTCGCGTGGAGCGGGCTGTCCGGCAAGTGGGTGCAGAGCCATCGTTTTTTTCCTCGTCAGGGTCATCGAAATAAAAGGCACATTTTTTTAAAGCTAACGCAGCCAGATTACATGGCGTTTAAAGGCTTGCACAGTCGATTAACGGACTTCCAGCATGTGCTCTTGCAACTCATCCAGGCTTCGCAGACAGAAATCGTCCAGAAACTGCTGCGTCGTCCCCAAAAGCTCCGGCCTGCCCGGGGTTTCACGCCTGCCGACACCATGCACCCAGCCGCGCTCCTGCAGAGTTTTCAGAATGGACGGATTGACCGCCACACCCCGTATGGCTTCGATTTCAGCACGCGTAATCGGTTGTTTCCAGGCGATCAGTGCCAGGGTTTCCATCACCGCGCGAGTAACGGGGCGGGCGTTGCGGATGCAATCTAGCCAGCCAGGGCGCGAATCTGGAGCTTGCTTGCAGGCGCAGGCCGCTGGCGACTTCGACCAGTTCAATGCCACGCTCGGCGTAACTGGCGGCAAGCGTACGCAGCGCCGCATCGAGACGTGTGGCATCCGCCTCCTCGCCCAGGATTTCCAGCAGGCGCGGGCGTGTTAATGGCTCCCCCGCCGCCAGTAGCAAGGCTTCGAGCAAAGCGGGAAGCGAATCGGTACTCATTGCGCCGAAGCAATCAAAAACAGGCCGTGCGCATCACGCTCGACCTCGATTTTTCCGGCCTTGAGCAGTTCCAGCAGCGCAAGAAAGCTCATCACCACGCCGCGCCGCCCTTCTTCCGGCACCAGCACATCGCGTAGAAAAATCACCTCCTGCGCCACGCGCTGCGTAATCCACTCCATACGCTCGCGCAGGCTGATCGCCTCGCGCTGGATGTGGTGATGCTCCGCCAGAGCCGCGCGTTGCAAGGCGCTGCGCAAGGCGCTCAGCAATTCGTCCATGCTGACCTGGGGCGGCGCGACGCACACATCCAGCTCAGGCATGGCGACCGTGGCCGGCACGAAATCGCGCTCCACACGCGGCAAGGCATCCAGGCGCAGGCTGGCCTCGCGCAACTGCTCGTACTCCTGCAAACGACGCACCAGCTCCATGCGCGGATCTTCTTCTTCAAGTTCAACCCGCGCCGGGCGCGGCAACATCATGCGCGACTTGATTTCCGCCAGCCAGGCGGCCATCGCCAGATACTCGGCGGCCAGCTCCAGCCTCAAGTCCAGCATGGTTTCGATGTAATGCAGGTACTGGCGCGTGACTTCGGCAATGGGGATATCGAGGATGTTCAGGTTCTGCTTACGAATCAGATAAAGCAGCAAGTCCAGCGGACCCTCGAAAGATTCGAGCATGATGGCCAGGGCATCGGGCGGGATGTACAAATCCTTGGGAAAATCCAGCAACAGTTGCTCACCCACGCGGGCGACGCTTTCCTGTTCGATATGCAGATTACTCAGCAGATCACTCAAGGGATGACGAACCCCGTCAACCACTGCGTCATGCTGCTCATCATCGGCCCGAGCACCGTCCACAACACCCCGGTGAACATCAGCGCCAACAGGATGATGAAGCCGAAAGGCTCGACCCGCGCCACCTGCATGGCCATGCGCGGCGGCAGCAGGCTGACCAGCACCCGCCCGCCATCCAGCGGCGGAATGGGCAGCAGATTGAACAGCATGAGCAACAGGTTGATAAACACGCCCGCCTGCCCCATCAGCACCAGCGGCAACGCCCAGTCGCCCATCCCCTGCCCCGCCAGCCATTGACCCAGCGCCATCATCAATGCCCAGAACACGGCCATCACGAAATTGGACGCAGGCCCGGCCATCGCCACCCAGGCCATGTCGAAGCGCGGATTGCGCAGATTGCGCATATCCACCGGCACAGGCTTGGCCCAGCCAAAGACGAAACCGCCAAGAAAAAAGGTCAGCGCAGGCACGACGACCGTTCCCACAGGATCGATGTGCTTGAGCGGATTGAGCGACAAACGCCCCAGGCTGGCCGCCGTATGATCGCCAAAAAAGCGCGCCGCATAACCATGCGCCGCCTCATGCACGGTAATGGCGAACAATACCGGCAAAAGCCAGACGCTGAATTTTTGAATCAGGTTGAAATCCATCATTCATCCTCATCCAGTCCGGGCGGCACGCTGCCGCGACCCTTGCGCACCAGCAGCATGGCATCGCCCGCCATGTCGATCACCGTGGTCGGCTGGTCTGCGCAATAGCCCACATCAAGAATCAAGTCCACACGCTTGCCCAGCGCCACCTTGATCTCGTCCGGGTCGCACAAGGGTTCGCTTTGCCCACTCAGAATCAGGCTACTGGAAAGCAGCGGTTCGCCCAGAGCGGCCAACAGCATTTGCGTCAGCGGATGTTGCGGCACGCGCAGCCCGACGGTTTTGCGCTTGGGATGCAGCAAACGCCTCGGCGCTTCATGGCTTGCGGGCAAAATAAAGGTGTAAGCGCCCGGCGTGTATTGGCGCAGAAAACGGTAGGCGACGTTATCCACCCGCGCATAGACGGCGACTTCGGACAAATCACGCACCATCAGGGTGAAAAAATGCTTGTCATCCAGACCGCGCAGGGCGCGAATACGCTCCATCGCCGCCTTGTCGCCCAGCGCGCAACCCAAGGCATAGCCGGAATCTGTCGGCAAGGCCAGCACACCGCCGCGCTGGATGACTTCCACCGCTTGGGCGATCAGACGGGCTTGCGGGTTGTCCGGGTGCAGATTGAGGATGCGCGGCATAAAAGTTCAATTGAACAAAGATTAGAGCCTGCATAGTATGCGGGAAAGATGACCGCGTTGCTTGCTGCGTTTAACATGGCGCACTGCATTTTTTCGTGAACCCTGCGTAAACGCTCCATGAAGTTATTTTTTGATCTTTTGCCCATCATCCTGTTCTTTGTCGCCTACAAGACTTCGGGGATTTATGTCGCCACCGCCGTGGCCATTGTCGCCAGCCTGATCCTGGTCGGCGTAACCTGGTTGCGCAGCAAGAAAGTGGAAACCATGCAGCTGGTTTCGCTTGGTCTCATCATCGTTTTTGGCGGCGCGACGCTGTGGCTGCAAAACCCGCTGTTCATCATGTGGAAGCCAAGCATTCTTTACTTCCTGTTTGCCATCGTCTTTCTTGGCAGCCAGTTCATCGGCGAAAAAAACCTGGTGGAACGCATGATGGGCGGCATGATGAGCGCGCCCAAGAGCATCTGGCGCACGGTCAATATCGCCTGGGTCGCTTTTTTCCTCGCCCTTGCCGTGCTTAACCTGTATGTCGCCTATAACTTCGACGAATCCACCTGGGTGGATTTCAAACTGTTCGGCCTGATGGGTCTGACCTTTGTCTTTATGCTGGCGCAAGGCTTGTGGCTGGCCAAACATGCCACCATGATCGAGCAGGATGCCAGCGCCGCCAACAAGGAGTCATGACGATGTGGTATATGATTCACGGCGTTGACCACGCCGAGACCGTCGAGCAACGTGCGCAGGCGCGCCCAGCGCATCTGGCGCGCCTGCAGGCGCTGCGCGACGCGGGGCGTCTGTTATTGGCCGGGCCTTTGCCAGATGCTGCGGAACCTGATGCCTCGCGCATGGTCGGAAGCCTGATCCTGGCGGACTTTGACTCCCTCGAAGACGCCAGGCGCTGGGCAGAGGATGACCCCTATGTCCATGCCGGCGTGTACCGCGATGTGCACATCGCTCCGTGGAAGGGCGTGTTCATGCCCGAAACGTCGCCAAAGAACTGACCCGGAACGCCGATCAAGTTTTTGTTCAACCCTTTGTATTCAATCTGCTAGGAACCCACTGCATGAACCTGCTGAAAAAGCCCTTGATTCTCGCCATTACCGCCAGTCTGTTGCTGGCTGGCTGCGGCCAGGAAACCACGCCGGAAAAATCTGCCAGCGCGACGACGGCTGCGCCGACTGCAGTTGAACAAAAAGATGTACTGGCCATTGTGAATGGCGACACCATCACCGTCGAGGAGCTGAATGCCGTCAAGCTGCAACTGCCGCCACAAGCTCAGGCAGGCGGGGATGATGCCATCCTGAATCAACTAATCGAACTCAAGGCGCTGGCGCAAAAGGCCGAAGCCGATGGCATCGCCAAGGAAGCCGCCATTCAGTCTGAAATCGAGCGTGCCAAGGAAAGCATCCTGGCCAACCACCTGGTCAAGCGCATGATGAAGGATATGAAGTTCAGCGATGAGCAGCTCAAGCAGGAATATGACAGCCTGGTCGCCAAGCTGCCGAAAAAGCAGGAAATGAAAGCGGCTCACATCCTGATTGAAAACGAAGAACAAGCCAAAGAAATCCAGAAGAAGGTCAACGAAGGCGGCAACTTCGCTGAACTTGCCAAAGCTTATTCCACCGACCCCGGCTCCAAGGATCAGGGCGGCGAGCTGGGCTGGTTTGAAGCGGGCATGATGGTGCCGGAATTCTCCGCCGCCGCCAGCGCCCTCAAGCCGGGCGAAACCACCAAGGAGCCGGTCAAGTCGCAGTTCGGCTGGCACATCATCAAGCTGGAAGAAACCCGCGACGTGCCCCCGCCCGCGTTTGAAGCCGTCAAGCCCCAGGTTGAAGGCATGATGCAGCAAAAGGCCGTGGAAAAGCTGGTGAACGACACCCGCGCAGCGTCCAAGGTAGAAATCAAGAAGGCTGCCGAGTCCGCACCTGCGGCGAAGCCTGCGGATGCCCAACCTGCACAAGCAGCCCCCGCCGCTTCCAAGTAAGCCGTGGACAAGGATGGATCGAAGGACAAGTCAACGGCCTGCCTTCGATCGCGTTCGGCAAGGATGCCGACCTATTTATTTTCACGACTGACCAGTCCTAACTGAAGGTGACGCCCATGCAGCTCCCCATTACCGGAAACGATCTTCGCAAAACCCTGCTTGGCGCCGAGCTGACCGAGCTTGAATGCAACACGCTGGCGCAGGTCTGCTCGGTGCGCCATGTGGCCAGCGGCGAAGTGCTGTTCCGCGAGGGCGAGTCGCATCATGAGCTTTACGTCATTCTCGATGGCCGACTGGCAGTCAACAAGGACAGCGGACGCGGCTTTGCCGACACCCTGCACATTCTCAGCCCCGGCGATTTGGCGGGCGAGTCCGGCTTCCTTGACGGCAAGCCTCACAGCGCCACCCTACGCGCCGTGGGCGACGCCACTGTCCTCGCCCTGCACCGCGAAAACCTGGAACGCCTGATCAAGGATCATCCGTTCATGGTGTATCACGTGATGCGCGCCATTATTCGCAGCATTCGCGGCATCATGGTGCGCATGAACAGCCAGTGCAGCCAAATGACGCAGTATATCCAGAGCGGCAGCCGGTTTTAAGCGGTTTTCATTGGGGAAAAGCACCAAAAAAGTGCCCATTATCAGCCGTTTCCTTGGCATTATTATCGCCATGTATTGGAACGACCATGCACCGCCGCACTTTCATGCGCGTTATGGCGAATACGAAATCACGGTGGATATCCAAACAGGCGTAGTAAAGCGGGACATTTCCGAAACGCGCACTAAAACATGTCCTGGAATGGTACGAGTTGCACAGAGACGAACTGATGGAAGATTGGGAGCTTTGCCGTCAGTCAAATGAACCGAAGCCGATAGCTCTCCTGGAGTAATCATCATGTTTCTGCACATTATCGAGGCGATTCCTGTCGGCGATTATCGCGTTGATGTGACATTCAACAATGGCAAGCGCGGCGTGACCGACCTTGCGGAAGTCGTACAGTGTGGCATGTTTACCCAGCTATCTGACCCCGAAGAATTTGCCAGGCTTCATGTCGATTCAGAGCTAGAAACCATCGTCTGGCCGAATGGTGCAGACCTAGCTCCTGAATATGTGTATTTCCAAGCCTTCAAAAATGATGTGACTCTGACAGATCAGTTTAGGGCTTGGGGTTATAAAAAATAAAAAAACCAAAAAGCCATAATGAACCGAATCAATTACATCTTTATTGATTTTGAAAACGTTCAACCACCTGACATCGATCTAATTCAAAAAAATTCTTTCATTGTCAAAATTTTTGTTGGCGCAAATCAAACAAAAATACCTATAAAAATTGCAACAGCAATTCAAAAACTAGGTGACAAGGCCGAATACATTTTACTCGACTCATCGGGGCATAACGCCCTCGATTTCCATATTTCCTATTACATAGGAAGCCTAGTAGAGATCGACCCAAAAGGATATTTCCATATCATCTCAAAAGATAGCGGATTCGACCCGTTAATTGCACATCTCAAAAAGAAAAAAATATCCATCTCAAGATGCGTCTGCATAAAGGAAATACCTCTCTTAAGACCCATTCCTGATTCGTTTGAAAAGCAAATTGACGCTGTCATAGCAAGACTAAGAGCCTCCAAGCCACGAACTCAAGCCACGCTAATAAACACGATTAATTCGCTCTTTAGAAAAGAAATATCGGAAGCCAATGTCGAAATGATTTTTAAGCACCTATGCAAACTTGGTATCGTAAAAATCGAAGGAACAAAAATTTCCTATTCCTTGCCGGAGTAGCGACGAAAATATGGTTATTCCATGAAACCCTCCGCCTTCCTTTTCGACCTCGACGGTACGCTAGTCGATACCGCACCAGATATGGCCGGGGTGCTCAATCGCCTGCTGGCGGAGCACGAGCGCCCCGCCCTGCCCTATGCGCAGATTCGCCCCTGGGTGTCGCATGGTGCGGGTGCCTTGGTGCGTCTGGGCTTTGGCGCGGATATTCAGGCCGAACGTCTGGATGCGCTGAAACAGCGTTATCTGGCGATTTATGCCGCCAATCTTTGCGTGGAAAGCACGCTCTTCCCCGGCATGGCCGACGTGCTTAACGCCCTCAAAGAGAGTGGGCGCGCCTGGGGCGTGGTCACCAACAAGCCCGCATTTCTCACCGAACCCCTGCTGGCCGGGTTGAGCCTGCACACTCCGTGCATCGTCAGCGGCGACACCTTGCCGCTGAACAAGCCCGACCCGGCGCCGGTGCGCCATGCCTGCGCCCTGCTTGGCCTGCGTGAGAGCGAATGCGTGATGGTGGGCGACCATCTGCGTGATATCCAGGCCGCACGCGCTGCTGGCAGCGCATCCATCGCCGCCGCTTTCGGCTATATCCAGCACGATGACGACCCGCACGCCTGGGGGGCGGATGCGGTCGTCAACCACGCCGAGGAATTGCACGCTTGGATTTGACCCTTACCCCGGAGCAACAGCTTGCGCTCATCGCCCTGGGCAGTTTTCTTCTTGGCGCGCTGCTGACCTGGCTGATTCAACGCGCTGCAAGCCAAGCGATGGAAGCGCGCCTTTCCGAGCGTCTGCGTGCGGCGGAAGATGAAGTTGCCGAGCAACTGGCTGAACGGCAAAAACTCGCCGCCGAGATTCAACTTTTGCGCGAAGACCTGAACACCGCGAACGCGCAGCGCGCCATGTTGACTGAGCGCGCCAGCCGCATTGCTCCGCTGGAACACGAACTCGCCGAGCTGCGCACGCAGATGGAAAGTCTGGAGCAACAGCGTCGTACCCTGGGCGAACGCGGCGCAAGCCTGCTGGCGGAACTCGAACCGCTGCGCCTGCGCATGCACAGCGTCGAGCAAAGCCTGCGCGACACCACCCAGGAGCGCGACCAGCAACGCGAACAACTCGCCCAGTTGCAAACCCAGCTTGATCTTGAACGCGAACAGGCGCAAGACAAGCTCACGCTGCTGCTGGAAGCCAAAACCCAGCTTGGCGAGCAGTTCAAGCTACTGGCCAGCGAGATTCTGGAAGAAAAAACCCAACGCTTCAGCGAACACAACCAAAGCCAGATCGGCCAGCTTCTGTTGCCCTTGCGCGAACGCTTGGGCGAATTCCAGAAAAAAGTGGAAGACAGCTACGGCCAGGAAGCGCGGGAACGCCATGCGCTGCGCGAAGAACTCAAGCGCCTGGCGGAAATGAACAGCCGCCTGGGGCAGGAAGCGGAAAGCCTGACCCGCGCTCTCAAGGGCGAGCGCAAAACCCAGGGGCTGTGGGGCGAGATGATTCTGGAAACCGTGCTGGAAAGTTCCGGCCTGCGCAAGGGCTTTGAATACGAAACCCAGGTCAGCCTGGCGCACACCCAAGGACGCGTCCAGCCGGATGCGCTGATTTACCTGCCAGAAAACCGTGTGGTGATCGTCGATGCCAAGGTGTCGCTTTCCGCCTACGAGCGCATGGTCAACGAAGACGATCCGGCGCAAAAAGCACGACATCTGAAGGATCATCTGAGCGCCATACGCGCCCATATCGCCGGTCTGTCCGACAAGGCTTACGAAAACATCGCCGAACTGCGCACGCTGGATTTCGTGGTGCTTTTCGTGCCGATCGAGCCGGCGCTGATGCTGGCGATGGAGCATGACCACACCCTGTTTCAGGACGCGCTCAAACGCAATATCGTGCTGGTCTCGCCCACCACCCTGCTCGCCGTGCTGCGCACCATCGCCCATGTGTGGCGCGCCGAGCAGCAAAACCAGAATGCGCAGGAAATCGCCCGACAGGCCGGAGATTTGTACGACAAGCTGGCCGGTTTCGTTGACGATATGCAGAAGCTTGGCGAGCGCATCGAACAAGCATCAAAAAGCTATGAAAGCGCCTTCAACAAGCTTTTCAGCGGGCGCGGCAATGTATTGAGCCGCGCCCAGCGTCTGCATCGTCTGGGCGTGCAGCCGAGCAAATCCCTGCCGGAAAACCTGTTGCAGGCCGCGCTGGAGAGCGACGAGGACACGAACACATGAACGCTTTGCGCAAACGTCATCCCCTGTTAGCCATGGCCTTGCCTGCTGCCAAACAGGCGGCAAACGAGCTTTCGCCAGGCATGGAGCATGGCAATGAGCACACTGATTTCGCCGCGCTGATGCACACCGCACGTCTGAGCGGCGGCGCGTATCTGCAAACCCGTCTCGCTGCGCTCTGGCCGCAGGCGAGCAAACAAGACCTCGCTCTGGCCGAAGGCTTGGGCGTGGCGCTGTGGCTTGCTGAAATGCTGCTTTTCCTGCGTGAAGATGCGGGGCGACAGCGTATTCTGCTGCCGCAGGATCTCATGCAAAAAAACATGGTCGAGGCTGCACAACTCATTGAAGGAAAACATGATTTCGCCTTGCGCCGCCTGAGCGAACAACTTGCGCAAAAAATCATGAAAATCCTTCAAGGCAGCGCCCGACTCGGCCTGAGCGCCCCTTTGCACCTGCGTTACCGCCTGCGCTGGACGATGCTCTATGCCGGTTTCATCCTGCATACCATGCAGCACGACCCGCAAGCGCCTTTCATTCACCCCACGCCAAGCATCAAGGATCGTCTGCTCATGCTGAAAAACACCCTGTTCATTGCCTCAACTTCTGCGCAACAAGGCGGAAGCTGTGGCAGCGGCGGTTGCGCAAGCTAACCCTCATGTCCAGCGCCAACCCGCTCGAATTTTGCCGCCAACTTGCCGCCCCCCCCGGTTCGGCCAACCACTACGCCACGCTTTACATGGCGAAGCAGGATCAACCCGCCGCATGGGCGCTGCTGGCCTTGCGCCACGAGCTGAACGAAGTCGTCACCCGTATTGCCGAGCCAAGCGTTGCCGCAGCTCGCCTGCACTGGTGGCGCTCTGAGCTGACCGCCGCCGCGCAAAACCAGGCGCAGCACCCCATCGCCCAGGCTCTTGGTCAGCATGTGCTGATCCATGCCGGGCATGACGCGCTGCTCGATGAACTGCTCAACGGTGCGGAAGATCGCCTGCACCCGCCGCACATCGACAACGCCAGCGATTTTGCGCTGATGAGCTACCGCCAGCACACCGCCGCCTGGCTGATGCTGACCGACATCCACGGCCAGGGCGGACGTATGCAGCGCGATTTCGCCCATGCTGTAGGCAGCAGCCTGAGTTGGACGCGAGTGCTGCACATGCTGGGGCGCGATGCCGCGCAAGGCGAGGTTTTTATTCCGCAGCAAACCCTGCAACAACACGGGCTAACGCCGGCTGATCTGATGCAGCCGCGCAGCAACGAGCGAGTACGCGCCATGCTCGCCAGCATCGGCCAGCACACCCGCGAGCACATCCAGCAAGCCAAGGCCATGCTTCCCGGCGCTCATCAAAGTGAACAGATCATGGCGCTGGTCAGCCTCGCCCATGCCGAAAGTCTGTTGCAGGCCATGCAAGCGGAAGACTGGAATCTGCTGGAACGCCGCCCGGAACTGACCCCGCTGCACATGCTGTGGACGGCCTGGCGCACGGCGGGCAAGGCGCGGCGAGGAAAGATCAACTGACAGGGCGCAACGCATGAACACGACATCTCATCCCACCTTCCTTCTGACCGGCGCGACGGGCGGCCTGGGGCGCGAACTGAGCCTGCAAGCGGCGCGCCGGGGAACACGCCTGATTCTGCTTGGGCGCAAGCCCGAGGCTCTGATGGCGCTTGCCGACGACATCGTGGCGCAAGGCGGAAGCGAACCCTTGCTGCACGCCATGGATCTGGCCGGGGCGCAGGCCGAAGACTACCTGCAACTGGCTGAATTGCTTGCACGGCATGTCCACGGACTGGACGCCCTGCTCCATCTGGCGGCAGACATCGCCGCCCCCGCACCGTTGGCGCATGTCGATCCTGCGGTGTGGAACCGCGTATTGCGCGTCAACCTGACTGCACCCTACCTGATGACGCGCGCCTGCCTGCCCTTGCTGCAGCAAGCCAGGGGCAGGCTGCTGTTTTTCGGAGACCACAACCCGGCGAGCTATCTTGGCGCCTACGCCGTCACCAAGGCGGGCGTAGAGCAACAAGCCAAACAGTGGGCGGATGAGCAGCCCGATCTGCAGGTGCAAACTTTCGTGCCGCCGCCCATGCCGACCCCGCTTTATGCGCGCATTTTCCCCGGCCATTCCCCCGCAGGACTCACTCCGGTCAGCCTAGTGGCGGAGGAAATTCTTGCGCGTTTAATGGCTTAGATACTGCTTCGAGCATTCACCCTCGTCGGTTTGCCGGAGCGGGCGATCCACGACGAGCGCGAGGCGCGTCAGCCCTCTGATCCACAGCAGCGCGCGTCCTGCCCTGCCCACCGGCTCGCTTGCCTGCCGCCTGTGCTTGACCCGCTTCCTGCTCGGCGGGCGATTCCTGGCGTTCCGCGCGACCATTGCGCACTACATAGGCCTTGCGCTCAACCGCCGGTCGCGGCTCGCGCTGCATGGGTTTTTCCTCGGCGCTTGCCCATGCTGTGGCTCCTTGCCGCCTTTCCCTGGATTCGGGCGCACGCTCCGCCGGTCGCGCCGCACGCAGCGGCGAGCGACGCATCTCACGCTTCACGTCTAGCCCCGGCTTCTTGGCGGGCATTCCCATGCTTTGCGCCAGAGCCTCGGCCTCTTCCGCAGTGAGCATATTCCACTTGCCGGGACGCAGGCGCGGCGGCAGAACCATGTCGCCGTACTGAATGCGAATCAGGCGACTCACTGGTACGCCTACCGCCTCAAACATGCGCCGCACCTCACGATTGCGCCCTTCGCGCAGGCCGACATGGAACCAGTGGTTCATGCCTGTGCCGCCCGCATCTTCCACCGACTCGAATCGCGCCACGCCATCTTCAAGCTGCACGCCGTCCTTGAGCTGCTTGATCATTTCCTGCGTAAGTTCGCCAAACACACGCACCGCATAAATGCGCAGCAATTCACGCGAAGGGTGCATCATGCGATTCGCCAGTTCGCCGTCATTGGTGACGATCAACAGCCCCGAGGTATTGAAGTCCAGACGGCCTACCGTAATCCAGCGCCCGTCACGAATCGGCGGCAGGCTCTCAAACACCGTGGGACGCCCTTCCGGGTCATGGCGCGTAGTCAACTCGCCTTCCGGCTTGTGGTAGATCAGCACCCGGCGGGTAAAGCTCTCCACCCTTGAGCGCACCGGCTGGCCACGCACTTCGACGCGGTCACTCGGCACAATGCGCGTGCCCAGCGTGGCGACTTCGCCGTTCACCTTGACCTCGCCCGCAGCAATCCATTGTTCAATCGCGCGCCGTGAACCTAAACCCCAACCCGCCAGCACTTTTTGTAAACGTTCGCCTTGCATATTCTCGCACCTGATTTTTGCCGACATCATACCCTGAATGCATTGCAACTATTGAGCGCAACCCCACACACCGTTAAGCTTCGCGTTTTGGGCAGGGAAGCCCCATTTTCATGGCGAATCCATTCATGTCTTCACCCTCTTGCTCATCCCCGCTTGTCGGCGTGGTCATGGGTTCCAAATCCGACTGGGACACCATGCAGCATGGCGTCGAAATTCTCGAATCCTTCGGCATCGCGCATGAGGTACGGGTCGTATCCGCGCATCGAACTCCTGATTTGCTGATGGATTATGCCGCCCAGGCTGCCGAAAAAGGGTTGGAAGTCATTATCGCCGGCGCAGGCGGCGCAGCGCATTTGCCCGGCATGTTGGCGGCTAAGACCATCGTGCCGGTGCTTGGCGTCCCCGTGCAGTCCAAGGCGCTCAATGGCATGGATTCGCTGCTGTCCATCGTGCAGATGCCTGCCGGTATTCCCGTTGCCACCCTGGCCATCGGACAGGCCGGAGCGAAAAACGCCGCCCTGCTGGCCGTGGCCATTCTGGGCAACAGCCGCCCCGAATTGCGCGAGCGTCTGGCGCTGTTCCGCGCCGAACAAACCCAGTCCGTACTGGAACATCCCGACCCGCGAGGCTGATGCCATGAGCCTGTCATTTGCATCCGAAAACGCACAGGAAGCGCGACGCATCGGCATTATCGGCGGCGGCCAGCTTGGCCGCATGTTGGCGCTGGCCGGCATCCCGCTCGGGCTGGAGTTCGTTTTTCTCGACCCGGCGCCAGAAGCCTGCGCAGCGACGCTCGGCGAACAGATCATCGCCGACTACGACGACCCGCAGGCGCTGCAACGCCTGATCGAAACCACGGACATCATCACCCTGGAATTCGAAAACATTCCCCTGCCCGCCCTGCACCTGACCAATGCGCAGACGCGTCTGTTCCCGCCGCCTAAGGCGCTGGAAGTGGCGCAGGATCGGGTCAACGAAAAAACCCTGTTCGCCGCGCTGGACATCCCCACCCCGCCCTGGCGAGCGGTGGATAGCTTGGAGGATTTACGTCAGGCTGTGGATGCGCTTGGCCTGCCTGCCGTGCTCAAAACCCGGCGCATGGGTTACGACGGCAAGGGTCAATTCGTGTTGCGCAGTGAAGAGGATATCCAGAGCGCCTGGGATGCTCTGGGCGCTGTACCCCTGATCTTTGAGGGATTTATCCGTTTTGAGCGCGAGGTGTCGATTATCGCCGTGCGCTCACGTTCGGCTGAACTTGCGTTTTACTCGCTGGCGGAAAACACGCACGACAATGGCATCCTCAAGCTCTCCCTCAGCCGCGCCAAAGATCCCATGCAACCTCTGGCGGAAGAGTATGCCCGCCGTGTGCTGGAAAATCTGGACTACGTCGGCGCCTTGGGCTTTGAGTTCTTCGTCAGTGAGGGCGGCCTGATCGCCAACGAAATAGCCCCGCGTGTGCACAACACCGGGCATTGGACGATTGAAGGCGCGGTATGCAGCCAGTTTGAAAACCATTTGCGCGCCATACTTGACTTGCCGCTAGGCAGCACCCAGCTTCGCGGCGCGAGCGCCATGCTTAACTTCATCGGCGATTTGCCCGCGCGCGACCGTGTGCTTGGCGTACGTGACCTGTACTTCCACGCCTATGGAAAGGATGCGCGCAAGGGGCGCAAGGTCGGTCATGCCACCCTGGTGGTAGGAAGCGAAGGCGAACGCGACGTGCGCCTGGGTGAGCTGCTGGCGCTTAGAATCTGTTTAGGATCTTGATCAACGGATGCAGTGCAAGTGAAAATCGCCCGAAAAAGCGCAGCATAGACGAACTATGTGAGCATTTTGAGGGCGATTTTTACGCAGCGATGCGCCGTTCAGCGAGATCGTAAATAGGTTCTTTTAGTACAGCTTGATAGTTGGACGAATCCAGCGATTCATGCCGCTCATCAGCATCATCAAGGCCGTGCGCCAAGGACCGTGCAAGGCCAGTTGATGTTGACGATACAGGGAAAGATAAGCCGCTCGCGCCATCTTGCCTTCAATCAAAAAACGCCCGTGCATCACATCATCCAGTACCGATCCCACGGTCTGATAGTCGGCGAGGGATACCAGCGAACCGTGATCGTGATAGGCGAAGGGACGTGCCTTGCCTGCCTTGTTGCGCGCCTGAGCTTTGAGCTGATCTGCTAGGTAGCACGCCATTTGATGCGCGGCCTGGGCTCGTGGAGGCACCAGTCGCCCCTTGGGTTCGCTGTCGCTCGGCGCTTCGCGCAAAAAGGCGCAGTCACCGATGGCGTAAATCTGCTCCTCGCCCTTCACCCTTAGATCGGACTCGACTTCCAACTGGTTGATGCGATTGACCGGCAAACCCAGATCGGCAAGAAAGGACGGCGCTTGAATGCCCGCTGCCCAGACGATCAAATCCGCCGCAAATCTGCTTCCGTCCTTGGTCGTTACCGCGTTGGCCTCGACTTTTTGCACAGCGGTATTCAAGTGCAGCTCTACGCCCAAAGTCTGCAACACGCCTTGTGCACGCATGGACATGGCCTCGGGCAAGGCAGGCAGCACGCGCCCGGCGGCTTCGATCAGCAGCACACGCAGAGCCTTGCGCCCGGCGCGCTCCACGCCGTAATGCTGCATCCGCTCGGCGGCATTGAACAACTCCGCCGCCAACTCCACCCCCGTCGCTCCCGCACCGACAATTGCGACTGTAACCATCTCGCCGTCCTCCCCCTCTTCTTGCAGATGCAGGAAGCGGTTGAGCAACTCCAGGTGAAAAGCTTGCGCCTGGGTGGATGAGTCCAGTGAATGGCAATGTTCGCGTACGCCCTGAATGCCGAAATCATTGGAATGTGCGCCGACCGCGAATACCAGGGTTTCATACGCCACGCGACGCGCATGCAGCACTTCTTCGCCATGCGTACCGATCATCGGCGCCAGCAATAACTCACGGCGCGCACGATCCAAACCCACAACTCGCCCCAGATGAAAACGGATTCCATTTTGTGCGCAATGTGCGCGGTAGGAAAGGGCATCGACGCCATCATCAAGCGTGCCGGTGGCCACCTCGTGCAGCAAGGGCTTCCACAAATGCGTGCGCTCACGATCAATCAGCGTGATGGTTTGCATCTTGCTGCGCCCCAGGCGCGTCGCCAGTTCCAGACCGCCCGCGCCGCCTCCGACAATCACGATATTGGGCATGACATCAATCTCAAATACCTATTTCTGAGTAAGTTAGCCAAGAATTATGTCGTTTATCTGTCACGCATAAAAAACCCGGCGCTCAGGCCGGGTTGGTCATTCGATCTGACACGACAATTATTTGGCGCTGACCGCCGACTCGGCAGCCACCTTGCTCACCAACTGGTTAACCACATCCAGCATCTTCTCATTGGTTCCCGCCAAGCCGCCTTCGGTACGGTACATGCCCTGCACCACCATCGACGGTACGCCGTCCACGCCGTACTGATGCGCCAGTTGCACGCCACGGCGCACTTCGCTGTCGATCACAAAGCTGTTGTAGATCTTGAGAAACTCTTCACGATCCACGCCCTTGCTGGCGACAAAATCGGCAATCTGCTCCGGGGTGCTCAATGCCCGACGCTCGTCATGGACTGCGCGGAAGATGACCGGGGTCAATTCATCAACCTTGCCCATCTGCTTGAGGGTGTAATACGCCTTGCTCAGGGGAACCCAGCGCGGATTGAAGGCCACTTCGATGCGCTCGAAACGCACATTGGCAGGCTTTTGCTTCAGCCAGGCCTGCACAGCAGGTTCAAAGTGATGGCAATGGCCGCAGTTGAAGGAAAACAACTCCTGCACTACAACCTCGCCCGGCGCAGCTTTGACCTCCGCCGGGCTGTTGATTTTCACATAATTCACCATCTCCTCAGCCGAATGACCAGACAGCTTGGCATCACTTTCCGCCATGCTCACGCTCATGGGCGCAAACAGAGCCATAACAAGCAGCATGGATTTCATCTTCATCGCTCGATTCATTACAAGGTACCGTAGGAATGCAGGCCGGAGAGGAACATATTCACTCCAAGGAAGGCGAACGTGGTGACGAACAGGCCGATCACCGACCACCAGGCCATAGGCGCGCCGCGCCAGCCCTTGGTCAGACGCAGGTGCAGCCATGCTGCGTAGTTGAGCCATACGATCAACGCCCAGGTTTCCTTGGGATCCCAAGACCAGTAGCCGCCCCAAGCTTCCGCCGCCCACATCGCTCCAAGAATGGTAGCCACGGTAAAAAAGCCGAAGCCAAGGGCGATAGCCTTGTACATCAGGTCATCCATCACCTCCAGCTTGGGCAGCAGGTCACGCTCGCCATCGCCGCCCATTTTCAGCTTGATGAGGTAGGCCACGGCGATCATCGCCGCCATGGCAAAAGAGCCATAGCCGATGAAGTTGGCCGGAACGTGAATCTTCATCCAGTAGCTGTCCAGCGCCGGAACCAGCGGCTGAATCACATTCGCGCCACGATCGAAGGTGTACCACAACAGGAAGGCCACCGCCGCCGAAATGACCAGCATGACAAATCCGCCCAGCGCACGGGTCTTGAAGCGACCTTCATAGAACAGGTAAATCAGCGCAGTAATCACGGAGAACAGGATGAACACTTCATACAGATTGCTCACCGGAATATGGCCGTAGTCCACGTTGATCAGATAGGACTCACGCCAGCGGGCGAACATGCCGCTCAGGCCGAATGCCGTGGCTGACCAAACTAGAACCGAGGCGATTTTGCCGATGTACTCAGTGCGGGTGAACAGCGCGAGGAAATAGGTAAAGGCCGCGCCCACATACAGCGCACTCATCCACATGATCGCGCTCTGACTGGACACCAGATATTTAAGGAAAAAATCCTTGTTCTGCGCTGCAGCCAGAGCCTCGCGCCCAACAGAAAGCTGCTCGCCGAAATGCACCCCGTAGCGCCACAAGGCCAGAGCGGTAAGCGCCGCCACCGCGACGCCCAAGCCCCGCACGCCTCGCCAGTACCAGCCCACGGCGGCAAGGGAAAGCACCGAGCCGGTGAAAATGGAAACTTCATAGACATCCATCGTGTTGCTGAAGGTGAGCAGAGTCCCCGCCCCCGCCGCCAAAATCAGCAACAGCCACAAGACATCCAACACTCCAGCGCCCGCCTTGGGCAAGGCCGGTAAATCTGAAGCCCGATTCAGTACATTCGCATTGGCAGACACCGTCATACTCCTACCTTGATTAACCCAACAGCCCGCTATTCATCCATTTCAGCGCGCGCACCAGGCATGCGTATAGGTTCAGCGCCAAGCCTGATGACCATCTTCTGGTGCAGCTCGCGGCTCGCCCGAGCCATGTCCAGCGTCTTGCGATGACTAGTCGTGGCGAACAACACCCGTGCGCCGCGCGCATCCACTGACTCACGCACCAACACCCAGGCGCGACGCGGATGAATGTAGAACAGCATGAAGACGCCTAGCATCAACAAAAAACTGCCCAAATACACCACATCCTTACCGGGGGATTTGGTGATTTGCAAGCCGGAGGCCTGGATCTGCTCGAACCCCGTCAGCTGCAGAAAAATCGGCGAACCGTAAAACGCCAGGGCGTTGATCGCCGCGACGCTGTCGGCGAGGAAGCGCTCATCCTTCTCGCCGCCGATCTGCTGCACGCCTCGCTCCTGCATCATGGTCACATACATGCGGCTGAGCACGGTTTGCAGCACGCGCGCACTGGTTTCAAACGCGCGCTCGAGCTGATCCTTGGGAATCCGCGTTTCCAGATCGGCGCCAATCGCGTCATAGCCGCCCTGGACGAATTTCTCCACCATGGAGCGAATCGCTTCACTGGCCGCAGGCAGCTTCGCCGCTTCCGGATTCACCTCAGCCAGCATCGACAACACCGCCCGATCGATCTGTCCGGCATCGTGCAGGCGGCGGTAGAAGTCCATAAAGGCGTCGATCTGAGCATCGCGATCCGCCGGAATATACAAGAAACGCATCACGCCGCCGATCTGGTCGCGCATCCCGGAAATAAAGACCGCACGCCCCTCCATCTCCACCGGAGCCATGTAGTTTTCGTATTCACGCGCCTGACCTGCGCCATCACGCAGCCTAAACACTACGCTGGGGCCAAAGTTTTTCTCGTGCATCTTGCCCTCGGCGTCGGTCACCGGGTTGATATTGAATAAACGGAAATCGTTCAGCTCCAGCGTGTAACGGCTGTCGCCCACGCTAAACGGAATATCCTGGAAAATCGCCCCGCTCACCGGTTGCGACACCCCGGCTGCGCCGCCCTGCAACTGCCAGGACTTGAACTGCATACGCGAGCCGCCGTCGCCGAAACTGGCTTGATAGATCGCGTAGCCGTTGTAAATCATGGGCTTGTTGACCGCGATCGTCGCCTTCACTGGCTCATTCGAGGGATGCTTGGGGTCAGTAATGAGCAAGTCGCTCTCATAGGACTTGGGCATTCCGTTGTCATAGTGCTCGATGCGGAAATCCTTGACCGCCACTTCAAACGGCAAGTTTTGCACCACATAGCCGTCGCGCACATTCAAAAACAGGACGGAGCTCGAACTGCCTTCCGGCACATTGACATTGCCTCGGAAGCCGGGATTGCTCGCCGTGACACGACTTTGCTCCGGCACTTGAGACAGGGGAACGCTGCGCGTCTCCACCTTGAGCTTGCCGATCAGCTCCTGGTAAGAAAGCCAGAGACGCGAGTCCATCATGCCGCCGATACAAATCACCACGATCGCCACATGGGTGAAGACATAACCCAAGCGTTGCAGGCTGCCCTTGCGCGCCGAGAACATATAGCCTTCCTTGACGCGGCTTTCCTTGAACTTGAAGCCTTCCTCAAACAATACGCGACGGCTTTCAATCGCCGCCGCCTCCACGCTCATCGGCAGATGCGGCCATTCGACGTGCCCGCGCATGGCGCGAAGCTCGTTCTCGCCCACTTTGCTGCGATAAGTGAACATCTCGCGCAGCATCGACGGCGCATTGCGGATGACGCAGGCGCTGGTCGAAACCACCAACAGGGTAAAAATCGCCAGAAACCAGGGCGCGGAGTACACATCATACAAATCCAGCGCACGGAACACCTCGAACCAGAACGGCCCGAACTTCATCAGGTAATCGCCGTAGGGCTGGTTTTGTTGCAGCACCGTACCCACGACCGAGGCCAGCCCCACGGCCACCAACAGGGTGATTGCCAGGTTCATCGAACCCAGAAAAGCCAGCAACGTTCGACCGCGAGGAGCAAGAGAAGGTGTTTGCGTCATAGCGTTGTACAGAAATGCGCCGCACGCCGAGGCGTGAAAATGAAGAGCCCGCGCTGTGAGAGCCGGGAAAGGGCAGGATGGTTCAAGGCTTGTTCAAAACTCAGTGCATCGAAGCCGTATAGGCGGCCAGGGCGCGCGCATCCTCATCGCTCAGCGGTTGTCCTGCCTGACGCATGACCGCATTCAGGTCGTTGCTGCGCGTGCCGTCACGAAACGCCTTGAGCATCAGTTCGGTATAGGCCGCATGTTGACCATGCAGCGCTGGGTAAGCCGCCGGAGCATTGCCAAAACCCTGGGCGCCATGACAAGCGCTGCACGCAGCAATCGCGGCCTGACCGCCGCTGGCGACGCGCCCGGTCTGATAAAGCGCCCTGCCCCGCTCGATCAGCGCCTGCATATCGGCTGCCGGGGCGGGCTGCGGCTTGATGGTCTGGGTTGCGTAGTAGGCAGCAAGATTCTGCATATCCTCGGGCGTCAGCGCGGCCACGATGCCCGCCATCATGGGATTCACACGCTTGCCCGCCTTGTAGTCCTGCAATTGCTTGGCGATATACGCCGCATTCTGTCCTGCGATCGAGGGAAAAGCGCCGCTTGGACTGTTGCCATCGGCGCCATGACAGGCCATGCACATCGCGGACTTGGCCTTGCCCGCCTCCATGTTGGCGGCGACAGGCTGTGCAGGGGCTTCCGCTGCATGGGCAACCGTGACGGTCATTGAAATGAGCAACGCGCTGAAAAATTGCGGGCTACGTTTCGTCATCATCTCCACCCTCTTTATTCGGTCGTTAATCGGCCTTTAATCGGCATTGGTATGTCATTTTTCGACAAGGCGCGAGATTGTAACCCCAGCCTGCGCGAATTCATCCCCTCGCCAAGCAAAATGTGACATAGAATGCGCCTATGCAAACAGAAAATACCCAGCTTCGCGCCTATTTCGCCCGCGCCGCTTTCCTCAAAAGCGCGCCCGAAGCACGCCAACTTCCCCAGGATGTCGGCGTGGAAATCGCCTTCGCCGGGCGCTCCAACGCCGGAAAATCCAGCGCGCTCAATACCTTGTGCGCGCAAAAGAGCCTGGCGCGCGCCAGCAAGCGCCCTGGACGCACCCAGTTGCTCAACGTGTTTGTACTGGATGAAAGCAAACGCCTGGTGGATTTGCCGGGTTATGGCTATGCCGAGGTTCCGCTGGAAATGCGCAAGAATTGGGGCGCGATGATGGATGAATATTTCAGCCAGCGCCAAAGCCTCAAGCTCACGGTATTGATGATGGACATCCGTCATCCCATGCGTCCCTTCGATACGATGCTGATCGAAGCCTGCGGCAAGCGCCAACTTCCCGTGCACATTCTGCTGACCAAGGCAGACAAGCTCTCGCGCGGCGCGGCGTCTTCCGTGTTGCAAAAAATGCGCAACACCCTGCCGACTGGCGTCAGCGCCCAGCTTTTTTCCTCGCTTAACAAGATGGGACTGGACGAAGCGCGTCTATTCCTGCGGGACGTGATGGAAAAGCACAGCGCAGAAGCGGCTGAGGAAGAAGCAGTCAGCGCGCCTGACGAGCCAACCACGCCCCTTTCGTAATCGGCTCGCGCCCGGCTCCCACGGCTCGATCCAGCGCTAGCCGCCAGAAATCCACGCAATCCGGGTGGGCGACATCCGCCGGGTGCAAGCCCAGACGCAATAACGGGTATTGCGCAGGGTCACGCAACACCTTGTGCAACAGATGCGTATTCCACCAGGCTGACGCGCGTCTGCGCCAGGCAGCACGCACGCTCCACACCAGACTGGGCGCAGAGAAACGCTGCCCGGAAGGCATGACGACCAACTCGCGCCGCGTGCTGCTGTAGTCGAAGGCGCTGTCACGCAGGGCAGATTGTGCGCCCTCCCCCATCAGCCAAGCGGGCGCCACGAATCCGCGCGTGCTCCAGCCCAATGCCTTGAACCGCGCATACGCCTGCTGCATGCGTTGCAGCGCATCCTCGTGATTCAACGCGCAAAATTCGCCTTCGCTGGCGGTGTAAAAACGGCGGAAAAATCGCTCACGCAGGCTTTGTGGGCGCGGGCTGTCATCCAGATGAATCAGGCCATGCACCAGAATCTCGTCGCCGCGCGCCTGACGTCGCTCCATGGCGCGCAAAAAGTCGGCGTCATCCTCAATACGCCCGCGACGGTGGTAATCCGCCACCACCAACAGGCTCACTGGCGCGGGATGCACCTGCTCCAGGGTGTCCAGCAAGCGGCTACAGGCCTCCCAGGTGGCGGGCGCCACATCGTGCATGACCACGCTCAAGGCGGGGGATCGACTGGATAGGCCTCGCTCAAATGCCGACATGCGAGACCTCGTTCTGCGCCGCATAGGCTTCAACGCGAAAGCTGCCGCTGTGCAAGGCGCGATAAAAGGCGTGCTGCTGCTGGAAAACCACGTCCCAGCGAAATAGCTTGTCCACCCGCCGGCGCGCGGCCATGCCCATGGCCTGCCAATCCTGGGCGAACAGATCGCGCACCGCCTGGGCGAAACTTGAAGCATCACGCGGCTCGGCCAGCACGCCGACTTCCGGCGTAATCAACTCGGGCAGAGCCCCGCTGCGCACGCCTACGGCGGGCAGGCCGGAAGCCATGGCCTCCAGCACGATCAGGCCGAAAGTCTCCTGATCGCCGGCATGCACCAGCGCGTCGCAGGAAGCGAGGAATCGAGCCAGTTGCACGCTGTCACAAAACTCGCCGTAGGCGGTCACATTCGGCAGGCTGGAGGGCGGCATATCCGGCCCGATGAGCAGCAGATGGTAATCCGATCCCAGCAGGCGCATGGCCTCCAGCAGAATGTCGATATTTTTCTCGCGCGCATAACGCCCGGCGAAGACCAGCAGGCGCACCTCATCCTTGAGGCGCATCCACTCGCGCACCACGGAATGGCGCAGCCTGGGGTCGAATTTGTCGGCATCCACGCCCAGAGGTTGCCAGACCACGTTGCACAAACCCAGGGCGCGCATCTGGTTGGCCAGCCCCAGACTGGGCGTCTGCACCACGTCGAACGCCGCGTAAAGATTGAGCAGGTAACGCCGCGCACGCTGTCCCGCCCATGCGCCAAAGCGCTGCTCGATGAAACGCGGCAGATCCGAGTGCATGAACGCGGTGGCGGGAATGCCCAAACGATCGGCGGCGATCAGGGCGGCGCGCGCCAGGCGGTAGGGGTCGCCCGCCTCGATTACGTCGGGCTGCAATTCGATCAGGGTGCGAATCCAGGGCGCACGGCGCAGGGGAAAGCGATAACCATGACTGAAGGGCAGCAGGGGCGCGGGCAGCAGCCAGTGATTGCCGCGCTTGGCGGTGCTCGCCCCCGGGCTGAGCAAGGTGTGACGCACTCCCTCCTGACCCACCATCCAGCGCCGTTTGGCGCGCAGATAACGGCGCACCCCGCCGCCGTGCGCGGTGTAGAACATGGTGACATCACAAAGGTGCATGGGATGGGATGCTCGCCGCAAAAAAATTTGACGAAGATTACAACAAGCCCACGAGCAAGCCCATGAGCAATTGTGCGCATTGCAACAACAGAAAGGCGGCAATGCCTGCCGCAATATCGTCCAGCATGATGCCCAGGCCGCCATGCAAATGACGGTCGCACCAACCGATCGGCCCGGGCTTGAGAATATCGAACATGCGGAACAACAGGAAGGCCGCCAACACCCACAGCCATTGCACACCCCAGTCTTGCAGCGGCAGATGCACGTCCGGTACGGCGGCCAGCGCAATCCACACGCCGACCCATTCATCCCAGACGATACCGCCAGGGTCGGCCACGTTCCCCATGCGCTGTGCCGCCTCGCCGCACAGCCAAATGCCTCCAAGCAGAGCCGCCAGGATCAGCGCCCAGTAGCCGAGCGCCGGGAGCTGCGCCAGCCACAACCAGGGCAACAGCGCCGCCAGCGTGCCAAAGGTTCCCGGCGCCTTGGGCGCAAGCCCGCTGCCCAAGCCGTGCGCCAGCAACAGCACAGGGTCGCGCACGATTTCGCGCCAGCCGAGCTTGATTTCAGGCGAAGTGGTCATGCCCGTGTTTCCCAAGCTGGAACAGGGAGCCGTCCGCGCGGTGCAAGCGCAAACCCGCTTCGGCCTCGATGCGCCCGATCAGCGTCACTGGCGCGGGCAAATGCTCCAATGCGCCCAGCGCCGCCTCAGGCAGGGTGAACAGCAGTTCGTAATCATCGCCCCCGGCCAGTTGCGCCTGCCATGCGCGTTCGAGCGGCAGCGCATCCAGCACTGGCGAGCGTGGCAGACGCGCCAGCTCGATGCTGGCGCCCACGCCGCTGGCCGCGAGGATGTGACCCAAATCCTGCGCCAGGCCATCGGAGACATCCAGCGCACTGCTGGCGATCTCCAGCAAATCCAGGCCCAGAGCCACGCGCGGCTGTGGACGATGCAGCCGGGTCAGGGCGAGAACGGAAAGATCATGCGGGAGCTGCAACTCGCCCAGCTTGTGCGCCAAGCCCAATGCGGCCTCCCCCGGCACGCCGCTTACCGCGATCCAGTCGCCCGGCCTGGCGCCCGAGCGCAACATGGCTTGCGCCTTGCACGCGGGGCGCTCGCCCAGCGCGGTAACGGCGAATCCGAGCGCGCCGCGCACCGTGTCGCCGCCCACCAGACGCACGTCGTGCTGCTGCGCAAGCGTCGACATGCCGTGGGCAAAACCCGCCAACCAAGAGGCGTCCGCCGCAGGCAGGCTCAGATTGAGGGTGAACCAGCGCGGACGCGCACCCATGGCGGCAAGATCGCTCAAATTCACCGCCAGAGCCTTGTGTCCCAAGCCCTCGGGGTCATCGTCGCCAAGAAAATGCACGCCGACGTTCATGCTGTCGGTGGTAACGACGAGATGCTGTCCCGGCGTAGGCACGAGCAAGGCGGCATCATCACCGACGCCCAGCGCCACCCCCGTTGCGGCGGAACAAGGCGGCGTCTGGAAAAAGCGGCGAATCAGCTCGAATTCACCCATGACGGCCGCCACTCAGCTGCATTCAGCCCTTGTGCGCAAGCTCGGCCGCACGCAGGCTGGGCGCGAGCTTGTCGAGCACGCCATTGACAAAGCCGTGGCTGCCTTCGGCGCCGAACATCTTGCCCAACTCGATCGCCTCGTTCATCACCACGCGGAAGGGCATGTCCAGGCAATCGCGCAGCTCATAGGCGCCGACCCAGAGCACGGCATGCTCAATCGGATCGACCTCCGCCAGCGGGCGGCTGACCAGCGGCGCCAGCAATGCGTCCAACTCGGCGCGACTGTGCACGATGCCCTGCAACAGCTTGCGGAAATGCTCCAGATCGGCCTTGAGAATGTCCGGCTCCTGCATGAATTGCGCTTCCAGCTCCGGCAAGGAAGTCGGATTGACCTGCAACTGGTACAGCGCCTGCACCGCCTTGCGCCGTGCACGCCTCCGCGCCGCCATGCCGGGGGGCGCAGGACGCGCGCGACGGAATTTGCTTTCAGACTCGCTCACGATCAAGCCTCAAGCTGGTCAAGCAGATTGACCATTTCAATCGCCGTCATCGCCGCCTCGAAGCCCTTGTTGCCCGCCTTGGTGCCCGCGCGCTCGATGGCCTGCTCGATGGTGTCAGTGGTCAACACGCCGAACACGACCGGCATGCCGAAATCCAGGGCGACATTCGCCAAGCCCTTGGCCGCTTCGCCCGCCACATAGTCGAAGTGCGCCGTGGAGCCGCGAATCACCGCGCCCAAGGCGATAATGGCGTCGCAATCGGCGCGCGCCGCCACCTTTTGCGCCACCAGCGGCAGCTCGTAGGCGCCGGGCACGCGCACGATGCGAATATTCTCCTCGGCCACGCCGTGACGTTTCAGTCCGTCCAGCGCGCCCGCCAGCAGCGACTCGCAAATAAAACCGTTGAAACGGGTCACCAGGATTACGAAACGCCCTGCTTCAATGTTCAGGCCGCCTTCAATCGTGCGAATTGCGTTCATGGGGAAACTCTCACTCCATCAGAAACATAATCGACCGCTTCCAGGCCGAAGCCCGCAAGCGCATGGAAACGTTTGGGCGCAGACATGACATGCATCTTGCGCACACCAAGGTCGAGCAGAATCTGCGCGCCGATGCCATACGTACGCTGATCCTGCGCCGCGCCCTCGCCGAATTTGTCATCCGCATGCCTGTCTTCCGCGCGCTGTCCATGCGCCAGCAACTGGATGCGCCGCACCAGATCGCCCGGCTCCTCAGTCGGACGCAACAGCACCAGCACGGCGCAATCCGCCGTCGCCACCCGGCGCAAGGCGTCGTCCAGCGGCCAGCCGCAGCCTGATTCGCCATGCAGCACATCGCACAGGGTGTTCTGCACCTGCACCCGCACCAGCGTCGGCGTGTCCGCCTGCGGCGCGCCCTTGACCAAGGCCAGATGCACCAGACCGTCCACGCTGTCCTGGTAGGCATACAGACGCAACTCGCCGAAGCGCGTCATGAAAGGCGATTCCGCCACGCGCTCCACGCTGTGCTCGTGCTTGAGGCGGTAGCGGATCAAATCCTCGATGGTGCCGATTTTCAACTCATGCTCGGCGGCGAACTTCTCCAGATCCGGGCGGCGCGCCATGCTGCCATCCTCGTTGAGAATCTCCACGATGACCGCCGCCGGCTCCGCCCCGGCCAGACGCGCCAGATCGCAGCCCGCCTCGGTATGCCCTGCGCGGGTCAATACGCCGCCCGTTCGCGCCATCAGCGGGAAAATATGCCCCGGTTGCACCAGGTCTTCGGCCTTGGCGTCCCTGGCTACGGCGGCTTGCACCGTGCGCGCCCGATCCGCTGCGGAAATGCCGGTGGTCACGCCTTCGGCGGCCTCGATGCTCACCGTGAAATTGGTGCCGAAGGACTCATTGGCGCGGCTGACCATCAAGGGCAGGCGCAGACGCTCGCAACGCTGCTGGGTCAGGGTCAGGCAAATCAGGCCGCGCCCGAAGCGCGCCATGAAGTTGATGTCTTCGGCGCGCACTTTCTCGGCGAGCATGAGCAAATCGCCTTCGTTCTCACGGTTCTCGTCATCCATGATGATGACCATGCGCCCGGCGCGCAGGTCGTCGAGAATCTCTTCGGTGGTATTGAGCTTCATGCGGAATCAGGAAAGCATAAACGTTAAGGGGCGACACTTTACCACAGGCGTTGGGCGCCGGACGGCTCAAAGCGACACAACGTCCGCCAGATGCCCCTTGCTCTCCAGCCAGGCGCGGCGGTCGGCGGCACGCTTCTTCGCCAATAGTTTGTCGAGCATGAGCAGGGCGGCGGGCGCAGTTTCGGCATCTTGATCGGCCTCAGTCTGATCGCCCTGCCTGTCACTAACGACCTCATCCCACTCCAGACGCAGCAAGCGCCGCGTCTCGGGAGCGATGGTCGATTCGCGCAACTGCATCGGGTTCATTTCCCCCAGTCCCTTGAAACGGGTGACGCTGATCTTGCCGGATTTTTCTGCATTCAAACGGTCAAGTATGCCGTCGCGCTCATGCTCATCCAGCGCGTAAAACACGCGCTTGCCTGCGTCGATGCGAAACAGCGGCGGCATGGCGACATACACATGCCCGGCCTTGACCAGGCTGGGGAAATGGCGCACGAACAGGGCGCAGAGCAAGGTGGCAATGTGCTGACCGTCGGAGTCGGCGTCAGCCAGGATGCACACCTTGCCATAACGCAAGCCGGAAAGATCAGCATTGCCCGGTTCCAGCCCCAGCGCCACGGCGATGTCATGCACCTCCTGCGAGGCCAGCACCTGCTCGGATTCGGTTTCCCAGGTGTTCAGAATTTTGCCGCGCAGGGGCAGGATGGCCTGAAAATCGCGCTCCCGCGCCTGCTTGGCCGAACCGCCCGCCGAATCACCTTCTACCAGAAACAGCTCGGTACGCGACAAATCCGTGGACTGGCAATCCGCCAGCTTACCGGGCAAAGCCGGCCCCTGGGTGACGCGCTTGCGCACCACTTTTTTCTCGTCGCGCACCCGACGCTGCGCACGGGAAATGGCAAGCTGGGCGATTTGCTCGCCTATTTCCGGCTGCTGGTGCAACCACAGGCTGAAATGATCTTTCAGCACGCCCGCGACAAAAGCGGCGCTTTCGCGTGAACTCAGGCGCTCCTTGGTCTGCCCGGCGAATTGCGGCTCACGCATTTTCAGCGACAGCACGAAAACCACGTCTTGCCACACATCTTCCGCCGCCAGCTTCAAACCGCGTGGCAACAGATTGCGCACCTCGCAAAATTCGCGCATGGCCTCGGTCAGCCCCAGACGCAGGCCATTGACATGCGTGCCGCCCTGCGGGGTGGGAATCAGGTTGACATAGCTCTCCTGCACCGGCTCACTAGGCCCGCCGTCGTCATCGGCCAGCCAGCCCAGCGCCCAGTCCACCGCCTCACGCTCGCCGCTCAACGCGCCAGTAAACGCCTGCGTCGGCAGAATCGCCTGCGCTTGCAGCGCTTCCAGCAGGTAATCGCGCAAACCGTCAGCGTAACACCATTGCTCGCTTTGCGCTGGCTCGATGCTCTGGTCGTGAAAAACGACCGTCAAGCCTGGACAAAGCACCGCCTTGGCGCGCAACAACTGGCGCAATTTGCTGACCAGGAACTTGGGCGTATCGAAAAAACGCGCTTCCGGCCAAAAGCGCACCTGCGTCCCGCTCTTGCCGCGCGGCGCGTTGCCCACGACATGCAGTTCCTCGATCTTGGCGCCTTGGGCGAACACGGCGGCATATTGCTTGCCGCCACGCCACACATTCACTTCCAGACGCTCAGCAAGCGCATTGACCACCGACACGCCCACGCCATGCAAGCCGCCGGAAAAGCCGTAAGCCTTGTCGGAAAACTTGCCGCCCGCATGCAGGCGGGTAAGGATGACCTCCACCCCGGAAACGCCTTCCTCCGGGTGAATGTCCACCGGCATCCCGCGCCCATCATCCAGCACGGCAAGCGAACCGTCGACAAACAGAGTGACCTCGATGCGCGTGGCATGACCCGAGAGAGCCTCATCCACGCTGTTGTCGATCACCTCCTGCGCCAGATGGTTGGGGCGCGTGGTGTCGGTGTACATGCCGGGACGCTTGCGCACCGGATCCAGGCCGGTGAGCACTTCGATGGCAGATGCGTTGTAGGTGGTCATGGATTCAATCCTTGCTATTCCACTGGGTGTGCAACGTATTACCAATAAACAGGATCATGGAATTCCTGAACACATGCCGGGCGTTTGCTGATGATCGGAACAGGTTCATCCGTCAAAGACTGAGCCAACCAGCCTTCTGGCATCGAAAGCGCCACAGGAGCCTGAATGACGCTCTCTGAAATTCTATGGAACCCGGTTTTGGAATAGAAAGAAAGGTCACCATAGGTCACAACCGCAGCAACACCCCGATTTCTCAGATCACTCAGAGCACTTTTGATGAGCGCCTGCCCCACTCCTTTGCCTTGATGCTCGTTACTCACCGCAACCGGCGCCAGAAGGTAAACCCGAATCGATACATCAAAACGAAGTCGCGTGAAGAAAATAGAGCCGATAAGCACCTCTTCTTCACACGCCCCAAAACAAATGACCTCTTCGTTATCGATTTTCGCGGCCAGATTCGAGGCAAGTTGTCCAATCCGTTTGCCTTCTTCCTCTCCTTCAGACGAGGTGAATACCGACCTAAACAGATGCTCCAGACCTTCCTTGTCTGATTTATTGAGGAGCGTGCAATTCACGAGATTCACGCATTCTCAGTCAACAAGGCCTTGATCGACAAACTAATTTTTCCCTGTTTCACTTCCAGTACCTTGACGTTGACCGTCTGGCCTTCTGTCAGGTAATCGCTGACGTTTTCCACGCGCTCGGTGGAAATCTGCGACACATGCAACAAACCGTCCTTGCCCGGAAGAATGTTCACGAACGCGCCGAATTCGACGATTTTCACCACTTTTCCGGCATAAACCTTGCCCACTTCCACTTCCGCCGTGATCTGCTCGATACGGCGGCGTGCCTCATCCCCAGCCTCTTTGCTGGTCGCGGCAATGGTGATCGTGCCGTCTTCGTTGTTGATGTCGATGGTCGTGCCGGTGTCCTTGGTAATGGCCTGGATGGTCGCCCCGCCCTTGCCGATGACTTCACGAATCTTGTCCACGGGGATTTTGAACATGGTGAAACGCGGCGCATGGGCGGAAACATCCTCACGCGGCGCAGCCAGACCGGCGTTCATGATGCCGAGAATATGCATACGTCCGACCTTGGCCTGCTCCAGCGCGATCTGCATGATTTCGCGGGTGATGCCCTTGATCTTGATGTCCATTTGCAGCGCGGTCACGCCGAACTGAGTGCCCGCCACCTTGAAGTCCATGTCACCCAGGTGGTCTTCGTCGCCCAAAATATCCGACAGCACGGCGAACTGTTCGCCATCCTTGATCAGCCCCATTGCAATGCCTGCCACCTGCGATTTGAGCGGTACGCCCGCGTCCATCATCGCCAGCGAAGAACCGCACACCGTAGCCATCGAGCTTGAGCCATTGGATTCGGTGATTTCCGAGACCACGCGAATGACATAGGGGAAACCGTCCATGTTGGGCAATACCGCTGTCACGCCGCGCTTGGCCAGGTTGCCGTGGCCGATCTCGCGGCGCTTGGGCGCGCCGAAACGACCGGTTTCGCCCACGCAGAACGGCGGGAAGTTGTAATGCAGCATGAACGGCTCCTTGCGTTCGCCTTCAATCGCATCGATCAACTGCGCATCACGCGCCGTACCCAGTGTCGCCACCACCAGCGCCTGGGTTTCACCACGGGTGAACAGCGCCGAACCATGCACACGCGGCAACACGCCGGTCTTGACCGTAATCGGGCGAATGCTGGTCAGGTCGCGGCCATCGATGCGCGCTTCGCCCTGCAAAATGCGTCCGCGCACGATCTTCGACTCAAGGTCGAATAGCATGGTCTCCAGGGTGTGCTTGTCGCTGCGCAGCGCGTCGCCGCTGCAAAAATGCGTCATTGCGGCGGCGCGAATCTCGGCGACACGCGCATAACGCTCCTGCTTGGCGGTAATGCGGTAGGCTTCAGCCAAGTCCTTGCCCGCGAACAGTTCGACATCGGCGCGCAAGCTCTCGTCGCTAGGCGCAGCCTGCCAGTCCCAGGGCTGTGCGCCTGCTTCCAGCGCCAGTTCGTTGATTGCATTGATTGCGGTCTGCATCTGCTCATGGCCGAACATGACCGCGCCCAGCATGATCTCTTCGGAAAGCTGCTGCGCTTCGGACTCGACCATCAGCACCGCATCGGCGGTTCCGGCCACCACCAGCTCCAGCTTGGAAGCGGCCAACTGCGCCCGGCCAGGGTTAATCACATACTCGCCGTCGATATAACCCACGCGAATGCCGCCCAGCGGCCCATGGAAGGGGATGCCAGACACTGCCAGCGCTGCGGACGCGCCCAGCATGGCCGGAATATCGGCGGGCATGTCCGGATCGTTGGCGTGCACCACGGCGATGACTTGCACCTCGTTGTAAAAGCCCCCCGGGAACAGCGGGCGCATGGGTCGATCCATCAGGCGGGCGGTGAGCGTCTCATGTTCCGCCGCCTGACCTTCGCGCTTCTTGAAACCGCCAGGAATGCGCCCGGTGGCGTAGTAACGCTCCTGATACTCCACCGTCAGCGGAAGGAAGTTTTGCCCTTCCTCGGCCTCTTTCTGCGCCACCACGGTGACCAGCACCACCGTGTCCCCCATGCGCACCATCACCGCACCGCTGGCCTGACGAGCGATTTCTCCGGTTTCCAAAGTGACGCTGTGGCTGCCGTATTGAAAGGTTTTGCTGGTGGGTTTGATCACGGTGTTATCTCGTTGGTGGAGGTTGGATTGGGTTGTCTTGGTCATGCCCCGCTTGTCTGCTTAGAACCTGTTCAAAGTCTCACTGAACGGCGCATTGCGGCACAAAAACCGCCTCAAAATGCTCACATAGTGCATCTATGCTGCGCTTTTTCGCCGGTATTTCGCTTGCACTGCATCCGTTGATCGAGACTTTGAACAGGTTCTTAGAACAACCGCAGACCATGACCAAGACAATAAAGGCGCTGGAAAACCAACGCCTTGTCATAAGTTATGAAACGCTCAGGGTTACTTACGCAGACCCAGCTTGGCGATCAGCGCACGATAACGCGCCTCGTCCTTGCGCTTGAGGTATTCCAGCAGCTTGCGGCGCTGGTTGACCAGATGAATCAGACCACGGCGCGAGTGGTTGTCCTTCTTGTGCGTGGCGAAGTGCTCGGAGAGGTACTGGATGCGCGAGGTGATCAGCGCAACCTGCACTTCGGTAGAACCGGTGTCGCCCGCGTCGCGGCCAAATTCGGCAATGATTTTCGCCTTGTCTTCTACAGTCATTGTCATGATGTTTACTCCAGGGTGAGGTTGATAAAAATACCCGGATTACAGAGTGACAAGCTCCGTCATCGGGTTAAAAACGCTGCGTACCGCCTGAAGCCTATAAAGGCGCAAACAAGCGTCGCGGCGCCACTCGCCCGTCATCCAGGACTTCCCCCATACCCAGGAAGAGGTCGTCCGCCCCGTAGATCTTCACCCAGCCCGAGGTCGGCGCATGGGGAACAAACACGGGGTTGCCGTGGCGAATGTAATACGCGCTGTCGGCATCCAGCTTGAGAGCGGGATAGTCCGGCAGCGCAGAATCGGCGGGCAGGATAACACGATCAAGCGTCTCCTGCCCCTGTTCGGCCAGCGCCTGCAAGCTGGCCAGAGTGTACATCGGCGCGTCAAAAAACGGCTCAACGCCGGTGCGGCGCAAAGTAATGACATGCGCGCCGCAGCCAAGCTGCTGGCCGATGTCTTCCACCAGGCTGCGCACATAGGTCCCCTTGCTGCAACGCATGCTCAGGCACAGCTCATCACCGGCGAAGGAATCGACCTTGATCCAGTCGAAACGCACCTTGCGCGGCTTGCGCTCGACTTCAACGCCCTGGCGCGCCAGTTCGTACAGGCGTTTGCCTTCGTGCTTGAGCGCACTGACCATCGGCGGGATCTGCTCGATTTCGCCCACAAAGCGCGCCACCACCTGCTCGATCTCGCCCAGGGTCAATGGCGGCACGGGACGCTGTTCGATAACCTCGCCGTCTGCATCGCCGCTATCCGTGCGCTGCCCTAGCCTTGCGCACACGCTGTAGGACTTGTCGGCATCGAGCAACAGGCCGGAAACCCGGGTCGCCTTGCCGAAACAAATCGGCAACAAGCCGGTGGCCAAGGGGTCGAGACTGCCGGTATGCCCGGCCTTTTCCGCCTTGAACAGACGCTTGACCTGCTGCAAGGCGTAATTCGAGCTCACCCCCCGCGCCTTGTCCAGCAGGACGATGCCCTGCAAGGGGCGCAGGTCTTTCTTACGCCCAACGCTCAATTCGACTCGCTCGCCTCATCATGGCCCTGCGCGCCGTGATCCTCATCGCGCAGCGCCTCATCCCGCGCCCGTGCGGCATGAATCACCTCGCTCATGTGCAAACCACGTTCGATGGATTCGTCGTAGACGAACTTGAGCGCGGGAACCATGCGCAAGCGCATCACTTGGGCGAGCAAACTGCGCAAATACGGCGTGGCCTCGTCCAGTATCTCTTGCGCCGCGCCATGCTCGTCGGCATTGAGCGTGGTGAAAAAGATCTTGGCTTGCGACAAATCGCTGGTCACGCGCACCGCCGTCAGAGTGAGCATTTTCACCCGCTCGTCACGAATTTCGGCGCGGATGATCTGCGCCATTTCGCGTTGAATCTGATCGGCCACGCGCTGGTGACGGGGTACATGGTGCGCCATGCTGTTCCTCCTATCGACTTACAAAGTACGCGCCACCTGCACGCGCTCATAGCACTCGATCTGGTCGCCTGTCTGCACGTCGTTGTAGTTCTTCACCGCAATGCCGCACTCGAAGCCATCCTTGACTTCCTGCACGTCGTCCTTGAAGCGACGCAGCGATTCGAGTTCGCCGGTGTAGATCACCACGTTGTCGCGCAGCACGCGGATCGGGTTGCCGCGCTTGACCGAACCTTCGATGACCTTGCAGCCCGCCACCGCGCCGAACTTCGGCGAGCGGAAGACATCGCGCACCTCGGCGGTACCGATGATGCGTTCGTGCATTTCGGTGCCAAGCAAGCCGGTCATGGCTTGCTTCACGTCGTCGAGCATCTCGTAAATGATGCTGTAGTAACGGATTTCCAGACCATTGCTCTCCGCCACGCGACGAGCGCCGCCATCCGCACGCACGTTGAAGCCGATGACCACCGCGCCGGAAGTGACGGCGAGGTTGATGTCGGATTCGGTCAGCCCGCCAACGCCGGAGGCGACGACGTTGACCTTGACATCCTCGGTGGACAGCTTGACCAGCGATTCGCGGATCGCTTCGGCAGAACCCTGCACGTCGGCCTTGACCAGCACATTGAGCGTGGCCGAGCCGGATTCCTTCATCTGATCGAAGATATTCTCCAGCTTGGCCGCTTGCTGCGTGGCCAACTTGCCTTCACGCGCCTTGTTCTGGCGGTAGATCGCCATGTCGCGCGCCTTGCGCTCCTCGTCCATGACCATGAAGTCATCCCCGGCGCGCGGCGTGCCAGACAGGCCAAGAATCACCGCAGGAATCGACGGCCCGGCGGATTCGATCGGCTTGCCGTTTTCATCCAACAGGGCGCGCACGCGACCATATTCGGTTCCGGCGAGCACAATATCACCCTTGCGCAGCGTACCGGCGCGCACCAGCACGGTCGCCATGGCTCCGCGTCCCTTGTCCAGGCTGGCTTCGACCACCGTACCGCGCGCCGTGCCTTCCGCTGGCGCCTTGAGCTCCAGCACCTCGGCCTGGAGCAAAATGGCATCCAGCAGATCGTCCACGCCCTGACCGCTCTTGGCGGAAATATTCACGAACTGCGTATCGCCGCCCCAGTCTTCGGGAATGACGGAAAGCTGCACCAGTTCGTTGCGCACGCGGTCAGGGTCGGCATTGGGCTTGTCGATCTTGTTGACCGCCACCACCATGGGAACGCCCGCCGCCCTGGCGTGGTTGATCGCTTCCCTGGTGGTCGGCATCACGCCGTCATCCGCCGCCACCATGAGAATCACGATGTCGGTCAGTTTTGCGCCGCGCGCACGCATGGCCGAAAACGCCTCGTGCCCGGGCGTATCGAGGAAGGTAATCACGCCCTTGGGCGTTTCCACGTGGTAGGCGCCGATGTGCTGGGTAATGCCGCCCGCCTCGCCCGAAGCCACCTTGGTGCGGCGAATGTAGTCCAGCAGCGAGGTTTTGCCGTGATCCACATGCCCCATCACCGTGATGATCGGCGCGCGGTTAACCAAGGCGCCCTCGGAGATCGAGGCCAACAGCTCGTTTTCGACGTCCGATTCCGACTGCGGCTTGGCGATATGCCCCATTTCCTCGACCACGAGAATGGCCGTGTCCTGATCGATGCTCTGGTTGATGGTCGCCATCACGCCCATGCCGAACAGGGTTTTGACCACTTCCACCGCCTTGACCGCCATCTTGTTGGCCAGATCGGCCACGGTAATGGTTTCCGGGATGCTGACCTCATGCACGACCGCCGCCGTTGGCTTTTCAAAGGCATGCGCCTGCGGCTTGCTATTGCCCTTGCCGCCACGGCGCGCGCCGCCACGGTAGCCGCCCTCTTCCTCACGCAAGAAATCAGTCTTGCGTCCTCGGTTTTCGTTCGCCTTGCCAGCAGAGCCGCGCGGCTTTTCATCCGCCATGCCACGTCGCGCAGGGGCGGCCGCCGGAGCGCGTCCTGGAGCCGCCCCACCGGCTGGAGGGCGACGTGCGGGCGCAGCCGCCGCTGGGGCGCTGGCGGGAGATGGGCGCGGCGCGGGCGCGGAGGGGCGACGCGCATCCTGCCCTGCTCCCGGCGCACGCTGTGCGGGTCGGGCATCGGTTCGAACCTCTGTCCTGGTTTCGCTTCTGGCCTCTGTTCTGGTCTGAGGACGCGGCTGGGCGACATCGGCTTTGGGCGCAGATGGCTTGGCGGGCGCCGCCTCGGCAGTCACCGCTGGCTTGGCCGTCTTCGCAGGCTCAGCCACGGCGGCAGTCGGCGCAGGCTGCTGCGCTGTCGGCACGACTTCAGCCAGCTTCGCCGGTTCGATTTTTTCCACCGCTGACGGAGCCGCCTCTACCGCCTTGTCCGGCGTTTTTTCCGCCTCGACCACGGCTTGCTGCTGTACGGCGGCCTGCGCCTGACGGCGCGCTTCTTCCTCCGCTCTCAAACGCGCGGCAAGCTGCTCGGTCTGCGAGACATGCTCCTTGGGCGCTTCATCCGTGGCGGCGCGCTGCACATAGGTGCGCTTCTTGCGATATTCGACGTTGACCGTGGTGGACTTGCCAGGCGCGCCCGCCGGAACCTTCAGTTCTTCCTGGCTGCGACGCTTGAGGGTGATGCGCGCAGGCTGCGCGCCAGCGGCATCCTTGCCGTGCGCCGTACGCAAGGCGGCCAGCAGGCGCTGCTTGTCGGCATCCGAGATGATCGCATCAGGCCCAGACGCCTTGACGCCGGCTTCGCGCAATTGTTCGAGCAGGCGATCGACCGGAGTGTGTACCTGTTCGGCAAGTTGTTTAACGCTTTGGGACATAAACTTCTCCCGCTGATTAGGCGATGAGCAATAGCAAAATAAACCGTTCTAAGCCGGACAATAAAAACAAGGCTGACGGCGTTGTTCTGAGCCGTCAGCTGAATCGCCGGCTTACTTAAACCAGGGCGCACGCGCCTCGACGATCAGGCGAGCGGCGGTCTCTTCATCCAGACCCGCCAGCTCGGCCAGCTCATCGGTGGCCATCTCGGCCAGATCTTCGCTCAAAGCGATGCCGCCCGCGCGCAGTCGCGCTTCGATGTCGGGAGTCATGCTGGCCAGATCGGCCAGCGCCAGCTCTTCGCCTGCCTCCTCGCTTTCTTCCGAGGCGATCGCCTTGGTGAGCAGGGCGTTGCGCGCACGCTGACGAAGCTCTTCCACTAGGTCTTCATCAAAACCTTCGATCTCCAGGAACTCGGCCAGGGGAACATAGGCGATTTCTTCCAGGCTGGAGAAGCCCTCGCTGACCAGAACCTCGGCCACTTCCAGGTCGACATCCAGCGCGCCGACAAACAGGTTGGCGATGCGCGAGGCTTCGTTCTGGCTCTTGGCCTCCGCCTCGTTTTGCGTCATCACGTTCAACTGCCAGCCGGTCAGCTGGCTGGCCAGACGTACGTTCTGCCCGCCGCGCCCGATCGCCTGCGCCAGTTTTTCCTCGGTGACCGCCACGTCCATGGTGTGCGTATCTTCATCCACCACCACGGAAACCACATCCGCAGGCGACATGGCGTTGATGACGAACTGCACCGGATTATCTTCAAAAACAACGATATCCACGCGTTCACCGGCCAGCTCGTTGGTCACCGACTGCACGCGCGAACCGCGCATGCCCACACAGGCTCCCACTGGATCCAGGCGATGATCCATGGCCTTGACCGCAATCTTGGCGCGCGAACCGGGATCGCGCGCCGCACCCTTGATCTGGATCATGCCTTGACCGACCTCGGGAATTTCCAGCTTGAACAACTCGATCAAAAATTCGGGCGCAGTGCGGCTGCCGTAGAGCAAAGGCCCGCGCGGCTCCATGCGTACATCCTTCAACCAGGCGCGCATGCGATCCCCAGGACGCACGATTTCACGCGGAATCATCTCTTCGCGCGCCACAAAGACTTCGACGTTCTCTCCCATGTCGAGCAACACATTGCCGCGCTCAACACGCTTGACCACGCCCATCACCAGGCTGCCCTTGCGATCCAGGTAGCGATCCACGATTTGCTGACGCTCAGCCTCGCGCACCTTCTGCACGATTACCTGCTTGGCGGATTGCGCCGCAATACGACCGAACTCGACCGACTCGATTTCTTCCTCGACAAAGTCTCCCGCTTGAATGGTCGGGTCATCCATGCGCGCCATTTCCAGAATCATCTCGCGCTCGGGGTTTTCGCTGGTTTCGCCCTCGACCACCAGCCAGCGACGGAAAGTCTGATAACCGCCGGTATTGCGGTCGATGCTGACGCGCACATCAATATCGCCGCCATGGCGCTTGCGCGCTGCGGATGCCAGCGCCGCCTCAATGGCCTCAAAAATGACGCCCTTGGCCACGCCTTTTTCATTGGAAACGGCGTCAGCAACGTAAAGAATTTCTTTGTTCATAAACTCGCACAGCCTCAAACAGGCAATAAATCAACGGGTAACAGGTTTAAATTCGGGATCGAGATGCGCCTTGTCGATATCGGCGAAAGGCAGGCGCACCACAGTGTCCTCATCAAGCGACAGCAGCACTTCGCGCCCTTCCACGCCTTGCAGGATGCCGCTGAAATTACGCTGCGGACGCGCGCCCGGCGCATTCGACGGTTGGACCATCAGCGCACGCACCAGGCGAATCCGCGCAGGCTCGCCGCTAAAGCGGGCAAAATCGCCAAGCCTGAACAAGGGGCGATCGAAGCCCGGCGAGGACACTTCCAGGGTGTAATGTCCGGGAATGGGGTCTTCCACATCCAGCAGGGCGCTGATCGCACGGCTCATGTCCGCGCAGTCGTCCACCGTCACCCCGCCCGGCTCACGGTCGATGTAAACACGCAGCACGGCATGCGAGCCAGGGTGAAATTCCACCCCGACCAGCTCCAGCCCCAAATCTTGCGCGACAGGGGCGAATAAGGCGTTCAACTTGAACGGATCATGCCGTAAAAGCAGAACCTCATCGTGGGCATCGGTGTTTTTTTCGTCCATCGACTCAAGAACTTCCCAAGAATAATCAATAAATTGTAGCGTCAAGGAGGAGTCGATCTCCGCCTTGGGCTTCTTATAAAGGAGCCAATAAAAAAGGCCCTCTAAAGGACCCGATTCAAGTGCGGCTCAATCACCGCTTCTTTTATGCCAGCGACTTGTTCAAGCCCGCTGCCTATCAAGAGTGGGCAGCATTCTAATGGCAGCGGCTTACCCAGGTCAATGCCAAAAACAGGGCGTGCGCCCCGGCATCAAGGCGCGAACGTGACAGGCTTCCAGGAATCGTCGGGATTGAAGCGCGTCATCCTCTTTGCGATCTCCTGGGTATTTTCGCCCAGCGCCTTTTCAAACACCTGCCCGTCCTGGTTGACCATAAAGCTCATCACGCCCGTATCTCCATAACGTACCGGCCAGGCCAGCAAGGCGAAGCCTTCGCTCATTTGCCCCCGTTCGTTCAGATAGCTGAATGCCCCGCCCTGGGCGTCCGCACCCTGCGCCTTGAGAATCTTGAAATGATAGCCGTAATAGCCGCCTTTCAGATCCGCAATATTCAGGTAAGGATCCACCAGACCAGTCAAATCACCGTTCACATCCATCCACAGCAGGCCGTCATGCTTGCCGGGCGCGCTTATCAAGCGCTGAGCATACTCAGCCTCGCCGTCCTCGTCGAAATCATGGGCGAAATACTCCTTTTGCGCACGCAGATACTCATGCATGACTTCGATCGCCGCCAGTTCGTTGCGCCCGATGCGCCGCGTGCGGATTTCCTCCCTGGCCGCCTGGGTGTCAAAACGCCAGCCACGCTTGTCCTCGATCAGCGGGATGGGCATGACCCAGCCATCGCTCAGCTCAAGATAGGCCTTGCCCTCATGCGGCTGGATCAGCTTGTGACCTTGCGCCCAGGCTTGCAGGAAATTGGTCATATCCTCGCGCGATACATCATCCAGCGGCAAAAGCTGGCGATAGTCATCACCCAGAATGGCGCGCATCTGCGCCGGGTCGTTGATGGCCACGCTTTCCACCAGGGCTTCGACCGCCATCGAAGGCGAGGAGAAATAAGTTTGAGCGTTGGCGGCGAGAGGCAGGCACAAACCAAGCGCAAGCAGCAAAGCAGGCGCAAAACCGGCTTTCGGCAAAGACAAATGAATCAGATTAGACATGATGCGCCTCCTCATTGTCCGCCACGGCGTTCGGCGGCACGTTGCCGAACTTGCGGGTTATTGGCGGCCCGCTGTGCGGCCTGTGGGTTATTGGCGATGTGCTGCCGCACTTGCGGGTTGTTCGCCGCACGTTGCGCCGCCTGCGGGTTATTGGCGATGCGCTGGCTGGCCGCACCACGATCAATCTGCCGCGTGGCTTGCGCACCGTTATTGGCGCCGCGCATGGCATTGTCCCGGTTGATGCGCGTCGCATCCTGCTGACGAACCTGGGGACGCGCCTGAACCTGGTTGCGATCCACATTGGCTGCGCGTTGACGCACCTGGTCACGATTCACCGTTGCTGCACGATTTTGCGCCTGGGTGCGATCCACCGCCGCCGCACGTTGGCGAGCCTGTTCACGATCCACATTCGCTGCACGATTTTGCAACTGGGTACGATCGATATTCGCCGCCCTGTTTTGCGCCTGGCTGCGATCAACATTGGCAGCGCGTTGTCTTGCCTGTTCACGATCCACATTGCTCAGACGGTTCTGCGCCTGATTGCGGTCGATCGTGCCGCCTCGATTGGGAAGCTGGCTGCGATCCACATTGCGCAGGGCATCCCGATTCAGGTTTTCCGCACCGACACGATTGGCGAGCGCATCCCGCGCCTGGGCGCGACGGGCGTCATCCACCGCCTGCGTACGGTTATTGCCACGATTAGCAGCCAGGTCACGCGCACGCTCACGGCTGATCGTATTGCGATCACGCGGCGGCACGCCCGGACGATTGATCTCGTTGCGTCGCCAGTTAATCTCGCGGTTATTGGAGTTGATACGGTTATTGACGTTGATATTGTTCCAGTGATTTACATTGACGTTGACGCTGTTATTGCGCCAGTTCATGTTGCCCCACAGCGCATTGCTGATGGCAATGCCCACGCCCCAGGCGATCGCCGTGCCGACCACGGTTTCGGTAAAGCCCCAGCGCGGAGGCGGCGGGAAGAACAAGGGCGGCGCCCAGGGGTTCCACCATGTGCCGAACACCACGTTGGGGTTGTACACCGGCACGAACACCACTTGCGGATTGGCTGGCTCGATGACGATGATCTGCTGCGGCGGACGACTGGTTTGCACCACCACCGTCTGCGTGCGCGGCGGCGCGGCCTCGACTTTAACCACCTGCTGCGCGTTTGAACTCAGGTTGCCCGCATCACGCGCCTTGGAACGGAGAAACTGCACGGAATCCATCACGCCTTCCGGATCGGAAAGAAAGGCATCGCCCAAGTCGCGCACCCAGGACGGGTTCTCGCCCATCATGGCGATCACCTGCGGGAAAGCGACCAGGGACTGCACGCTGGGATCCCAGTTCTGATTCTGCACCGCTCGCACCGCCGCATCGCCTTCCAGCGAGCGGTTGGCAAACGCCCAGTCCGCCGCCTGCTGCACTTCCTCGGGATAGGTGGAGGCCATCAGCACCTGCGACAGCAGAGAGTCGGGAAACAGCGCAATCGGCGCCAGCATCTGATCGAGCTGATCCACCGTAAACAGCGGCTCAGCGGCGCGCGCCACGCTCTGCATGGACAACAGCGCAACAAGGCTGAACGCCAGCCAGCGGGCAAACCATTGATGAACGAACCGAGACATAAAAAGCCCCCCACAAGTCAAGCTCGGCTTGACCGAATTTATAAACGATCCTTATCTGCAAAGCCGTTTCGACGCATCAGCAGTTTTTCTAGCTCGACCGCCAGGAAGAAAACCGCGCCCGCGAAGATCAGCGCCAGCCAGCTCCAGAACGGCATGGCCGCCGTGCCGAACAGCGCCTGGAAGGGCGGCAGATAGGTGAACATAAGTTGCAGTACAAGCAAACCGCCCACGCCGATGGGCAGGTAGCGGTTGCCTTGCAGCGACGCCATGTTCAGCGAGCTGTCGAATTTGAAGCGACTGTTGATCAGATAGAAAATCTGGCCGATGACCAGCGCATTCACCGCCACGGCGCGCGCCAGCTCATCCGAGGCATTCAGAGACTTCATCCAGAAGAACGCCCACAGAGTCAGCAACAAAAGCCCCGTACCGACGAACACGATACGCCAGATGCCGAACGGGGTGATGATGCCCTGACTGGAATCGCGCGGCTTGCGTCGCATCACTCCGGCCTCGTGCGACTCGAAGGCGATGATCAAGCCCAGCGCCACCGAGCTGACCATGTTGACCCACAGAATCTGCGGCGCGGTAATCGGCGCCACGAAGCCGAACAGCACCGCCACCAGAATCACCAGACCCTGCGCCACGTTGGTCGGCATCATGAACAGGATCGCCTTCTCGATATTGGTGTACACCGTGCGTCCTTCCTTCACCGCAGCGGTGATCGAGGCGAAGTTGTCATCCGCCAGCACCATGTCCGCCGCCTCCTTGGTGACTTCGGTGCCCTTGATGCCCATGGCCACGCCAATATCGGCCTTCTTCAGCGAGGGTGCGTCATTCACGCCGTCCCCGGTCATGGCCACGATCTGCCCGTTGGCCTGAATCGCTTTCACCAGGCGCAGCTTGTGTTCCGGACTGGTACGGGCGAACACGTCCACCTCGCGCACGCGCTCACGCAGGGTAGCTGTGTCCATTTCCTCGATTTCATGCCCGGTAATCACCGCCTTGCCATCGCCGATGCCCAGCATCTTGCCCACGGCCACGGCGGTTATCGGATGGTCGCCGGTAATCATGGTGACGCGAATGCCGCCCTCGTGACACTCGGCCACGGCTTCGATGGCCTCCTTGCGCGGCGGATCGAGCAACCCGGTCAGTCCGGCCAGAATCAGGTCATGCGGCAGTTCTTCGGCCTTCAGCGAACCGGGTTCGACCTCGTTCATTTCCACCCAGGCCAAAGCCAGCACACGCTCACCCTTGGCGGCGCGCTCGTCGGCAGCCTGGTTGAAATAGGCAAGATCAATCGGCTCGGCCTCGGTTTCATTCACCGCCTGGCGGTTGCAGTGCTTGAAGATGATCTCCGGGGCGCCCTTGACGAACAACAACTGACGCCCGTCCGCGGTGCGATGCAGGGTGGCCATGAACTTGTGGTCGGACTCAAACGGAATCAGGTCGATGCGCGGATGCGAGTCTTCCTCGCCATGACGAGCGAAGCCCAGCTTGCTGGCAAATGGGTACAGCGCCGCCTCGGTCGGGTCTCCGCGCACCGACCAGACGCCATCCTTTTGCAATACGTCGGAATCGTTGCACAGCACGGAAATGCGCGCCATCAAGTCCAGCACCGGCGAATCCCCCGGCTTGACCGGCTGCCCCTCCAGCGTGACTTCCCCTTCCGGCGCATAGCCATGGCCGCTGACGGCGAACTTGGCCTGGGCGGTGACCGCTGACATCACCATCATTTCCATCATGGTCAGCGTGCCGGTCTTGTCGGAACAGATGCGCGACACCGACCCCAGGGTTTCCACGGCGGGCAGGCGACGAATGATCGCATTGCGCGCCGCCATGCGCTGCACGCCGATCGCCAAGGTCACGGTAATCAGCGCAGGCAAGCCTTCGGGAATCACCGACACCGCGATACTGACCACCGCCTGGAAAATCCCGATAAACGGCATATCGACGATCCAGTGCCCATAGGCGAACACCAGCACGCTGACAACACCGATAATGGCAGTGATCGCATAGCCGAATTTTTTGATCTGACGCAGCAGCGGCGTTTCCAGGGCGCTGACCGAGGACATCATCTGGTTGATGCGCCCCAGTTCCGTGTCCGCCCCGGTGGCGACTACGACCCCCGTTCCCCGCCCGGAAGACACCAGGGTGCCGGAAAAAGCCATGCCCTCGCGATCACCCACTACCGCCCTGGCGGACACCGCCTGCGTCGTCTTGTCGATAGGCACCGACTCGCCCGTCAGCGGCGCCTCCTCGGTGCGCAGGTTTTTCACCTCGATCAGGCGCAGGTCGGCGGGGATCTTGTCGCCGGACTCCAGCAGCACGATATCGCCAGGCGTGAGCTCATCGGCGGGAATGACCCGCGTCACGCCGTCTCGGATCACGCGCGCTTCGCTGGAAAGCATATTGCGGATCGAATCCAGCGCCTTTTCCGCCTTGCCCTCCTGAATGAAACCGAGCAGCGAGTTGAGCACGACCACCGCCAGAATGATGCCGGCATCCAGCCACAGCCCCACCATCAGCTTGATAAAACCCGCCGCCAGCAGGACATACACCAGCACATTATTGAACTGCATGAGAAAGCGCATGAAGACGCTTTGCTTCTTGCCTTCCGGCAGGCGATTGGCGCCATACTGACGCAAGCGCGCTGCGGCGACATCGCTGCTCAATCCCAGCTTTGTGTCCGCCTGCAAGCGCTGTAGCACCTCATCGGCGCCCATGGCGAACCAGGCGGTTTCCACCTGTTCGTTTTTGCCTTTTTCCAACGGCTTATCCATTTCTGCATACCTCAGAGCTTGAGCTCAAACAGTCAACGACACACTGCCCGCAAAACATGAACAAGCTATTGCCGGCGGAGATCAAAGTTTGGAAAACGCAGCGCGCAAATAACCCACCATCGACCAAAGCGTCAAAATCGCCGCCAGATATAGCAAGGCCAGGCCGATCTCATAGGTCGGCAGACCCCACAGCGGCTGGTAGTAGAGTAGTGCAAAAATGGCCGAAAGTTGCAGGGTGGTTTTCACTTTGCCCAGCATAGACACAGCCACCTTGCCGCGCGAACCGACTTCCGCCATCCACTCGCGCAGGGCGGAAATGGCGATTTCACGCCCGATGATGATGATCGCTGGCAGGGCAAGAATGAATCCGCCATGTTCGGACACCAGCATCACCAGGGCGGCGGCCACGATCAGCTTGTCCGCCACCGGATCAAGAAAAGCGCCGAAGCGCGATTCCTGCCCCAGCTTGCGCGCCAGATAGCCATCGACGAAATCCGTCACCCCCGCCAGGGCGAAAATCAGCGCCGAGAGGGGAAAAGCCCAGGGGTAAGGCAGATAGAACACCGCGATGAACAGCGGGATCATGCCAATGCGTAGCCAGGTCAGGACGTTGGGGAGGGTGAGAGTGGGCTGGGTGGACATGAGGCTTAGCCGTGGAAATGGTCGTAAATACGTTGGGCAAGTGCGGCGCTGATGCCGGGCACGCTGCAAATGTCTTCGACACCAGCGCGTTGCAAGGCCTGCAAGCCGCCGAAGTGCTTGAGCAATTGTTGCCGTCGTTGGCTGCCAATGCCAGCAATACTTTCCAGCGAGGATGTTTCGCGTGTTTTGGCGCGGCGCGCCCGGTGTCCGGTAATGGCGAAACGGTGCGCTTCATCACGCACCTGTTGAATCAAATGGAAGCCCGGCGAATGCACGGGCAAGTCCAGAACGCTTGTGGCATGGCCACGTTGAGCGGCCAGCAGCAAGGTCTCCTCGCCCGGTTTCCGCTCCACGCCCTTGGCCACGCCGACAATCATCACTTTTTCATTGAGCTGCAAAGACTGCAACACATCCTGCGCACGCGCCACCTGCCCTGCGCCGCCGTCGATCAGCAAAACTTCGGGCAGAGTGCCATTTTTTGGATCATCCTCCTGCACCGCCTTGGCGAAACGTCGCTCCAGCGCCTGCTGCATGGCGGCGTAGTCGTCTCCGGCGGTTATGCCTTCAATGTTGTAGCGTCGGTAGTCGGTTTTGAGCGCGCCTTCCACGCCGAACACCACGCAGGAAGCCACCGTGGACTCTCCTAGGGTATGGCTGATGTCAAAGCATTCGATGCGCTGAATCAGAGCATCAAAGCCCAGCGCCTGACTGAGCGACTCCATGCGCGCCCGCTGGTTGCCGCGTGAGGCCAGCCGCTGCCCCAGGGCAAGCTGGGCGTTATGCCGCGCCATATCCACCCAGCGCGCACGCTCGCCGCGAGGCGCGGACTGGAGGTGAACGACATGCCCCGCCGACTCGCTCAAGGCCCGCTCCAGCAGTATGCGATCCGGCAGCGCATGGCTGATGAGCAGCTCGCGCGGCGTCTCACGTTGCAGATACATCTGGCTGATAAATGCGCTGAGAATCTCGCCCTCATCGTGCTCGGCGGTATTCTTGGGAAAATAAGCGCGCCCGCCCAGATTGCGCCCGTCGCGGATGGTCAACACCTCGACGCAGGCCACGCCTCCTGCCTGCGCACAGGCCAGAACGTCCACGCTGCCACCCTGGGTGCTGATGTACTGTTTTTCACTCACGGCGCGCAACTGGCTGATACGATCGCGCAGCACGCCGGCCTCCTCAAAGGCCAGGTTTACTGCGGCCTGCTCCATGCGCTCGACCAGGGCGTGAATCACCTGCTGACTGCGGCCTTCAAGAAACGACTGCGCATCCCTGACATCGCGCGCGTAGTCCTCCTGGCTGATCAAACCCACGCAAGGCGCGGTGCATCGCTTGATCTGGTACTGCATACAGGGGCGGGAACGCGTATTGAACTCATGCTCGGCGCAGTCACGCACATGGAACACCTTTTGCAACAGATTCAGCGTTTCCTTCACCGCCCAACTGTTGGGATAGGGGCCGAAATAGCGTCCCGGCTGGCGGTGCGGCCCGCGATGGTAAGCCAAACGCGGGAAGGCATGGCTCGTGCCCAGAAAGATTTCAGGGTAGCTTTTATCGTCCCGCATCAGCACGTTGTAACGCGGACGATGTTGCTTGATGAGATGGTTTTCGAGGAGCAGAGCCTCGGTTTCGGTATGCGTCGCAGTGAGCTGAATATCGGCGATCTTGCTCACCAGCGCCGCCGTCTTGGGAGCCAATCCCGTAGGACGGAAATAGCTGGCCAGGCGCTTTTTCAGATCCTTGGCCTTGCCGACGTACAGAATCACACCCTCCGCATCCAGCATGCGGTACACGCCGGGCGTTTCCGGAGCGCGCGCCAGAAAGGCGCGAAAGTCAAACGCCCGCTGCTCGGGCGCCGCAGACTCAGTAGTCGCGCTCATCCCACTCCGGCGCGGCCAGCTGGTGATGCCAGGTCTTGTAGGGATGGCTGACCAGCGCCACGTTGTAGTAACGCGGATCATCGGTAACTTCCATCCCCAGCCAATCAGGATGCATGAACTCCTCGTCCGCCGCTTCCAGCTCAACTTCGGCCACGACCAAACCCGCATTGTCGCCGTGAAATTCATCGATTTCCCAGACATGCCGCCCGACCGACACCCGATGACGGGTTTTCTCGATGATGGAACCGCAGAGGGTATCCAGCATCTCATTCGCTTCCGCCAAGGGAATGGCGTACTCGTACTCATGGCGCTGCACGCCCAGACGCACGCTTTTGATATTCAGCACGCCGCGCTCGCCTTCCACGCGCACACGCACCGAAGCCTTCGCCCCCTCCAGCCCTGGGGTGAGATAGCCCTGACGGTACAGGGTGCTTTGGCTCACCCCGCTACGCCATGTTTCATTTTTAAGCAGATACTTGCGTTCAATTTCCAGTGCCATGATAAATCTACCTCATTAAACAGGGGCATTATCACGCGCTGAGAGATAAATTGCAGCCGCCGAAGTCTATTTCAGACGTCAGAAACGAATCAGCGCCGAACCCCAGGTAAAGCCGCCGCCAAAAGCCTCCAGCAACAAGCGGTCGCCGCGCTGGATGCGCCCGTCGCGTACCGCCACATCCAATGCCAGCGGCACGGAAGCTGCCGACGTATTGCCGTGCCTGGCCACGGTCAGCACCACGCGCTCCATGGGCAAACCGAGTTTTTTAGCGGTGGCGGCAATAATGCGCGTGTTGGCCTGATGCGGCACCAACCAGTCGATGTCGCTCTTTTCCAGACCGGCGGCCTCCAGGGTTTCATCCACGATGCGCCCCAAGGTATTCACCGCCACCTTAAACACTTCATTGCCCTTCATCTGGATGAAAACGCCGCCCTGCTCGCACAGCGCACGGTTTCTGGACACGCCGCAGGGCACGCTCAACAAATCGCTGTGCGCGCCATCGGCATGCAGATGCACCGACATGATGCCCGCCTCTTCCGAGGCTTCCAGCACGACGGCGCCTGCGCCATCGCCGAACAGCACACAGGTGGTACGATCCGTCCAATCGACAATGCGCGAGAGAGTTTCCGCACCCACCACCAGGGCGCGACGGGTACCGCCTGCACGGATGAACTTGTCGGCCACGCCCAGCGCATAGACAAAACCGGTGCACACGGCCTGCACATCGAATGCGGCGCAGCCGTTCGCGCCAAGACGATGCTGCAACAGGCAGGCGGTGCTCGGAAACACCAGATCCGCTGTCGTGGTCGCCACCACGATCAGATCCAGATCCTTGCCCTCAATGCCCGCCGCCTGCAGAGCGCGGCGCGCGGCCTGTTCCGCCAGATCGACCGTGGACTCGTCATTGCCCGCGATATGGCGCTGCTCGATGCCCGTGCGTTCACGGATCCAGGCGTCGTCCGTTTCAACCATGCGCTCAAGATCGGCATTGGTGAGGATTTTTTCGGGCAAATAGCCGCCCGTGCCGGTAATGCGTGCGTAGATCAAAACGACTTACCTCTGCGTCAACAAGCTTTCTAGCTGACTATCAATGCGGTTGGGCACATCCTGCTCCACCTCATGCATGGCGGTGCTGATGGCATGACCATAGGAATAGGCATCCGCGCCGCCGTGACTTTTCACCACGATCCCCTGCAAGCCGAGCAGGCTGGCGCCATTGTAACGGCGTGGATCGAACTGGTGTTTCATCGCCTTGAGAACCGGCATGGAAACCAGCGCGGCCAGTTTGTTGAACCAGTTTCTTTGATACAGAGTGCGCATCTGACCGGTAATCATCTTGGCCACGCCTTCGCTGGCCTTGAGCGCCACATTGCCCACAAAGCCGTCGCACACCACGACATCCGCCGCACCTTTGTAGATGTCGTCGCCCTCGATATAGCCGATGTAATTGATTGGCGAATTTTCCAGCAGACGCGCTGCGGCCTTCACCGTATCGTTGCCCTTGATCGCCTCGGCGCCCACGTTCAACAGCCCTACGCGCGGCGCGGGATTGTGATCCACGGCGGATGCCAGGACGGAACCCATCACGGCGAATTGCAGCAAATGCTCCGCGCCGCACTCCACGTTCGCGCCCAGGTCGAGCATGTGCGTGTGCCCGCTTGCGGTCGGAATCATGGCGCAAATGGCCGGACGGTCGATGCCCGGCAAGGTCTTGAGCACGAACTTGGCCGTGGCCATCAATGCGCCGGTATTGCCTGCGCTGACACAGGCCTGGGCAACGCCATCGCGCACCAGATTGACCGCCACGCGCATCGAGGAGTCTTTCTTGCCGCGCAAAGCCAGCGCAGGCGACTCATCCATAGCGACGACCTCGCTCGCATGCTGCACGCGCAAGCGATCATTGACCGTGGCCTGACGACGCTTGAGCTCGTCGTGCAGCAGATCCTCACGACCGACAAGAATCAGCTGCAAGGATGGATACTGCCTCAGCGCAGCCAGCGCCGCATCAAGCACGATCCCGGGCGCGTGATCGCCGCCCATGGCGTCAAGGGCAAGAGTAATAGTCATAGAGCCACTGTGGTCAGAGATAAAAAAAGCGGCACGATGTTACACCATCGTCGCCGCTTGCTCAGGCGCGAGTGGTGACTGGACTTAGCCTTTCATCACCACGACTGATCCTGAATTACTCTTGCCCGGCAGCAGTCTCGATCACCTTGCGACCACGGTAGTAGCCATCCGCGCTCACGTGGTGACGCAGGTGAGGTTCGCCGCTGGTGCGCTCGATGGAAACGCTCGGCTTGGTCAGGAAGTCGTGCGCGCGACGCATGTCACGCTTGGAACGGCTCTTGCGGGTTTGTTGTACGGCCATGCTGAAAACTCCAAAAAATTCAAAAAATCAATGCGTGGAAGGCTTGACCCAATCACGCAGGGCGGCGAAGGGATTTTCAACCGCCTCGGCGTCCTCGTACTCGCGATGCAAGGGGGCGCAAAGATGCTCATGTCGCGGCGCCACCGGCAAAGCCAGCAAAATCTCATCCTCGATCAAATCAGCCAGGCAGACCGGCTCGTCACCCAATAGCAGAGGCTCGGCAGACTCAGGCAGCTTGGCGATACCCTGCTCATCCTGCACCACGCCGAGCATCACGTCGGCATGGATATCGACGGAAACAGGCTCCAGACAACGCTGACAGACCAAGTCCACCGCCGTGGCCACTTCGCCTTCAACCATGCGATGTCCGGCTTCGTTACGCCCGAACCTGAAGGAATAACGTACCAGCGGGTCGTTGAGCACAACCCCTGCCAGACGACCGGAAGCGCGGCGCAAATCGCTGACGCGAACCTCACCCTCAAGAGTGACGCCCTTGCGAATCAGGTCGGGGATATCCAGCGGCTGTTGCCATTGATCGAACATAATCTTGCAATTTTATTAAGCCAAGGTCATAACTGTCAAAGCATTTCACTCAAATTTATACTCAGCATGCCGCAAAACACCCTGATTCTCGCTTCAACCTCGCCCTATCGTCGCGCGCTGCTGGAGCGTCTGCGTCTGCCGTTCAGCGCGCTCAAGCCCGGAGTTGAAGAAAGCGCCCTGCCCGGCGAAGAGGCTGAAGCCATGGTGTGCCGCTTGGCGCAGGCCAAGGCGCGCGCCGTCGCCGAGCAACAGCCGCATGCCTGGGTCATCGGCTCGGATCAATGCGCCGTGCTCAACGGCCAGATACTCGGCAAGCCGGGGACGCATGAGCGCGCACGCGCCCAGCTCCAGGCCGCATCCGACCAGCAGGTCATTTTCCACACCGGCCTGTGCCTGACCCAGCGCGCCAGCGGGTTTGAGCGCACGGTGAACGTGCCGTTCCGCGTCCAGTTCCGCGAACTGAGCCTTGATGAGATTGAGCACTACCTGCAACGCGAGCAACCTTATGACTGCGCAGGCAGCTTCAAATCCGAAGGGCTGGGCATCACTCTTTTCCAGTCCCTGCAGGGCGATGACCCCAGCGCCCTGATCGGCCTGCCGTTGATCGCCCTGTGCGCCATGCTGCGTGAGGCCGGGTTAGATCCGCTGCAATGAAACCGTTTCGCGCCGCATGATGAGCAAAATCAGCACAGCGCCCAGCAGCACCATCAGCGCGCTGCTGACAAAACTCACCCATGCCCCCGCGTACTGCCACAGCACGCCCGCCAGCCAGAAACCGATCACCCCGCCCGCGCCATAGCCGATCGACGACAGCAAGGCCTGCCCTCGCCCCTGCGTGCCCTGGGTGAAATGCTGGCGGATGAATTCCACGCTTACTGCATGCGCCACGCCAAAACTGAAAGCGTGCAGCAACTGCGCCACCAGCAACGCCGCCACGTCATCCGGCAGCGCGCCGATCAAAACCCAGCGCAGCGCGCTCAGCAGCATCACCGCCAGCATCAGCGGCAACACGCCGAACTGCGGCAGCAGCCGATGCACCAGCATGAATATGCCCACCTCGGCCAGTACGCCCAGCGCCCACAAGCCGCCGATCAGGGTATTGCTATGGCCGTGCGCCTCCAAATAGACGCTGTAAAAGGCGTAGTACGTGCCATGACTGGCCTGCAATAGCAGGCTGGCGGCAAGAAACAGGGCGACTTCCGGGCGCTTGAGCACCGACCACGCCCTGGAATGCTCGCCGCTTTCGCCTTGCTTCAGTCCAGGCGCCGGGCTTGCGCGCACCTCCGGCACCTTCCACGCCATCAGCAAGAGCAGGCCGAACATGAGCAATAGCACCCAGGTCAAGACGCCCGCGCCGTAGGCATCCAGCAAAGGTCCTGCGCCAAAGGCGGTAAGCACGAAGCCCAGCGAACCCCAGACGCGCACCCTTGCGTAGCGCTCGGGCGTCGCCCCCAGGTAATGCAGGGTCACCGCCTCGAACTGCGGCATGGCGGCGTTCCAGGTCAGGGTGAACAGCAGCATGACCAGCGCCATGCCCCACGCCCCCTGCACAAAGAACACCAGGGCAAAAGACAGCAGGGTCAACAGCGTCGCCCAACGCACCCAGCGCATCGGCTGGCCGAAATGATCCGCCAGCCAACCCACCAGCGGCGGCCCGGCGAGCTTGCTCAGGCCGAACAGCCCCATCAAAAAGCCGATCAGCGCCGCATCAAAGCCCTCGTCCTGCAAGTACAGCGGCCAGAAGGGCAGAAAAAATCCCAGTGCGGCGAAATAAGCGAAGTAATAGCCGGGAATCGGCCAGCGCAGCGCTTGTTTGGCCAGCGGCATCAGGCGTGGGCGGGAATGACCGGCGTGGCGCTGTGCACATCGGCATTTTGCCCGCGATGGCGCAGCGCATGGTCGATCAGCGTCAAGGCCAGCATGGCCTCGGCGATCGGCGTGGCGCGAATGCCCACACAAGGATCATGTCGGCCGGTGGTGATGACTTCCGCAACCTCGCCATGCAGATCCACGCTCTGCCCCGGCAGGCGGATGCTGGAAGTGGGCTTGAGCGCGATGTGAGCGACCACTGCCTGCCCGCTGGAAATGCCGCCCAAAATACCGCCGGCGTGGTTGCTCAAAAAACCGTCCGGGGTGATCTCGTCGCGGTATTGCGTGCCGCGCGCTTCCACGCAGGCGAAGCCGTCGCCAATCTCCACGCCCTTGACCGCATTGATGCTCATCAAGGCATGGGCGATATCCGCATCCAGGCGGTCGAACACCGGCTCGCCCCAGCCCGGCGGCACGCCTTCGGCCACCACGGTGAGGCGTGCGCCGATGGAATCGCCGGATTTGCGCAACTCGTCCATGAAACGTTCCATTTCCGCCACTTTGCCGGCATCAGGACAGAAGAACGGGTTGCGCTCAATCTCATGCCAATCGACTTTTTCGATGCGAATCGGCCCCAGTTGGCTAAGATAACCGCGCACCTTGACCCCGTAACGCTCAAGCAGCCATTTTTTGGCGATCGCCCCAGCCGCCACGCGCGCCGCCGTTTCGCGCGCACTGGAGCGCCCGCCGCCGCGATAATCGCGGATGCCGTATTTCTGCTGGTAGCTGTAATCCGCATGGCCGGGACGAAAGCTCTGCGCGATATTGGAATAGTCCTTGGAACGCTGGTCGGTGTTCTCGATCAGCAGCGCAATCGGCGTGCCGGTGGTTTTGCCCTCGAACACCCCGGAAAGAATGCGCACGCAATCATCCTCACGGCGCTGGGTGGTGTGGCGCGAAGTCCCCGGCTTGCGTCGATCCAGATCGGGCTGGATATCCGCCTCGCACAGCGTCATGCCCGGCGGGCAGCCATCGACTATGCAGCCGATCGCCGCGCCATGGCTTTCGCCGAAAGTGGTGACCGTGAACAGGGCGCCGAAGGTATTGCCAGACATAGCTCGTGATTCATTTCGATAAAGCGGGAGCGAAATTCTATATCATCGTGCGCCTGCCCTGCCCTTCATTGCATAAATTGTCCGCCAAACCCCATGCCCTACCTTCTGCATCACTTGGTCAGCCACCCGGCCAGACTCTACCCGGAAAACATCGCCCTGGTGCACGACGAACACGAGCTGCGCTTCGATGACTTCGCCCACGGCGTGGAGCAAATCGCGCTCAACCTGGCCAATCTTGGGCTGTTTGTCGGCGAACGCGTGGCGATCTGGCTGCCCAAGCGCATCGAGGGCGTGCAGTGCCTGTTCGCCGCCAGCGCCGCCGGCGGCGTGGTCGTGCCCATCAACCCCCTGCTCAAACCGGCTCAAGTCGCGCATATCCTGCGCGATAGCGGCGCGCGCCTGCTGATCACTCAGAAATCCCGCCTGCAAAGCCTGCGGGCGCAACTCAACGAGCTGCATGACCTGCGCTGGGTCATTCTGCTGGATGACGCCGCCGACCTGGAGCGCATCCCCGGCCTGGGGCTGCGCGGCCTGCATGAATTCGGCGCGCTGCCGCCCAACCATCTCGCCTTGCCCGAACGCACGGAAAACGACCTGGCCGCCCTGCTCTACACCTCGGGCAGCACCGGGCAACCCAAGGGCGTGGCCGTCACCCATCGCAACCTGCTGGCAGGCGCGGCCAGCGTGGCGCAATACCTGGGCCTGAACGCCGCCGACCGCCTGCTCGCCGTACTGCCGTTCAGTTTCGACTACGGCCTGTCGCAGCTCACCACTGCGTTCTACGTCGGCGCGCGCGTGGTCTTGCTCGACTACCTGTTGCCGCGCGACCTGTACAAGACCATCACCCGCCACGGCGTCAGCGTGCTGGCCGGGGTGCCGACGCTATGGCATCAGCTCGCCAACCAGGAATGGCTGGACGAATTGCTCAGCCTGCGCATCCTCACCAACTCCGGCGGTCGCCTGCCGCTCGCCGTGATCAAACGCCTGCGCTCGCGCCTGCCCGAAGCGCAGCTCTTCCTGATGTACGGCCTGACCGAAGCCTTCCGCTCCACCTACCTGCCGCCGGATGAGGTCGATATGCGCCCGGACTCCATCGGCAAGGCCATTCCCAATGCGCGCATCAGCGTCCTTCGCGAAGACGGAAGCCCATGCGCACCGCATGAAATCGGCGAACTGGTGCATTGCGGCCCCACCGTGGCGCGCGGCTACTGGAACGACCCGCTGCGCAGCGCCGAGCGCTTCCGCCCCAGCCCGGCGCTCGAGGATTGTCATGGCGGGCTGGACGCGCATGAGCTGTGCGTCTGGTCGGGCGACAAGGTGCGCATGGACGAAGACGGCTATCTGTACTTCATCAGCCGCGACGATGACATGCTGAAATCCTCGGGCTATCGCATCAGCCCGCAGGAAATTGAAGACGTGCTCTACGCCTCCGGCCAGGTGCGTCAGGCCATTGCGCTGGGGCTGGAGGACGAAGCGCTGGGAGAGCGCATCGTGGCCGTGGTGGTGGCCGAAAGCGAAGGCATCGACACCCGCGCCCTGATGAATCACTGCCGCAACCTCCTGCCCGCCTACATGCTGCCGCAAACGATCCATGTCCTGCCCACCCTGCCGCTCAATCCCAACGGCAAGGTAGACAAGGCGCGTCTGCGCGCCGACATCATCCTCTCCGAGCGCGCGGAGCTGCAATGAGCACGCCCGCCGCCCACGCGCCGCTGCTGTTTGCAGTCAAACAGGGTGAAATCCACTTTGGCGACACCTCTGTAAGCCAACTGGCCACACGCCTGAGCACGCCGTTTTATGCCTACGACAGCGGCCTGATTGCGCAGCGTATCGAGGAACTGCGCGCCGCCCTGCCCGAACACGTCCTGCTGCACTACGCCATCAAGGCCAACCCCTACCCGCCGCTGCTGCAACGCATGGCCGCATGGGTGGACGGCGCGGATATCGCCTCTGCGGGCGCCGCTGTGAGCGAGCTGCAACGCGCGCTTGATGCGGGCTTCGAGGCGCACACGCTGAGTTTCGCCGGCCCCGGCAAGCGTGATGCAGAACTGCTCGCCGCCCTGCGCGTCGGGATCACCGTCAACGTCGAATCGCAGGGCGAGTTGACGCGCCTGCTCAAACTTGGGGAAGCGCACAGCCTCCAGCCGCGCATCGCTCTGCGCATCAATCCGCCGTTTGAACTGAAAGGCTCCGGCATGCGCATGGGCGGCGGAGCCAAACCCTTTGGCATCGACGCGGAGCAGGCCAGCGATATTCTGAAAGAAATCAAAAAGATGCCCGTTGATTTTCAAGGGCTGCATATCTTCTTCGGCTCGCAAAGCCTGAATGCCGAAGCCATTATGCAAAGCCATCGCCAAGCGCTTGATCTGGCAAAGGATTTACTATTGGAAAGCGGACTGAACGCCCGCCACATCAATATCGGCGGCGGCTTGGGCATCCCCTACTTTCCCGGCGAAGATCGCTTGAATATCAAACAAATAGGCAACAATCTTCATAAAATGATTGAAGAAAATGCAGTCTGGCTAGGCGCAACCCGGCTGATTCTCGAACTCGGGCGCTATCTGGTCGGCGAAGCCGGGGCGTATGTCACCCGCATCGTTGACCGCAAAACCTCACGCGGCGAAACCTTCCTGATCTGCGACGGCGGCATGCACCACCACCTCGCCCTCTCCGGCAACCTCGGCCAGGTCATCCGCAAAAACTACCCGGTATATCTCGCCCACCGCGCCGACGCCCAAGCCAGCGAAACCGTCAATATCCACGGCCCGCTCTGCACCCCGCTGGACATCCTGGGCAGCAAAGTCGCCCTACCCCACGCCGAAGTCGGCGACCTACTGGTCATCACCCAATCCGGCGCCTACGGCCTGAGCGCCAGCCCGGTGAATTTCCTTGGGCATCCGTGGGCGGGTGAGGTATTTTTGTGAATCTCGAACGCCCCCTTCTCCCTGCGGGAGAGAGTCTAGAGGCGTGAATATATCGCCGCGACCCCGCCAAGAAATTCAAGCAATAGACTCAAACAACTGAACATTGCTGCAGCTCAACTTCAACATTAGGCGTAACGGCCAACATACGAAGTCCTACGTCATGAAGAAATACAAGTTATATCCCAGCACACGATTCACGGCGGATGTGCTTCGCGATGCAATGCAAGTCACGCGTGATAGAGCCGAGCGCACAAAGGAAGAACTCAACAGAGTTCACCTCAAAGTTGAGCACGAGGACTCCACTTGGAGCTATGACACTGTTGATGAGTTCTTTGCTGACTTCCGAAAGTACAGCGGCTATGCAATTTTCTCCGTTGACTGGGTCAAATTTTTTCTAAGTGTCACGTCCACTTCACGAGAGACTGTGGTGGAAATGGAGGCACCGACTCGTGGCGATATCGAGGCTGTCTTCGAGATCTTCGAGAAGTACGCCGAAATTTCAAAGCTTCCATCTAAACCACCACCCGTAACGCCAATGCCCACCGTCTTCATTGGACACGGCCGCAATCAGGCTTGGCGTGACCTCAAAGACCACCTACATGATAAGCACGGCGTTCCAATACATGCCTTTGAAACGGGCGCACGAGCCGGGCATACCATCCGCGACATCCTCGAAGATTTGGTAGGCAAGAGTTCCTTTGCCATATTGGTGATGACCGGTGAAGACGAGCAAGCCGACGGCACGCTGAGGGCTCGTCAAAATGTGATTCACGAGGCTGGATTGTTTCAAGGACGCCTTGGTTTTGCGCGCGCAATCTTGTTACTTGAAGAAGGTGTTGATGAATTCTCGAACGTCGCCGGAGTACAGTACATTAGGTTCTCGAAGGGGAACATCAAGGAAACATTCGGTGAAGTTTTGGCTACTCTTAGGCGAGAGTTTCCCCAACCCGCGTAGGGCAGTTTAGCGAAGCGTAATCCGCCGCATGGGGGCTTGCACTGAGTGTATACCTCACATTCGGCGCATTACGCTTCGCTAATGCGCCATAAGCCCATCGTTCAATAATGAAACCGCAATTGAGCAATCAACAGGTCTTCGCCTTCAACGCGGTACACCATGCGATGCTCGTCCGTAATGCGGCGTGACCAAAATCCCGATAATGCATGTTTCAAGGCTTCAGGTTTGCCTATGCCCGCAAAAGGTTCGCGCTGGGTTTCACGAATCAGTTTGTTGATGCGTTCAACCATGCGCCTGTCCTGCTGTTGCCAGTACAGGTAATCCTCCCACGCCTCATCGGCGAAGATCAGCCTCACTCCGCCAATTCCCGCGCCACGCCCTGACCGGCGTTGAGTTGCGCCGCCGCCGACAGCAGGCGTTTGGCGTTCGCCGGGGTGCGCAGAAGGTAGGCCGTTTCTTCCAGCGCTTTGTAATCTTCCAGCGAGAGCATCACCACGGATTGATCGCCGTTGCGGGTGATAATCAGGGCTTCGTGGTTGTTGCACACCCGATCCATTGTGCTGGCAAGGTTTGCGCGAACGGCAGTGTAGGTCATCGCGTCCATTGTCGGCCTCCAAATATGTACATCATCGCGTACATATTAATCGGGCAGTCAGTTTGTGCAAGGGCGAGGCCGAGTCGTGCAAAAATCACAACGCCCGACTCGCACACCAAACCTCCACCCGTTTGCAGCCGTGCTTGCGCAATACCCTGGTCAGCTCACGCGCCGTTGCGCCGGTGGTCAGAACATCATCCACAATCGCCACATGCTCGGGCAGCGTCACACCATCACGCAGGGCGAACACGCCGCGCACATTGGCGATGCGCTCGTCTTCCGCCAGTTGATTTTGCGGCACGGTGGCGCGCACGCGGCGCAGGGCGTCGGGCAGCACGGCAATCCCCAGCGCCTTGCCCAGAGGGCGCGCTAGTTCCAGCGATTGATTGAAGCCGCGTTCACTCAGGCGGCTGGGGTGAATCGGCACGGGGAGCAGTGCTTGCGGCAAGTCATCTTCACGCGCCTGCGCGGCCTGCAACAGGGCGTGCACCAGCGGTTGCGCACAACTCAGGCGGCGCTGATATTTGAATTGCGTGACCAGGTAGCGCGCCGTGCCGCTGTAGGCCAGGGGCGCAAGCGTGGCGGAAAAGCCGGGCGGATGCTGCAAACATTCCGCACACAGCCCCGCCGTCGGTACAGCAATACCGCAACATGGACAGGCCAGACCGACACGCGGCAGGTCAGCCTCGCAGCCCGCGCAGAGCTGCGCTTCACCCGCAGGCAGGCCGCAGAGCAAACAGCGACGCGGCAAGAGCCAATTCGTTATACTTCGCAACCACTTCGCTTTTGCCTGAGTCGTACTTTTGGACACTTCATCCTCCACGCCGCCCACCCTGATTAGCGCCGCCAGCCAGCGCCGCGCCGCCGCGCTGTTCAATATCATCAACCTCGCCGTGATTATTCTGGCAGGCATTCCCTTGCTGATGGCCAGCAGCCACACCGGCAAGGGCATGATTTTGTACGTCGCCGGGGCGATTATCCCGCTGGTGTTGTGGTTCGGCGGCTCCATGCTGCTTTACGCCTTCAACAAGCACCACCCCAACCCCAAGGTCGGCCACTACACCCAGTGGGCGGCATATCGCTACTACGCGGTGACCGGTTCGCTGATTGTCATTGGCACGTTTTTCCCCGCCGATATTCGCTACTACCTGGCCTTCTGGATTTTCGCCGCCGTGATTCTGATTCCTTGGTCGCTGTGGGAATTGCGCAAAATCTACCGCGATACCTGGCAGGACATGCAGATCAGCGCCGAACAGCATGAGCATCATCACTAAGTATCATCGCCAAGAACAAGACATGACCCAAGAACTCCGCCACGACTGGACGCGCCAGGACATTCTCGACCTGTTCGCCCTGCCCTTCAACGACCTGCTGTTCCGCGCCCAAACGCTGCATCGTCAGTATTTCGACCCCAATGCAGTGCAGGTTTCCACCCTGCTTTCGATCAAAACCGGCGCTTGCCCGGAAGATTGCTCCTACTGCCCGCAAAGCTCGAAATATGACACCGGGCTGGAAAAGGAACGCCTGCTGGCGCTGGATGAAGTGCTCGCTTCCGCCAAGGCGGCGCAGGCCAAGGGTTCAACCCGTTTTTGCATGGGCGCGGCCTGGCGCAATCCCACCGACAAGAATCTGGCTTTTGTCGAGGAGATGGTGCGTGAAGTCAAGGCGCTGGGCATGGAAACCTGCGTCACCCTGGGCATGTTGCGCGCCGAACAGGCGCAGCGCCTGAAAGACGCCGGGCTGGATTACTACAACCACAATCTGGACACCTCGCCGGAGTTTTACGGCACGGTGATTACCACGCGCACCTACGACGACCGCCTGCAAACCCTGGAAAACGTGCGCGCAGCGGGCATGAACGTCTGCGCGGGCGGCATCGTCGGCATGGGCGAATCGCGCCAAGATCGCGCCGGTTTGCTGCAACAACTGGCGAACATGCCCAAACACCCTGAATCCGTTCCGATCAACAATCTGGTGCAGGTCGAAGGTACGCCGCTGCATGGCACAGCCAAACTCGATCCCTTCGAGTTCGTGCGCACCATTGCCGTGGCGCGCATTCTCATGCCCCAATCGTTTGTACGCCTTTCCGCCGGACGCACGGAAATGTCGGACGAAATGCAGGCGCTGTGTTTCCACGCCGGCGCCAATTCGATTTTCTACGGCGGCAAGCTTTTGACCACGGACAACCCCGGCGAAGACCACGATCAGGCTTTGTTTGCGCGCCTGGGCATCCACACCCTCGGCGCGCACGATGAGGGTGGGTCATGCGCCACTTGCGGTTGTGTGTAATTTTTAGCCACGGAGCAATTCAAACGGGTATTCGTAGGTGCGAATTCATTCGCACTCTGCCGGTTCCATGTGCGAATTTGTCGCACCTACAAAACATTTTCTCTGTGCCCTCTGTGGCTAATTTTTTGGATTTTGTTTAAACCGATGTCATAGGACACCGACCATGCAAAACATTCTGCGCTCGATCATCCTCGCTTTGCTCTCGCTGCTTGCGTATCCCCTGCACGCCGGCGCACACGATTACAAGCTGCTCAACGCGGCCAAGGCGGGCGATCTGGCGCAGGTCAAGGCGCTGCTGCAAGGCGGCGAGGTGGAGGTCAATGTCATCGACTCCTTCCAGACCACGCCGCTGATGATGGCGGTGGATAATCGCCATCTGGCCGTGGCCGATTTCCTGTTGCAACACGGTGCAGACATCCACCTCGACAACAAATACGGCTACACGCCGCTGATGCAGGCGGTGATGCGCAACGACACGGAGATGGTCAAACTGCTGCTCGACCGGGGCGCACGTATCGACCAGCACAATTTCTACACCGGCCTGACGCCGTTGATGATGGCGGTGGATAACGGCACGCCGGAAATGGTGGAGTTGCTGCTGGCGCGCAAGGCCAATCTCAATCTGCAAGACGGTCGCGGGCGCAGCGCGTTGATGCACGCCAAGGCGGCGCACAACGCAGCCATCGCCCAACGCCTGCTGCAGGCGGGCGCAGATGCCACGCTCAAAGACCAACAGGGACGCACTGCTGACGATTTGGCTAAATCCAACCAGCCATGAAGCACGCCCGCTTACGCCTGCGCCTTGAGGAACGCCAAGCCAGCGCGCTGTACCGCAAGCCGCGTATCGCCGAAGGCGCGCAAACCCCGCGCCGCCGCATCGACGGGCGTGAACTGCTCAATTTTTGCAGCAACGATTACCTCAGTCTGGCCAATCACCCGCAAATCGTCGCCGCCTTCAAGCGCGGCGCGGATGAGTACGGCGTAGGCAGCGGCGCGGCGCACCTCATCAACGGCCACACCCGCGCCCATCATGCGCTGGAAGAGGAACTCGCCGCCTTTTGCGGCTATGAGCGCGCCCTGCTGTTTTCCACCGGATACATGGCCAATCTGGGCGCAGTGGGCGCGCTGGTGGGACGCGGTGATGCGGTGTTTGAAGATCGGCTCAATCACGCCTCCCTGCTCGATGCCGGTCTGCTTTCCGCCGCCAGCTTCAAACGCTATGCACACAATGACAGCGCCGCGCTCGACCGACTGTTGCGTGAGAGTACGGCCAAGGAAAATACGACCAGAGAAAATACCACCAGAGAAAAAATGATCGTCACCGACGGCGTGTTCAGCATGGACGGCGATTTAGCCCCCCTGCCCGAGCTGGCGCAGCTTGCCGCAAATCACGATGCTTGGCTGATGGTGGACGATGCACACGGCCTGGGCGTTTTGGGCGCAACCGGACGCGGCACGCTGCAACATTACGGTCTGAATGCACAGCACGTTCCACTGCTGATGGGCACGCTGGGCAAGGCGCTGGGTACGGCAGGCGCGTTTGTCGCCGGGTCGCATGACCTGATCGAATGGCTGATCCAGTCCGCCCGCCCCTACATCTACACCACCGCCATGCCCGCCGCCCTGGCGGAAGCCACCCGCGCCAGCCTGAAACTGGTGGATGATGAAGCCTGGCGGCGCGAGCACCTGAGCGCATTGATCGCCCGCTTTAAGCAAGGCGCGCAGCAACTCGGCTTGCGCCTGATGCCATCCTCAACGCCGATTCAACCGATTCTGCTCGGCGCAGCCAACGAGGCCACCCGCGCCAGCCTGGCGCTTTTCGAGCGCGGCATTCTGGTCAGCGCCATTCGCCCGCCGACCGTCCCGACGGGTTCGTCGCGTCTGCGCGTCACCTTCAGCGCAGCGCACAGCCTGGAAGATATCGATGTCCTGCTGGAGCGCCTCAGCGAGCTTCAATTACCTGCTTTCAGCCCTCCATAAGCATGAACAGCCAATCCGCACCCATCGGCATTTTCGACTCCGGCGTCGGCGGCCTGTCGGTGTATCAAGCCGTGCGCCAAAGCCTGCCGTGGGAAGACATCATCTATGTCGCCGACTCAGGCCACGCGCCCTATGGCGAGCGCAGCCCCGAATACATCAGCGAGCGCACATTCGCGCTCACCCGCTTTTTGCTCGAAAAGGGCGCAAAAGCGATTGTAGTCGCCTGCAATACCGCCACCGTGGTCGCCGTCGAACGTATGCGCCAGCATTTCGCCCTGCCGATCATCGCACTTGAACCGGCGATAAAACCCGCCAGCGAACAAAGCCAATCCGGCGCCATAGGCGTACTCGCCACCCGCCGCACCCTGGAAAGCCCCGCAGTACAGCGCCTGTGCCAGACTTATGGTCAGGAGCGCAACATCATCCTGCAAGCCTGTCCCGGCTTTGTCGAGCATGTCGAACAGGGGCAAATGCACAGCCCGGAGGCGCTGGCGCTGGTCGAGCACTATGTTGCCCCCCTGCTGGAAGCCGGTGTGGATACCCTGGTGCTAGGCTGCACCCACTACGTTTACCTGCACCACGCCATTGCACAAAAAGCAGGAGCGCAGGTGCGCCTGCTGGACTCCTCCGCCGCCGTGGCGCGCCAGGTCGCCCGCCGCCTGCACGACCTCGGCCTGGCCAACCCGCAACCACGCCAGGCGCAGGATCAGTTCTACACCACCGCGCACCATTCCCAGGCCGCAAGCGAAGTGATGTCCATGCTGCTTGGCCGCCCGGTCGAGGTCAAAACGGCAGCGGTATGATGCCGCTTGCAGGCGGCATAGTCAGTTTTCTTCCATTACCGATCAACAAAAGAATCGACAGACATAAAAAAACCTCGGTCAGAGCGTTTTGGCGTTCTGACCGAGGTTTAGAATGTGGTAGCGGGGGCAGGATTTGAACCTACGACCTTCGGGTTATGAGCCCGACGAGCTACCGAGCTGCTCCACCCCGCAATCGGTAGCGCGCATTATAGGGTGGGTTAGATGTTTGTCAAGGATAAATCGGCCTAATCTGCGCCTGTTTCGCGCTATTTTTCATGCCATTGTCATAATTCAAGCCAGCACTTCATTGGAGGAAACGCATGAACTTCGTCCGCTTTTTCAACAGCCTGAGCCTGAGTGACGTACCGCTGGTCGGCGGCAAAAACGCTTCGCTGGGCGAGATGTTCCGCACCCTCAAGCCCAAAGGCGTGAATGTGCCGGACGGCTTCGCCACCACCTCCGACGCCTATTGGGCTGTGCTCGATCACAACGGCCTGCGCGATAAGATCTTCCCCCTGCTCGACGCCCTGAACATCGAAGACGTGGTGCGTCTGGCCGAAGTCGGGCAGACGATTCGCGAGTGGCTGGCGCACGCGGAGCTACCGGCGGCGTTGATCGAGGAAATCAGCCACGCCTACCGCCAGTTGTGCGACGAAGCAGGCGGCACGGTCGAAGTCGCGGTGCGCAGCTCGGCCACCGCCGAAGACCTGCCCAACGCCTCCTTCGCCGGGCAGCAGGAGACTTATCTCAACATTCGCGGCGAAGCCAGCCTTTTGGAAACCTGCAAGCGCGTGTACGCCTCGCTGTTCACCGACCGGGCGATTGCCTACCGCACCCATCAAGGCTTTGCGCATGACAAGGTCGCCCTGTCGATCGGCGTACAACGAATGGTGCGCTCCGACATGGCCTCCTCCGGCGTGATGTTCACCCTGGATACCGAATCCGGCTTCCGCGATGCAGTGCTGATTACCGCCGCCTGGGGGCTGGGCGAAAACGTGGTGCAAGGCGCGGTCAACCCGGATGAGTTCCTCGTCTTCAAGCCCACGCTGGAAAACAGCCCCATGCCGATCATCAAGCGCCAGCTGGGCAGCAAGGCCATGCGCATGATCTACACCCGCGACGCACAGGCCGGGCACTCCACGCGCAATATCGAAGTGCCGCCGCAAGAGCGTCAGCGTTTCTGCATCACGGATGAGAAAGTGCTGGAACTGGCGCGCCAGGCTGTCGTCATCGAACAGCACTATGGCCGCCCGATGGACATTGAATGGGCGAAGGACGGACGCAGCGGCGAGCTGTTCATCGTGCAGGCGCGGCCTGAGACCGTGCAAACCCGTGCCGACACGCATGTTTTCAAACAATACATGCTGGAACAGCGCGGCGAAGTGCTCGCCGCCGGACGCAGCGTGGGGCAGAAAATCGCCAGCGGCGTGGCGCGGGTCATCCTGCACGCCAAGGACATGCGCCAGCTCAACCCCGGCGAAGTGCTGGTCACCGACATCACCGACCCGGACTGGGAACCGGTGATGAAGCTGGCGTCGGCCATTGTCACCAATCGCGGCGGGCGCACCTGTCATGCAGCGATCATTGCGCGTGAACTGGGCATTCCGGCGGTGGTCGGTTGCAGCGACGCCACGCAAACCGTGCCCGACGGCGAGACAGTCACCGTGTCTTGCGCCGAGGGCGACGAGGGGCATGTGTATCGCGGCAAGCTGCCCTTCCACATCGATGAGCAGCGCCTCGACCCGGATGAAGCGCCGACGCGCACCAAAATCTATCTCAACGTCGCCCAGGCCGAATCGGCGTTTGAACTGGGTCGCCTGCCTGCGGATGGCGTGGGACTGGCGCGCATGGAATTCATCATCATGCGCAGTATTCAGGCGCATCCCAACGCCCTGCTCCAGCCGGACAAGCTCCATGCCGCCACGCGGGCGCAGGTCATGGAACTCACCCAGGGCTATGCCGACGGGCGCGACTTTTTCGTCAAGCGCCTTTCCGAAGGCGTGGGGCAAATCGCTGCCGCCTTCTATCCGCGCCCGGTGGTAGTGCGTTTTTCCGACTTCAAATCCAATGAATACGCCGCCCTGCTCGGCGGACGCGGCTTCGAGCCGGTGGAAGAAAACCCGATGATCGGCCTGCGCGGCGCATCGCGTTACCACCACCCGGATTACGCCGCTGGCTTCGCCCTGGAGTGCGAGGCTTTGCGCCGCGTGCGCGAAGACATGGGTTTGAGCAACGTCGCCTTGCTGCTGCCCTTCGTGCGCTCGGTCGGCGAAGCCCAAGCCGTGATCGAACTGATGGCACAACACGGCCTCAAGCGCGGCGAAAACGATCTCAAGCTCTACATCATGTGCGAAATCCCCACCAACGCCCTGCTGGCGGACGCGTTTCTTGAACTCTGCGACGGCTTCTCCATCGGCTCCAACGACCTCACCCAGCTCACCCTCGGCGTGGATCGGGATTCCGGCCTGCTCACCGAATTCGACGAGCGCGACCCGGCGGTGGGCAAGCTGATGCAGATGGCGATCGCCGCCTGCAAGGCGCAAGGCAAGTACATTGGCATCTGCGGCCAAGCGCCGTCCGACTTCCCGGAAATCACCCGCGCCCTGGTCGAACAGGGCATTGATAGCCTGTCGCTCAACCCGGATAGCCTGCTACATATGCGACAGGTGGTGCGTGAGAAGGAGAATGGATCGTGAGTTTCGACACGCCATCCAAGTACATCCCAAGCGCATCGTAAACAGGCTCGATTGGCCAATAAAGCCTTAGTTTAAGACTTACGCAGAGTGGTTATTTTCACCTGAAGCCAACCAAACAGATGTCTGGCGCAAGCCAAGACGCTGCGAAAACCCGCAGCACGCGCATAGTCTGTGAGCTGTAGAGCATGTTTTTGGTACGAAAATACGCCCTCAGCGGATTTGTGGAAGCGCACTGAGTTTTATGAATCCGTCCTTACAGCGTTTTGCTCATCCAGACGCCTCAACCTCATGACACCACTTGATACTCGCTCTGCTGCTTGGATGCCTGAGGTTTCTAGCATTGCGTCGCCAACTTCCTCTGTTCGAGATACTGCTGCTTCACTACCGCCATGCCGATTTCGTTTGTCGTTTATTTGTCGCACCTCATGACTGAGCGACGCATTGTCGGATACGCCCATAGCTAGAGTTTTTCTCGTCATCTCGCTGAACGCGCTCTCAGAGAATCCAAACAAAGCCTGGGGTTTTATGCGCTTGTAAGCATCACAGTAAATGCGTAGGTTTTATGTGCGCATAAACACCGCTTACGCCTTATCCCATCTGGAGTTCACCATGTTCAAGACGACCTTACTCGCCGCCGCTCTTTCGCTTGCCAGCCTGAGCGCATTCGCCAACCCCGGCGCGCAACCCTCAATCACACCCGCCGCCCCTGTCGGTGCACCGCTCACCCTGGGCGAGCAATTCATCGTGCGCGCCTATGCCGGTCAGATGGAAGGCTTTGCAATCAACAACGTCCTCAAGGCCAAAACCTTGGGCATAGCCGTCAACAACAGCACCATTTGCGTCGCCCTTGCCGGAGCGATGGCGAGCGAGTTTGTCGGCCACAACAAAACCGAAGGACTTGAAGCCGCCAAAAAAGGCGAGATTCCCACGCGCCGCCTCGACATCGTCGCCTACACCCCGACGATGGATCTGAGCAAAGCCGCAAGCGCCCTGACCAACAAAGCGGCTATCGCCATGGTCTTTGGCGGCCAAATTTCCGATGCCGACAATGCGGCCTCCGTCAAATCCACCTTGGGCGAACTCGTTAAAGCCGATTACAAGGGCGACATCTTCCTGCACCTCACCGTCGCCGCCAAAAAATGGCTTGAAGAGGCCGCCGCAAGCGATGCCGCCATTGCCGCCTACCTTGCCAAGAAAGAAAACATCTACGCCCTGGGCGTGAATGTTGAAAAGAAAACGGGTATGGTCAACCAAATGAGTTACCAGCACGGCAAGCAAGCGGTAGTCAAAGCCGTGTTTGAAACCCCTCTCAACGAAGGCTTCCTTGATCTTTTCAAGCGCCGCCTGATTCCTGCGCAATAACTCAGAGGAGCGCGCTGATTTTTCAGCGCCTCCGCTGACGCTCGTGCGACGACCAAGCGCCCCAATTGGCGCTCATTTTTTGCGCGGCTCAACACGCGCATACCTCAAACAAGGCTCAATACCAGGACATTGAATCGCACCGGGTCGCATGGAGGCTGCTTGCAGCCTGCCCCCGCAAAAGGATGTGGCTCAATTCTTCGCTGGAGAAGGCGATGCTTGATCCCCAGCGCCTGGCTGGGCTGATTGAAATCACGCGCCGTGTAGCTTCGCGAGCACGACCAACAGACAGTCGACCCATGAATTCCTAGTCGCTACCGGCCAGGATTTTCTGGTTCTTGATCGGCGTTCTTGCCGTCGTATGCGTGGTTGTCGCGGCGTTCCTGTGCAAACGGAAATTCGTTGCAGACTCTCCCTGAGATCTTCCATCCGTTGGCGAATATGACTCGACTGAAAAAAGCGCATGACGTTTCGGATCAATGCAATCGTCAGGTACGCAACACATCAAAGCGTAAGGCAGGATAGTCCCCGCCTCATCACTCCGTCACATAATCCCCGTGCTCGCGGGTCGCAAGGAAGCGGATGTCTGGCCAGCGTTCCATCGTCATTTGCAGGTTGACGCGGGTGGAGGCGATGTAGACCAGATCGCCCGCGTGATCGAGCGCCAGGTTGGCTTCGTGCTTGGCCTTGAACTCGTTGAGTTTCTTTTCGTCGTCGCATTCCACCCAGCGGGCGGTGTTGACGTTGACCATCTCGAAGCTGCAATCCACGTTGTATTCGGACTTGAGACGGTGGGATACCACGTCGAACTGGAGCACGCCGACCGCGCCCAAAATCAGGTCGTTGTTGATCAGCGGGCGGTAAAGCTGGGTCGCGCCCTCTTCGCAGAGCTGCATCAAGCCCTTTTGCAACTGCTTCATTTTCAGCGGGTCGCGCAACTGGGCGCGGCGGAACAGTTCCGGGGCGAAGTTGGGAATGCCGGTGTAAGCGAAGTTTTCGCCCTCGGTGAAGGTGTCGCCGATGCGAATCGTGCCGTGGTTGTGAATACCGATAATGTCGCCGGGGTAGGCGTCTTCGACATGCTCGCGCTCGCTGGCCATAAAGGTCAGCGCGTCGGCGATTTTAATATCGCGCCCCAAGCGCACATGCTTGACCTTCATGCCTTTGCTGAATTTACCCGAGCAGACGCGGAAGAAGGCCACGCGGTCGCGGTGCGCGGGATCCATGTTCGCCTGAATCTTGAACACAAAGCCGCTGAACTTGTCTTCATCCGGCGTGACCGTGCGCGTGCTGGTGGCGCGCGCCTGCGGGCCGGGGGCTTGTTCGACGAAGAATTCCAGCAGCTCACGCACGCCGAAGTTGTTCATCGCCGAACCGAAAAACACCGGACTCAGCTCGCCGCGCCGGTAGGCCTCCAGGTCGAAGGCGTGACTCGCGCCCTGCACCAATTCGATTTCATCACGGAATTCGGCGGCACGGATGCCGAGCAGTTCATCCAGCTTGGGATTGTCCAGCCCTTCGATAACTTCGGCTTCGGCCTTGCCGTGCGGCTCGAACACATATACGCGGTTGCTGTACAGATGGTACACACCCTTGAACGCCTTGCCCATGCCAATCGGCCAGGTGATCGGCGCGCATTTAATCTTGAGCACGGTTTCCACTTCATCGAGCAGTTCCATCGGCTCGCGGCCTTCGCGGTCGAGCTTGTTGATGAAGCTCATGATCGGCGTATCGCGCAGGCGGCAGACTTCCATCAGCTTGATGGTGCGGTCTTCCACGCCCTTGGCGCTGTCAATCACCATCAATGCGGAGTCCACCGCCGTCAGCACGCGGTAGGTGTCTTCGGAGAAGTCTTCGTGACCGGGGGTATCGAGCAGGTTGACGATGCGCTCTTTGAACGGGAACTGCATCACTGACGAGGTGACGGAAATTCCGCGCTGCTTTTCCAGCTCCATCCAGTCGGAGGTGGCATGGCGGCTGGCCTTGCGCCCCTTGACCGTACCCGCCATCTGAATCGCGCCGCCAAACAGCAGCAGCTTTTCGGTCAGCGTGGTTTTACCGGCATCCGGGTGGGAGATGATCGCAAACGTGCGGCGTTTATTGAGGTTTTGCAGAAATTCGGACATGAGTGTGAGCATGGCAGCGCGAAGGTCGCGCATGATAACAAAAAGCCCGGCACAAGGCCGGGCGTTTCAGCTTACAGATCAGACTAAGGCGGCGATCAAATCTCGCCCTTGGCGCCTTTTTCCAACATTTCCCACATGGTATCGCGCACCGCCATTGCGGCCTTTTTCAGATCGGGATTCTTTTCCAGGGACTGACCCATTTTCAGCATCATGTCCATGTTCAGGGTGTACATCCACAGGCCATCCGCTTTTTCCACCACGACCACACGGCAAGGCAGGTAGGCCGCCATGTTCGGCGCAAAATCAACCATCTTGCGCGCCGTTTCCGGGTTGCAGTAAGAAGCCACAAATAACACGCCTGAATCGATGCCACGCGCCTTCAGTTCTTCGGACAGCGGCAATTCGCCCACCGCCTTGATATTGCGGTTGGTGGACACGGATTCCAGCGCCGCCTTGACGTCATCCAAGGTTACGCCCGGCTCAACCTTCTTTTCCCAAGTGGTGGTGTAGGCGATTTCGCCCTTGCTGGAGATCCAGCGGTTAAGCATGGTCGCGGTTTCTTCTGCCGCGCCCGGAGCCAAGTTACCGGCAGCGGCTATCAGACCCTGCGGGTCTTTGTTGATGACATCGACAATCGGCTTCATGCCGGAACTCATCATGCCGGGCATCAACTGCATCATGCCCGGCATGGTTGCCGCCATAAACCCACCCGCCACCAAAGCAAGCACGCCGATCAGAGCCAACAGGTTACGAATCATGTGAAATCTCCAAAATTAACAAGGACTAAGTTGATCGAGTCTGTCAACTTTCAGGCTGGCAAGATTAGCCGATCAGATCATTAAACCCAATCCATAAACTTTTTATCCGGAATACAAAGAAGTAATCACTAATGTACTTATATTTAATTTTTTATCGCCATATCAATAACCTAAGCAATAAGATCGGTTTATAAGCAAACAGTTAAATACGTTTGTCATCCCGCTTTCACGAAACATACACTAGCGCCGTTCTCCCACATGCAGCGCCCACATGCAGCTGTGAGTGGCTTCGCACAACAACCAACACGAGGAGTACGACGTTGATTAGAAGCACATTGAAACTGGCTGTTGCGGCCGTCGCCGCGTTTTCGCTGTCCGGTTGCGGATTCATGGCCATCCAGGACAAGCTTGATCCGCAGGCTATGGACACCTACATGCAGATGTACGACAAGTTCGTCGCCAGCGAAGGCGATCTGGGCGCGGCCACGGTTTGGGCGGTCAAGGTCAACAAGGGCGTGACCACCGATGATATCGGCGAAGCCTTCAAGTCTGCGGCACTCGGTAGCGGCCTTGTCGATGTTGGCCAAATGCCGTTGTCCAAGGAAATTGAAGCACGTACAGGCAAGCCCACCCGCTACCTGCACATCTATCAATTCTGCAACCCTATCACCGCGCGTGCGGCCACCGATTTCAGCCCCTATTTTTCCGCCTACCTGCCTTGCCGCATCTCTGTGGTTGAGCATGAAAACGGCGAGCTGTGGCTGTACAGCCTGAACATGGATATGTTCGTGCACGGCGGCAAGAACATGCCCGAACCCTTCAAGACCGATGCCACCAAGGTACGCGATACCATGTGGAAAATGATGCAGGCCGGTTCAAAGGGCGAGTTCTGACGGTCAGATGACTAAAGTATCAGGATGGCCTCAACCCTCCCGGGCATTTTGGCTGCGTCCTGAACTGGGCGAGGGTATGGGTATGCGTCTGCGCCCACGGTCGCGGTATGAAATCTTTTCGGGCTCGATCTTGATGCCGAAGTGACCCTGGCACGTTAACGATCCGTGTTCTCACCCTCCCTCAGACGCGCCTCATCCAAGCGCAAAGCGAACGCCCCGCATATGCGGGGCTTTTTTGTGCATGCCGTTGCAGACAGCGAGTGCGCGAAAATTGAACCGGGATCGGATCTACACCGTTTGCCCCAGCGCAGCGCATACATGGCTCGTAATCGCAAGACGACTCCAGCCAACCGGTTGGACGCAGCGCCATCTCCTCCACTTGGACAGGCGCTCACCCGATCTTGAGCGCCAAAATCCGAGCAGGCCAAGAGGAGCATGAATGCCCGTTCGAAAATCAAACCTGTAAGCGCTTGATTTTCGTTTGCCCATCCCGGCGCCTGCCCGTGATGGGCGAGGCTGAATAACTCAAGGATACGTTTTTTCAGCAAGCCGTCAGACTTTGCGCGAACAAGGACACAAAAAACGCCCGCATCCTCCACCTGTCTGTAATATGCGGCAGCAACAATGCCCCAATCTGGTAAAGCCATTCCGGGAGGTGACCATGCGCAATATCATTGTCTGTTGTGACGGAACATGGAACACGCCCGAGCAAAAGCAAGGCGGAATTCCTGTACCAACCAATGTCGTCAAGCTGTTCAACTGTTGTCTGGAAGACGAAGAACAAATCAAGTACTACCACCCCGGCGTCGGAACCGAAGGCGGCAGGATCAAGCGCGCGCTCGGCGGCGGCCTGGGCGCGGGTCTCGATAAAAACATACAGAGCGCATACAACTGGATTTGCCGCCACTACAAATCCGGAGACCGAATCTTCCTGTTCGGCTACAGCAGGGGCGCCTACACCGTTCGCAGCCTTGGCGGCTTCATACTGCGCTGTGGTCTGCTGAACATTGAGGGGTTGGACGCTCATGAAGCCTGGGAGCGCATCGGTACGGCTTTCACCATGGGCTACCGGGAAAAAAAGGAAAAAAACGAGTGGGGTTCCGACTGGAAAAGCATGGAAACGCCCGACATTCACTTTATCGGGGCATGGGACACCGTAGGCGCTCGGGGCGTTCCGGACGATATGGTGCTGCTGGATGCACTGATTGATAACCCCTCGCGCTACAGCTTTCATGACACCAATCTAAGCCCCCGCGTGCGTCACGCCTACCATGCCGTCGCCTTGGATGAGGTGCGCGCAAGCTTTACCCCCACCCTGTGGACGCTGGCGCCTGGTGAGCAACGGGCGGAGGGATCGACCTTTGAGCAAATCTGGTTTCCAGGCAATCATGGCGATGTAGGCGGCGGCCATGTCGAATGTGGATTATCCGACTCTGCGTTGCAATGGATGCTTGATAAAGCTGCTGAACATCACTTGCGCCTGGACTCCAAGTTGTATAACCAACTGCGCTGCAATCACCAGGATGTGCTGCATGATGCGCTGGACGGCATCTGGAAATCCATGCGCACGCTGCCCCGCGCCGTACCGGAGTTCAACTCGAATCACGTAAATCAGTCGCTGCATGATTCCGCTTGGCGGCGCCATCAGGATCCGCCCATTGGTCAAGCTCCCTACCGCCCAAGCCGTCGAATTCCAGAAAATCAAACTTGGAGCGGTTCCATTTTCGCGCGCGAACGCTGGAACGAAACCGGCATTTGGTTGGAAGCGGGCGCCACCTACTCATTCCAGGCCAGCGGTGAATGGATTGATCTCTACAATCGCTGCGGGCCGCAAGGGATGGATGATGGCAAGTTCAGGCCGGGCAAAATCATCTACAGCCTGCCTGACCTGTTCATCGCCCCTCTTGAACATGCCTATCAGCGCCTGACGGGCAAAAAAAATGCTGACTTCCGCCTGACGCGGCGTTATGAGCAATTCAAGTGGTTCGCACTCGTGGGCATGGTCGCCAACCAGACGGACGCAGACGGCAGTGGTACCCCTCCCTTGGGCGAAGCCTTTCTGATTGGAAACTCCTGTGAATTCACTCCATCGGAATCCGGCTACCTATACTGCTTCGCCAATGATGCCTGGGGTTTGTATGACAACAATCGAGGAAGCGTAGCGCTCAACGTCCAACGAAAGTGATTGGATAAACCCTATGGACAATGCTGGAAGAGCTCCAGTCACCGGCCTTGAGCAGCATTGATGCACACGATGCGCGCATGCAGATCAAGCCCCACCCGACATCGGTTGGGAGCCGGTGCTGTTTTGCGGTCTTGAGTCGACTCATTTCAAGCTGCTCGTCGATGCCATCGGTGAACGCCTGATCAGACCGCCCTTGACGGAGTCTGTTCGCGCCTTGGAGCCTGTTTGCGATCTCGCTGAACAGCGCGCCATTGCGTAAAAATCGGGAGACGCCGAGTCGCGCCTCAAAATGCTGGCATAGTCCGTCTGTGCTGCGCTTTTTCGGTCGATTTTTCCTCGCGCTGCATTCGTTGATCAAGGGTTATTAGCGGCGCAGGCAACGATCAGGGGCGGATCACATCTTCCTCATATGACACGCCCAAGCCCCACCGAAAAAAGGTTTAGCCAACACCAAATAGCTCATTGAATTTATTGATCTTAACTAAAGGACTTGAACCTGCCGCCACCAGATTCGGACCCAACAGCTTTGATCATGCCACGCGCGCGAGCAAAACAAGGGCGCACGCTGCCGATCATCCGGCTCTGGTTCTTCAGGCGTGCATCTGGCCTTTGATCAACTGGATCAGTCCATTGGTCGAGGCATCGTACTGCGTCGCCGCCTCGCTTTCCGCCAGGCGCGGCAGGATGTCGTTGGCCATCTGCTTGCCCAGCTCCACGCCCCACTGGTCGAAGGAGTTGATGCGCCAGATGACGCCCTGCACAAAGATCTTGTGCTCGTACAAGGCGATCAGCATACCCAGAGCGTAGGGCGTGTGGTCACGCATGACGATGGTACTGCTCGGCTTGTTGCCGGTGAACACCCGGTGCGGAGCAAGCTGGGCGATGCTTTCCTCGCTTAAGCCATCGGCACGCATCTCGGCTTCCACCTCTTCGCGGCTGCGCCCCCACATCAGGGCGCGACTCTGAGCCAGCAGGTTGGCCAGGAGCATGGAGTGCTGCCGCCCGAGCGGGTTATGCGTGTTCGATGCCGCGATGAAGTCGCAGGGAATCAGGCGCGTGCCTTGGTGAATGAGCTGGTAGAACGCATGTTGCCCATTGGTGCCATGCCCGCCCCAGAGAATGGCTCCGGTGCTGTAGTTCACCGTTTCGCCGTCCCTGTCCACCGACTTGCCGTTGCTTTCCATGTCCGCCTGCTGCAAATAGGCCGGAAGCGAGCGCAAGCGGGTGCCATAGGGCAAAACGGCGTGCGTTTCCGCGCCGAAGAAATTGGCGTACCACACGCCAAGCAAGGCCATGATCACCGGCATATTGCGCTCCAGCGGCGCTTCATGGAAATGCCGATCCATGGCATAGGCGCCTTCGAGCATCTTCTCGAAATGCTCGAAGCCGACATGCACAGCGATCGAAAGGCCGATGGACGACCACAGCGAATAGCGTCCGCCCACCCAATCCCAGAACTCGAACATGTTTTCCGGCGCAATGCCAAAGGCGCTCACCAGTTCCAGGTTGGTGGACACAGCCACGAAGTGCTTGGCGATATGCGCCTCATCATGGGCGGCCTGCAGGAACCAGGCGCGCGCCGCATGGGCGTTGGCCATGGTTTCCTGGGTGGTGAAGGTTTTGGAGGCGACGATGAACAGCGTGGTTTCGGGATTCAGACGCTTGAGCGTGCTGCTGATGTCCGAGGGGGCGACATTGGAGACGAAATGAGCGCGCAGATCAGGGCTGGCATAAGAAGCCAGCGCTTCGCACACCATTTTCGGCCCTAGATCGGAGCCGCCGACGCCGATATTCACCACATCGGTAATCGTCTTGCCGCTGTAACCCAGCCACTCCCCGCGACGCACCGCCTTGGAAAAGGCCTTCATGCGCGCCAGAACGGCATTCACCAACGGCATGACGTCTTCCCCATCCACGAAAATGGGGCTGTTGCTGCGGTTGCGCAGGGCGATATGCAGCACGGCGCGATCTTCGGTGAAGTTGATCTTCTCGCCGCTGAACATCTTTTCGCGCCACTCCTCCACCCCGGCCTCACGCGCCAGCTGCTGCAAAAGCTGCATGGTGTGCGCATTGACGCGATGCTTGGAGTAATCCAGAAACAATTCGCCCGCACGCAGACTGAAGCCTTCAAAGCGCTTGGGATCGGCAGCGAACAAGTCGCGCATATGCACGCTGGAAAATTCATTGTGGTGCGTGCGCAGCGCTTTCCATGCGGGAAGCAGGGTCAGGGGAAGCGGCATGGGTATCTCCTTGGCGTTTTCGTTCATAGTCTTGAAAGGTATTTTCCTACAGGGCATTGCGCCAGACGTGGTCTTCTTTGTCGAACAGGCGGCTGGCCTCTTCCGGCCCCCAGCTTCCGGCAGGGTAGGTGTGAATGAAGTCGCGCTCCTGCGCCCAAAGCTTCAGTACCGGATCGACCGCCTTCCATGCCCATTCCACCTCGTCGTAGCGCAGGAACAGCGACTGATCGCCATGCATCACGTCGAGCAGCAGCGCCTCGTAGGCGCCAAGACGGGTGGATTCGCTTTCGCAATAGGTGGCGTCCAACTGGGTGGTGGTGGTGCGCAATTCCAAGCCTTCACGCTTGCTCTGCACCTCCAGACGCAGGCTTTCGCAGGGCTGGATGCCGAGCAACAGCCAGTTCGGTTCGAGCTGCTCGATGGGCGTTTCGCGGAAAAGCTGCTGCGGCGGGTGACGGAAGCGGATGCTGACCATCGACATGCCTTCCGGCAGGCGCTTGCCGGTGCGGATATAAAACGGCACGCCGCGCCAGCGCCAGTTGTCGATATACAGCTTGAGCGCGGCGTAGGTTTCCGTAGTGCTGTGCGCATCCACCCCCTCTTCTTCCAGATAGCCCGGCACGCTTTTGCCGCCAATCTGCCCACGAGTGTACTGCGCGCGGAAAGCATGGGCATGCACGGCTCGCGAGGGAATCGGGCGAATGGAGCGCAGAACCTTGACCTTTTCATCGCGCAGCGCCTCGGCATCCAGCATGGGCGGCGGCTCCATCGCCACCAGAGTGAGCATTTGCAATAAATGACTCTGGATCATGTCGCGCAACGCGCCCGCCTGGTCGTAATAGCCCGCGCGCCGTCCAATCCCCTTGTCCTCGGCATGAGAGATCTGCACATGATCGATGTAGTTGCGGTTCCACAACGGTTCGAGCAGAAGATTGGCGAAGCGGAACACCAGGATGTTCTGCACCGTGGACTTTCCAAGGTAATGGTCAATGCGGAAAATCTGCTTTTCGTCGAAATGACGATGCAGGCGCGCGTCCAAAAGCTTGGCGCTTTCCAGGTCGTAACCGAAGGGCTTTTCCACCACCAGACGCCGCCAGCCGTCAAATTCGTCGCTCAATTCCGCCGCCGCCAGCTGTTCGGCGACAGCAGCATACATATCCGGCGCGATGGCGAGGTAGAACAACAGATTCATGCTCATGCCGTCTTCGGACACGCGAGCGCCAAGTTCCTGATAGTCCTCCGGGGTTTCCAGGTCGCCCTTGACGAAGCGCTGTCGCGCAAGAAAGCGCGCAAGCACGCCTTCATCGAGCACAGCCGCCATGCGCTCGCGCAACACGCTTTCGACATAGCCACGCCAGTCTTCGTCCGTCCACTCGCGCCGTCCGAAGCCGAAAATCAGCACGCCCTCATCCAGACGATCATGTCGATCGAGGTTGTACAGCGCGGGCAGCAATTTCTGCGCGGCAAGATTGCCCGTGGCGCCAAAAATGACGAAACCGCATTTGACGGGTGCAACGTTCACGCTGCCAAGGGCAGCCGTCTTGATTGAGCCGACGGGCGCCATGGCCATCACTCCTCAACGGAATGGGTGATGGCATGACCGCCAAAACCCTTGCGCATCATGGCCAAGACCTTGTTGCCATAGTCCGCGTTGCCTTGGCTGGCGAAGCGCATCTGCAGAGCCAGGGTCATCACCGGTGCGGAGACGCCCAGATCAATCGCCTCCTTCGCTGTCCAACGCCCCTCGCCCGAATCCGCCACCACCGGCGCGACGGCAGCCAAGTCCTGATCCTGCGCCAAGGCGTCCGCCGTCAAATCCAGCAGCCAGCTTTGCACCACCGAGCCATGTCGCCACAACTCGGAAATCTGCGCCAGGTCGAGTGCAAACGGCTCCTTGGCCTTGAGCACCGCCAGCCCCTCGGCCAGCGCCTGCATCATGCCGTACTCGATGCCGTTGTGAACCATCTTGGTGAAATGTCCCGCCCCCAGCGGGCCGACATGCGCCCAGCCCGTGCTCTTTGATGGTGCAAGCGCCTGCAGAATCGGAGTCAGGCGCGCCGCGTCCTCGTCCGCGCCGCCCGCCATCACGCAATAACCGTTCTTCAAGCCCCACACGCCGCCAGACACGCCGACATCCATGAAACGCACGCCGCGCTCCGCCGCCTTGGCCGCATGCTGCTCCGCTTTTTGATAGAAATCATTGGCGCCATTGACCAGAAGATCGCCCGGCGACATCAGCGGCAGCACAGCTGCCAGCGCGGCATCCGTGGCCTCACCCGCGGGCAGCATCAGCCAGACGATGCGCGGCGCAGGCAAATGTTCGATGAGCTCGCCCAGACTGTAGGCTGGCATAAAACCTGCACCCTCTTCCCGCAACTCATCCAGCGGAGCGGCGCTACGGTTATGCCCGACGACTTCAACCCCCGCGCGCACCAGACGTCGCACCATATTGCCGCCCATCCGACCCAGACCATAGATACCGATACGCATGTGCAAACCCTCACAAAGATTGACGAAAAAAAGCCCGCTCCGCTTCCTGCGCGCCATTGGCGCTATAATGCACGGGTTTTGTGAAGCTAAATAGATGCCAAAACAGCCTTTGCGCTGTTTTTGTGTTGCATTCGCACCAGCTGTGACCAGCTGCTGGAACACCTGATCCAGGCAGTCGGCCAACGCGGGACATGGATATCCCGCTCGGAAATCAGGCACGCAAGTGATTGATTTTTCTATGCCGATCTCGGGCATATGCCGGGTTGGCGCGTTGAAAGACACAAGGAGGCGTTTTTCAACGATTCACCAGTCCTGTACCTAGACCACGGAAGAATTGATTCATGAGTACACGCCACTCACGCACGAACCGCAATGACCCTGCCCTGCGCGCCCGCGTCCGTCTTTTCGGACAACTCTTGGGCGAAATCGTGTGGGAACACGCCGGCGAAGAGGTTTACACCGTGGTCGAGGCGTTGCGCAAAGGTTTCATCCGCCAGCGCCAGCGCGAGAAAATCAGCACTCGCCAGCATGGGCGTCTGATGGCTCTGATCAATGAACTGCCTGCCGACAAGCTCACCCAGGTGGTGCGCGCCTTCAGCCTGTATTTCAGCCTGGTCAATATCGCCGAAGAGGAGCTGATGCACCAGGAGCGCCGCAGTCGGGTGCGCCGCGGGCTGGATTTCTGGAACGGCTCTTTCCATGACACTTTGCGCGGCTTCCACAAGGAGGGCATGAGCGCGGCGCAGCTGCAGGAACTGCTCAACCATCTGCAATACATCCCGGTATTTACCGCCCACCCCACCGAGGCCAAGCGGCGCACGGTGATGGATCAGCAGCGCCGCGTCTATCTGCTTTCCAGCCAGCTCAACCGACCCGAGCTTGGCGACAACGAACGCCTTGAGATCGAAGCCGCAATCAAAATGCACATTCTCGCCCTGTGGAAAACCAACGAAGTGCGCAGCGTGCGCCCCAAGGTGGAAGACGAAATTCGCCAGGGGCTGTATTACTTCCGTCAGAGCATCTTCGCCGCCATACCCACAGTGTACCGCTACCTGGAAAAGGCGGTGAAAACCAACTTCGGGCGTGACGAAGCCGCACAGATCAAGGTGCCCAGCATCCTGCGCTTCGGCTCCTGGATCGGCGGCGACCGAGACGGCAACCCCTTCGTCACCCCGGAAACCACCGAAAACGCCGTCGGCATGGCGGCGGAAATGATTCTGGAGGAATACCTCAAGCGCGTGTTCGACCTTGGCCGCATTCTGACCCATTCCATCAGCCTGTGTCCGAATATCTGCATTCGCCAACTGGCGTTGGAGAATGACCAGCGCTTCATCGACGCCGTATTCGGCTCCGAAGGCGACGAGCACTTTGAGGATGAGCCTTACCGCAGCAAGCTGCGCATCATGCAGTACCGCCTGGGTCTGAATCTGGCCTATGTACGCCAGTTGCAAGCCGAACACAGCGGCGAATTGTCCAGCGAGGCCTATCCCTCTGCCGCCGAATTCATCGCCGACCTGTATCGCATCCGCGACTCGCTGCTGGAAAACAACGACGAGCTGCTGGCCGATACCGACCTCAAGGATCTGATCCGCTTGGCGGAAACCTTCGGCTTCCACCTGTTTCAATTGGACATCCGTCAGGAATCCACCCGCCACACCGAGGCGGTGGCAGAAATCCTCGACCAGATCGAGCCTGGGCTGAACTATCTCCAGCACAGCGAGGAAGAACGCATCCGCCTGCTGGCCGAGCGCATTCAACGCCCGGCGCCGCGTCTTGATGAGCGCATCGCCGCGGGCAAGCCCGGCGCGCTGCAAATCAATAACGCCTGGGGCAAGCATCTCAAACCTGGCGATCTGACCGCCGACACCCTGCAAACCCTGCGCGTGTTCGAGGTCATGCAGCGCATGCGCCATAACGTCAGCGCAGACGCCTTCGGCGCTTACGTCATCTCCATGACCCACGCCGCCAGCCATGTGATGGAGGTGCTTTACCTAGCGCACCGCAGCGGCCTGGCCGGTTTCGACGCCAAGGGGCAGCCTTACTGCAATATCAAGATTTCGCCGCTGTTCGAAACCATCGAAGACCTGGAGCACATCGAGCAGGTTCTTACCCTGCTGCTGGACAACCCGGTGTACCGCCAACTGCTCGCCGTATCCGGCAATCTGCAGGAAGTGATGCTCGGCTACTCCGACTCCTGCAAGGACGGCGGCGTGCTCGCTTCGGTGTGGAATCTCTACCAGGCGCAGCTCAAGGTGCTGGAACTGACCCAAAAGCGCGGCGTGGAATTCCGCCTGTTCCATGGACGCGGCGGCACCGTGGCGCGCGGCGGCGGCCCCACCCACGAATCCATGCTGTCCCTGCCGGTGGGCACCGTACTCGGTCAGATCAAGTTCACCGAGCAGGGCGAGGTGCTGTCCTCCAAGTACAGCAACACGGAAACCGCCGTGTATGAACTAGTGATGGGCGCCACCGGGTTGATGAAGGCCACCCGTCACCGCGTGATGGACGTGCCGCGACCCGACCCGGCGTTTGAACGCGCCATGGCGGAGATCGCCGCACTCGGCGAGCAAAGCTATCGCCAGCTGACCGACCGCACCCCCGGTTTCATCCCCTACTTCTACGAGGCCACGCCGGTACGCGAAATCGGTCTGATGAACATCGGCTCACGCCCCTCGCACCGCAAGCAGGGCGATATCTCCAAGTATTCGGTGCGCGCCATCGCCTGGGTTTTCGGCTGGGCGCAATCGCGCCATACCCTGCCCGCCTGGTACGGCATCGGCAGCGCCCTGCAACAATGGCAGGCCAATCACTCCGACGACCCAAGCTGCCTGCACGCCATGTTCAAACACTGGCCATTCTTCCACAGCCTGCTGCGCAACACGCAAATGTCGCTCACCAAGGGCGAGATGCATATCGCAGGCGAATACGCTGAGCTGGTCAAGGATCGCGCCCTGGCGGACGAGGTTTACGGCATGATCTCCGGCGAATACCAGCGCACGCTCGGTGAAGTGCTGCGCGTCGCCGGCGTGAATGATCTGGTGGAAATCGACCCTGTACTCGGCACCTCGATGCAGCGACGCAATCCCTATCTCGACCCGCTCAACCATATCCAGATCACCCTGCTCAAGCGCTACCGCGACGAAACCCTGAGCGACAAGGAGCGTGAAATGTGGCTGACGCCTCTGTTGCGCTCGATCAACGCCATTGCCGCCGGGATGCGCAACACCGGTTAAGCGATGTCCATTCATCAACCGCTTGAAATCAAGCTTCGCCGTCAAAGTCGCGTGCTCGACCTTCGCTTTGACGATAACGCATATTTCTCTCTGCCCTGCGAATATCTGCGCGTATTCTCGCCCTCCGCCGAGGTGCGCGGACACGGTCTGCCCGAACCCTTGCTGGTAAGCGGCAAGGCGCAGGTCAACGTTGATGCCATCGAACCCGTGGGGCAATATGCGGTCAAGCTGGTGTTCAGCGACGGCCACGACAGCGGCCTGTTCGACTGGGACTTCCTGTATGCCCTGGGTCAGGATTACAGCAAGAACTGGGCGCGCTATCTTGAGCGTCTGGCGGCAGATGGATTAAGCAGGGAGCAGACATGAATCAAAACGACCAACCTCAAATCACCACCGACTTCGGCTTTCAGCGCGTCGCCATCGACGAGAAGGTCAAGATGGTGCGCGGCGTGTTCGATTCCGTAGCCGGCAAATACGATCTGATGAACGACTTGATGTCGCTCGGCATTCATCGCCTGTGGAAACGCATCGCCCTCGCACGCAGCGGCTTGCGTCCCGGCATGAAGGCGCTCGACCTCGCCGGCGGCACGGGCGATATTTCCCTTGGGTTGTTGCAACAGGTCGGCAAGGATGGGCTGGTGGTGCTCTCCGACATCAATGCGGAAATGCTTGCCCGTGGACGCGACCGCCTGCTGGACGCGGGCTATGTGCGCGAAGCGCAGACGGCGCTGGTGAATGCCGAAGCCATTCCCTTTGCTGACAACAGCTTCGATGCTGTCACCATCAGCTTCGGCCTGCGCAACGTCACCCACAAGGACAAGGCGCTCGGCGAAATGCTGCGCGTGCTCAAACCCGGGGGTCGGGCGCTGATTCTGGAATTTTCCCACCCGCGTCACGATCTGGTGCAAAAGCTCTACGACCTTTACTCCTTCAAGGCGCTGCCGCTGATGGGCAAGCTGGTCGCCAAGGATGAAGCCAGCTACCAGTACTTGGCCGAGTCCATCCGCATGCACCCCGATCAGGACACGCTCAAGCAGATGATGGAGCAGGCGGGTTTTGTGCGTTGCGACTACCTGAACATGTCCGACGGCATCGTCGCCCTGCACTGGGGATTCAAGGCGTGACGCCCGAAGTGGCCGAACTGGCGCGCCTGGGTGTGGAAAAAGCGCTCAACGCCGCCTTGGCAAGCGATCCCGAAGCGCTGCAAGGCCTGCGTAGCCTGAACGGCCAGCGCATCCGCATCGATATCAAGGGTCTGTTCGCTTTCGACCTGCTGCCTCAAGCCAATGCGCTATCCGCTACGCTCGTCGTCGCCGATGCAGCTCTTGATGTCGCGCCCGATGCCATCCTGCGCGCCTCGCCCCTGGGTTTTTTGCGCGCCAGAATGCGCGGCGATTTGATGCACGATGACCTGGAGCTTACGGGCGACAGTCATGTCAGCCTGCGTGCGGCGCAACTGCTCAGCCAGCTGCAACCGGATCTTGAGCAGGCATTGACCCCCAAGTTCGGCCTTATTCCGGCGCACCAAATCGCTAGCCTCTGGCAGGAAATGCGCCATGAAATCCGGCGGATGCTGGAGCGCCACGCGCAGAACAAGGCCGATTTCCTGCACGATGAGATCGAAGTCAGTCCGCGCCGGATTGAAACGGAGGCATGGATGGACGCCGTGGATGGCCTGCGCAGCCGGGCGGACGCCCTGGATCGCCGCATTCGCCGACTGGAAGACAAGCGATGATCCACCCACGCCAAATCCTGCGCCTGCTGAAAATCCAGTGGGTATTGATGCGTCATGGCCTGGACGAACTGCTGTTCGCCATCCCCTGGTTCAAGCCTGCCAGCTTTCTCATGCGCCTCTCACCCTGGCGACTGTTCGGCGAAAGCACCAACCGCCCACGCGGCGAGCGCATCCGCCTGGCACTGGAAGAGCTTGGCCCCATCTTCATCAAATTCGGCCAGGCGCTTTCCACGCGGCGCGACCTGCTACCGGAAGACATTGCCGACGAACTGGCCAGGCTACAGGATCGAGTCCCCGCCTTCTCCGGTGAACTCGCGCTACGTCTGGTGGAAGAGTCCTTGCAAAAACCGATCTCGGAACTTTTTTCGACCTTCGATGAAACGCCTCTGGCCTCCGCCTCGATCGCCCAGGTGCATCCGGCACGGCTCAAGGACGGACGCGACGTGGTGGTCAAGGTGGTGCGACCTGACATTCTGCCCACCATCGAGCGCGACCTCGAAGTCCTGCGCACCTTGGCTTTTCTTGCCGAAAAATCTTCAAGCAACATCCGCCGCCTGCACCCTCAAGACGTGGTCGGCGAGTTCGACAAAACCATCCACGACGAGCTCGACCTGGTGCGCGAAGCCGCCAACTGCGGCCAACTGGCGCGCAATTTTGAAAACTCGCCCCTGCTGCACGTGCCCGCCATCGACTGGGACTACGTGCAGCCGAACGTCATGGTGCAGGAACGCATCTACGGCATTCAGATCAGCGACATCGCCGCGCTCAAGGCCGCCAATATCGACATGCGCCTGCTGGCCGAACGCGGCGTGGAAATTTTCTTCACCCAGGTGTTCACCCACAACTTCTTCCACGCCGACATGCACCCCGGCAACGTCTTCGTCTCGCCCGATCATCCTCACTCGCCGCGCTACATGGCGGTGGATTTCGGCATCATGGGCAGCCTGACGCCAGAAGATCAGCGTTACCTTGCGGAAAACTTCCACGCCTTTTTCAACCGCGACTACCGCCGCGTGGCCGAGTTGCATATCGAATCCGGCTGGGTTCCGTCCGACACGCGCATCAACGAATTTGAAGCGGCGATACGCACGGTGAGCGAACCGATCTTCCAACGCCCGCTGCGCGACATCTCCTTCGGCCACTTCCTGCTGCGCCTGTTCCAGACCGCACGCCGCTTCAACATGGAAGTGCAGCCGCAACTGGTGCTGCTGCAAAAAACCCTGCTCAACGTCGAAGGGCTGGGGCGACAACTTTATCTCGATCTCGACCTGTGGACGACCGCCAAGCCGTTTATCGAACGCTGGATGATGGAGCGCGTCGGCCCCAAGGCCGCGTTCAACACCCTGCGCCACGAATTGCCGCGCGTACTGGCTCTGTTGCCGGAAATGCCGCGTCTGCAACACGAAGCGCTCAGCGCGCAAAAGCGCCAAACCGAACTGATGGCGCAACAGGCCGAAGAGCTGCGCGCACTGAGGTTGAGCTTGGCGCGCGCAGAAAGACAGCGCTGGATTTTCGCCGCCGCACTGCTTGCCGGGGTGCTGGCTTATTTCGCCTGGAGCTGATCCAGCGCCGCATCCGCATCGGCATAAACGTCGTCCACCGCCACATCCATCTCCAGGCACTCAAGCCTGAAGACACCCTCGCCGTAGATGTGGTGCGTATTCTGCGGATAGCGGAAAACTTCGATCTGACGCACGTTCTGATGCACCAGCACGTACTCACGCAAGCTGTGCAGGCTGCGGTAGGCCGCCAGCTTTTCCGTGCGATCGATGCGCCAGGTGCTGGGGGAAGCGATTTCCACGATCAAGCAAGGGCGACGACGGTAATACGCCGACTCACGATCCTCAGCATCGCAAGCCAGCAACAGATCGGGGTAATAAAAAAAACTCTCGCCGCGATCGTCAATGCGCACCTTCATATCCGCCATAAACAGCTGACAGCGTTTTTTGCGCGCGTGGGGGAGCAGAGTCGCCCCCAGCGCCATCGCCAGCAGGCCGTGCCGATCGCTTGCCCCGGCCATGGCATAGGCTTCGCCCGCGCCGTATTCATGACGAATGTCGCCTTCGCGCTCATCTTCCAGGTAATCCTCAACCGAAAGATAAGGTTTTAATGCAGGCATGGGAGCCATGAAGCACTCTCCGTTGTTGGGCGTTGGGCAAACCTACTGCGCATCGTGAAGGCGATCAAGTCGCAAGCGTTGGCGCTCGTCGAACAGACGGCGCACGCCCAGCTCGATGGCCAGCATAACGCCCAGGCCGCTGGCAGTGGCGATCAGGAACATGATGAGAATCTGGTATTTGACGGCCTCCAGAGGCGGCGTGCCCGAGAGAATCTGTCCGGTCATCATGCCGGGAAGACTGACCAGCCCCGCCACCGCCAGCATATTGATCGTCGGCGCCAGCGCGGTATGCAGGCTGTCCTGGCGCAACCTGCGCGTCGCTTCGCGCATGGTTTGCCCCAGCAGCAGCTGCGCCTCGATCTCGCGCCGCCCCGAGGCCGCGCCGCTGGTCAGGCGATTAAAGCCCAAGCCGATGCCGGTCATGGTATTGCCCAGAATCATGCCCAGCAGCGGAATGGCGTATTGCGGCGCATACCACGGCTTCACGCCGACCAGCACAGTCAGGCTGAGCACGGTCAAGCTGAACGCGGGCAAGGCCATGGCCGCCAGACCGATGCCATACCCCCAGCCGCCACGCAGGCGACGTTTTTGTCGCGCCACCACCTCCCAGCCCGCCACCAGCAACATGATCAACCCCATCAATGCCACCAGCCAAGGATTGTCGAGCCGAAACAGAGCCTCCAGCACCAGACCGACCAGCAGCAACTGCAATACCATGCGCACGGAAGACACGAACAGGGAGCGGGTCAAACCCAGGCCATTCAGGGCGATCAAACCACCGAGCGCCAGCACCAACAGCGCGGCCAGCCCGAGGTCGTAAGCGGTCAGATGAATCAGGCTCATAGTCATCCCCCCTGCATGTTGATGGGCATTTCCAGGCTGCGATCGGCGATGCGCGCCCTCTGCACGGGATCATGACTCACCCAGATGGCCGCCGCACCCTGTGTTTGCAGATACGCGCGCACGCAGCCTTCCATTTGCAAAGCGCTTTGCGGGTCGAGATTGGCGCTGGGCTCGTCGAGCAGAATCACCTGCGGCTGCTGGCCGAGCAGGCGCAGCAGACCTAGCCGCTGGCGCTCGCCGCTGGACAAGCCCTCCACTTCACGTTGCAGGATCGACTCTTCCAGTCCCAGACCGAGCAAATCCTCTGTTTGCGGCGGGCGGCTGAAATGCGCGCCGACCCGCGCCGACCACCAGCCCGATTCCGCCGGAAGATAGGCCAGCTTGCGCCGCCAGACATGCGCCGGCATCTGCTGCTGCTCCACGCCCTGGAGGTAAACCTGCCCCTCGTGCGGCTCCAGATCGGCCAAGGCGCGCAGGAACTGAGATTTCCCGCTGCCCGAAGCGCCGTACAAGCACAGCAACTCCCCGGAATGCAGGCGCAAATCCACCCTGGCGAAATGCAGCCCCTGCAAGCCCACGATGTCGAGCAGGCTCCCTGACTTGTCCATGTTCAAGATATCCAATCCAAGAAAAATATAAAAAATATCTACCAATTAAAATTTTCTATCGACTCAATGCCAAAATACAATTTCCGTTTGATGCAGGCATTAACTACATTTCACTCCACGCACCACGCCGTGGTGTGTTGTCCACTGAAACCTGAGGAAAACCCCATGTCCGAAATGACTTTCTCCCTGCCCCGTCTCAACGAACGCGCTCCTGAATTCGACGCGCCGACCACCTATGGCCGCAAGACCCTGAAAGACTACGAAGGCAAGTGGCTGGTGCTGTTCTCGCACCCCGCCGACTTCACCCCGGTGTGCACCACCGAGTTCACCGCCTTCGCCAAGGCACATCAAGACTTTTTGGCCATCAACTGCGACCTGCTCGGCCTGTCCATCGACAGCCACTACTCGCACATCGCCTGGGATCGCAACATCAAGGAGAAATTCGGCGTCGAGATCACCTTCCCGATCATCGCCGACCTGTCGATGAACGTCGCCAAATCCTTCGGCATGGTGCACCCGGGCGCTTCCGACACGCAAGCCGTGCGCGCCACGTTTGTCATCGACCCGCAAGGCATCCTGCGCGCCATGCTCTACTACCCGATGAGCAACGGCCGCTCCATCCCGGAGATCCTGCGTCTGGTCAAGGCGCTGCAAACCTCCACCGAGCATGGCGTTGCCACCCCGGAAGGCTGGCAGCCCGGCGACAAGGTCATCGTACCGCCGCCAGCTACCGCCGAAGAGGCCGAGCGTCGCTTCAACAGCGGCGAATACGAGTGCGTGGACTGGTATTTCTGCAAGAAGTCCATCTAAGAAAACTCTGAATGAATCCCCTCTTGACCTTGGATTCATTCAGGCTCAATCAGCCCGGTACACGCCCGGGCTATCTCGCGCATAACAATAACTTGCGTCACTGGCGCCCATGAAGCGCTCGCGCCTCAACGCAGTCAATGACGCAAGCCATTGATTTAATCGTCTCTGAGCGAATCGTTCCCCGAATACGGATATGTTCTTGAGCAGGCGTTAGGATTTGCGCAAACCTCATGAACAAGCTGCAACTTCACGTTCAGCGGCATTTTACATACGCGCTACTAGAAACGGAGATTCCCCTCCCAAGCATGGCTTTGCTATCGTAGACGCAATGAACGATCCGCCATGCCCCATGCCCTCTTCCTTTCAGACCATCGGCCTGCTGGCCAAGCCCACGGATGAGCGTCTTTTCGCCACGCTGCGCCGTTTGCTTGCCTGTTTGACGAACTTGGGGCGTGAGGTCATCCTCGACCAAGCCACCTTGCCCGATCATCCTGAGCTGCGCGCCTACCCGCGCACCACGCGGGATGAACTCGCGCGGCGCAGCGATCTGGTCATGGCCATCGGCGGCGACGGAACCCTGATCCATGCCGCGCATAGCCTGGCGGCGTATGACAAACCCGTGCTGGGCATCAATCTTGGCCGTCTGGGGTTTCTGGTGGATATTTCCCCGGACGAAATGACCAGTCGCCTAGAGCGAATTTTCAGCGGCGAATACATCCTTGAACGTCGTTTTCTCTTGCGCGGCGAAGTGCTGCGCCAGGGGGAAATTCATCACAGCAGCGACGTGTTCAACGACCTGGTGTACAAGGTGCGCGATACCGTGCGCATGATTGAATTTGAAACCCATATCGACGGACGCTATCTGCTGACCCAGCGCTCGGACGGCATGGTCATCAGCACGCCCAGCGGCTCCACCGCCTACGCGCTTTCCGCTGGCGGGCCGATTATCACCCCCGGGCTGGAAGCCGTGGTGCTCGCCCCCATCTGCCCGCACACCCTGAGCAATCGCCCGATTGTGGTGCCTTCATCGTCCAGCATCGAGATCCGCTCCACGCGCCACAGTCGCGCCAACAGCCTGGTGAGCTTCGACGGCCAATGTCAGGTGGATCTGGAACCCGCCGATGTCCTGCGTATCACGCGCTCCCCGCGCTGCGCCCAGCTCATTCACCCTTCCGATTACGACTACTTTCACATCCTGCGCGCCAAGCTCCACTGGGGCGGACATCCTTAAACCCCCTGCCATATCAAGCACGAGCCTCCCATGCTGCGCCACATCCACATCCGCAACTTTGCCATCATCGACTCGGTACAACTCGAACTGGACGGCGGCCTGACCGTGATGACCGGCGAAACCGGCGCGGGTAAATCTATCCTCGTCGATGCCCTCGGTCTATTGCTTGGCGACCGCGCGGGCGCCGAAGCCATCCGCCCTGGTGCTGAACGCGCCGAACTCGAAGCCCTGTTTAGCCTGGAAAACAGCAGCGAGGCGCAGAGCAAACTCAAGGAACTCGACCTGGACGACGAATCTGGCGAATGTCTGCTGCGCCGCATCATCGCACGCGAGGGTGCAAGCCGCGCCTACATCAATGGCCGCGTGGTCAACCTCACCACCCTGCGCGAACTCGGCGGACTGCTGGTGGATATTCATGGCCAGCACGAACACCAACACCTCTTGCGCTCCAGCGTGCAACGCGAACTGCTGGATACCTACGCCAGCCACGACACGCTGCTCAACGCCGTGCGCGAAACCTACGCCGCCTGGAAGACCACCTCGGACGCACTCGAAGCCCTGCGCCAGAGCGACGCCAATCGCCAGGATCGTCTCGACCTTTTGCAACATCAACTCAGCGAACTCAGCGCCTTGCGCCTTGCAGCCGACGAATGGCCGCAGATTGAAAGCGAACATCGCCGCCTTGCCCAGGCTGGCAAACTCATCACCCTCACCCACGGCGCGCTGCATATCCTCGACGAAGGCAGTGACGAACAACGCAGCCTCAACAGTCAGCTTGCCCAGATTACCCACCAACTCAGCCAGGCCAGCGGCGACGATGCCGCCCTAAACCCCACCGTCGAACTGCTGCAACAAAGCGAGATCCTGCTCGCCGAAGCCACCGCCAGCCTGCAAGGCTATGTCAACGACCTCGAACTTGACCCCGAACGCCTGCACCAGCTCGAAAGCCGCATCAGCAGCCTGCACGATGCCGCGCGCAAATACCGCGTGCGCCCCGAAGAACTGCATGCTCACCAACAAAGTCTGCAAGACGAACTGAGCGCACTGGAACACAGCGGCGCATCGTTGGATGAACTCAGTGCCGAACTTGCCCGCCTGGAAACCCGCTATCACCACGCCGCCAGCGAACTTTCCGCCTCACGCCTGCACGCCGCCGAGCGCCTGAGCGCAAGCGTGACCACGTCCATCCACGGCCTCGGCATGCCCCATGCCCAATTTGAACTGCGCATCCAGCACGACCCGCAGGCCAGCTTCAGCGCCCACGGCCTGGACAGCGTCGAAGCCCTGGTCACCACCAACCCCGGCCAGCCGCTGCAAACGCTCAACAAAGTCGCCTCCGGCGGCGAACTCTCGCGCATCAGCCTCGCCCTGCGCGTACAAACCGCCGCGCAAGGCGAAGTCGACACCCTGATTTTTGACGAAGTGGACACCGGCATCGGCGGCGGTGTGGCCGAAGTGGTCGGACGGCTATTGGCCGACCTTGGCCGCGAACGTCAAGTGCTTTGCGTCACCCACCTGCCCCAAGTCGCCGCGCAAGGCCACCACCACCTCAACGTGCACAAACAGCAAGACGCGACCAGCACCCGCACCCTGCTCACCCCGCTGACGCCCGCACAGCGCATCGACGAACTCGCGCGCATGATCGGCGGGGTCAATATCAGCACGCAAACGCGCAAGCTGGCGCAGGAAATGCTGGCTACCGGAACGCTTTTGTAAGAGCTGCGCAAGATACCCCAAGAATGAGCTGCCCTCTGCTTCTCGCCTCCCAATGAGTGGATTTCATGCCTTCCATAACGATCAACACAACTTGAACCGTCCATTAGCAGCTTGTTGAAAAACTCATCCCTGAGTTTTATCCCAGTACATGCCCGGGATGGGCAAGTGAAATTCAGGGAAAGCTCAGAGTGCCTCAAGGTCTCGAACCAGATTATCATGCGCACATGGATCGTAAAAAGCCAACCATCCTTGCCACCCGCCAGATTGCTCGCACCCGTTTGTTCGCCGTGGAGGAAGTGCATCTACGCTTTAACAATGGTGTGGAAACGCATTACGAGCGCCTGCTGGGCAATCCGCATGGAGCCGTCCTGCTCGTTGCCCTGAATGCAGAGCATGAGGTCATGCTGGTGCGCGAGTACGCCGTGGGCATGGAGCGCTACGAGCTTGGACTGCCCAAGGGCGGCATGGAAGCGGGTGAGTCGCCGTTGGAGGCTGGATTGCGCGAATTGCGCGAAGAAACCGGCTTTGGCGCAAGGCGGCTTGATTGTCTGGGCGAGCTCACCCTGGCGCCGGGTTACAGCAGCCAGCGCACGCATGTCGTTCTGGCGCGCGATCTTTACCCCGCTCCGCTGGACGGCGACGAGCCCGAACCGCTGGAACTTGCGCCCTGGCCGCTCTCGCGCCTGCATGAGCTGATCGCTTTGCCGGAGTGCAGTGAAGCGCGCACCCTGGCCGCCATGTTCATGGCGCGTGAGTTTTTGGCCAGCGAGCCTGATCAGGGAGAACGCTGAATGAATATCGAGCAGGATCTGTTTGAAAAGGTGCGTCAACTCGCCCTGCGCGCGGGTGAGGCCATTATGCGCATCTACGCCGACGACTTCAGCGTGACCGCCAAGGAAGATCTCACCCCGCTCACCGAAGCCGATCTGGCGGCGCACCGTTTGCTCGAGGCGGGTTTGCAGCAGCTTTGCCCCGACTGGCCGGTGCTTTCCGAGGAAGGTGCGGATGTCCCCTACACCGTGCGTCAGAGCTGGCGCAACTACTGGTTGGTCGATCCGCTGGACGGCACGCGCGAGTTCGTCAAGCGCAACGGCGAGTTCAGCGTCAATATCGCCTTGGTGGATGGCGATGAGGTCGCGCTCGGCGTCGTGCACGCCCCCGCTCTGGGTGTGACCTATGGTGCATGGCGCGGCGGCGGCGCATGGAAATGGAGCGCGGATGAGGATCGCCCTGCGCGCATATACGCCAGCCCTGTGGCGCGAACTCCCCTGCATGTCGCGCTCAGTCGTTCGCATGGCAGCGCGAGAATGCAGGCCTATCTGGAAAGCCTGCGCGCTGCGCATGGCGAAATCGAAAGCGTGCGCATGGGCAGCGCACTCAAATCCTGCCTGGTGGCCGAGGGCGCGGCGGATCTGTATCCGCGCCTGGGGCTGACCTCGGAATGGGACACGGCGGCGGCGCAATGCGTGGTCGAGGAAGCGGGCGCGCAGATGATCGACACCTCGGGGAGGCGCATGCGTTACAACAGCAAGAATTCGCTGCTCAACCCCGAGTTTCTGGTGTTCGCCGACCAGAGCGTGGACTGGACGAAGCTCGTCCCCGCCAGCGACTAATGAGGCCCTGATTATTTCAGCGCCTCTCTAACTCTCAGCCGCGCCGCCAGCGCGTCACCCCTGCCCCATCTTCCAACACGATGCCATGTTGCTGGAGCTGGTCACGAATCTGGTCGGACTTGGCAAAATCCTTGGCGGCACGCGCCGCCAGGCGCTCTTCTATCAAGGCCTGAATCGCCGTATCGTCCAGGCCGCCTTCAGTCGCTTCGCCGCGCAGATAGTCTTCGGCATTCATTTGCAGCAGCCCAAGGCTCGCGCCCAGATCGCGCAAGGTTCGTGCGGCGGAGTCTCTGGCTATTCCGCTTTGGCGATGAACTTCCCCAGCCAAATCAAACAGCACGGCGATGGCCACCGGCGTATTGAAATCGTCATCCATGGCCGCAAAAAAGCGCTCCTCGAAGGCAGGCAGGCTGGGCGCATCGGTTTCGAGTTCTCCGGCATCGCGCAAAGCCGTATACAAACGGGTCAAGCCCTGGCGCGCCGCCACAAGCTGGGCATCGGCATAATTCAACGGGCTACGATAATGACTGTTAAGAATGAAGAAACGGATCTCCTCTCCTCGAAAATCTTTCAATACCTCGCGCACGGTAAAGAAGTTATTCAAAGACTTGGACATTTTTTCTTCATTGATGCGCACGAAACCGTTGTGCATCCAATAATTCACATAGTGGCAACCGGTGGCCGCCTCACTTTGCGCGATCTCATTTTCATGGTGGGGAAACTGCAAATCCATGCCGCCGCCATGAATATCAAAACTGTGACCAAGGCAGGTGGTGGACATGGCTGAGCATTCAATATGCCAGCCGGGGCGCCCCGCGCCCCATGGCGTATCCCACGCCGGCTCTCCCGGTTTGGCCGCTTTCCACAGCACAAAATCCAGCGGGTCATGCTTGGCCTCGCCGATTTCCACCCGCGCCCCGGCGCGCAGATCCTCCAAGTTTTTGCCCGACAAACGGCCATAATCCGCGAATTGGCTGACGTCGTAGTACACGTCGCCGTTTTCGGCGCGGTAAGCGTAATTTTTTTCGATCAGGGTATTGATCATGGCGACCATCTCCGGAACGGCCTCGGTCGCACGCGGCTCGTGATCCGGGCGCAAGCAACCCAGCGCGTCAGCGTCCTCGTGCATGGCATCGATAAAACGCTGGGTCAGGGCTTGGATCGACTCGCAATTCTCGGCTGCACGCTTGATGATTTTGTCATCGATATCGGTAATGTTGCGCACATAGGTCGTGGTAAAGCCTAGTTGACGCAAATAGCGGTAAACCATGTCGAACACCACCATGACTCGCGCATGACCCAGATGACAATAGTCGTAAACCGTCATGCCGCATACATACATGCGTACCTTGCCGGGTTCGAGCGGGACAAACGGGCGCTTTTCGCGCGATTCGGTGGAGTAAATATTGAGCATAGCGACCTGTTGCTATTAAAAGGGTAAAAACAAAAAAGCCATACGCGAGCATGGCTTTTTGGACGTTATCCTGACTGCTGGATGAATCCAGCTCTGGCTTAGAAGCGGCGGGGCGGACGCGAGTCAAAACCACCTTCGCGACGCGGCGGACGAGCTTCGCGCGGCTGGGCTTCGTTCACACGCAGGGTGCGACCGCCCAAGTCCTGACCGTCCATGGCCTTGATCGCTGCCATGCCTTCTTCACGGTTTGGCATTTCAACAAAACCAAAACCCTTGGAACGGCCGGTATCACGATCCATCACCACCTTGGCGGATTGGATTTCGCCAAACGCGGAGAAAGCCTGACGGAGTTCTTCGTCGTCGGTACGGAAGGACAGATTGCCCACATAAATATTGATCATAAAACTCGATCTACACACAAGCGCCATGGAAAAACAGCACCAGAAACCCGCCATGACGCAATCTAAGCTTACTGATGTGACCATAAAGTCAAAAACGAACGCGCCCACCGCTCAAGACTTACGACCAGAACAACAAACGCCCGCCTATCCTATGCCGGAATGCTGGCGAAGCGAAGCCTTTTTTACGCTCAAGCGAATTTATTTGCCAAGTCCACGTTGATTGATTCCATCCGCGGAATCAATCAGCAAGCATCATTGCGGTACATGCCCGCAATGGTCTTCACGAATCAATGGCTTACGCCATTGTTAGTGTTGGGGCATCCTGTCCCAAGCAAGAAACGCTGAATAAATCAGCGTTTCCCTGGCGACTCCACGTTATGATGAGCGCCCTTTTGTTCTACCGAGTTTTATCCCGATGTCCAGCAACCCGCGTATCCAGATTGCAACCCGCCTTGGCGACATGATTATCGAGCTTGATGCCGTCGCCGCACCGAAAACCGTGGCCAACATCCTGCGCTATGTCGATGAAGGCTTTTACGCAGGCACGCTGTTTCACCGCGTCATCCCCGGCTTCATGATCCAGGGCGGCGGCTTGAACGCCGATATGAGCAACAAGCCCAACCATGCGCCGGTCGAGAACGAAGCCTCAAATGGCCTGAAAAACGATCGCGGCACGATCGCCATGGCGCGCACCTCCATCCCGCATTCCGCCACCAGCCAATTCTTCATCAACCTGAAAGACAATGATTTTCTGAACTTCAGCAACCCGACTCCGCATGGCTGGGGCTACTGCGTGTTCGGCAAAGTGGTTGCGGGCATGGAAGTCGTGGACGCCATCGCCAAGCAACCCACAGGCAATCGCGCCGGTCATGCCGATGTTCCGCGCGAGGACATCTTGATCGACAGCGTGACCCGCGTCGAAGCCTGACATCCCCAAAGTCCGCGACATGGGAGAAACGCTTGTCCTCGCCGATCTGCATCTGAGCGAGGACAAACCCGAGATCATCGAGCGCTTCCTTGCGCTGGAAAATCGCCTGCTCCATGCCGATGCGCTTTATATTCTGGGTGATTTTGTCGAAGTCTGGGTGGGTGACGATGCGCCCATTCCTGAGGCTCTAGCTCCTGCCCTCGCTTTGCTTGCGCGATTGACGCAGGCGGGCGTTCCCGTTTTTTTCCAACATGGCAACCGCGATTTCCTGCTCGGCAACACGCTCGCAAGACGCATAGGCATGCGCCTGTTGCCCGAGCGCAAAATCGCCGAATTCTACGGTCACCGCGTCGCCCTGCTGCACGGCGATACGCTGTGCACCGATGACCTCGCCTACCAGTCCATGCGCCGCAAACTGCGCAATCCGCTCAGCCTGTTCGTACTGCGCCATCTGCCGCTGGGCATGCGCTTGAAGCTCGCTTCGCGCCTGCGTGAGCGCAGCAAGCAAGCCATCGGGCAAAAAGGCGCAAGCATCATGGACGTGAATGCGCAAATGGTGGAAAAAACCATGCGGCGACTGGGCATCAATGTGATGATTCATGGTCACACCCACCGTGCGGCGATCCATCGCCTGCATGATGGGCGCTTGAAGCATGGACTGCGCGCCGTACTCGGCGACTGGGAAGATGCAGCGGTGCTGCTGAGCGTGACATCGGCAGGGCTAAGCCTTGAACGCATCGAGCAGCGGCATGTTACGCAACTTTATTTTGAGCCCTGGCCACGAGAACTTGAGCCATAGGACACAGAGATTAAGCATGAGGCATAGGCTCCCGGATCGCTCTGTGGCCTCTGTGGCTAAAAATCCGCCAACACCTTTTTGACCGGCGCAAAACTTCGCCGATGTTCCGCACATGCACCATGCATCTGCAATGCGTGCATATGCTCTTTGGTCGGATAACCCTTGTGACGCGCAAAACCATACTGCGGATAAAACGCGTGCAGATCCAGCATGGCGCGATCCCGCGCCACCTTGGCCAGAATCGAAGCGGCGCTGATGCAGGGTTGCAGCGCATCGCCGCCGACAATCGCCCTTGCCGCGCAGGCGAAGCGCGGCGCATGGTTGCCATCCACCAGCACCTCGTCCGGTGCGCAATGCAAGGCCGCGACCGCCCTTTGCATGGCAAGTAAACTGGCTTGCAGGATATTGATGCGGTCGATTTCCTCCGCGCTGGCTTCTGCAATGCTCCAGGCGAACGCCTTGGCCTGAATCTCCACAAACAGGGCTTCGCGCTTTTTTTCACTCAATTTCTTCGAGTCATTCAGGCCAACAATAGGACGCGCAGGATCGAGAATCACCGCCGCCGCAAACACCGCTCCGGCCAAAGGCCCGCGTCCGGCCTCATCCACTCCAGCTACAAAACGCAGCGGAGCCTCCAAGTTTGAGAACAAATCATAAGAATGCTCAGGCATGGCCTATAATCCCCGACTACGATAAAAACATGGTCGCCTCTATAAATTCGATCAAGCTGACCACGCTCACGACTTGGGCAAACCAAAAGCCGACGAAAAAGCGCAGCGTACACGCAGTATGTGAGCATTTTGAGTCGGCTTTTGGTACGGCAGACGCGGCTTCAGCGGATTTATAGATGTGAACAACGCAGGATAAGGCATGTCACCACTTAAATGCGCCGTCATCGGCACTGGCTACCTCGGCAAGTTTCACGCCGACAAATACGCGGCTCTGCCGGAATGCGAACTGGTCGCCATTGTCGATACCCACGCCAGCGCCGCTGCCGCCGTGGCCGAAAAGCACGCTTGCCTGGCGTTGAGCGATTACCGTGATCTGCTCGGCAAAGTGGATGCTGTGAGCATCGCCGTACCGACCAGTCTGCACTATGCCATTGCACGCGATTTTTTGTGCGCGGGCGTGCATGTGCTGGTGGAAAAGCCGATGACCACCACGGTAGAAGAAGCCGATGAGCTGATCCGTCTGGCGCATGAAAAGCGTTGCGTGCTGATGGTCGGCCATCTTGAACGCTTCAACCCGGCCATTCTGGCGATGGAAGGCTTGCTCAACGAACCGCGCTTTATCGAGTCCACCCGCCTTGCGCCGTTCAAACCGCGTGCCACCGATGTCAGCGTGGTGCTGGATTTAATGATTCACGACATCGACATCATTCTCGACATTGTGGACAGCGAAATTACCGCCATCGAAGCCTCCGGTGCTGCCGTACTGACCAGCGACACCGACATCGCTAACGCCCGCCTGAGCTTCGCCAATGGTTGCGTGGCCAATGTCACCGCCAGCCGCATCAGCCTGAAAAGCGAGCGCAAGATGCGTCTGTTCCAGAAAGATGCCTACCTCTCTGTCGATTTCCAGAATCGCGTGCTTTCAAGCTATAAGCGCGGCGAAGGCGAAATGTTCCCCGGTGTACCCAACTTCATACCCAATGAACAAAGCTTTGAGAGCAGCGATGCCTTGCTCGAAGAAATACGCCACTTTGCCGATTGCTGTATCAACGGCAAAGTCCCGCGTGTTTCCGGCGAAGCCGGTCGCCGCGCCCTGGCCGCCGCCGAAGCGATCAGCGCCAAACTTAAAACCGAATAGCCACAGAGAACACAGAGACCCACCATGTCCATTCCAATGGTTGACCTGACCGCGCAATACCAAAGCCTGAAAACCGAGATCGACACAGGCTTGCTGCATACCCTGGAAACCGCCCAGTTCATTCTTGGGCCGAATGTACGCGCTTTTGAGGAAGAGGCAGCGGCCTATCTTGGCGTCAAACACGCCATCAGCGTCGCCAATGGCACCGATGCCCTGCATCTTGCCCTGCTCGCCGCCGGCATTGGCGCAGGCGATGAAGTCATTACCACGCCGTTTACCTTTATCGCTACCGCCGAGGCCATTCGCTACGTTGGCGCACGCCCTGTGTTTGTCGATATCGACCCGCAAACCTTCAACATCGACGCGCAAAAAATTGAGGCGGCGATCACGCCGCAAACCCGCGCCATCATGCCGGTACACCTTTTCGGCCAACCCGCCGACATGAGCGCCATCCGCCAGCTTGCCATCAAGCACCAGCTCAAAATCATCGAAGACTGCGCCCAGTCCTTCGGCGCGGACATTCAGGGTCACATGAGCGGCGGCATGGGTGACGCGGGCGCATTCAGCTTCTTCCCCAGCAAAAACCTGGGCTGCTTCGGCGACGGCGGCATGGTCACCACCAACTCGGACGAGCTTGACGCAACGCTGCGCCAGTTGCGCAATCACGGCAGCAAGGTGCGCTACTACCACGACATCATCGGCTACAACAGCCGCCTGGACGAAATGCAGGCGGTCATCCTGCGCGCCAAGCTCAAGCACATTGCCAACTACAACAACGAGCGCCGCCGCGTGGCGCATCGTTACAATGCCGGTCTGGCGGGTCTGCCCGTGGTCACGCCGCATGAAGACGGCATTGGTACGCATGTTTTCCATCAATACACCTTGCTGGCCGAGCATCGTGAAGTGATTCAGCAGGCGCTGGCCGCCGAAAAAATCGCTTCGGCCATTTACTATCCCATCCCGCTGCACCAGCAAAATGTCTTCAAGGCCGACTACCCCGCCCTGAGCCTGCCCGTTGCAGAAGACGTGGCGCAACGCTGTCTGAGCCTGCCGATCTATCCTGAACTTAGTGATGTCGCCATCGACCAGATCTGTGCTGTTATCCGTCGTGTCATCGGGTGAAGCATTACCCCCTCCCCCCTCGCAGGGGAGGACTGGGGAGAGGGGGCGGCTTTGAGCAACAGCACATCAATCAGCCCCCATGTCATGTTCTCCGCTGGCGAAGCCTCCGGCGACAAACATGCCGCTGCCGTGTTCCGCGCCATGCGTGAACGGCTTCCCGGCCTGCGCGGCACGGGCATGGGAAGCAGCGCCATGCGCGAGGCTGGCATTGACTTGAACGTCGATTCCAGCGACATCGGCGTGGTGGGTCTGGGCGAAGTGCTGCGCCATTTCGGCGCGATTCGCCGTGCGCTCAACACCATGCAGCAGGCGGTATGCACACAGCGCCCCGATCTTCTGGTCTGTGTCGATTACAAGGAATTCAACCTCAAGCTCGCCCGCCACGCCAAAGCCTACGGCATCAAAGTCTTGTTCTACGTCAGCCCGCAAGTCTGGGCATGGCGACCGGGGCGGGTGAAAAAATACGGCGCAGCCATCGACATGATGGCCGTCATCTTTCCCTTCGAGACCGCGTTTTACGAGGCGCACCATATCCCGGTGCGCTACGTCGGCCATCCGCTGGTCGGACGAGTTCACGCCAGCGCGCCGCTTGCAAGCTTGCAGCACGAATTTGCCCTGGATGCACAACACCCGGTTATTGGCCTGTTGCCCGGCAGCCGCAAGGCCGAAGTACAACGCCTGCTGCCCGTCATGCTGCAGGCCGCCGCCCTGCTGGCCAAGCAGCGCCCCGAACTGCAATTCATCCTGCCGCAGGCGGCATCCATCAGCGATGAACTGCTCCAGCCCCTGCTTGCCGCCTCGCCCGTGCCCATCAGCCGCGTTCATGGCCGCAGTTACGACGCCCTCGCCTGCTGCGACGCCGCCATGGTCGCATCCGGCACCGCCACCCTGGAAACCGCACTGATGGGCGTGCCGATGTGCGTGGTTTACAAAGTCAGCCCACTGACCTACACGCTGCTCAAGCCACTGATACGCATTCCTGACATCGCCCTGGTGAACATCGTCGCCACGCGAAGAGTCGTGCGGGAATTCGTGCAAAATGAGGCCAGACCTGAGCGTATCGCCCACGAAATCCAACTTATTCTGCAAGACTTCGCCTATGCGCAAGCCATGCGGAACGACTTGAACGAAGTGAAAAATCGACTCGGCGCTGCCGATGGCGTAAACAACATGGCCGAGCTGGCCTGCGACATGCTGCGAGGGGTGTGATGAAGGGCTTCCGGAGCGGTGTACCCGAACTCAGCTGCAAAGTGCTAATATGCACGTCCCGTCTCCGTAGCTCAGCTGGATAGAGCGGCCCCCTCCTAAGGGGCAGGCCGGTGGTTCAAATCCACTCGGGGACACCAATCATCACCACCCAACACACTGATATTCATTGATATTTAAGCATCTTTAGGCATCACAAGATATCAACGCATTGAATCGCCCCGACTTTCCTAGACACCTCAAGAGCCTCACGCTGAGGCCTGATAGGAGGTGCCATAAACAACCAGCGTTATACCGAAGAATTCAAGATCGAGGCGATCATCCTGGATGCGACACCCGTGCTAAATGACCAACCCCGGCAGTTGCCGGGGTTTTTTTCGCCCAAAGCAGGCAGCAATCATTTATCCTTTAATTCAATCAATCAATTTTATGGAGAATCGCATTATGGCGCCTTGGTCACTCAGACACCTCAGCCTCATGGCGCTGGTTGAAGCAGGCTCGCTTATCGCCCTGTTTCTTATTGCCATGCCGCTCAAATACTACGCCGACCTGCCGATCGCAGTGAAAATCGTAGGCCCGATTCACGGCGCGCTGTTTCTGTGGACGCTCGGCTTCCTCATGTTCGTCCTTGCGCGCCGCCAGCTGCCCCTGCTCAAGGGATTGCTGTTTTTTATCGCCATGCTTATTCCTTTCGCCGGCATCCTCTCGCACCGCATGATCGACCGCCGCATTGCGGAATACGCCCGCACGAACTGAAGAGACTTGCGCCTTGCAGCGTGCGGGCGGTTCACAATCCCCGTCCGGCGACCTAACATGCCGCATGTCCATCTATCGCCTCCAGCATCATGCAAGCGCAAATCCTCTCCGCCCACCTCGAACTGATCCAGCTCAGCCTTGCCGCCCGCCAATCGCGAGCCGCGCGCGAAGAATTGGCCACACTCCTGCACGCCATGCACGACGACGGCTGGCAAGCCCTCAGCCATGCGCTGCGCCAGCGTCTGGGCGTGTCCTCAGGCGCGCAAGGCCATGCGCAAGGCGATACGTCAACCATGGAACTGGATGATGAAGATCGCTCCATCCTGCGCCTGATCGACGACGCGCTGGCGCAACCGGAGGCATTCGCCGCACTCGCCGCAGAAAGCGCCGCAGCCAACCGCCGCCACGCGGCGCAGGCGCTGGCCGCCTTGGTCTATGCCGCCACCCAGGGCGAACGCGAGGCGCTGGAAGCGCTGGCCGAACTGCAACAGGCCGCCGATACTCCCGCCTCCGTGGCAACCAGCGCCGCCCTGATCCACTTGGTCGAGGGTGAGCGCAACATAGATGCTTTAAACCAAAACTTGCCCGAAGAACAGGCGCAGCTGCTGCAGGCGGTGCTCAGCGAACTGGCGGAACTCGAAGCCTGATCAAGCCGTAGCGCATACCTGGCAGATAACCATCATCGAGGTCATACGGATGGCAAAGCAAACAGGCGACTTACGCATTGAACGCATGACGCAAGACGAGTTGCGCGTCGCCATCGACTGGGCAAGGCAAGAGGGCTGGAATCCCGGTCTGGACGATGTCGCAGCGTTTTATGCCGCAGATCCCCAGGGCTTTCTGATCGGCAAGCTCGATCAGCAGCCCGTAGCCAGCATTTCAGCGGTGCGCTACGGTTCGGCGTTCGCTTTTATCGGCTTGTACATCGTCGAAAAGTCCCATCGCGGCCGGGGTTATGGCATGCAGCTCTGGACGCGGGCGCTTGAATGCCTCAAGGGCAGAAATATCGGGCTGGATGGCGTTCTGGCTCAACAGGATAACTACAGAAAATCCGGCTTCACCCTGGCGCATCGCAATATCCGCTTTGCCGGGCGCACCTCCGCCAAGAACGTGAGCACCGAGAACATCGTCGATCTGGCATCCATCGACATGTCTGACCTGACGGCCTATGACCGCCGCTTTTTCCCCGCGCCACGAACAAGCTTTCTTCAGGCATGGATCCATCAAGCCCACGGTCATGCCTTGGGGATCGTGGAAAACGACAGACTCGTCGCCTATGGCGTGATCCGCGCCTGCCATGAGGGCTACAAAATCGGCCCGCTGAACGCTGAGAGCAAGGACTTGGCGCTGGAATTATTCAGCGCCCTGACTGCGAAAATCCCTTCAGACGCGACGTTTTATCTGGACGTGCCGGAACCCAACGCCGCCGCGATTGCAATCGCAGAAAGCCATGGCATGCGCCCCTGCTTTGAAACCGCACGCATGTACACCGGCGCTGCGCCCGATTTACCGTTGCACAAAATCTTCGGCATCACCAGTTTTGAGCTGGGCTGAAGGAACCCGCCACGCCCAAGGCCAGGCCTCCCGCGCACAGCGCAGCTCCGGCGCATACCCCTCGCGCAAACGCAATTGAATGCGACCGCAATCCGGCGTGGAGACGATCTGCGCCCCCAGCGCCGCATAACGCGCCATCACCTCCGGACGCGGGTGCCGGAACGCATTGCGATAACCCGCCGAAACCACCGCCAGTTGCGGCGCAATGGCCGCAAGCAGACGGATATCCGACGAGGTTTTACTGCCGTGATGCGGCACTTGCAGCACCTCGGCGCGCAGATCTTCGCCCGAGTCCAGTAGAGCCAGTTCCGCCCGGCGTTCGATATCCCCGGTCAACAACACGCGCCCGCCCGGCGCTTCGATTTTGAGCACGCAGCTCCAGTCATTGCCCTTGTCGCTGGCAAAACCCTTGCCTGGATGCACAACCTTGAACGCCACCCCGTCCCACGCCCAGTGCAAGCCCTGGCGGCATGCCTGCGCATCTTGAGTCCTCTCCGCTCCCGACCAAACGCCGCCCAAGGCGACGCCGCGCTCGATCGCACGCAAACCGCCCGCATGGTCAATATCACCATTGCTCAGCATCACCACGTCCAGTGCAGCGATGCCGAGACTGCGCAACACGGGCAGCACCTCCTCCTCGCCCGCATCGCGCCCGCCGAAATTCACCGGCCCCGCGTCGTAGAGCATCTGATGCGTGGCCGTGCGCAGCAAAACCGCCTGCCCCTGCCCCACATCCAGCCAGTCCAGCCACAACTCGCCCGAAGCGGGCTGCTGCAAACGCGGCCAGAACAGCGGCAGGAACAATAGCAGCGCCAAGGCGCGCAGAGGAACGCCGCGCGGCGCCAGCAACCACAACACGCCCGGCACGGCCAGGGCGAACGCCCAAACGCTGGGGGTAGGCGGAAACCACAGCGCCCAGGAAAACGAGGTCATCTGCTGCAAGAGCCACATCAAAGCGTCCAGCGAGCGCAGCGCCAGCCAGAGCGGCAGTGCGCCCAGCGACGCGTGGATCATACCAAGCAGCGCGCCCAGCAAGGCCAGCGGCGTCACCCACAGGCTCACCCAGGGAATCGCCAGCAGATTGGCCAGCGGACTGATCCAGGAGCCGCGCTGGAACAGCAACACGGTCAATGGCAACAAACCCGCAAAAGCCGCCCATTGCGCCGCGCCCAGCTCACGCCACCACACGGGTCGCAGCAGCCTGCCGCTGGATGCGAAGATCAACAGCCCCACCGCCGCGAAGGACAGCCAGAAGCCCACATCCAGCACCGACAGAGGATCCCACAGCAAGACCAGCAACAAAGCCAGACCCAGTACATCGCGCACCGCCAGTTCGCGCCGCATCGCCACCGCCAATACCAGCGCCAGCAACATGAACAAGGTGCGCTGCGTGGGCACCGAAAACCCGGCCAGCAGGCTGTAGGCTAGGGCAGCCAGCAGGCCGGCAAGCGCTCCGGCGATCTGTGCGGGCAGCCGCAAGGCCAGCCGTGGAAGCCTGCGCCAGACCCAGGCCGCCAGCCACCACGCCATAGCGGCGATCATGGTCACATGCAGCCCGGAAATGGCAAGCAAATGATTCGTGCCGCTGGCCAAAAGCGTCTGCCACTGGGTCTCGCTCATCAGCGAACGATCGCCCAGCACCAACCCCAGAATCAAGGCCGCCGAAGGCTCTCCCGACATCTGCGCCAAAAGATGCTCGCGCAACCGCCAGCGCAGGCCGTCCACGCTCCACGGCGAGGCTGCGACGACACGCTCCCCCGACACCACCGAACCCGTCGCCTGGACACCATGCTTGAACAGCCAGGCCTCGTAATCCATGCCCACGCCGTTGAGCGAGCCATGCGGGCGTTTCATACGCAGCGTCAGCCGCCAGATCTCGCCCGGCCTGAGTTCGGGCGCATTTTCATACCAATGCAGCCGCAAACGTTCGGGGAAAGACTCGACCTGCGGCGGCGCCGAGGTCACCGACGCGGCAAATGCAGTCCCGCGCGCACCCGGCTCGGACAACCCGACAATACGTACCTCGACGCTTAGTTTTTGGCCTTCCAGACTCGGCGCCAGCCAGCCGCCGCGCACCTCCTGCACCGCCCAAGCGCCCCAGGATGCGCCCAGGATGAGCCAGGCCAGAAGCCCAAAAGTCGTGCGCCAGCGACCAAACCTCCCGGCAGCGGCAAGCGCGAACGCAACAAGCAGCAACAACAGCGCTTGCCAAACCCGGTCATGCTCCGGCCAAGGCAAGACCAACGCCAGGACGATGCCCGCAAGCAGGAGCAAGGCCAGCAGCCAAAGCGCCGGGAAGCCGCATTTGGAGGCAGCGCAGGCTTCCCCTAAACTTTTGGCTCTATCTCGCCTCCAAAGCTCACCCATTCTGGCCAAACCCCATGCGCATCCTCCCCATACCCGCCTTCGCCGACAACTACATCTGGCTCCTGGTTGCAGGCAATAACGCCGCCGTCATCGACCCCGGCCAGGCCGCGCCGGTCACCGAGCGCCTCGAAGCGCATGGACTCAGCCTGCGCGCCATCCTGCTCACCCACCATCACTACGATCACATCGACGGCGCACAGGCGCTGCACGAGCGTTACGGCTGTCCGATCTTTGGCCCGCCCATGCGTGAAATCGAACTGGTCGCACAACACGATGGCGACATCATCGACCTGGACGCGTACTGCCTCGGACAATGGCAGGTCATCGCCACGCCCGGTCACACGCTCGACCATATCGCCTACTTTAGCCCGACATCGCCGCCCGTGCTGTTCTGCGGCGACACCCTGTTCGGCGCTGGTTGCGGCAAGCTGTTCGAGGGTACGGCGGAGCAAATGCAGGACTCGCTGGCCAAAATCCGCGCCCTGCCGGATGACACGCTGATGTATTGCGGCCATGAATACACCGAAGACAATCTGCGCTTCGCCACGCTGGCCGAGCCGGGCAACGCCGCCATTACGCAGCGTATCGCCGCCGCCCGCACCCAGCGCGCCAACGGCGAACCCACCTTGCCCAGCTCGCTTGCGCTGGAAAAAGCCAGCAACCCCTTCCTGCGCTGGGATGCGGAGGAATTGCTCGCGCGCACGCAAACCTACGCGCAAACGCATCGCCCCGCGCCGCTGCATACCCCGGCGCAGGTTTTCGCCGCCGTACGCGCCTGGAAGGACGATTTCGATGCTCAGACTTGAATCCATGCCTTGTCGCTTTCCCCTTCCCCCGGTACGATGCCCGCCTGCTTTATAAATCAACGCCATGCGCCCTATGTCCCTCATCCGTCTGCTTGCCGTCGCCCTCATCCTCAGCCTGGCAGGTTGTGCGCAAATGGAAGAACGCGACCTCACCGGCAGCGAAGCGGCCTACGGCTATGGCGGTGAAAACGACAATCTTTACAATCTCTCCTCCGGCGCACCACAGAAAAGCCCGCGCGTGACCCAGACTGACTATGGCCTGTGGACGCGCTTGGCGCAAAACTTCACCATGCAAACGGTGGACAACGAGCGCATCGACGCCCAAGTATTTTTCTACCAGAGCCGCACCGACCAACTGCACACCATCACCCAGCGCGCCGAACCCTACCTGTTCTTTGTCGTGGAACAGTTACGCGAACGCGGCATGCCGCTGGAACTGGCCTTGCTACCCATCGTGGAAAGCTCCTACAAGCCCGAAGCCACCTCTCGCTCCCAGGCGGCAGGCATTTGGCAATTCATTCCCAGCACCGGCACGCACTATGGCCTGAAGCAAAACTGGTGGTACGACGGTCGCCGCGACATCCAGGCATCCACCAACGCCGCCCTGGACTATCTGCAAAACCTCAACCGCATGTTCAACGGCGACTGGGCGCTGAGCCTGGCCGCCTACAACGCTGGCGAAGGTACGGTCAGCCGCGCCATCCAGAAGGCTGAAGCCAAAGGCGAGCCGACCGATTACTGGTCGCTTGATCTGCCGGAGGAAACCCGTTATTACGTCCCCCGCCTGCTGGCGCTGGTGCGTATCTTCCACGACCCCGAAGCTAATGGCCTCACCCCCCACCCGGTGAAAGACGCCCCCATGCTGACCAGCTTCAGCTTTGACAAGCCGCTGGATCTGGGCAAAGTCGCCACGGCGCTCAATATGAGCGAAGCCGACCTGTACAAGCTCAACCCCGGCTTCAAACGCGGCGTGAACGGTCATGGACAGGACGTGGTGTCCTTGCTCCTCCCCCACGACAAGGCCGAGCAACTGCGTCAACAGAATCTGGAAAGCTTTTGCGTCACCCTCGCCCCGCCACGCCGCGTCACTCTGAAAAAGAACGAAAGCCTGGCTTCGCTGGCCAAACGCTATGGCGTCGGCGTGGCGGAGATTCGTGAAATCAACCCGCCGCTGGGTAAAACGCTCAAGCGCGGGCAAACCCTGTCCATTCCCTCCAACCGCATGGCGATCGGCCAGCCCAGCGCCCAAATCGCCGCCAACGAGCCTGATGACGCAGCGGATCCGCTCAAACTGCCCGCCAAGGAACGCTATGCGGTCAATACCAAGCGCATCCACGCGGTCAGCGCCGGTGACAGCCTGTTCAACGTATCGCGTAAATACGGCGTTAAGCCCGCCGACCTTGCTTCGTGGAACAATCTGAACGCCAAGTCCGCCCTTAAGCCAGGGCAAAAGCTCACGGTGTACTGCGAACTGCCCGAGAACAAAACAACAGCTAGCGCTGGCGCAAAAAACGCCCCGACTCAGGATTCGGCCACAGCCAAGACCTACACGGTAAAGAAAGGCGACACCCTGCACTCCATCGCCCAGCGCTTCAAGATCAGCATGGCGCAACTGCGCGAGTGGAATCACCTCAAGGGGGGCGCCCACCTGAGCGCAGGTCAGACCTTGATCGTTGCGGCGAGCGAGAAGAAGCCTGCACGCAACTCCTGAAACGAATTAAGCGCTGAGAACCTGTTCTGAAACAGGCTCGTCATATTCAATCGGCAGTCTTTCTGTTCTTCACGACCCATCAGGACAAGCACTGCCATGAACGCCGACCACGACCTGCACGACCGCCTGCATCAGGAGCGCCTGGACAGCCTCGACGAATCGTTTGAGCTGGAACTGGAAGATGACCTGGCCGACCACGTCCTTGGCCTGGAGCGCGACGACGCCGAGCGCAGCCAACGCCTGCACTACTTCCGCGAACTGCTGCGCCTGCAGGGCGAGCTGGTCAAGCTGCAAGACTGGGTGCAGCACACCCGGCAGAAAATCGTGATCCTGTTCGAAGGCCGCGATGCCGCCGGCAAGGGCGGCGTGATCAAGCGCATCACCCAGCGCCTCAACCCGCGTGTCTGCCGCGTAGTCGCCCTGCCCGCGCCCAACGACCGCGAACGCACCCAGTGGTATTTCCAGCGTTACGCCGCCCACCTGCCCGCCGCCGGTGAAATCGTGCTCTTCGACCGCAGCTGGTACAACCGCGCCGGAGTGGAGCGTGTGATGGGCTTTTGCAACGAGCACGAATACGAAGAATTCTTCCGCAGCGTGCCCGAGTTCGAGCGCATGCTGGTGCGCTCCGGCATCACCGTGATCAAGTACTGGTTCTCAATCACCGACGACGAACAGCACATGCGCTTCACCAGCCGCATTCAAGACCCGCTCAAGCAGTGGAAGCTCAGCCCGATGGATCTGGAGTCCCGCCGCCGCTGGGAGGACTACACCAAGGTCAAGGAGATCATGCTGGAGCGCACGCACATTCCCGAAGCGCCGTGGTGGGTGGTTCCCGCCGACGACAAGAAAAAGGCGCGCCTGAACTGCATCCATCACCTGCTCAGTCAGTTCGACTATTTTGAGATCGAACGTCCGCAAGTCGTTCTGCCTGAGCGCGTGCGCAATCCGGAGTACTACCGTCTGGCGACGCCCGCCGAGATGATCGTGCCGCAGGTGTATTGACCCTGCCTCACGCGCCCGAGTTATCCGTCCAGCTCGTCCGCCAGCAGCAGCCACTGCTCCTCGGCGGCTTCCAACGCCTGATCGACCTGCTGCTTTTGCGCCAGGATCTGCATCAGGCGATTTTTTTGCGCCTCGTCGTAGATCGACGCATCCGCCAAGGCCTCGGTCAAGGCCGTTTGCTCGGCGCTGAGGCGCGCCACGTCCTTTTCCAGCTTGGCCAGCTTCTGGCGCAACGGCTGTTGCTGCTTGCGCAGCTCGGCTTCCATGCGCCGCTTGTCCTTGCGCGCCGCCGCGCTGTGTTCCGCCTCGGTTTCCTCCTGCGCGGGCTGGGCGCGCGCCTTGTCCAAGGCTTCCTGTTCGGCCAGCCAGCGCGGGTAATCGTCCAGGCTTTGCTCGAATTCCGTGACCTTGCCGCCGCGCACCAGCCACAGGCGGTCGGTGGTGGAACGCAGCATGTAGCGGTCGTGCGACACCATCACCATCGCCCCGGAAAAATCCTGTAAGGCCAATGCCAGTGCATCGCGCATTTCCAGATCCAGGTGGTTGGTCGGCTCGTCGAGCAGCAGCAGGTTGGGCTTGTCGAACACCAGCAAGGCCAGCACCAGGCGCGCCTTTTCGCCGCCGGAAAATGGCGCGATCGGCGCAAGCGCCATGTCGCCGACAAAGGCGAAACCGCCCAGATAATCGCGCAGGCTTTGCTCGCTCTCGCCGGGATGGGCATGGCGCAAATGATCCAGCGCCGACCATTCCGGGCGCAGCTGCTCCACCTGATGCTGGGCGAAATAGCCGATGCGCAGCTCTTGCGAAGGCAGGCGCTCGCCGCTCATCGGCTGAATTTCCCCGGCCAACAGCTTGATCAGCGTGGATTTTCCCGCGCCATTCACCCCAAGCAAGCCGATGCGGTCGCCCGGCGCCAGGGATAACTTGACCCCGGCGAGGATGGGCGTAACGCCATAGCCCGCGCTGACATCGTTCAGTTGCAACATGGGATGCGGCAGCTTGTCCGGCTCGCGCAGGGCGAAGGTGAACGGCGAATCGGCGTTCACCGCCGCCACCAGCTCCATGCGCTCCAGCGCCTTCACCCGGCTTTGCGCCTGCTTCGCCTTACTCGCCTTGGCCTTGAAGCGGGCGATAAAGCTCTGGATATGCGCCACTTCGCGCTGCTGGCGGGCGTAAGTGGCCTGCTGCAAGGCCAGGCGCTCGGCGCGCAGGCGCTCAAACGCGCTGTAATTGCCGTTGTACAGGGCGATGCCGCCCTGCTCGATATGCAGCACATGGGTGCATACGCCATCGAGAAAATCGCGGTCATGCGAAATCAGCAGCAAGGTTCCGCGATAGGCTTTCAGCCAGCCTTCCAGCCAGACCACGGCTTCCAGGTCGAGGTGGTTGGTCGGCTCGTCGAGCAGGAGCAGATCCGAGCGGCACATCAACGCCCGCGCCAGGTTCAGGCGCATGCGCCAGCCGCCGGAAAACGCGGCCACGGTCTGATGTTCCTGCCCCGGCAAAAAGCCCAGGCCATGCAGCAAACGAGCGGCGCGACTGGGCGCGTCATAGCCGCCGATGGCCTCGAACTGGCCGTGCAGCTGCGCCAGCAGCAGGCCGTCGTCGGCGGAATCCGCCGCCGCCAGCCGCTGTTCAAGCGTGCGCAACTCCGCATCGCCATCGAGCACATAGTCCAGCGCCGGGCGCGGATCGGCGGGCGTGTCCTGCGCCACATGCGCCAGCACCCAGTCACGCGGAAAGCTGGCATCGCCCGCGTCCGCCATCAGCTCGCCGCGCAGCAGGGCGAACAGGCTGGATTTGCCGCAGCCGTTGGCTCCGGTCAGGCCGACGCGCTGCCCCGGAAAAATCTGAAAGCTTGCATCGGCGAACAGCAATTTCGCCCCGCGACGCAGGGCGAGGTTCAATACCTGAAGCATTGAGAGCTGAACCCGTTAGCGATATTGCGCCTTCATGCGCTCAGTCAAGCCCGGCGGGGTCTTTTGCCACTCATAACCTTTGACGGCGCGATCAAAGCCCACTTGGTAAAGCGAACGCATGTAATCCGTATCGAACACGCCGGGATTCGGGTGGTTAAAGCTTGCCGGAATGTAGGCCAGATTGAAGTCCACCTTGTCCAGATAAGCGGTGACGAAAATCTCGAACAGATCGCCGATGCCCTGGTTATGAATCAGCGTCCCCAGAGAACGCTGGGCGATATTGAACACCCGGCGCTCGGTCTCGCCCCATTCCGGGTCGATGCGCTCGTTCATGATGATGTACAGCTTGCGCTGGCGATGAATGCCGTTTTCTTCCGACAGCTTGGCCAGATTGATCGAGGCCGGGTAAATAAAGACTTGCGAGGTGGTTCCGCCATCGACGTGCATTTCCTGATACGGCTTGCCATCTACCGCCACATCGATCAATACCGGAGGGAACGCCGCCGGAATGGCTGCCGACGCCATCATGATGTCGTGGAACAGCTTCAGCGCCCCGGGATGCTTGCTGGCGGCGATTTTGGTCATATCCCAGATCACACGCCTGGAGGAGTCAATATTGGTAGTGGAAATCAGCAAGATGCGACCCTTGGCATACTCTGCAGCGATCGCATCCAGGAAAGGTTGATTCACCACTTGAGAGACCATACGGCGCAAGGGCGCGGTGTCCAGCACCGCATCCTCGGTCAACGCCGCCAGAACGCCGCGCACTTCGACCAAGTCCTCGCTGGAGGTATTGGTATATAGCGCCGCCAATTCCTTGTCATGGCTAGAACCCAAAAAGGCGAACGGCGCAATCAGCGCTCCGGTGCTGATGCCGGTGACCAACGTGAAGCTTGGACGCTGCCCGGTCTTTGTCCAGCCATTGAGCAGACCGGCGGCATAAGCTCCCTTGTCACCGCCGCCGGAAATGGCGAGGAAGGTGGCTTGCGGCAGATCGTCCATGTTCTTGCCCTGGCTGGCCAAAAGCTTGCGCTGCCTATCCCACAGCAGGAGAAGGTCTTGCGCCATGCGTTCCATGTCATTGGGGTCATCGACCACATAACGCACATCCTCCAGACCGACCACCTTGGCCTGGCTGGATTTCTCCATGGGAACCGCCTGCTGGCGCGGCAAGGCGGAACAGCCGACAAAGGTCAAGGCGCACAGGCACAGGGCAACGACACGAGAGAACATGATTTTTCCTTCCTGATTGGATCTGAAAATTGCGTCGGATGCTAACCGATTAAGCCGACGGGCGACAGAAGGTTTTGGTTGTACCGCGCCAAGCTTTACACTGCGCGAGTCATTTTTCCACGCTTGGAGATATTCCGATGAAAGCTCCCGTTGTTCTCGCCCCCTTGCTGGTCGCCGTCCTTGCCCTGGGCGGCTGCGCCTCGACCCAGGAAACCATTCGCAATAACCCCAACACCTCAGCCGGAGTCGGTATCGGCGCCGTTGGCGGCGCGCTGATCGGCAGCGGCGTCGCCGGTGCAGGTCGCCGCACCGAAGGCGCCCTGATCGGCGCCGCCGTCGGCGCGCTGGCGGGCGGCATGATCGGCAACCGCATGGATGAGCAGGAACGCGCCCTGCGCCAGCAAATGGCCAACACCGGAGTGGACGTGCAACGTCAAGGTCAAAACATCGTGCTGGTGTTCCCCGACAATATCACCTTCGCCACCGGCAGTTCGCAGATCAAGCCTGAATTCATGCACACTCTGGATAATGTCGCCCGTTCCTTGCAACAGTACCCCGACACCCACATTCAGATCGCCGGCTTCACTGATAGCACCGGCTCCCCCAGCAACAACCAGCGCCTATCGGAAGATAGAGCTTTTCGTGTGCGTGATTATCTGAGCAATCGTGGGATAGCTGTGCAGCGCATGAGCGCCGTCGGTTATGGTCAGAGCCGTCCGATCGCAAGCAACAATACCGCCGAAGGCCGTGCGCAAAACCGCCGGGTGGAAATCACCATTCTGCCGAATCAATAATCAACCTCTTGCCTAAGTAAATGCTGATTCATTCCATGGATGGAATAAATCAGCAAGCCTCGTTGCGGTACACGCCCGCAACGGTCTTCACGAATCAATGGCTTGCGCCATTGTTCGTGCTGGGGCATCCATGCCCCAAGCGGGAAATGCTGAATAAATCAGCATTTCCCTAACGCCAAGCCCGCCGATGTGCGGGCTTTTTTTGCACGTTCACAATATCCCGCGTTCAGCCAGCGACACCGGCTGACCATCGCCAACGATGAAATGATCGAGCAGGCGCATGTCCAGCAACGCCAGCGCATCACGCAGGCGGCGCGTGATCTGTTCATCCGCCAGACTGGGTTCGGCCACGCCGGAGGGATGGTTGTGCGCCACAATCAAGGCCACTGCATTGTGCTGCATGGCGCGCCGCACCACTTCGCGCGGGTGGACGGAGGCTTCTGCAATGCTGCCCAAGAACATCTCTTCCGCAGCAATAAGACGATGGCGCGTGTCCAGAAACAGCACCAGAAACACTTCGCGTGGCTGATCGCGCAAACGCGCCGTCAAATAAGCGCGCACCGTGGCGGGCGACTCAAAGGCATCGCCACGCTCCAGGCTTTCGCGCATGTGCCGCCGCGCCATCTCCAGCACCGCCTGCAACTGCGCGTATTTGGCATCGCCCAAGCCCAGGCCGCTGCAAAACTCGCTGCGCGAGGCCTTCATCAGCGCCCTCAAGCCGCCAAAACTGTTCAGCAACTCACGCGACAGATCGACGGCGGATTTGCCCGCTACACCTGTGCGCAGAAAAATGGCCAGCAATTCGGCATCAGACAAGCTGCCCGCGCCATGTTTAAGCAGCTTTTCACGCGGACGCTCATCTTCCGGCCAGTCGGTAATCGCCATGTTCGCCCCATGCCCGCACAAGATTGCTGACGAGTTTAGCCTCGTGCGGCTAGACTGTGAGTATTAATTGTCGTTGGGGAGTCCAATCATGAACGCAAAACCAAGCAAAATTACCGGCAAGGTTCAAGCGATCGAGGAAGGATCCGTATCTGTGTAATTTCGCCAACATCCGCGCGCCGCTGCATAAGACTCATCCTTACTCCATGACGCTCGCTCAAAAAAACATCCTCCTCGCCATCTCCGGCGGCATCGCCGCCTACAAGGCCTGCGAACTGACCCGCCGCCTGCGTGATGCGGGCGCAGAGGTGCGCGTGGTGATGACGGAGAACGCCACGCGTTTTGTCACCCCGCTCACCCTGCAAGCCCTGTCCGGCCATGCAGTGCGCGTGTCCCTGTGGGATGAAGAACATGAAGCGGCGATGGGACATATCGAGCTGGCGCGCTGGGCGGATGCCATCTTGATCGCCCCGGCCAGCGCCGATCTCATGGCGCGTCTGGCAGCAGGCATGGCGGACGATTTGCTCACCACGCTATGCCTGGCCTCGGAAGCGCCCCCCAAGTGTGAGCTATTCCTTGCCCCGGCGATGAACCATCGGATGTGGACGCATCCCGGCACCCGGACGAATGTGCAAACCCTTGTCGCGCGCGGCGCGCAACTGCTCGGCCCGGCCTCCGGCGCGCAGGCTTGCGGCGAGGTCGGCGAAGGACGCATGTTGGAGCCGATGGAGCTGGTGGAGCACCTGACTTCAAGCCTGTCAGCCAAAGCGGATACACCCTTGCTAAACGGCAAGCGCATCGTCATCACCGCCGGCGGCACGCGCGAGGCCATCGACCCGGTGCGCTTTATCGCCAATCGCAGCTCCGGGCGCATGGGCTATGCGCTGGCTGAAGCAGCGCGGGATGCGGGCGCGGAAGTGGTATTGATCAGCGGCATCACCTCCCTGCCCGCACCCTCCGGCGTGACCCGCATCGAGGTGGAAAGCGCCCTGCACATGCGCGAAGCGGTGCATCAGGCCATGCCCTGCGACGTCTTTATCGCCGCCGCCGCCGTGGCCGATTACCGCCCCGCTGAACCTGCGGCGCAAAAGATCAAGAAACAGGCCGAGCAACTCACCCTGCACCTGGTGAAAAATCCCGACATCCTCGGCGAGGTCGCCGCCCTGGCGCAACGCCCGTTCACCGTCGGTTTCGCCGCCGAAACCGAGCGCTTGCTCGAACACGCCCGCGACAAGCTACAACGCAAGAAGCTTGATCTCATCGCCGCCAACCTGGTCGGCGACGGCCTGGCCTTCGACCAGGCGGACAACGCCCTGAGCGTGTTGTGGGCCGACGGCCAGATCGAACTGGCGCAGGCCGACAAGCGCATCCTCGCCCGCCAACTCATGCAAATCATTCATCAACGACTGCAAGATCATGCACAGCATTCAACTTAAAATTCTCGACCCGCGCATCGGCCAGTCCATTCCCCTGCCCGAATACGCCACCCAGGGCTCCGCCGGACTGGATCTGCGCGCCGCACTGGAGGTCGCGCTCACCCTCGAACCCGGCCAGACCACGCTGATTCCCACCGGCATCGCCATCCACATCGGCGACCCTGGGCTGGCCGCCGTGATCCTGCCGCGCTCGGGTCTTGGGCATAAGCACGGCATCGTGCTCGGCAACCTGGTCGGGCTGATCGACTCGGACTATCAGGGGCAGTTGTTCGTTTCGGTGTGGAACCGGGGACATAGCCCGTTCAGCATCGAAGTCGGCGAGCGCATGGCGCAGCTGGTGTTCGTACCCGTGGTGCAGGCGCATTTCGAGCTGGTGGACGAATTCCATGCCTCGGATCGAGGCACAGGCGGTTTCGGCTCGACCGGACGCAACTAATTCATTGAATCAAGAGGAGACCCACATGGATAGCAATATCGCGCAAAACACCGCCAAGGTGCTGATCGAAGCCCTGCCCTACATCCAGAAGCTCAACAACAAGAGCGTGGTGATCAAGTTCGGCGGCAACGCCATGATCGACGAGGCGCTGCAAAACGCCTTCGCCAAGGACATCGTGCTGCTCAAGCAAATCGGCATCGACCCGGTGGTGGTGCATGGCGGCGGCCCGCAGATCAACCAGGTGCTGGAAAAAATCGGCAAAAAGGGCGAGTTCATTCAGGGTATGCGCGTCACCGACCGCGAAACCATGGACGTGGTGCAAATGGTGCTCGGCGGGCTGGTGAACAAGGACATCGTGGCGCTGATCAACCGCAACGGCGGGCGCGCCGTCGGCCTAACCGGGCGTGACGCCGGCCTTGTGCGTGCGCGCAAGCTGGCCATGACGCACAAGAGCGCCGACATGGACGAGCCGGAAATCATCGATCTCGGGCATGTGGGCGAAGTGGCGGGCATCAACCCGGCGATTCTCAAGGCGCTGGAGAAAAAGGACTTCATCCCGGTCATTGCGCCGATTGGCGTGGGTGACGACGGCACGGCCTACAACATCAACGCCGACGTGGTGGCGGGCAAGATGGCGCAGGTGCTGCAAGCGGAAAAGCTGCTGCTGCTCACCAACACCCCCGGCGTGCTCGACAAGCAGGGCAAGCTGCTCACCGGGCTCTCCGCGAGCGACGTGGAAGCGCTGATCGAAGACGGCACGATCTACGGCGGCATGCTGCCCAAGATCGAGTTCGCCCTGGATGCCGTGCGCGGCGGAGTGAAAACGGTGCAGATCATCGACGGTCGCGTGCCGCACGCGGTGCTGCTGGAGCTGCTGACCGACAAGGGCGTGGGCACGCTGATTCGCGGGTGATTCTGGCGACCGCGATGCAGGGCGGGCTGCGCGTTTGATTCCAGTCCGGCTCTGATCTCATGGCGGCTGATGAAGGAAGAACTGCAGCAACCTTCCAGGTTTCTATCCGCGTTTATTGTTCGGACGGCGGGAAGGAAGACTGTGGCGTCGGAGCTAAAAGCAGGAAGGTATCGGAGGCTGGGGCCATGGGCGCCACCTTGGGGTTCAGGCTCTCATGCCGCGCCTTGGCGATGCGCCAGCTCGCCGTGATGCGGTCGAAATGCGCATTGACCGTCTGTTTTTCGCTCTCCACGTTTTTAATGGCGACTTCTTCCTTGGCGAGCTGCTTCTTCAACTGGAGCAACTCTTGGGATTGTGGCTTGCCCATGGCCGCCTGCTCCAAAAGGAAGTCAATGCGCTTACGCAAGGTGCTTGCGTTCATTTCGTGAATCTTGCGCTTGCCTTCAGTGGTTTGCAGCATTGAATCCCTCGCCGCAGAAATGGCCTCCTCACTGCCATAGAGTTGCAAAAGCAGGTTCTCACGGCGCAGTCTTTCGTCCTCCGCCCGCTTGGCGGCCTCCTGTTCATCGATCAAACGCTGCCGCTCGACTCGCTGAGCCGCACTGGCCTCGGGCGCAACATGCTCTTTTTCCCGCCCCTGACTATCCAGCACGCCATAGCCCTTCTTCGCCTGCGAAGGCGGAACCTTGTCGGTATAAGTGACGTTGCCGGACTCATCCGTCAAACGATACAGCTCACCAGCGTTCAGTGCAGAAGCGCTGCAAACCAGCATCAGCGGCAGCCCGCCGCTGATGCTGGTTTGCAGCGCTTTTCGAAAAAACTTACGCAATCTACGCCCCGCCGACTCTGGATGCTTTCGAAGGCGAAGAATATCGCATGAACTGCGTCAGCGGATACATCCGCTCCATCCGGAGGGACTCGCAGAAACACGCGCGCTGACAAGCGAGGCTCATTCACAATCAGTGCCACGGGATTTTATACACAAGCGATTGATACGAGTCGCTAACTTATTGATTTAACGAACAAGGTGGCGAATAACCGCCACAAAAACGTAACATTATGATTTTATTGAATTTAAAATATTGCACAAAACATGACCAAAACATGACGAACCCTGATTTCACGCGAGATAGAACACTTTCGCAGTAGTTCGATTCACAGACTTATGCACAGAATTTGGGGATAATCCAGAGAGTCACGAAACAACAAGAGCTTAGGTCATCAACCTCAGTTTCAACTTGGGAAACGCCGAATAACTCCATCCCTGAGTTCTTCAACGGCTTCCGCCCGACGGATATCCATAAAAAATCAAATTAATTCAATAAGATGAATTATCAATTGCACTGAAGAATCCTCGCCTGCAATGAAAGAACTGGATTTAGGCAAAGCTGTCCTGCCATTGCGCACAAACCTTGAATCTGTGACTGCCAACTCCCGAAGAATTTTTTCCTCCATCAAAACGTTCAATTATTTAATTGAACGTTTTGATGCCAGAATCACCACCAACCCTGAAACCAAGCCCAACCCATAGCCTTTAGCCATCCCCTCGTGTCCAGCTTCAAACAAGACATTAATGACCAATTCGCCCGAATCGCCAAAGCTCTTTCCAGCGGGCGACGTCTGGAATTGCTGGAATATCTTGCCCAAAGCGAGCGCAGCGTGGAGCAATTGGCCTCGGTCAGCGGCCTGAGCGTGTCCAATACTTCGCAGCATCTGCAACAGATGCGCCAGGCCGGGCTGGTCAACGCCCGCCGAGAAGGCAAGCACATTCTCTACCGGCTTTCGGGAAATGATGTGCTGCATTTGCTGCACGCCCTGCGCGGCATGGCCGAGAACCGCCTGGCCGAGGTGCGTGCAATGGTCAGCGAGGCGCTGACCTCCCGCGACAAGCTGGAGCCGATCCAGGCCGAAGAATTGCTTGAGCGCTCGCGCCTGGGGCTGGTGACGGTGCTGGACGTGCGCCCGCCGGAAGAGTACGCCGCCGGTCATCTACCCGGCGCACTCAACCTTACCCTGGATCAACTGGAGCAACGGCTGAGTGAGTTGCCTGCCGACAAGGAGGTCATCGCCTACTGCCGTGGCGCCTACTGCGTGTTGTCCTTTGAAGCCGTCGCCCGTCTGCGCGAGCGTGGCTTCAGGGCGCGCAGACTGGAACAAGGCTATCCGGAATGGAAGCTGGCTCAATTTCCCATCATCGAATGAACAGCCCCATGAGCATCCTGATCGTTTTTAACCGCGGACCCTATGACAACACCGATGTCAACTGGAACGGCCTGCGTCTAGCCGAAAAACTGCTGGATGCAGGTCAACAGGTGAGGATTTTCCTCATGAACGACGCTGTGGACATGGCGCGGGACGCCTGCCGCCCGCCCGAGGGCTACGATCAGGATCTGGGCATGATGCTCAACGCCCTGATTGCACGCGGCGTGGCGGTGAAAGTCTGCGCAACCTGCATGGCGCGCTGCGGCATGTACAAAAACCATCCCTACTTCACTGGCGCAGAGACCTCTACCATGCCCGAACTGGCGAACTGGGTCATTGAGTGCGACAAGGTTTTGACCTTTTGAGCCAACATCAATGCACGACATCATCCCCCTGCAACAACTGCGTTCCTACCTTGAAAGCATCATCGTCGGCCAGCACGACCTGCTTGACCGCCTGCTCATCAGCCTGTTGACCGGCGGCCATCTGCTGGTGGAAGGCTTGCCGGGGCTGGCGAAAACCACAGCGATCAAAACCCTGGCCAACGGCGTACACGCCAGTTTCCAGCGCATCCAGTTCACGCCCGATCTTTTGCCCTCCGACCTGACCGGGGCGGAAATCTACGACCCCGAAACCCATCAGTTCAACTTCCGCGCCGGGCCGCTGTTTCATGAAATCGTGCTCGCCGACGAGATCAACCGCGCCCCGGCCAAGGTGCAGGCCGCGCTGCTTGAAGCCATGCAGGAACACCAGGTGACCATCGGCGGGGTGTCCTATCCCCTGCCCGAACTGTTCATGGTAATGGCCACGCAAAACCCGCTCGACCAAGCCGGAACCTATCCCTTGCCCGAGGCGCAACTCGACCGCTTCCTGCTGCATGTGGTACTTGACTACCCTTCGGAAAGCGATGAACTGGAAGTTCTGCGCCGTCATCGCGCCGGAGTTGCAACCCGCAGCGAAGCGCCGAAGATTGATGTCGCCTGGGTGCTGAACGCCCGTTCCCAGATCAATGCCGTGCATCTTGCGCCTGAACTGGAAGCCTGGATCGTGCGCCTGGTCGCCGCCACCCGCGATATGGGCAAGCATGTTGCCGAAGCCGCCGGACAGATCGACTGCGGCGCATCCCCGCGCGCTTCGCTGGCCTTGGCGCAGGCGGCGCAAGCTCTGGCCTTCCTGCGCGGACGCGACTTTGTCACCCCGGAGGATTTGCTCGACATCGCACCGGACGCCCTGCGCCACCGCCTGCTGTTAAGCCCGGTCGGGCAACTGGCGCGGGTTAATCGTGATGCGCTGATCGCAAGGCTGTGCGATGCCCTTCCGATTGAATAAATTTCCGTTGAGCTGGGGAGATATGCCTTGGCCTTTCGCCCGCTTTGGACGTGACAGTGGTGGCGCTGCCGATGTCCACGCCCCGCTGCTCAGCGAACGCGAGCTAGGCGAAATCGCCGCATTGGCGAGCGAAACGCCCACAGGACGACGCATGAGCGAACATCTGCAACGCGGTGAGCAAGCCTCGCGCTTTCGCGGTGCGGGCATCGACTTTGAAGACCTGCGCCCCTACCAGCCGGGCGACGACCCGCGCCGCATCGACTGGCGCGTCACGGCGCGCCTGCGCAAAACCTTCGTGCGCGTGTATGGCGAAACCCGTCAGGCCGCGCTCTGGGTGGTGGCCGATCGCGGCGCAAGCATGCGTTTTGGCACGCACGCACGCCTCAAGGCGGCGCAGGCGGCCAGGCTGGCGGCGCTGCTGCTCTCCAGCGCAAACCGTGGGCACGAGGCGCTGGCCATCAGCCTGCTGGATCATGCCGAGCATCTCAGTCACCCGCCAAGCGCCGGGCGCGCCGCATTGCAGCGGGCGCTGCACGATCTGGGCGCCCCCTGTCCGCCCTGCGCCGACAACGCGGCCAGCCGCTGGACGCCGCTGTTGAGCGAGCTGGAAATCAGCCTGCCGCAAGGCTCAAGGCTATGGCTGTGTTCCGATTTTCTTGCTCTGACTCAGGCCGATGAACGCCTGCTGCAACGTCTGGCGGCGCGTGCAGATGTGCGTCTGGCCTTGATCGAAGATGCGCAGGAAGACGCCTTGCCGCGTCTTGGCCGCATCCAGATTGCAGGCGCGGGAGCGGACATTGAGATCGACACCGAAGATTCCGCCCTGCGCCACGCCTATGCGCAATTCAATGCTGAACGACGGCAACGTCTGGAAGACCTGGCCTTGCGCCTGGGCGGACATCTGCTGCGCGTGCGCGCCGATGAGGATTTGGCGCAACTGGCATCAGGTCTGGCCTCGCCGCCGGCAGGGGCATTTTGATGGCGCAGACGTTGGACGGCATGGCCGACATCATCCCTCCCATTCCGGCGTATGACGGCCTGGCGGCTGTGCTCGCTCCAGGCTCATCGGCGCTTGGATGGGGGCCGTTCGCAATGTTGATCGCCGCCCTGTTTATCGCCAGCCTGCTGCTTACCGCCTTCCTGCTGCGCCGTCGTCTGCTCGCCCGCTGGCATCTGTGGCAAGCCGAACGCGCCCTGCACGGCGCTCGTCCCGCGTCGCACATCGCCGCCCGGATTGAACATGGCCTACGTCACCACCATCACCTCAACATCCTGCACCCCGGACAAGCGCCTTACGGCATGGATACGGCGGCTTGGCGGAACTTGATCGAGCGCCTGCACGCGGCTCGATTCGGTCAGCAGACGCTGGAGACTGATGAGCTTCGCGCCTTGCTCAAACCGTGTTTTGCTCCCTCTACTCCTGGCCAACGGGGAATCCAAAACAACGAGGCGTCTAGTTGATGCCCAGCTTCGCCCACCCCCTGTTTCTTCTGCTGCTTCCGCCCGTGCTCTGGCTGGCCTGGCGCTGGCGTGTCGGCGCGCCCGTCGCCTTCAGCCGCACCCCGCTGCGCCTGCGTCACCCCGTGCTGGCCACCATGTCGCTCAAGGCGCAGGATGCGCAGCGCAAACCCCGCTTCTGGCTGCCGTGGACGCTCGCCCTGCTCATCCTCGCCGCCGCGCAGCCACAAACCGACGGCGGCTGGCTACCGCCCATCGCCGAGGGGCGCGATATTCTGCTGCTGATCGATCTTTCGCCGAGCATGTCGATTCAGGACATGCAGCTCGATGAGAAAACCGTGCCGCGTATGCAAGTGCTGCAACATGCCGCCGCCAACTTCATTGAGGCGCGAGAGCATGACCGCATGGGCTTGATCGTGTTTTCCGACCACGCCGCCAGCATCGTCCCGCTCACCAGCGACCGTGCCGTGGTGCAGGCGCAGCTCGCCCGTCTTGCGCCTGGCAGCACAGGCTCGGCCACTGCCATCGGCGAAGGGCTGGGGGTCGCCATGCGCAGTATCGCCGCCAACACGCGCAATCCGCCGCTTTTGCTGCTGTTTTCCGACGGCGACAACACCGGCGGCCTGCTGCGCCCGCGTGAGGCGCTGGCCTACGCCCAAGGTTTGGGGCTGCATATCTACAGCATCGCCGTCACTCCGGACAGCCTGCCACCGAGCGCACAGGCCGACGGCCAACGTGAACCCGGCCTGGATGAAATCAGCCAGATCAGCGGCGGGCGCGCCTATCAGGCCAGCGACGCCGCAAGCCTGAGCCGCATTCTGCACGACATCAACCAACGCGAAGCGGCACACGCCCCACCGCCCACCGAGCGCGCCAAGCTCGACTGGTATCCCCTGCCCCTGGGTTTGGCGCTGCTCATCCTCGCCTTGGGGCAATGGGCGGAATTGCGCGGCGGAGGGCGACGGTGATGCTCTCGAATCTTCTGCTGACGAATCTTCATTGGCACGCGCCCTGGGCGTTTTTGTTGCTGCTCGTCCCTGCGCTGTTTCTGCTGCTCGCCCGCCTCAAGCGGCAAAGCTTGCTGGATTATGCCGACCCCGCCCTGCGCCCCTGGGCATTGCACGGCCATGAGCCTGCCCGCGTCTGGCGCAATGCTCTGCATCTGGGCGCGTGGCTATGCCTGGTCGCCGCCCTGGCCGGGCCGCGTCTGCCGCTTGACTCCGCACCCCAAGGCGACGCTGGGCAGGCATCCCGTCAAGATGTGCGCGTCATGGCGCTGCTCGATGTCTCCGCTTCCATGCAGGCGCAGGACATCAGCCCCACGCGTCTGGAACGCGCACGCCTCAAGCTGCACAGCCTGCCGGATGTGCTTGGCGGAGAATCGCTGGGACTGGCGCTGTTTGCGGGCAGCGCCGGGGTAGTGATGCCGCCCAGCAGCGACCCGGCGGTGTTTCGATATGCCCTGCAACAAAGCGAACACCTGCTGGATGACGCTCCCGGCACGGAGCTTGCGTTGGCGCTGGAGGCTGCCGCACGCGGCCTGCCCGCTTCCGGCGACCACGCCCGCGCCATTCTGCTGGTCAGCGACGGAGACAGCGCCGCCGTACGCAGCAATGCCATGTTGCAAGCGGTGGAAAAACTGCGTGAGGCGCAGATCCCGCTGTTCATCCTCGGCATGGGCAGCGAACAGGGCGCGGCAATTCCCGACGGCGCGGGCGGTTATCTCCAACTCGACGGCCAGCCCTTCCTCAGCCGCATGGATCGCGCCGCACTGGAAGAAATGGCGCAACGCACCGACGGCGTTTTTATCGCAGTCAACGATGGCGATGCCGATTTGCGCGCCCTGGCCGCCGCCATTCACGCCCTGCCCAGCCGGTCCATTGCAGGAAAAAACCGTGGCTGGAATGAGCTGTTCATCTGGCCGTTGTTGCTTGGAATCAGTCTGCTTCTAATGGCCTACATGCCCGGCTTCGGACTGCGCCGCAAAACCGCAAGCCCGCCGCTCACCATGCCGATGCTTGCCATTCTTGGCCTAGGCTTGAGTGGCGGCATGTCGCCAGACCTGTACGCTGCCCCGCTCATGACCAGCCCGTCCAGCGCCTATGCCGCCTGGCAACGCGGCGACTTCGTACAGGCGCAACTGCTCTACGCCCGCCTGCCCGGCGCACAGGCGCGCATGGGCGAAGGCGCAGCCGCCTACCGTCGCGGCGATTACAACCACGCCGCCCAGGCGTTCACCAGCGCCTGGCTGCTGGCGGATAGCGATACGCAACGTGCCGACGCTCTCTACAACCTGGGCAATGCCGAACTTCTGGCCGGGCGTAGCGAGCGTGCCGTCGCCGCCTACGAGCAAGTGCTGCGCCTGCGCCCCAAGGATGAAAACGCGGCGAGCAATCTTTGGCTGGCGCAGCAAAAAGCCGAGGAAAAGCGCATGAAAAGCAGCAAACCGGAAGACCCACCCGGACGCAAACCCACCGATTTTGCGCGTTACAACGAGGATGTACTGGTCGATTTCCCGCCGGATGAAACCTCAAACGCTCAGGGTCTGTCCGCAGGCGGCGCAGGCGCAGGAGAAGCGCGCAAGGCGGATGCGCCTATCGCCCTTAACCTGGGCGAAGCCGACCGTCTGGCCGCCGAAAAGAAAATGGAGCTGCTGGATGACCAGCCCAATGCAGTGTGGCGCGCCATGCTGCGCCGCGATACGCCGGAGCGTAAAAGCGAGGGCTTGCCGTGGTAAGTCGCATGAAGCGTATTGGCATCCTGTTTTTGCTGGTTTTTCTCGCTCCAGTGGCGCACGCCGAAATCAGCGTCAACGCCACGCTATCCAACCCCGCGCCCTGGGTTCGCGAGGAAACCCTGCTCACGCTGGAAGTGGTCGATGATCGCTCCCTGCTCGACATGCAAATTGAAGAGTGGACACCGCAAGGCTTCGCCCTGCGCAAGCTCAACCCCTCGGAGACCCGCGTGCAGACCGCGCAGGGCGTGCGTATCCTGCGCCAGCAACGCTGGGCGCTGATGCCACTGTATGCCGGAAACATCAGCCTGCAACCGCCGACCCTGCATTTGCGCACAACCGGGCAGGTGCGCTCCACCCTGACCCCGCAGGCATTGCAGCTTGAGGCGCGTCCGCTCAATCCACTGATCCCCAGCGACGTGCCGGTCAGCTCCTTGCAGATCAAGCAGGACGCCCTACCCACAGCAGCGGCACGCGGTCGTCCTTTTGAAATCAAATTCAATATCCTGGGCAGCGGCCTGTCCGCACGCGGCCTGAATCGCTGGCTGAACGAAAGCCTGCACAGCTCGCCTACGCTGCGCATCTATCCGCCGCAGGTGCGCATCATCGACAACCTTGATCCGCAGCGTCCCCTGCTGCAACAGGCCGAGGTTCGCTTGACCTTGGAAAGTCAGGCCAGCGGCTTCTTGCAACTACCCGCCATCATCCTGCCGTTTGTCGATGTGCAGGGTGGCCAAATACGGCAAGCAAACATCGACTTCCCCGCCTTGCAGGTTGAGCATCCGCTCTGGCTCGCCCTGCGCGCATGGTCGCCGTGGATCGTCGCCCTGCTCACCGTGCTTGCGGCCTCGCTTGCTGCATGGCGCATCCTGCCCGCACGCTGGCGACGCCGACAACGCCGCCGCGCCATCCTACATGAGCTTGAAGCCGCCGATACGCCAAAATCCTTGCGCGCCGCCTGGAAAAAAGCCGTGTCCAACCTGCCCGAATCCGCCGCAACCCGCCGTCTGGATGCCGCCTGTTATGGCCAAAATCCGCTCAATGAACAGCAATTCGCCCAGCTTAAAAGTGAATTAAGTCAAGCGTGGAGAAAAACTTATGGGCGCCTCCATAAATTCGATCAAGCCAATGGATGCCAGCCAAAAACCGGCGAAAAAGCGTAGCATACACGCAGTATGTGAGCATTTTGAGCCGGTTTTTGGTGCAGCAGACGCGGCTTCAGCGGATTTATGGAGGCGCCCTTATTGGGTTCTCCCTGGCACGGTAGGCTCAGCTAACCCAACAAAAATGACCATCCCATCCCCGCCGGGATTGTGCGTCAAATCGGTGTTGAAGTTAGGTTTCCAGTTATTGGTTACCCATAGATTGCCGGCACGATCAGGCACCGAGCTTACCGAGCGCATCATCGGAGTGAATTTCGGTTGACCCGCCCCAGTCTGGCTGAGAGGCGTGCCATCGAACAGCAAAACCTCTTGCCCTGCGCTGGGGAGGGTATAACCCGTAGGAGGCGAAAGTGGCGTACCCGCAGGTTTGCCCGATTGTGAACGCGCCCCCGCCAACACGGAAACCGCCGCGTTCAGATACACGTTGTCCGGGTCATAGGGATCCATGGAGCCAAAATTCGCAACCCACACATTTCCCGCATCATCCAGCCGGACATTCCAGGGAGAAGCCAATCCCGTCACCCCCGTAACGCGCTGCAGCAGCGCACCGTCAGCGCCGAGGCGATATACCGAACTGTCGTTCCCCGATGCCACCCATACCGAACCGTCGAAATCAACATCCAGGCCTTTCAATACGTCGCCGACCTTGGTCACGGACAGTTGTTTGATCACGCCGCCCTGCAAGGCATAGTGGGCTACCACGCTGTCAGCCACCCCCTCCTGGCAACCTACGGTCGCCGCCCAGACCGTGTCGTCCTCCGGATTGTGCGCAAGACCGAACGGCTGGCAATCAAGGCCGATTTCCTGAGCCTTTTCTGGATTTCCACCGGGAAACACGATCACCTTGTTATTGCCGTAGCTAGCCGACCAGATATTTCCCTGATTATCGACCACAATCCCTTGAACCCGATCGGAGCCTCCATCGTAGGCCGTTTCCGGAGATAGCGGACGCCCATCCAGAGCGACCTCAGAAACCGAACCATTCCCAAAATTAACCGGGTTCACGCCGCCCCAGCCAAAATCCCCCAGCCAGATACTGCGAGAGAAGGTGTTATAGGTAATACCCAGACCGGCTCCAAGGATACCCCCGCCCGTAATGGGCGAAACTGGCGTGCCATTTTTACCGTCTGAAGGCGTTCCGTCAGGCTTCAGAACCACAATAAAATTCGATGAAACCGTATCTCCCTGCACAACGTTATTATTGATCCACGCATAGCCCCGCTCGTCAAAAACAGTGTTGGCGGGGCCGCCAAAGGCAAGTTGCGCGCTACCCGTGTCATTCACCTTGACTGCAATCGTCCAAGCATCCGGCATTTTATCAAGATCAGGTTCATAAACGTCCGCTTTTCTCGAAAGCTCATACACCCCGGAAACATCGCCTGCCGGATTACGAGCAAGCAATACCAAAGATTCAAGCAAGCCCTTCGGCGTTGGATGGCCGTCGCCCGCTACATAACCTTGAAGCTCAGGTAAACATGAAGGGACATCCGTCATGCAATATGCAGCAAGATTCGCCAAACTTCGCAAGGAACGCAGCGAATTCGTTTGATCCGCATTGGGAGGACTCAGCATCCGCATCGAAGGGCAACCGTTTTGCACATCCACAAGATTGGCATTCATGCCGGCTGCGATTTGCAGAGGCAATAGCTGACCCCTTCCAGCGATCAAGCCCTTTTCAAAATCAAAAAAACGGGAAAACGAATAAGCTGCCGCAACCGTGGTCAGCTCATTGATTACGACACTCGAAGCAGGCTCCGACCCCAAAACGCTGATCAAATCGACTTGCGAATGAAGCCTGACCCTGAGGAAATAGACCGCATTTTTTTTAGCGTCTTCAAATTCGATATGGAATTTTCCCTCGCCATCTGCCGGGCTTGATGCAAGCAACTCAGAATTTCCACCTGTAGTTTCATACAGCTCCACCTGTGAGAAACCGAGTTTTTGTTGCGGCGCCTCACACCCGGACTGCACTACGCCGGAGATTATTGTGTGGGCGATGGGTGCGGAATCACTCGATGAATCGCATCCGACAATTGAGGCCGCAAGGAGCACCGAAAGGGGGAAGACCGCCAGCCCAGATAGAAATCTCATGAAAACACCTTATTCCCTGCAAGCATCAAGATTGAACGAAGTTTCAGCATAGCAATCTTTTCGCCTTCGCCTGAAAAATACTTCAAAAACGCGGGTCTTAAAAGGCATTTACCCGATTCCGCCAAAGCCATCAAACCCCGAACCGGCCAATTGCACGCCGATACGCTGCAAACCGCTGACCAGGGCGTCGCCATGCGCCAACCGCCAACCGTGCAGCTCGGCCAAGGCCTCGGTCTCTTCCTCCAGCACATGGCGACACACCGCCTGCACTCCCGACCACAGCACGGGCATCACCCAGTTCGGCGCAAGCTCCATATCCAGCGCCAGGCGCACATCGGCCTCAACCTGCTGCCCGATCACCACCCCCACGTAATGCGGCAGGGCTGTGCGCAATACGCGCGCATCGTTCACCCGCCCAAGCGCATCCTGCCCGCGCTTGAGCGCCTGCATCGCATCTTCCGCGCCCAGCGCTTCCACTAGCGGCTCCAGCAGATAGCGCAACTGCTTGCCCACCAGGCGTACCGCATGCAGGTTATCCGGCAGATGCGGCACATCCTCGATCATGAATTGCGCCACGTCCATCCAGTGCTCCGCCAGCCAGGCTCCCATCGGCTCGTCATGTTCATCCAGCACACGCAGGCTTTTCAGCGCATGCTCAGCCCCGGCCAGCGCGCCCGGCAGGGTTTCCAGCAAACGCGCATGGCGGGACTCGTACTCGCTGCGCACCAGCTCCAGCAGGGCTTGCCGCCCAAGCTGCTCCTCTTCGTTCACTGCAAGCGACGACAGCCAGGCCAGCTGCACCTCAAGATCACGCACCGGCGAGCTTTCGTGCGCAAAATCACGCAAAGCATGACGATCCTTGTCGCCCACGCCGACGATCTCGCCCGCCAGCTTCATCCACACCCGCGCACGGCGGATGGCCACCCGCGCATCGTGCAAGGCTTCCTCCGCCTGCGGCGCATCCAGCAACGCCTGTCCGCGCTGCACGAACTCACGCAGGCGCAGGCGCAAAACACGGGCGCATCCCTCGGCGACCGGTCTGGCAAGCTCTTCAAGCTCAAGCATAGGCTCTACTCCTGTGTAACGGGTCACGGCAACTTATCCCGTGCAAGCTGCACCCGCGTGACAGCGCTCCATGACAGTACGGCTGCGCGGCAATCCCGGCAAAAAATCCTCATACAGCAGGACAGGGTGACCGCGCACGACATACAAGGCCCAGCGCCGCCAGGGTTTTCCATTCCCCGACAGGGAAAAGCGCCGCAAAATGGCACGTCGTGCGCAATAGGCCGCGCGCACGAACAGAATCTCGCCCAAAGGTCGCCCGCCCAAGCGTTGCAAGCCCAAAGCCCGCCCGCCCGCCCGCGTGGCATAACTCTGCGCATGGACGAACGGCACGTCGGCGCAGCGCAGCACCACCTCGCGTCGCCAGACCTTCACCCCAAGACGTACCCGGAGCGCTCGCGCCACCTCACGTTCAGCGCTCACCCAGCCCTCTGTCCTCACATCGACGGACAATGTAGCCGCACAGGCGCGCCGCAGATGTCTGGTCAGGGAGCCTGGCGCATTCAACCAGGACTTGGGGGCATTTTGTAGGTTCATTCCGCTCTTTCATCCCTTTGATGTCGGCCAACGCGCGACATGCATCCCAGGCAGTCAAGACCGTTGCGCGCTGTCATCAAGGATAAACAAAACTAATTCATAAAGTGCGGGCTTTGCACAAAACAAATTCCAACCACAGCACGGAGATCGTTCCATGAACCCACGTTTGCTTGCCCTGTTCCCCATGAGCGCCGTCGCCCTGGCCGTCGGCGTCGCCCTGACCGGCTGCGGCGGTGATGATGAAGTCGCTACCGTCACTCCCACCGTCAAATCCGTCGAGTTCAGCAGCACGCCCACACCGACGTCTGATGCCGACATGCTCAAAACCTATACCACTTCGACAGTCACTGTCACCATGAGCGATGGCAGCAGCAAAACCTACCCGCTGAGCTACACCAGCCTGTTCAAAAACACCGATGTCATTTCTGAAGTCAATGGCAAGAAATACGCCGCAGCTCAGCTGTACGACATGAACATGACCCCGCTCAAAGATCCGAACGGCGACATGGTGATTGCGGAAACCGCCGACTCCAACAGCCTGCTCAAAGTGGGCAGCAAGCTGTTCCTGGTCAACCATTGGGAATACGACGATATCTTGGCCGATGGTCAGACCGCTTACAAAGTCGCCAACTGGTATGGTCGTATGCCGATGGAAATGGGCATTTCCAGCATCGCCCAGGCCAGCGACGGCAAGCTGAGCGTTACCAGCCAGAAGCCGGTTGACTTCAAGTCTGTCAACGGCGGCTGGATTTTCTGCTTCGGCGGCCCCACTCCCTGGAATACCCACCTTGGCGGCGAAGAAGACTACGATCTTTACTTCGTACCTGGCGAAAAATCCTACAAAACCACCGAAGCTGGCCTGAAGGCCATGACCGAGGTGTACTTCAATGGTTCTAAGACCGCCAACCCCTACCATTACGGCTACCCCACAGAAGTCGCCGTCAAGGAAGACGGCAGCTATGCCGTCACCAAGCACTATGAAATGGGTCGCGGCACCTGGGAATTGGCGCGCTTTGCCGCCGACGGTCGCACTGCGGTTTTTGGTGATGATGGCGCCTACTCCGGCCTGTTCATGTTTGTAGGTGACAAGCAGAACGACCCGAAAGCTGGCGGCAGCCTGTACGCCGCCAAGTGGAATCAAACCTCTGCCGACGGTACCGATGGAGGCACCGCCGACATCACTTGGGTCAAGCTCGGATCAGCCAGCTACGATGAAATCAAGAAGATCATCGACAACGGCACCACCATTGGCGACATCTTTGAAACTTCTTTCACCGAAAAGTCCGGTTATATCCCGACCCGCGCCGGTTCGTCTGAAACCATCTGGTTGAAACTCAAGCCCGGCATGGAAAAGGCTGCCGCCTTCCTGGAAACCCGTCGTTATGCCGCCTACCTGGGCGCAACCACCGAGTTCACCAAGGGTGAAGGCGTGGCGTTCAACGAAAAAGACAAGAAGATGTACTACGCCATCAGCTACACCCAAAGCTCGATGCTGGCCAAAGACGGCGGCCCGGTTGACCACATCCGCGTGAAGGGCAACAACGCTGGTGCGACCTACACCTTCGATCTGGCCAGTGGCCAGAAAGACACCAAGGGCGCCGCGATCAACTCGGATTATGTCGCTACCAAGGCCTATGTTGAAACCAACCTGCTTGGCAAGCCGATCACTGCAGACGCCAACGGCAATACCGCTGACGTGAACTTCATCGCCAACACCGACAACGTGCATTACTCCGAAAAAATGCGCACCCTGTTCATTGGTGAAGACTCCGGCAACCACGTCAACAACTACGTCTGGGCCTACAACGTCGATACCAAGAAGCTGAGCCGCATCCTGAGCGTGGCAGCAGGCGCGGAGTCAACCGGCCTGCAAGTTGTGGATGACATGAATGGCTATGCCTACATCATGTCCAACAACCAGCACCAAGGCGACTGGATTTCCAGCATGAACAAGGATCTCAAGACCCGTCTGGAAACCCTGGCCAAGAGCACCTATGGCGTTAACAACCGCGGTGTTTCCAACTATCGCCTGACCGCGCATGTTGGCTACATCGGTGGTATGCCCGCCGTCAAGTAATCGAGACTTGAACCTGGTTTAGGTTTGTATATCCAGGGCTGGGGAGCAACCTCCAGCCCTGTCTTGTTGATAACTGCTTGAATCAATCGATCCAGGTATTTACCAACAAGGCGCTACGAGCAGGTGACTTATGCAAAGCGATCGAATGATTTTTATACCCGTTGCCGTCATTCTTGCGCTCGGCTTGATTGGGCTTGGGGTCATGTCCTGTGGCGGAGGGTCCAGCACAACAGCCGAAACACCTGCCACCCCGACGCCGCAACCGGAAACGCCCCCGCAAAATCCGCCCCTACCCTCTGCTCTCAAGGGCGAACCCATTAGCCGAGCTACTTTCCCCAATCCGCATGCGCACATCCCAGCCCAGTGCTATATCGAAACCAGTCATGGTGCGCAAAATGCCTGCATGTTTTGTCATACCGACGGCGTATGGAGTCTGAAACTCGGCAACAACAACCCCATGGCCGGGGGCAATCCGAATGTAGGCAATCTTCAGGCCGAATATGCGTTCGGCGTGGTTAATTATCCCTATGTCGTCAATTCAAGCATTAACCCATGGGTTAATACCCTGAAGCCCGAAGAGCTGCGCAAAGCCGTCGATGCCCAAGGCTACAAGCCTGATGACTGGGATATGCAAGCCTATGTGCGTCAGGACAACTGGACGGCGGCCTTTGTGCAACGCCCCGGCTCGGTCAAGGACTGGGATCCCAAAATCGATTCAGCCTTCCGTTTGTTCCCCGGCCTGGCGCCCGAGGATCTGCCCGCGCAAGCCGATGGCTTTGTACGCAGCAGTTCTGAAACACGCGGATTCTTCAACGATGGACAAGGCTGGAATACCGGCTGGCGCGCCGTCAATTTCATGCCCTACGGTATTTTCACCCCCCTTGCGGGCAGTGTTTCCGGCATTTATATCCGCCTGCCTTCCGTTTTAATGCAACGCGAGGATGGAGCTTTCGATCTCGCCACTTACAAATCCAACCTCGATCTGGTCGAACGCAATATCCAGGATCGACTCAGCGGTGAAACAAACTATGTTGGTGCGGCTAAAACCATAAGCATCGTTCGCGGCCAGTATCCCCTTGGCACTGAGTTCGCCCACCCGCTGCACTATGTCGATGTTGAGGCCGATGGCAGCAAGCCAAGCGTAAGCTCGTTCCCCGGTACGCGCGCACAACGGGTCAAGGAAATCCGCTACATGTACAAAGCTCATCCGTGGTACCCGGAAGAATTTGGCATGGCGCTCAAGGACGAGGGCGCTCCGGTGTATGCCAACCGCGAACAAGGCTGGATTGAAAACGGCGTCGGCTGGATTCTGGCGGGCTGGATCGAGGACTCCAAGGGCGCCCTGCGTCCGCAGACGCCCTCAGAACTCACCCAATGCGTAGGCTGCCACTCCGGCAATGTGCGTCAATCTGAAATCGGTCAAAACGCCACATACACCTCCGGCGTAGGCAACACCATTGACTCCACGTGGGCGTTACCGCGCAAATTCGCGGGTGACGCAGGCTGGAAGGAAATGAATTACCTCGGCTACACCGCCAAAGCGCAAGCCCTGATGGATGAAACCCCAGGATTCATGACTGAAAAGGAACCCCAAAACCGATTCTTGAATAAAGGCGAATTCCGCGTCTTCCTCGATTATGTCGTCGGCGCTTCCTTGTACGGCGACATGCCAAAAACCGTTGAAAGCTATCTTGCTGCGCAAATCAGCAAAAAGAACGGCTACCCGGCCGACTGGCCCAGCCTGGAACCCCTGATCGCCAACAAGGACGCCAACGCCATCAAGCAGGCTCAAGCCCTGCGCTTGCAACTCATGCGCGATTTCACCGCGCGCAATGAACATCTGGATAGCGCTGGTCGCATTCGTCCTGAGCTGTTCCTGCCGACCCGCCAAAACGCGCTGGCCGGCGCGGGACGTTATCGCCAGGTTGTGGTGACCCAGCGTTATGATTTCGGCAAGGACGTGTTCCCCGAAACCCCCTTCACCTTGCGCTATTTGCGTACCGCCAACGTTGGCTTTGCGCACCAGGACGGCAAGCCCTACCAACTCGGCGAAATCATTACCGACCGCCCCATCAACACCACGGTCGGTGAATTCACCTACGGCATGGGCATTACCCCGACCCTGATTGATGAAGAGCTGCCCTACGCTGAAGGCGGCACATTCCTTGTGGACTACATACCCTTGCTCAAGCCCTGATCAAACCTTGGCCAGCTCCATCCCCGCCCCCACCCAACGTGCGATCAGGGGTTCCACAGCCTGAGGATGTTCACGCAACATCCGCTCCGCCGCTGCGCACGCTTGCGGGATGAGTGCGCCGTCTCGCGCCAGATCGGCGAAGCGCATGCGCGCCAGGCCGGTCTGCTGCGTGCCCAGAAACTCGCCCGGCCCGCGTAGTTCCAGGTCTTTTTCCGCGATCAGAAAACCGTCATTGCTTTCGCGCATCACCGCCAGCCTCTCCTTGGCAATGGCCGACAAGGGCGGGCTGAACAACAGCACGCAACTCGATTCGACCGCGCCGCGTCCCACTCGTCCACGCAACTGGTGCAATTGCGCCAGCCCCAGCCGCTCGGCGTTTTCAATCACCATCAGCGAGGCATTGGGCACGTCCACACCGACTTCAATCACCGTGGTGGCGACCAGAATATCCAGCTCGCCGCACTTGAACGCCTGCATGATCGCGTCCTTGTCGCGCGGCTTCATGCGCCCGTGCACCAGGCCGATGCGCAGATCGGGCAAGGAGGCCGTCAAAGACAGATGCGCTTCTTCCGCCGCCTTGGCTTCCAGCTTGTCGCTCTCTTCGATCAGCGTGCAGACCCAGTACGCTTGTCGACCCGCACGGCAGGCCGCGCCCAGCCGCCCCATGACTTCCTCGCGGCGCGTATCCGGCACGGCGGCGGTAGCGACCGGCGTGCGTCCCGGAGGCAACTCGTCGAGCACGGACACGTCCAGATCGGCATAGGCGGTCATGGCCAGCGTACGCGGAATGGGCGTGGCGGTCATCACCAGTTGATGCGGATGACGCTCGCCCTGCCGCCCCTTTTCGCTGAGCGCCAGACGTTGCTGCACGCCGAAACGATGCTGCTCGTCGATCACGATCAAGCCCAGATCGTGAAACTGCACCCCTTCCTGAAACAGGGCATGCGTGCCAGTCACCACCCGCGCCCGCCCCTGCGCCACCGCCTGCAACGCCTTGCGTCGCGCAGCGCTGCGCTGGCTGCCCGTCAGCGCCGCCACTCCAACCCCCAGCGGCTCAAACCAAGCGGCCAGATTGCGCTGATGCTGTTCGGCCAAAAGCTCGGTCGGCGCCATCAGCGCAACTTGCTGACCATATTCCAGCGCCGCGCAGGCCGCCAACGCAGCCACCACGGTCTTGCCCGAACCGACATCGCCCTGCACCAGACGACGCATCGGATGCGACTTGGCCAAGTCTTCGGCAATCTCGCTCAAAACACGCTGCTGTGCCGTGGTCAGTGCAAAAGGCAGACGCTGGCGCAATGCCTCGGCCAAGGCTTGCGCGCCGGGCAAAGGTTTGGCCGACCCGTGCTGCGCATGATTTTTCCAGCGGCGCATGGCCAGTTGCTGCGCCAATAATTCCTCAAAAACCAAACGCTGCCTGGCGGCCTGCAAACACGCAGCCTGCGGCGGCGGGCGGTGCAGGCACAACACCGCCTCGCGCAAGCCGATCAAACCGAAAGCCTGCGCCAGTTCGTGCGGCAATAAATCAGCCAGAATGGCCTCTTCCCGCGACCACAGGTTCAAGGCTTCGTTCACCACGCGACGCAGATAACCCTGCGCCAAGCCCGCCAGCGCGGGATAGATCGGGGTGAGCGCGGTATCCAGCGGCGCAGGCAAACGCAGCACCTCCGGGTGCGCCATGTCGAAACCGATCAATCCGCCCTTGACCGCACCGAAGGCGCGCAGCGCCTGGCCCGGCCTGAGCAGGGCGGCAACACCGTTCGGCGGATTGAAAAACCACAGGTTGATCACGCCCGTGTCATCGGCTAGCGACACGCGCCAAGTGGTCTGCCTCGCTTTCTGGCTGTGCTCCACATGCTGCACCAGGCCTTCGACCAGGGCTTCCTCGCCATGACGCAGCCCGGCTATTGAACTGATGTGAGTGCGATCTTCATAGCGCAGCGGGGCATGCAGCAACACATCACGGATACGATGCAAGCCCAGGGCGTGCAGGCGCGCACGCATGGCTTCACCCACCCCACGCAGGGATGCAATGTCATCGTGTTCAGCCAAAGTCGCCATTGCCTGCCTTCGTTTCCTGTTTCCGCGCAGTATCGCAAACTTGAATCCAAACCTCGGAAAGTTTCTTCAGACAATAAAAAAACCCGGAGCCTGCGCCCCGGGTTTTCTCTACCGTCAGACGGTTACGGATTACTGTTGCAGCAAGCCGTTCTTGTCATAGATCGCCTGTGTGGAGTATTCGCTCACCGGCAGGCGGCTCAGGGTCTTCACCTTCTTGGTGTAGTCCACGAAGGACTGCGCATAATCAAGATAGGTGTCCAGGGCGCGGCCGCTCTCAGAAACCTTCTTGAAGGTGGCGTAGCCATCCTGGCCTGTGGCCAGGAAGTTGTTGGTGACCACCTTGTAGCTGGCGCTCATGTTCAGTGCAGACCAGGCGCTATCCTTCTTTCCCTTGTACTCCAGGTTGCTGAAACGCGAACCGGCGGGCTTGGACAGATCCACCGTCCAACGCAGGCCGGCAGCATACGGATAGGCGCCGGTCGAACCGCCGCTCTTCACCGCATATTCGACCGCCTCTTCCAGCACAGCCTTGATTTCCGTACCGGTCATGTCCAACTCGGTCAGGGTGTTGGCAAACGGCAACAGAGTGTAGGCCGTGCCGATGGTCACATCGCCCGCCGGAACGTCGATACGCACGCCGCCCGCGTTCTGGATCGCGATCTGCGAAGTGATGCTCATATCGCGGAAGGCATAGGCCACCAGGTTGGAAATGTCACCGCCGTGCGCATTGGTGGCTTCCTTGCAGCCTGGAGTTTTGGAATAGCCCATACCCGGAATGCGCTCAAGGCAGAGCAGGTCGGTCGCGGTACCGATCACTTCCTTCTTCAAGGAATCGACCTTGTCTGAATAGCTCTTGAGCACAGCCTCGGCTTCGGCGTTCGGCTTGAGCGACCAGAGCTGTGCATCCTTGGCGATAATAGCCTTGACTTCGTCAAGATCAGCGCCCGCCAGGGTTACGGTCTTACCCGCCGCATCCTTACGGGTGAAGGTCTCGCCCAACAGAAGATGCTCTTTGCCAGAGCAACTGTCCACAGCCTGCTTGGCATTGAAGTTGACAGTCAGCTCGCCCATGGCCTTGGAGTATTCGGAGGCCTGCACGATGCAAACGTTCTCGCCATCCTTGTTCTTGGCCATGGTCGGATAGCTGCCGGAGGATGTGGTGATACCGTAGGCGGTGAAATCGCCCAGCAAGGTGTGGGAATCACCGCCGACAATCACGTCAACATCGGTCAGCTTGGCGGCAATGCTCTTGTCCATGCTGTAGCCGATATGGCTAAGCAGCACGATGCGCTGGACGCCTTGCGCCTTGAGTGCATCAATGGCCTTTTGCGCGGCTGTCGCTTCGTCTTCAAACACGGTGGTTGACAAGGGGCTGGAAGATCCCTGGGTCTTGCCCTTGATGGTCAGGCCGACGATACCGACTTTCTGGCCGCCAAAGTCCTTGATGGCGTAGGCCTTGATGGTGTCGTCGCTTTTGGTCGGAGCCAGCGGGGTGCCTACTGCCGGAATCACGTTGGCGGAAAGCACCGGAGTCTTGCAGGAACCCGACTGCAGCATGGTGATAAAGCTCTTCAGACGTGAATCGCCTTCGTCAAATTCATGGTTGCCGACTGCCATGGCATCGAAGCACACGGTGTTCATCATCGCAGCATCGGCTTCGCCCTTGAACAAGGTGTAGTAAAGCGTACCTGACAAGGCATCGCCGGCGTGCAGCTTGAGCAGATTGGGCTTGCCGGTCATTTGATCGAACGCGGTCTTGACGCGTGCGAAACCGCCGATTTCAACGGTTGTGTCCTTGCCGTTGAATTTCATGCTCTGGGAAAGCGCAGCGAGGTTGGAGTGGTGATCGTTGATATGGGCGATAGTCACGGTCAAAGGCTGGGCGCTGGGCTGGATGGCAGCGACCTCGTCATCGCCGCCGCAACCGACTAGCAGGGCAAAGGGCAATGCCGCAAGGGCGAACACGGGCTTGAACTTCATCGCATCGACACTCCGCAAAATTTGAACTTGCGCAGCCTAAAGAAGCCAGATGACTCTGCGATTACAAAGACTCCACCCTATTGCGTCCGTTTTGCTTGGCGAGATACAGGGCTTGATCAGCGCGCACAAGCACGCTGTTTTCATCATCGTCCGCCCTCAGCGCGGTGCAGCCGAGACTGATCGTGACCACAAAACGCTCGTCACCCGCCAGATATTCCCGAGCCGCAACCAGAGTTCTCACCCGTTCCGTCCACTCCAACGCCGACTCAAGACAAGCATCGTTGAGCAAAACCGCGAACTCCTCGCCGCCCAGGCGTCCTATCACATCGGTCTGACGCATGTTTTGCCGCAAAATATCCGCCACCCCCTGCAAAACCTCATCACCCACCGCATGACCATGGCTGTCGTTCACCTGCTTGAAGTGGTCGCAATCCAGCATGATGACGCAGACATGCTCGGCAAAGCGCCTGACCCGGGCTACACCTTCCGTCAGGCGACTGAGGAAATAGCGGCGGTTATGCAAACCGGTCAGGGCATCAGTGGTCGCCAACTCCAGCAGCTGCTGCTCCAGCTTTTTGCGCTCACTGATGTCCTCGAAAATCACCACGGCTCCAACGATGTTTCTGCCATCCAGCATAGGCGCGACCAACATATCGGTCAGAAACAGCTCGCCATCTGAACGGATGAACCATTCCTCGTTTCTTCTCACCAGACCATCGACCAGAGTTTTGCTGCTCGGACACTCCTCGCTGGGGTAGGCCGCTCCGCGAGCATCGTGGTGATGAAACAGCAAATGCGGTGATCGCCCCAGCGCATCCTGCGCCTTGATGCGTAAGATATTCAGGGCGCTGGGGTTGATAAAGCGACAAAGCCCCAGGGTGTCGATCTGATAGACCCCTTGCGCCAGGGACGAAAGCACCAGTTGGTTAAACTGGCGCGCCTGGCGCTCGCGTCGCCAAACCACCCACAAGCGCAGGCTCAAAAAAGCGATCAGAATCGCGGCGAGCAAGGCGGCGAGAACAGGGTATTTCCAGCGCACCGCCACGTCCCGCAGAGTGAATGCCGGAGCCTTTTCAAAAGGCGGCAAACGCAAGGTGCGGCTTAACTCCTCGACCTGAATATAATCCCGTGGCACGGAATAGCCGTAAATGCCCGCCTGTTTCGCTGCAGGGTCATCCGCTTCCAACGCAAACAGCGCAGAGGCGAAATGACGCACCGCATGCTCATTGACGTGCGGCATGCTGAACACCGGCCACTCGGGATAGAGCCGCGTGGAATGCCGATAAGGGAAATTATCCGCTGTTTGCGCATTGATGACACGAAAATCGCCTGGCAACAGCTCACCGGCATCTTCCATCATTTCCAGAATGCCGCTGCGTAAAAAACCGACGTCAACGCTGCCGTCCAGCACGGCGCGCACGACGCCCTGATGCGTATCCACCACACGCAGCGCCGCAATATCACGCGGTATCTGAACGCCTGCCTGCGCCAGCTCGAATACCTGCGTCTGATACCCTCCCAGCAAATGCGTCCCAGGCGTCGCAATACGTTTGCCGCGCACATCATTCAAGGTTTTGATGTCTTCACGCGGATTAAGGACGATGATGATTCCGGCCAGATAAGGAATGTACAAACCGCCATGCTCATTGACCAGGGAAGCGATGACTCCGTCCACGCAACCCAATTTGCGCAAGTGCAAAAAATGCGTCGGATTGGTCGTCGCCAGATCAAGCGCGCCCTCCGCGATGCGCTGATTCATTTCGTCGTGCGACAGCACTTCCAGCCTGATGCGCTCTTCGACCAGCGTACGATTCAGGTAGTCCACGATGGGGGCGTATTTGGCGTAGGTCTGCTCATCGCCAAGGTAATTGAAAACGCCCAGCGTCAGTGTTCGCTTGGCTAGCTGCCGTTCTTCGATGTCAACCGCAACCCCCGCTCCTGCGGATTCGGCGCAAAACGCCACCCCCGCCTGCATGGCGAAGATCAGCCACAAAAATAATCTTCCAGGATTTTTTATAAACATATAAATAATTTCACGGGAGATCTGCGGGTGAAACCTTACTCCCAAAGCCTCTCCAAGAAAACACGCGCGCACGCCAACGCCTGGCGGCGTCCTTCACGTCCATGTTCTGCGGTTGCGTTACTTTCTCGCCTCAATAAACCCCTCAACAAATGGGGTACGATGAAAACCACGCCCGCATGGCGTACAAGCCTAAACCCGCCTATCCTCCTTAGGTTTTCTACGCACTGAATTGAGCAGAGGGGTTTGCATGGTTTTGCTCGCTTTAACTTCCCGACGTTTTGTCCCCGGTCTGGTTTACGCACTCGCCGCCGCCCTCTTGGTCGCCTGCGGCCAGGAGGAGCCCAAGGTTCAGCAACGCCCCGCCCCCTCGGTGGAAATCATGACTGTCGCCACGCGATCCTTGCCCGCCGACATGGGCTTCGTCGCGCAGACCGAAAGCTCGCAGCGCGTGGAAATCACCGCGCGCGTGTCCGGCTTTCTGGACGCCATCCATTACACCGAGGGCGCGGCGGTAAAGAATGGTCAATTGATGTTCACCATCGACCCCAAGCCCTTTCAAGCCCAGCTCGACGCCATGCAGGGTCAGCTGAAAATGCAGCAGGCGCGTCTGAGCACCGCCGAGGCCAACTACGCGCGCATCAAACCGCTGGCCAAGCTCAATGCGGTGTCGCAGAGCGACCTGGACAACGCCACCGGGGAGCTCAACGGCTCGCGCGCCGCCGTGTACGCTGCCGAAGCCGCGGTCGAAGAGGCCAAGCTCAATCTCGGCTACACGCGGATCTACGCGCCGCTCGACGGTCAGGCCAGCCAGGCCTTGCAGCGCCAGGGCGCGTACATCAACTCCATGTCCAACGACTCCAAGCTGACCTATATCGCCGCCCTTGACCCGATCTGGGTGAATTTCAGCGTGTCGCAGAATCAGGAAGAACATCTGCGCAAGCTGATCGCTGAAAAGAAGATCGTGATGCCCACGGAAAGCAAGCTGGAAGTGGAGCTGACTCTGCCCGGCGGCCAGGTCTTCCCGCATCGCGGGCAGATCGACTTCTCCGACCCCTCCTACGACGCCAACACCGGCACCATGCTGGTGCGCGCCGTCATCCCCAACCCGGAGCGCAGTCTGCGTCCCGGCATGTTCGTCAATGTGAGCATTCTCGGCGCGACGCGCCCGGACGCCATCGTCATCCCGCAACTGGCGGTGATGCAGGGCGCCAAGGGGCATTTCGTGTATGTGATCAAAAGCGACAACACGGCTGAAATGCGCCCCGTGGTGGTCGGCGATTATGTCGGCGACAAGGACATCCTGATCGAAAGCGGCCTGCAGGGCGGCGAGCGCGTGGTCATCGAAGGGGTGAGCAAGGTGCAGCCGGGCAAGCCGGTGAGCATCGGCGCGGCTCCCGCCACGCCTGCAACCGCCGCGCACAAAAACAAAAGCTAACGATCAGCCAAGAGATTAGTCAGGCATGTTCACCCATTACTTCATCGCCCGGCCGATTCTTTCCGCCGTCATCTCCATCCTGATCCTGATCGGCGGCGCATTGTCCATGCTGGCCACGCCGGTGGAGCAATACCCCGATATGGCGCCGCCGCAGGTCACGGTCAGCGCCAGCTACCCCGGCGCCACCGCCGACGTGATCGCGCAGACGGTGGCCGCGCCGATCGAGGCGCAGCTCAACGGCATCGACAACCTGCTGTACTTCTATTCCAACAGCTCCTCCAGCGGCAACGTCAGCATCAACGTGCTGTTCACGCCGGGCAGCGACCCGGACATCAACCAGGTGAACGTGCAGAACCGCGTCAGCCAGGCTATGTCGCAACTGCCGCAGGCCGTGGTGCAAAAGGGCGTGACGGTGGAAAGCCAGTCCAGCTCGATGAACATGGTGGTTTCCGTGTTCGCCACCGACGAGCGCTTCGACAGCACCTTCGTCGATAACTACACCAATCTGTACGTGCTCGACGAACTCAAGCGCGTGCCCGGCGCCAACCGCGCCTCCGTGCTCGGCCTGCCCGACATCGCCATGCGCATCTGGCTGCGCCCGGACTTGCTGGCGCAGTTCAGCATGAGCACCGACGAGGTGGCGCGCGCCATCCAGAGCCAGAACCAGACCTTCGGCATCGGCCAGCTCGGCGCGTCGCCCACCTTGACCGGCGTGCAGCAAAACTTCGTGGTCACGGCGCAAGGCATGTTGACCAACCCGGACGAGTTCAGCGACATCATCATCCGCACCGACCAGAACGGCGCGGCCATCGTGCGCCTGCGCGACGTGGGACGCGTGGAGCTGGCCAAGCTGGATTACTCCGTGGCCAGCCGCATGAACGGCAAAATCGCCACCACGATCGCCATTTACCAACAGCCCGGCGCGAACGCAATTCAAACCTCCAAACTGGTGCGCGCCCGCTTGGACGAGCTGAAAAAGCAGTTCCCCGACGGGCTGGATTACCGCGTGGTCAACGACTCCAGCGTGTTCACCATCGAATCCATCGACAAGGTGGTGCATACCTTTTTCGAGGCCGTGGTGCTGGTGGTGCTGGTGGTCTTCATCTTCCTGCAATCGCTGCGCGCCACCATCATTCCGATTCTCGCCGTGCCCATCTCGATTATCGGCGCGTTCATCGGCATGCACGCCCTGGGCTACCACATCAATATGCTCACCCTGTTCGGCCTGATCCTGGCCATCGGCCTGGTGGTGGACGACGCCATCGTGGTGGTGGAAAGCGTGGAGGAAAACATGCAGAAGCATGGCCTCTCGCCGTTCGAGGCCGCCAAGCGCGCCATGAGCGAAATCGCCGGGGCGCTGATCTCCATCGTGCTGGTGCTGCTGGCGGTGTTCATCCCCACCATGTTCCTCGGCGGCGTCACCGGCACCCTGTACAAGCAATTCGCCGTCACCGTGGCTGTGTCCATCGTCATTTCCGGCATTGTCGCCCTCACTCTCTCGCCCGCGCTGGCGGCGCTGGTGCTGAAAAACAGGCATGCGGAGAAAAAAGGCTTTTTCCTCTGGTTTGAAAACACCTTCGAAGGCATCCGCCAGGGCTATCTTTCCGGGGTGCGCTGGGTGCTGCGCCACAAGCTGATCGGCTTCGCGCTCTACCTGGGCGTGATTCTGGCGATTGTCGGCCTGTTTCGCCTGGTGCCGAGCAGCTTCGTGCCGGATGAAGACCAGGGCTATTTCTTCGTGGTGATGCAAACCCCGGACGCCTCCAGCGCCGAAGTGGTCAAACAGCTTTCCTCCAAGGTGGAAAACATGCTGCTGCAACACCCCGCCGTGCAGGATGTCGGCGTGGTGGACGGCTACAGCCTGCTCGAAGGCCAAGTGAAGAACAACGCCTCGCTGGCCTTCGTCTTGCTCAAGCCCTTCGCCGAGCGCACCACGCCGGAACTGTCCAGCTTCAGCGTGGTGCCGCATTTCAATGCGCAGTTCTCGCAGTTCAAGGACGGCATCGCCTTCGCCATCAACCCGCCGTCGATTCCCGGCCTGGGCACCACCGGCGGCTTCGAGTTCTATCTGCAAAACCGTGGCGCGGGCGATACCGCCACCACGCAAAAAGTGTTGCAGGACTTCCTCGCCCAGGCTCGCCAGCGCCCGGAACTGCAAGGCGTGAACACCACCTTCAACGCCTACACCCAGCAGCTGTTCGTCGATCTGGATCGCAGCAAGGCCGAGCTGCTCGATGTGCCGGTGGCCGATGTGTTCCAGACCATGCAGGCGCTGTTCGGCTCGCAAATCGTCGGCCAGTTCAGCCAGTACAGCCGCATCTGGTGGGTGGTCATCCAGGCGGACGCGGCCTACCGCGTCAAACCCTCCGACTTCGAGGGCGTGTACATCAAATCGCGGCGCGGCGAGATGGTGCCGCTCTCCGCGCTGATGACCACACGTTACATCCCCGCCCCCAAGCTGCTCACCCGTTTCAACGGCTACCCGGCGGTGAAAATCACCGGCGACGCCGCGCCGGGCTTCAGCTCCGGGCAGGCGATCGCCGCCATGCAGGCCGTGGCGCATGAAACCCTGCCCAACGACTTCGCCTACGCCTGGGCGGGGCAGGCCTTGCAGGAAATCGGCTCGGGCAACACATCCACCATCGCCTTCATCTTCGGCCTGATCGTGGTGTTCCTGCTGCTGGCGGCCAAATTCGAGAAATGGTCGCTGCCGCTGGCCGTGGTGTTCAGCGTGCCCTTCGCCATCCTCGGCGCGCTGCTCATCACCTGGGCGCGCGGCATGGAAAACGACGTGTACTTCCAGGTCGGCCTGGTCATCCTGGTCGGCCTGTCGGCGAAAAACGCCATTCTGATCGTCGAATTCGCTATCGAGCGCGTGCGCGCCGGCATGGATACCGTCGAGGCGGTGGTCGAAGCCGCCGGACTGCGCCTGCGCGCCATCGTCATGACCTCGCTAGCCTTCATCCTCGGCGTGGTTCCGCTGGCGATTGCCACCGGCCCCGGCGCCAACAGCCTGCACGCCATCGGCACCGGCGTGATCGGCGGCATGCTGTTCTCCACCCTGATCGCCACCTTCTTCGTGCCGCTGTTTTTTGTCACGCTGGAGGACATGGGCAAGAAGGCCAAGCCCGCGCAGGAGGCCGAACATGAAGCATAACCCACTGATTATGAAAAGGATAAACTCACACGTAGGTGCGAATTCATTCGCACATGGCATGGGCGATGTGCGAATGAATTACCGCGAAGCTGGCGCAGGCCCGCACCTACAAGCAACATTCGGCCTTCTACTCCTCAGCAGCCTGCTCACCGCCTGCACAGTCGGCCCAGACTATGTGCGCCCCGAAGCGCAAATGCCGGAACAATGGCGCACGACCACGCCACAAGCGTCGAATGCCGCCCTCAACGCCACCGACCTCCTCTGGTGGCAGGGCTTCGACGACCCCGTGCTCAACCAGCTCATTGATGAAGCGGTGAGCAACAACAAGGACATCCAGATCGCCCGCGCGCGCGTCGATCAATACCTGGGGCAGTTGCAAACCACGCGCTCCGCCTTCTTCCCGCAGATCGGCGCAGGCGTGAATGCCAGCCGCACCCGCAGCACCGAAGCCGGAGCCTCGCCCTTCCCCTCCAGCGTGGCCAACCCCTCCAGCCTGTACGCCGCGCAGTTCAACCTGGCCTGGGAAATCGACCTGTTCGGTCGCACGCGCCGCGCCGCCGAGGCCGCGCAAGCCCAGGTGCAAGCCACGGAAGAAGATCGCCGCGCGGTGATGCTCAGCGTGGTCGCCGGGGTCGCCTCCAGCTATATCGCCCTGCGCGCCAGCGACGCCAAGCTCGCCATCGCCCAGGCCACGCTGAAAAACTACGCCGACACCCTGCAGATCTTTGAACTGCGCTTCAAGGGCGGGGTCATTTCCCAGCTCCAGCTCGCCCAGGTGCAATCGCAATACCAGCTCGCCCAGGCCGCCATACCCGGCATCGAACAGCAAATCGCCGCGCAGGAAAACCTGCTCTCCACCCTGCTGGGGCGCAACCCCGGCGACATCCCACGCGGCAAGCCGCTGAACAAGCTGGCCATGCCGCCGATTCCCGCCGACCTGCCCTCCAGCCTGCTGCAACGCCGCCCGGACATCCTCAGCGCCGAAGCGCAACTGGTCGCCGCCAACGCCCAGGTCGGCGTGGCGCGCTCGCTGTACTTCCCCAGCCTGTCGCTCACCGGCGCGCTCGGCACGGCCAGCAACCCGCTGTCCAGCCTGTTCAGCGGGCAGGCGCAGGCATGGAACATGGCCGCCGGACTCACCGCCCCGCTGGCCACCTTCGGCCAGATCGAAGGCCAGGTGCAATCCGCCGAAGCCCTGTATGAACAGGCGAAAATCCGCTACCTGCAAAGCGCGCAGCAAGCCCTGCGCGAAGTCAACGACGCCCTGAGCGGCATCGACAAAACCCGCCAGACCCTCAGCGCCCAGCAAAAGCGCGTCCTCGCCCTGCAAGAATCCGCCTACTTCGCCCGCCTGCGTTTTGATAATGGTTTAACCAGTTATCTGGAAGTGCTCAACGCCGAAGACGATTTATTCAGCGCCCAACTCACCGCCGTCGATGCGCAAAGCGCCGGGTTTGGGGAAATGATCAATGCCTACAAGGCCATGGGCGGGGGATGGGTGGATAAGGTTGATCCGGTGAAGGAAAGCGTTGGAAATAGAAATTCATCCACGGCGGGGTCGTAGGTTTATCGCAGGTTTTATTTGGATGGGTATGGGGTGTGCTATTTTTCATCGGTCTTTTATAAAACAAAGCATTAGCGCGTAGGTTGGGGTGAGGAACGAACCCCAACGGCTGCATGTTGGGCTTCCTACGTCAGCCCAACCTACGAGCTGAAAATGTGTATATATCGCGTTAGGCTAAAAGGAGCGAGAATGAGCACTCTCAAAAATATACAGCGAGGTGAAGGCGAGCTAACCGGCATTATCGTTATAGCTTGCATAGCTGCTTGGATTACACACGTTGTAGTCTGTTTGTCCGCAGGCAAGTGGGGGTTTTTGATTGCTGGTGCGCTGGTTTTTCCCATAGCAATTATTCACGGCTTTGGTGTTTGGCTAGGTGCATGGTAGCTGATTGATCAGAGGTATTTATGAGTCTATTTGTTTTGGTTGCTGCCGCAGGCCATGCTATTCCTCCAATCATCGGAGGGGTTGTTGGTAAATCAAAAAATTCAGTTATTGCCGGAGCAGCAATAGCCTGTGTAATCGCAATAGCTTCGGGGAGTCCTGTATTTATAGTGGCTGATCTTATTGGCGCTGGATTAGGCGCTTGGCTGGGATTTTCAATGGTAAGCGGTACGAATAATGAAACTAAGTGAATGGGTCTAACCAATCATTCAAGCCGACGTCGCTTCGCGGTGCGGCTTAATTGGGCTATAGGGTCAGACTCGATTGGAATTAAACCCTTGATTGCTAACAACACATGAAAAGTCCAGAGCCATTTTGGGCGAAGCATGATCGCTGGAGCGGGTGTTCAACAGTGTTTGACACCAATTTATTCCACCCAAATACTGCAAACAAAAGTTCAACAATGTTATAGGGCAAAGGGGTCAGACTCGATTGGAATAAAACCCTTAATTGCTAACAACACATGAAAAGTCCAGCGCCATTTTGGGCGCAGCATGATCGCTGGAGCGGGTGTTCAACAGTGTTTGACACCAAAATATTCCACCCATACACTGCAAACAAAAGTTCAACAATGTTAAACAGGTGTTGCAATGGATGTCGTGCTGCGTAAATACGGGAACAGTACCGTCGCGGTATTGCCGCCGCTGGTATTGAAGGACTTGGGCTTGGCGGCTGGACAGGCGATGTCTCTTCGTACGACCGGCGACGGAAAAATCGTCTTGGCGCGCAAGCGCAAATACACCTTGGACGACCTGCTCGCTCAGTGCGATCCCGAGGCTGCGCCACCTGCCGATATGGAGCTTTGGAATGCTGCCAAGCCCGTCGGCCAGGAAGTGTGGTGATGCCCGTTTTTGAACGGGGCGATATTGTGAATGTTCCGCTTGATCCTGCTCTGGGTAATGAGCAAAAAGGTACGCGGCCAGCCCTCGTGCTTACCACCAAGGCGTTCAATCAACTGGGTGATGTGCTGGTTGCGCCGATAACCCAAGGCGGCGACTTTGCGCGCTATGCCGGTTTTGCCGTCAGTTTGACGGGTACAGGATGCAAAACGCAGGGTGTTGCGCTGATCAATAAAGTCAGGATGCTTGATCTTGTGGCGCGAAAAGCACGCAAAATTGAGCATGTGCCGCAAGTTGTACTCGATGATGCTCTTATGCGCTTAATGGCGATGCTTGATTGTTAACGGTCACTCAAGGCGCCTCCAAATGCTTGCAACCATGGCGGTGAAGCAGACTCGACTGGATTCAAGCCTCAACCCAGTTTTCCAGCAACAAGCCCTTGCGTTCCTGCGGCGATCCGTCTTCGCGGCCATCCGCCAAAGTCTTCGGGAAAGGTCTGCAAACTGTCAAAAATGGCTTCGGCGCTTATAGCTTATAGGCTGCTCGCGCAATACGATTTCATCGCCACGCCGGAAGATGAGCACTTTGTCCACATTCAGGCGAAACGCTTTGGGCAGACGCACGGCCTGGCTATTGCCGGATTTGAATACACGCGCATAACTCATGGCTGCCTCCGAAAAAAATAGATACTTCGAACATATACATCCGAAGAATAGGCGCAAGCCTGGATTACAACCTGCCCACGCCCTGCCCCAACTCTTCCAGCAGTTCCGCATGGTGCGCCTGGGTGAGCGGTTCGATGAATTGTTCCGACCAGCGTAGGCCGGTTTAGCGCAGCGTAACCCGCCGAATGGCGGCTGGCGCGCAGACTGCACGACCGGGTCATTGCCCGTTTACAATGTTTCAGGCGCTACGATCACCGCGCCCCCAGGGCGGAGGCGAAATCCAGTTCGCAAATCCACACATCGCGTGCGCCAATGCACATCAAACCGCTCCAACTCAATACAATGCGCGCATGAAACTCAAAATCATCCTCCCCTTGCTGATCCTGCTGCTCGCCATCGGCGGCTTCATGGCGCTCAAATCCACGCGCAGCAAACCGGCGCCGGTCGTCACCCAGGAAAAAATCTGGCATGTGGACGCGCAAACCATCCGCCCGCAGAGCCTGCAACCCGAACTGACCCTCTACGGGCGCATCGAAACGCCCGACCGGGTCAAGGTCGCTGCGCCGGTCAGCGGCCGCGTACTCAAGGTGCTGGTGCGCGACGGCGACATCGTGCAGGCCGGGCAAGCGCTGGCCGAGCTCGACGCACGCGACTTGCAACCGCGCGTGGCGCAAATCAAGGCCGACATCGAACGCGAAAGAATCAACCTGAGCAATGACAAGGCAGCCTTGCAGCACGAGCAACAGGTGGAGCAAATCGCCCTGCAAGGCTTGCAGCGCAATGAAAGCGTCCAGGCGCAGAACCTGGGCTCGCCCGCCGCCACTGATGCCGCGCGCGAACAGCTTGCCCGCGCCCGCCTCGCCGTGCTTCAACGCAAGCAGGCGATCAGCGAAGCCCCCGCACGCCTCGCACAGCTGGAGTCCAAGCTTGCAGAAGCGCAGCGCGACGCCGAACGCGGTGCGATGAGCGCGCCTTTCCATGCACGCATCGGCAACGTGGAAGTCGCCGCCGGCGATCAGGTTTCTCCCGGCCAGACCATGCTCACCCTCTACCCGGCAGATACCCTTTATTTGCGCACCAAGATACCGGCGCCGCAGGTTGAAAAACTGCGCACCGCCTTGCGCGCAGGGCAGACGCTGCACGCTCGGGTGGATTTCGCCGGGCAAGAACTGCCTGCCACGCTGAAACGTCTGTCCGGCGAAGCCGACGCACGCGGCGTGGACGCCCTGCTCAAGCTGGAGACCACGACCACGCAGATTCCCAATGGCAGCCTGCTCAGCGCCAGACTCAGCCTGCCGCTGCAAGACAACGTCATCGCCCTGCCCTACACCGCATTGCACGGCGGCGCGAAGGTCTATCTGCTCAAGGAAGGCCGACTGCATGGCGTGGACGTCGAGCGCATCGGCGACATGCAGCACGCAGGCAAAAATCTGCTCCTGGTGCGCGCGCCGGAGCTGAGCGCAGGCGCGGTGGTGATGACGACCCATCTGCCCAATGCGATTGAAGGCTTGCCCGTCGCCGCGCTTGAGTCGTCCTCCGCCAAGGATGCGGCTCGCTGATGAACGCCATGCTTGCCTTTTTCATACGCCACAAGGTCGCGGCCAATGTGCTGGTATTGATTGCGCTCATGGCCGGCTTCCTTGGCGTCACGCGCATGAATGTGCAGTTTTTCCCCAATTTCGCCCTGGACGTGCTCAGTGTGCGCGTGCTGTGGAGCGGCGCTTCCGCCGAAGACGTAGAAAACGGCCTCATCATTCCGCTGGAAGAACGCCTGAAAACCGTGGACGGAGTGAAGAAACTCACCTCCACTGCGGCGCAGGGCGTGGCGAATATCACCCTGGAACTGCATGAAGGCACGGACAGTCTGGTGGCGCTGGATCAGGTGCGGCAGCGCGTCGCCGAGTTCAGCAACCTGCCCAAGGATGCCGAAGCGCCGCAAATCAGCCGCGTGACCCGTTACGAGCCGGTCGCCCGCCTGCTGGTGCGCGGTCCCAGCCTGCAAGAGCTGCGCCCCTGGGTGCGGCAGTTCGAGCGCGAGCTGCTGGCCGCAGGCATCGACCGTATCGACATCAACGGCCTGCCGAATGAGCGTATCGCCATTGAAATCCCGAGCAGCCAACTGGAAAGCCTGAACCTGTCCCTGGCCGATGCCGGAGATCGGATCGCCAAGCTGGCGCGCGACCTGCCCTCGGGCATCGCCGGCGAGCAGGACGGCGCACGCGAGGTGCGCAGTCTGGAGCAGCGGCGCGACGCCGAAGGCTTCGCCAGCCTGCCTCTGATCAGCGACGCACAGGGCGTGATCCGCCTGGGCGAGGTGGCGCAGATCAGTCGTGAAGCCCGCCCGAACAGCCTCGCCCTGCACGTGCAAGGCGAACCGGCGGTGGAGCTGATTTTGCAGCGCACGGAAAACGGCAATGCGCTCAAGGCGGCCAAGGTATTGGAGCAGTGGCTGGACAAAACTCGCCATACGCTCCCGCCCAGCCTGCGTCTGGAGGTATATGACCAGCAATGGCAGCTCATCGCCGATCGCATCAAGCTGTTGCTCAACAACGGACTTTCCGGTCTGCTGGTGGTCGTGCTGATCCTCTACCTTTTCCTGCCCGGACGCGTGGCGTTCTGGGTGGCGGCGGGCGTGCCCACCGCTTTTTTGCTGACACTCGGTTTGCTGCTGCTCTTCGGCGGCTCAATCAACATGCTCAGCCTGTTCGCCCTGATCATGGCGCTGGGCATTATCGTCGATGACGCCATCGTGGTCGGTGAAGACGCAGCCACCCACCGCGCCATGGGCGAGTCGCCGGAACGCGCAGCCATCGGCGGCGCGCAGCGCATGTTCTGGCCCGTGGTCGCCTCCTCGCTGACCACGGTGGCCGCCTTTGTGCCGCTGCTGCTGGTCGGCGGCGTGTTCGGCAAGATCATGTTCGACATTCCGCTGGTGATGATCATGGTCATCATGGCTTCGCTGCTGGAATGCTTCCTTATCCTGCCCGCCCATTTGCGCAGCGCCTTCGTGGCCGAAGCGCGCCGCCCGATTCCCAAACTGCGTCAACGCCTGGATGCCGCCTTCGATCATTTCCGCGAACATCGCTTCCGCCCGCTGGTGCGCCTGGCGATTGAATACCGTTACGCCACCGTCAGCCTCACCTTCGGCCTGATGATTCTGGCGGTCGGCCTGCTGGCGGGCGGACGCATTCCGTTCGTGTTTTTTCCTTCGCCCGAATCTTCAGTGATTTACGCCAACGCCACCTTCGTCGCCGGTACGCCCAAGGCGCAAAGCGAAGCCTTTTTGCGCACTCTGGAAGCCAGCCTGCAAGCCACGGAAAATAGTCTGGGCGAACCGCTGGTGCAGACCGCCGTCAGCCGTATGAGCGCCACCATCGGCTCGGCGGGCAGCGGCGCAAGCGGCGACCAGCTCGCCTCGATCATGGTCGAACTTGTGCCCTCGGAGCAGCGCAGCGTGCGCAATGAGGCGCTGATCGCCAAGTGGAAGGAACTGACCCCCATGCCCGCCGGCCTGGAAAACCTGAGCATCAGCTCACGCCAGTCCGGCCCGCCCAACCGTGATCTGACCGTGCGTCTGAGCGGCGAGAATGCAGAAAGTCTGAAAAACGCCGCGCTCAGCCTGCAGGAAACCTTGCGCGCCGTGCCCGGGGTGAGCGATGTGGCCGACGACCTGCCGTATGGCCGCGAGCAACTGATCTACCGCCTGACGCCGACCGGCGAGGCGCTGGGACTCACCACGGAAAGCCTGAGCCGCCAGTTGCGCGCCGCTTTCGACGGCAACCTGGTGCAGCGCGTGCAGGTGGGACAGGACGAACTGGAGGTGCGCGTGTTGCTGCCGCGCCTGGAACGCGAGCGCCTGGACATCCTTGAGCGCCTGAATATCCGCTTGCCCAATGGCGACTTCGTGCCCCTGCCCAGCGTGGTGAGCTGGGAGTCGCGCCGTGGCTTCGAGGCCATTCGCCATGCCCAGGGACAGTTGGCGGTGGAAGTCACCGCCGATGTGGACAAGGCGCAGAACAACAGCCGCCGCATTCTTGCCGAACTGCAGAAAAAGGCGCTGCCCGAACTCGCCGAGCGCCACGGGGTGAGCTACAGCCTGGAGGGCAGCTCCGCCGACCAGCGCGAAACCATGGCGGACATGCAGACCGGCCTGATGGTCGGTCTGCTGCTGATCTATCTGGTGCTGGTGTGGATCCTCGGCTCGTGGAGCTGGCCGCTGGTGGTGATGACCGCGATCCCGCTCGGTCTGGCCGGCGCACTGTTCGGCCACTGGGTCATGGGGATCGACCTCACCTTGCTCTCCATGTTCGGTCTGTTCGGCATGGCCGGCATCGTGATCAACAACGCCATCATCCTGGTCAGCCTGTTCAGCGAGCTGCGCGAAAAAGGCATGGCGCTGCATGAAGCCTTTGTCGAAGCGGCATGCGGGCGCTTGCGCGCGGTGATTCTGACCTCGCTGACCACCATCGGCGGTCTGACTCCGCTGATGCTTGAAACCTCGCTGCAAGCGCAATTCCTGATCCCGATGGCGGTATCCATCGTCTTCGGCCTGGCCTTCTCCGCCCTGCTGGTTTTGTTCTTTATTCCGGCCTTGCTGGCGATTCTGGAGGGAGTGAAGGGGCGATTGACGCCGCTTCAGAGCGCTGCGCACGAAGGCAGATAGTGCGGCGCCATGCGGCGCCATGCGCCGCCGCGATGCGCCCGCCCGTGCCAGGTGAAAAGCTCGCAGTAAACGCCCTTGGCTTCCAGCAGGCTCGCCAGCGCCTGATTCTGCTCCAGAAACGGATCTTCATCCCCCACCGCCAGGGTGACCTTCATCTTGCGCAGCGGGTTCAGATAGCTTTCGTCGCACAGCCCAGGCAGAAAATGCAACGGGGTGTTGAAATAAACCGTCTCGTCGTAGTGTCCTTCGAGCAAGTCGCCAAAATGCTCCACCGCGCGGGTCAGGTCGTAACGTCCGGAAAACGCCACCAGCCTTTGCACCTGCGCAGGATGACGCAGGGCGAAATTGGCGGCGAAAAACGCCCCCATGCTCAAGCCGTGGGCGACCACCCCCGCCGCTGGATCATGCGCGGAATCACGCCGGGTCAACCAGGGCAGCACCTCGTCCAGCACATAGCGCTCAAACGCCAGATAACGCAAAAACCGATCCTGCGGCTTGCACCAAAAACAATACAGCGACTCATGGGCGATATTGTCCAGGCAGATCAGTTGCAAGGCTCCGCTGTCGACCCACGGGCGCAGAGCCTCAACGACGCGCAGATCCTCGTATTCATGAAAGCGCCCGTCGCGCGTGGGGAAAATCAGCACTTTTTCGCCTGCATGACCAAAAACCAGTAACTCCATGGTGCGTTGCAGATTGGGCGAAAACCAGGCGTGATATTCACGATTCATACGAGCATTCAACGCCTCATGGCAGGGATAGACAGGAATTGGCAAGCTGCTGAGATAGTTGATTTCAGCGGCCTGTTAAGCGGGACATGAATCTCCCGCCCGAAAATCAAAAACGTAAGTGATTGATTTTCTAATGCCGATCACTGGCGCGTACCGAGATCGGCAAGGCTGAAAAACTCAAGAATGAATTTTTCAGCCAGCTGTTAGGCGAAACGCTGAATTGTTCAGCGAGATCGTAAACAGGTTCTTAGGCGACTACGAATGCAACTTCCTGAGCCAATGCACGAGCATACGATCCAGGCGAACTTCCTCGCGCAGGCGCTGCGGGTAGTCAAAATGACCGGCAGACAACACGTCCAGCATCTTGGCGCCCGCCCATGCATTGAAGATGGCGAACTGACCGGGAGGGGCGACCGCCGGATCAAAGCGCGCCAAGGCGGCAAACAGCGGCGCATGTGCGTAGCGCGCAGCACAAGCCGCATCGTAATAATCCAGCGTTTCAGGAACATGACTATGACGCTCGACGTAGGCGTGCAAAGCCGCGCCGCTGCCCACTGTGGGCAAAAGAAGACGCAGCGGCCAATGACCGAAACTCGGCACATTCAAATGCACGCCCCGAATCAACGGCTCCCAAGGTGCGGCCAGCGCCCCCAAACCGCCGCCGAAACTGATGCCGGCGTAACCGATCCAGTTCAACTCGGGAAACATTTGGCGCGCGGCATACACCGTCAGCCAAAGATCCTCCATGCACAGTCCCAGCACGTAGCGATCCTTGTCTTCGATGCCATGCAGTACATGCCGATTCGCCTCATGCGGCACGCCGGGAACATGGCTGCGCCCGAAACCGCGCGCGCAGGGAAAAATCAGCGCGGCGTCATGCAGAGGCCAATGCCAGTCCGGCGCCTCGCGCCCGCCATAGCCATGCCCGACCACCCAGACATGCGTCGCCGCCTGGTAACGCGGCAATAGAACCCAGCCGCCAAGCTCCACGCCATCGGCGGCGCAAAACTGGAAATCAAACACCTTCCAGCGCCCATGGGCAGTACTGGCGCGCAGTCTGGGCCTGGGATCGTGCGTCACGGCTCGCGCATGACGCCCGCGCCAGTAATCAGCAAAATCATCAGGACTCTCCGGCGCATTCACGGCCAACAACTGCGCCAGATCATAGCCATAGCTCGGATCAAACGCATAACCGTGCCTGAATTTGGGCGGCGTCGGCTCAATCTTCGCGGGAAGTTCCATGCGTAGACTCATCCAGTGACTCCTGCTGCGCATACTCTCGACGACAGGCTTTGCCCGCCGCACACAGCAATTCATAGCCCAGGGTTCCGGCGGCCTGCGCCACCTCATCCACCGCAATCCGCTCGCCCCAGAGCTGCACGACATCTCCGACCATGGCCTGCACGCCAGCTAAATCCAGCGTGATCAGATCCATGGACACCCTCCCGGCCAACCGCGCCGTCTGCCCGTTGACCGCGACTTGCGTTCCGCTGGCCGTGACACGCGGATAACCGTCGGCATAACCTACGGAAGCGACGCCCACGGGCATGGCCTGCGGGCAGACAAAGCGCCCGCCATAACCCACGCATTCCCCCGGCTGATGCCACTTGACCGCCAGCAAGCGGGTTTCCAGGGACATCACCGCGCGCAGCCCAAGAGCCGCCGCCGAACCTTGTTCCAGCGGATTGCTGCCATAGAGGGCGATGCCCGGACGCACGATATCGCCCAAAGCGCCGCGCGCCGCGCCGCCGAACACCCCGGCGGAATTGGCCACGCTGCGCTCTCCCGCCAAGCCTGCGGTTGCGGCATGAAACACGGCGAGCTGCTGCTGCGTCGGCTCGAAATCCGGCTCATCGGCACGCGCAAAATGCGTCATCAAGCCCGGCGGCTGGCGCAGGCGCTTGCTGGCTGTCAGCCGCGCATGCAGGGCGCGCACCCGCTCCGGCGCAATGCCCATGCGGTGCATCCCCGTATCGATTTTCAACCAGACATTCAGCGGCAAGCCCAGGCTGGCGTTCTCGATCAGTTCGACCTGCCACTCCTGGTGCAGCACCGGCTCCAGCCACAGACGGGCGGCCAGCCGCGCCTCGCTGGCGTCGGCGAAACCCTGCAACACCACGATGCGCTGGGTGATGCCCGCCTTGCGCAACGCATCGCCCTCGCCCAAAGTGGAAACCACAAAGCCGTCGGCAGCCCGTCCCATGGCCTTGGCGCAGGCCGCCATGCCATGCCCGTAGGCATCCGCCTTGACCACGGCGAACACCCTCGCCCCTTCGGCCCGAGCGCGCACCACGCCAAGATTGTGGCGCAAGGCGTCCAGGTCGATTCTGGCCACGGGCGCACGCAGGTTCAAGGCGCTCACTCTCCGTAGCCTCCGGCGCTGTAGCTTTCCGGCGTGTAGTTGGCGAACTGGGTGTATTTGCCGAGGAATGTGAGGCGAACGGTGCCGATCGGGCCGTTACGCTGTTTGCCGATAATGATTTCCGCCACGCCCTTCTCCGCGCTGTCCGGGTTGTAAACCTCGTCACGATAGATAAAGGTGATCAGGTCGGCATCCTGCTCGATGGCGCCGGATTCGCGCAGGTCGGACATCACCGGGCGCTTGTTCGGGCGCTGTTCCAGCGAGCGGTTGAGCTGGGAGAGCGCGATCACCGGCACGCCGAGTTCCTTGGCCAGAGCCTTCAGTCCGCGCGAAATCTCGGAAATTTCCGTGGCGCGGTTCTCACTGTTGCCCGGCACCTGCATCAATTGCAGATAATCGATCACGATCAGCCCCAGCCCATGCTCGCGTTTCAGGCGTCGTGCACGCGCGCGCAACTCGGTCGGACTGAGCGCTGGGGTATCGTCAATGAAGATCGGCGCTTCGGACAGCATGACCACCGCCGAGGTCAGACGCGGCCAATCCTCGTCCTCCAGCTTGCCGGTACGCACCCGGTGCTGGTCGATGCGCCCCAGGGAGGACATCATGCGCAGCGCCAGCGAATCGCCGGGCATTTCCATGGAAAACACGGCCACCGGCTTCTTGGTGCGTATCGCCGCATTTTCCGCGATATTCATGGCGAAAGTCGTCTTGCCCATGGATGGCCGTCCGGCGACGATCACCAGATCACCCGCCTGCAAACCAGAAGTCATGGTGTCGAAGTCATCGAACCCCGTCGGCAGGCCGGTAATCGGCTCGTCCTGCTCGTACAGCATCTGGATGCGCTCGACCGCCTGGGTCAACAGGTTCTTGATCGGCGCAAACCCCTTGCGCTGGCGATTGCCCATTTCCGCGATCTTGAACACTTCCTGCTCGGCCAGCTCCAGCAGCTGCTGACTGCTGCGCCCTTCCGGCTGGTAGGCGCTTTGCGCGATTTTAGTACCCACATCAATCAGTTGGCGCTTGATGGAATGTTCGCGCACGATGTCGGCATAGGCGACGATATTCGCTGCGGTGGGCGTATCCGCCGCCAGGGCGCCGAGATAGGCGAAACCGCCGACATCCTCCAGTTCGCCGCGATTGTTCAGCCACTCCGCCAGGGTGACCACATCGCGCGGCTGATCGGCATCCGCAAGAGCTTGCAGGGCGCGGAAAATCAGGCGGTGATCGCGACGGTAGAAATCGTCTTCGCCCACCCGGTCGGCGATGCGCTCCCATGCCTCCGGATCGATCATCAAGCCGCCAAGCACCGAGGCCTCGCCTTCCAGGGAATGCGGCGGCGCACGCAGGCCGCTGAGCTGCTGATCGTGCAGGCGCGGGTCGGCATAGGCTTCTTGCCCAGCCAGTTCATCGTGCATATGGGGGTTTTCCAGATTCGCAGAATTCATACTTATTGCGCGGGCTTGACCATGCCGCCCAGATTCAGGCGGCTTTGCAGGGTCTTCAGCGCGGCATCCGCCTCGGCGCGCGAGGCGTAGGTCTGCGAAGTCACGCGCCATACCGTATTGCCCTTGATCTCGATGCGCTCCACCCTGGCGCTTATTCCGCCACGTTGCACCTGCTCCAGCAGCTTTTGCGCATTGGCCTCGGCGGTAAAGCTGCCAAGCTGGATAAGCCATTTCTCTTTGCTCGCGCCCTGCTGGGCTGGAGCTTCCTTGACTGCGGAACCGGCGGCAAGACTGGCGGGCGGCGCAGGCGGAATCTCTGCCGACTTGACGGCAGGCTTGGCCGCAGCAGGCGTCTGGGCGGGAAGCGGCTGAGCAGGAGATTTTTGAGGCGTTACAGGCTTGATTTCCTGCTTGCCGCTCTCTGCTTTGCTGCTTTCTGGCTTACTTTCGGGCTTGACGGGCTTCGTCGCACTGGTTGGCGGAACGGGCTTGGGCTTGACGCTTTCGGCGGGCGCAGGCTTGGCAGGCGGCGCAGGAGCGATCAAAGCGGGTTCGGGCAAATCCTCCGGCTCGACCAGCGCCTCGCGCACATCGGCTGGCGGCGGCGGAACTTGGGTATCCAAGCGAATCGGTGCAGCAGGACGTTCGGGAATCTGCGTTTTTGCGGCCTCTGCCAGACGTTGATTGGCCTTGTAGCCCTCACCTTGCAGCAAATACGGCAGAACCAAAGCCGCCAGCGCCACCACCACCCCGGCGCCCAGAAAACGTTTGCGCAGTTGCCTGTTCATCTTCAACCAACAACCCCGCTAACGCTGTACGCCACATGCTGCAGTACATCGCCCACACACATAAACGAACCAAAAACAAAAATACGATCCTCGGGCTGAGCATCGTGCAGGGCGCGATTATACGCGAGGAAAGGCGTCGTCTCGCAGGCCGCAACGGCGAAATCATGCCCGGCGTTGGCCTGAAGCAACAGCGCGGCCAGATCCTGGGCTGAACGACCGCGCACGCCTGCAAGGCTCGCCAGATACCAGGCATCCACCTGCCCGGCCAGGGGTTTCGCCATGCCGAGCGCGTCCTTGTCCGCCAGCACGGCGAATACCGCCAGCGTGCGCCCGGTGCAAGGCAGGTCGCGCATGGCCTGCGCCAAGGCTTCGATCCCGGCGGGATTGTGCGCCACATCCAACCAGACAGGGATGACGCCCGGCAGACGCTGCAAGCGCCCCGGTTGACGCACCTGCTGCAAACCTGCCGCGTACTGCGCAGAACCGATTGCACCCGGCCAGAGGCCGGATGCGCTGAGCGCTTCGATCAGCATCACCACCCCGGCCGCGTTGCCTCGCTGATGCGCGCCGGGCAGCGCGGGTTGCGGCAAGGCATATGCGCGCCCCAAGCCCTGCCAGATCCAGCCGGTTGCGCCCGCATCGACGACGGTAAACTCGCGCCCGCGTCGCCAAAGACCCCCAACATTATGCTGGCCATCATGCAAGCCCAGCTCCGCCGCGTGATCGAGCACCGATTGCGGCGGGTCGCCCTCGGCAAGCACAACGATCTGATCGCGGCGCATGATGCCTGCCTTTTCCCGGCCAATCGCCTCACGATCATGACCAAGCACGGCCAGATGATCGAGCGCCACGTTGGTGAGCAAAAAGGCATCGGCATCAATCGCATTCACCGCATCCAGGCGACCGCCCAAACCTACTTCCAGCACGATGAGCTCTGCCTGCGCCTCCAGCATCACCAGCAAGGCGGCGAGCATGCCAAACTCAAAATATGTCAACGCGACCTGGCCGCGTGCATGCTCAACCCGCTCGAAGGCGCGTATCCAGGCATCGTCCGCAGCGTCGATGCCGTTGAGGCGCACACGCTCGTTATAGCGCAGCAAATGCGGCGAGGTGAACGCGGCTACAGACACCCCTGCCTGCAGCGCAATCGCCTCCAGCATGGCGACGGAGGAACCCTTGCCATTGGTGCCGCCGACCGTCACTACCCGTGCGGGCAGGCGCGAACCCAGCCCCAAGGCGCGCAGCACCAGGCGCACACGTTCCAGACCGAGTTCGATGCCCGCTGCGCCCAAGGGGTGCAGGCTTTCAATATAGGCCAGCCAGTCCGCCAAAGTTTGTCGCTGCATGCGCTGTGCGTTCGGCTTGGCCGCTTATCAGACCTGCGCAGGCGCTGGGCGCTTTTTCAGCATGCTCACCAGGCGTGAAATGGTTTCACGCTGTTCCAGGCGCGGCACGATCATGTCGATCATGCCATGCGCGAGCAGGAACTCGCTGCGCTGAAAGCCTTCGGGCAAGACTTCACGCACCGTTTGCTCGATTACGCGCGGCCCGGCGAAGCCGATCAGCGCCTTGGGTTCGGCGATCTGCACGTCGCCCAGCATGGCTAGGCTGGCCGAGACCCCGCCCATGGTCGGATCGGTCAGCACCACGATGTAAGGCACGCCCTCCTTGGAAAGCCGGGTCAATACCGCCGAGGTTTTCGCCATTTGCATCAGGGAAAACAGCGCTTCCTGCATACGCGCCCCGCCGCTGGCCATAAAAGTCACAAGAGGTATTTTTTCGTCCAGCGCGCGATTGGCCGCGCGCACGAATTTTTCGCCGACGACCGAGCCCATCGAGCCGCCCATGAAGGCGAAATCGAAACCGCTGGCGATCAGCGGTTCGCCCAGAACCCGCCCCTTGATGGCGATAAAGGCGTCTTTTTCCCCGGTGCTGCGTTGAGCGAGCGTCAGGCGATCACGATATTTCTTCTGGTCGCGAAACTTGAGCATGTCCACCGGCTCGACCTGGGCGGCGATTTCTTCACGCGGCTCAGCGTCAAGAAAATGCTCCAGACGCTTGCGAATGCCGATACGCATGTGGTGACCGCACTTGGGGCAGACCTGCTGGTTGCGCTCCAGCTCGGCGCCGTACAACACCGAGGAGCATTGATCGCACTTGATCCACAGCCCTTCGGGAATGGTTTTCTTCACCATGCCCTCGGTTCGGATGCGTGAAGGCAATAATTTTTGTAACCAGCTCATGCGTCAAACCTCCGCCGCTCTTGCGGCATCCCTGGCAGCATCCATGGCTGCACGCATCTCGCCGACCAGATCGCCCACGCTCTGGCGCATGCTCGCCAGATCATGCTGGTGCTGCTCAATCAGATGCACGATGACCGAACCGACCACCACCGCATCAGCCACCCGGGCGACCTGCGCCGCCGTATGCGCATCACGAATGCCGAAGCCCACGCCCAAGGGGAGTTGAATGCTGGTGCGCAGCTCGGCGATATGACGTTCCACGTCGGCCACATCCAGGCTGTTCGCGCCGGTCACGCCCTTGAGCGAGACGTAGTACACGAAGCCGCTGCCCAGACGCGCCACAGCCTCCAGACGGTGATGCGGCGTGGTGGGCGACACCAGGAACACGCATTCCAAACCCGCCTCGCGCATGACGGCGGCGTAATCCGCGGCCTCTTCCGGCGGCAAATCCACGGTAAGCACGCCATCCACGCCTGCCGCTGCGGCCTCGCGCGCGAACGCCGCATAGCCCAGAACCTCCACCGGGTTGAGATAACCCATGAGAATGATCGGCGTGCTGTAGTCCATTTCACGGAAGCTGCGCACCATGGCGAGCACATCGTGCATCGACACGTTATGTGCCAGCGCACGCTCGGTGGCGCGCTGAATCACCGGCCCATCCGCCATGGGATCGGAAAACGGCACGCCGATTTCGAGCAGATCCGCACCCTTGCTGACCAGCAGATGCAGCAAATCGACTGTGGCATTGGGTACGGGGTCGCCCGCCGTGATGTAGGGGATCAGCGCGCTGCGTCCGGCGGCTTTCAGTTCGGCAAAGCGTTGTGCGATGCGGTTCATAGATCGTAACCTTCAATGCGTGCAATGGTGTTCATATCCTTGTCGCCGCGACCGGAAAGATTGACGATGATGATTTCATCCTTGCTCATCGTAGGGGCAAGCTTCATGGCGTAGGCAATGGCGTGGCTGGATTCCAGCGCCGGAATAATGCCCTCGGCGCGGGTCAGCAGGCGGAAACCATCCAGCGCCTCATTGTCGGTAATCGCCACATACTGTGCGCGGCCAATATCCTTCAGCCAGGCATGTTCCGGGCCGACGCCGGGATAATCCAGACCGGCGGAAATCGAGTGCGTACCGATGATTTGCCCGTTGTCATCCTGCATCAGGTAGGTGCGGTTGCCGTGCAATACGCCGGGGCGACCGGCGCACAGCGGCGCGGCATGATGCCCAGTTTCAATGCCCTCGCCTCCGGCTTCCACGCCGTAGATCTTTACCGACTCATCCGTCAGGAAGGGGTGGAACAGGCCGATGGCGTTCGAGCCGCCGCCGACGCAGGCGATCAGCGCATCCGGCAGGCGGCCTTCTTTTTGCAGACACTGCTCACGCGCTTCGCGACCAATCACCGCCTGGAAATCGCGCACCATCATCGGGTAAGGATGCGGCCCGGCCACCGTGCCGATGATGTAGAAGGTGTTGTCCACATTGGTCACCCAGTCGCGCATGGCCTCGTTGAGCGCGTCCTTGAGCGTGCGTGTGCCGGAGGTGACGGGAACGACCGTTGCGCCAAGCATTTTCATGCGCATCACATTCGGCGCCTGACGCACCACGTCGTCCGCGCCCATGTACACCACGCATTCCAGCCCCAGGCGCGCCGCCACGGTGGCTGAAGCCACGCCGTGCTGCCCGGCGCCGGTTTCAGCAATGATCCGTGTCTTGCCCAGACGCTTGGCGAGCAGCGCCTGGCCGATGGTGTTGTTGATCTTGTGCGCGCCGGTGTGATTGAGGTCTTCACGCTTGAGGTAGATCTTCGCCCCGCCCAATTCGCGAGTCATGCGCTCCGCCAGATACAAGGGACAGGGACGACCGACGTAGTCCTGGAAGTCCTTGTCCATCTCCGCCTGAAAAGCCGGATCGGCCTTGGCTTCGGCATAGGCGGCCGACAGGTCTTCCAAGGGCGCCATCAGGGTTTCCGGCGCAAAAATACCGCCATAAATTCCAAAATGCCCATGGGCATCCGGGAAGTTTGCATAATCAACGGCAGCGACATTATCGACTGCAATCTGCATAGCGCACCTCATCAACAAATTCGGCCATTTTAGAGAAATCTTTCAGTCCTGGCGCAGATTCGACGCCCGAGCTGACATCCACCGCCCAGGGGCGCACCCGGCGCACCGCCTCGGCCACATTGTCAGGATGCAGTCCTCCGGCAAGGATCAACGGTCCGGTCACGGCAGGAATGCTCCCCCAGTCAAACACCAGCCCGCTGCCGCCCACCGCACCTGGCGCATGACTATCCAGCAAAAAACCAGCCGCGCGAGGGTGTCGCTCCATGGCTGCATTCACGTCCAACTGTGCGCCATCCTGCGCCTTGCCCATCGGCAGCGCCTTGAGATAAGGCCGCCCGAACTGCATGCAAAATGCGGCGTCTTCATCACCGTGAAATTGCAGGATCAGCTCTGGGAAAACCTGCAACACCGCCTCGACTTCTGCTTCGTCAGGGTTGACGAACAGCCCCACCGCCTGCACGAACGCCGGCAAAACCTCACGAATACGCAAGGCGTCTGACACATCCAGCGCGCGCTTGCTGGGCGGATAAAACACCAGACCCAAGGCATCGACACCCAGGCGGGCGGCCTCAACGGCATCCTGGGGGCGGGTGATGCCGCAGATTTTAATGCGGGTGCGCTGAGCAGGGAGTGATATGCGTGTGTTCGACATGGGCGCGTATGCTACCAGAGGGTGGAGCTGCTGGGTTAAAAACGCGGCAAACGCGGGGCGATATCCAGGGCGAACGTGTCGGGATAGGTGACATGCGTCAAATAAAGGCCGTCGGGAGGCGCGGTAACGCCCGCAGCCTCGCGGCGTCTGGCGGCCAGAACCTCGCCCACCCAGGATGCTTCACGCTTGCCCGCGCCCACCTGCAGCAAGGTTCCCACCATATTGCGCACCATGTGCATCAAAAAGGCGTTCGCGCTCAGATCGAAGTAGATGAAATCGCCGTCACGCTGAATCCTGAATTCAAACAGCATGCGCATGGGCGAATGCGATTGACAGTCCCGCCCGCGAAAACTGGAAAAATCGTTCTCACCGAAAAGCTGATTCGCCGCCAGTTGCATTCGCTCTGCATCCAGAGGCAAGTGAAACCAACTGACTCGTCCATGCAACAAGCCGGGACGCTGAGGCGCGTTATACAGCACATAACGATAGCTGCGACGCTGGGCGCTGAAACGGGCGTGAAAGTCGGTCGGCATCTCCCGCGCCCAGAGCACGGCGATATCATCAGGCAGGCCGCTCAAAGCGCCGCGCTGCCAAGCCTGCAAACTGCGCCGTGCCGTGGTGTCGAAATGCACCACTTGCTGGGTGGCATGCACCCCGCGATCAGTGCGCCCCGCGCACACCACCTCGACCGGGTGATCGGCGATGCGGCTCAACGCCTCTTGCACACGCTGCTGCACGCTGTCCACGCTCGGCTGAATCTGCCAACCGTGATAGCGCGACCCCAGATACTCAACGCCCATGGCCAGACGCATGACCGGCCTGGCGTCGCCGCCTTGCTGCGGCTCCTTCAAAGCATCCAATGAAATCTTCCCTAAGAACCTGTTCGGAAACACGCTGTAAACAAAAAAACGCTGATGAACTCAGCGTTTTTTCGTTTTATTTTTGCCCGGTGCGATTAAATCGCAGCAAACACCCAGCAATCAGAACTGGATCTGATCCAGCATGTTTTGCGCCCGAATCTTCAACAGTTCGTCACAGTCACTGACCAACACCTCCTGCAACATCTCACGCGCACCCTGCGGGTCGCCCATGTCCAGATAAGCCGAGGCGATATCAATCTTCACTTCCTGTTCGCTCACCATGCCCGAAGCCGGAGCCGCCGCAAACCCCGGCATGTCGGCCATAGGAGCGAACGCCGGCGCTACTTCCAAGGGTTGATCCAGAGAAATCACGCCGGAAGGATTGGATTCAACCGTGTAAAAGGGCATATCCAGACTGAGCGGGGCAAACTCCTGTACCACTTCAGGCGTTGCAGGAACATCCAAACTCAGATCAGACAGCGCAATCGGCTCCAATACAGCAGGAGACTCCTCCGCTAATGGCGCGAAAGCAGCGCTCTCCTGCACCGGCTCAGGAACATCCAGGCTAAGGTCGGCAAGCACAATCGGCTCTAGCACAGCTGGAGGCTCTTCCGCCAATGGCGCAAAAGAAGCGCTTTCCTGCATCGGCTCCAGCACAGGCGCAGGGATAAAATCCAAATCCAGCGGCGAATTCTGGGAGTTGACCTGACTAATCGCCTGCATATCCTCACTGAACTCGGTCTCGTTATTTGCAAACTCCAAGTCCACAGGAGCCAAAGAACCCATATCAGGCAGGTCGATGCCCAAGGTCGCCAGATCTTCGGCGGAGATGCCTTCTTCGACCACCGACGGCGAAGCCTCAAAGAGGGGCGCATCATAAGAAGGAGCTGATTCCTGAACGCTCTCCAGGCTTTGCGTATCCTGCACGCCCCAACTCGGCGATACATTGGCGACCGTCGGCAATTCAAGCGGCGCCCAATCATCCACGTTCTCAACTAACTTCTCAGCCTCGACAACGGGAGAGTAGGCCTCCTTTCCGACAGACGCGCCAAACGCTGAGACATCGGGCAAATCAAGCTCCAGAGGAGGCATGTCTTCGAAAGACATCGGCTGTTCTTCATGCCTGTCGGCAGCGCCTAATCCCAGCCCTTCCACATCCAAGGCCTGCGCCAAATCAGGAGCAGCCTCTTGCGCCGGAGCGGGGGATGTCTCTGTCCAGGAGCTCGCGTCAAACGGCAAAGAATCCAAACCCTCTGCAAACAATGAGGCATAGGCATAATTCGCTTGCCCAATGGCGACCAATTCTCCCCAAAGCGTACGATCCGAAGGGTGTCGTGCACGGAAGGCTTCCGACTCACGCAGAAAACCTTCAGCATCGCCCGCTTCATGCATGGCGCGCGCTCGGCGCGCCATGAGCTGCGCGTTGTCCGGATGCACCTGCAATGCATCGCTCAAAACCTGAATAGCTCGATCATGCAAACCATAGGCCTGCATCACATCAGCTTCTTCCAGCGCCGCCTTGACCGGATCGTTAACGTCAGTCAACACGTCCATCGCATCCGCCCCGACTGCGACCGGCTCCACCGCCTGGGGTTTGGTGACCACGGGCTCTTCCACCACACCCTCAGCCGGCTTGCTGATCGAAACCGGAATCGAAGGAACGGCGGAAGCTTTCGGTTCATCACGAGAACGTCGACGAGCTCCGGCAAAATAAGCCAACAAAGCGGCAACCAAACCGCCCAGACCAACCAACCATGAACTCCACCAAGGCGCAGCACTCTCGACAGGGGCAACCACAGGAACCGGGGGCGCAACAGAGGCCGTCTTGAGCTTCTGCTCCATTTCCTTGATGAGACCTTCGTTCAGGCGCAGCAGTTCTTCCATTTTCTGCAACCGCTCATCCTGCGAAGCAAGCAGGCCGGTCAAACGCTCATTCTCGACCTTCGTGGCCTCAAGACGCTCCTGAATTTCGACAGGAATGACCACAGCCTGCGGTGCAGAAGAGACGGCAGGCTCCTCCCCTCCTCCCCCTGCGGGCGCGCTCACGACCTCACCCACGACCTCACCCACGACCGGCGCAGCCACGACCGGCGCAGCAGGAGCCGCGATCGTCGCTTGGACATTCGGTTGCACGATATCCAGGCGCGGCTCCGACGCAGGCGCTGCAACTTGAGCCTGAGACTCGGCGGGAGCTTTCTGCTGAGCTGACTTACCGCCAATTCTGGCCTCACGCATCGCCTGCGCATTGGGAATCCTCAGCGTCTTGCCTGCCAACAGGGTTCCGGCATCGGCAGGATCGGCAAAGGCTCGCGGATTGGCTTGCAGGATCATGTCTATGGTTTGTGACAGACTCACGCCGCTGGGTTTGACTCGCTGGGCGATGTCATAAGCCGTATCCCCGCTGACGACGATGTAATCCCCCCCGTCAGACATAGGCGCGGACTCCGCCTGAGCGCGAGCGCGATGGCTCGCCGCAGGCTTAGCGGCTTGATCGCCAGCAAAAGACGACTGTGCGGAATGACGCACAGCGACGACCGGCTTGATGATCGCAACGGGACGATAGCCCTCAGGATCGAGCAAAATCGTCACCGACCGCTCTAATGTGCCGCCCGATCCATCGACTTCAAGCACCAGACCCAAGGCCGGATCGCGTACCGGTGCGTCCGAAGTCAGCAGGATATGCGGACGCTCCCCGCCGATGACTTGCAGCTTGATGCGTCCATAGATCGACATCAAGGAATAACCGTAACGGGCGAATTGCGCCTCGTCGCCCAGCTTGACGCTCAGCGCGTCCAACTCGCCGGGACGAACATCGGTGATAGGGATCGTGGCGCGCAAGGGTTGATTGAGATAAGACTGGGTCTGCAACTCGCCCAATCCGATGGCGAACGCGGCGGGCGTCCCAAGAATCAATGCACACGCCAGCGCCAGAGGCAATTTCCGCATATCCGAATCCCCGTTAAATCTCTTATCCATGACCGAAAGTCTGTGTCCAAAAGCAAAACCGAGCGGCCATAAGGCGAACCGCCAGCTAGCTTGGGCTTTCTACAGGCTAGCACGTTACCCAATCCATGTCGGATTGGGTAGCCCGCTCACCCAGGATGCGTCGTTTTCACCCAACACCCGTTAGATGCCCGTCGAGACGCTCATCTATAAATAGTCACGAATCAGAATTTCCGCAATCTGCACGCTGTTGAGCGCCGCACCCTTGCGCACATTGTCGGACACCACCCACAGATCCAGCCCACGCGGATGGGAGACATCCTCACGGATACGCCCGACATAGCTGGCATCGTGATTGGCGCCTTCGGTCACCGCCGTTGGATAGCCGCCTGCGACGCGCTCGTCCAGCACCTGCACGCCCGGCGCATTAAGCAGAAGTTCACGCGCACGCTCGGCGCTGATTTTTTCACGGGTCTCGATGTGTACGGCCTCGGAGTGGCCATAAAACACCGGCACGCGCACGCAAGTCGGATTCACCTGAATGCCGTCGTCGCCCATGATCTTCTTGGTCTCCCACACCATTTTCATTTCTTCCTTGGTGTAGCCGTTGTCCATGAACACGTCGATTTGCGGGATGACGTTGAAAGCGATCTGCTTCGGATAAACCTTGGCCTCGATCGGCTGGGCATTGAGCAGGTGCGCCGTCTGTGTCGCCAGCTCCTCGATCGCTTCCTTGCCCGTGCCGGACACCGCCTGGTAGGTGCAGACGTTGATGCGCTCAATGCCCACCGCGTCATAAATCGGCTTGAGCGCCACCAGCATCTGGATGGTGGAGCAGTTCGGGTTGGCGATGATGCCGCGATGCTTGTACTGCGCCACGGCCTGCGGGTTGACCTCCGGCACGACCAACGGGATGTCGTCGTCGTAGCGGAACTGCGAGGTGTTGTCGATCACCACGCAGCCCGCTGCCGCCGCCTTGGGCGCGTATTCGGCGGACACCGAAGCGCCCGGCGAGAACAGGCCGATCTGCACCTTGGAAAAATCGAAATCCGCCAGGTTTTCCACCTGGAGATAGCTATCGCCGAAGGGCACGCGCTTGCCCGCCGAGCGCTCGGAGGCCAAGGCATACACCCTACCCACCGGAAATTTACGCTCAGCCAAAATGGCCAGCATGGTCTCACCCACCGCACCGGTCGCTCCAACTACAGCGACATCAAAAACTCGACTCATCAATGAACACCCTTGCTGTAAATACCAGAAATCCTAGGAATCACTTTTTTGAATGATGGCAGACGCACGCGATGCGGGTAAGACCAGTTGTGCGGTTCCAGTCGCCTCAAAGGGCGTGTTGCTGCAGCGTCCATCCAATACGCCGCCTTTTTCGACTGTAAGCTGCTCGCAATAGACGTCGCCGGTCACACGGGCTTGACTCAGCATTTCCAGCGTGGAACAGCGAATCTCGCCTTCAACCTGCCCCGACAAAATCACACTCTTGGCGCGAATCACGCCTTTCATGCGACCTCGCGTGCCTACGGACACCGAGGATGCCTCCTTGATCGTTCCATCGAACTCGCCCTCAAGCAAGACGGCGCCGAGCGTGGTCAACTCACCCGTAATCTGGCAGCCATCAGCAATGATCGTCTTGCTGTCAGCCCCACTGACGGTCTTGCTACCTGCACCGCTGCCCGTCTTGCTACCCGCGCCACTGTCAGTTTTGCTCTCCACGGCACTGACCGTTTTGCTCTCCGCTGCACTGACCGTTTTGTTATCCACGGCACTGATTGCCTTGTTATCCGCGCCATTTTTTGACGCATCCGTTCCACCAAAGAAACCCATGAGATTCCCCCTTACAGATTTTGCGATTGAATAAAACCAAGCTCACTCCAGTCCGGGAACGGGTGTGGATTAAGCGCCTCACCCAAAAAATGGGCGTCGTAAAGTAGATGTGAACCTGTACTTGTGCTGGCGTCACCCACACTTGCGATCCGTTTGTCCACGTCAGTCAACATCGCTCGCTTCAACATCAATACCTGATCGATGTTCAAACAGGCATCCGGGACTATAGCCGCGAGATATTTCAATCAAACTGCTGCGCCCAAAACCATCGCGATACCCGGAAGACTTTACGACACCATCCGCAGATGCATGCACCGATGATCCAGAAGGCGCAGTGATTCCTGTACGTTCTGCACGTGTACGCCTTGCCAGCCTGAGCGCACATCAGCCGTAAGCATCAAATAAACTGAAAATCTGAAGCGGAAAAGGGTTGTTGTGAGCGAGTCGCTCACCCTGAAATGAGTTTGTTCAAACCGAACTTATGGCTGCGACAATAGCATCACCCATCGCCGAAGTGGAAACCTCGGTCATGCCCGGCTCCATGATGTCGCGCGTGCGCAGCCCCTGATCGAGCACGATAGACACGGCTTTTTCAATGCGATCCGCAAGGTCCGCGCGCTCCAGGCTGTAGCGCAGCATCATCGCGGCGGACAGGATGGTCGCCAGCGGGTTGGCGATGCCCTGCCCAGCGATGTCCGGCGCGGAACCGTGGCTCGGCTCGTACAGGCCCTGCTTCGAACTGTTGAGCGAGGCGGACGGCAGCATGCCGATGGAACCGGTGAGCATGGACGCCTCGTCGGAGAGAATGTCGCCGAACATGTTCTCGGTCACCATCACGTCGAACTGTTTGGGCGCGCGCACCAGCTGCATGGCGGCGTTGTCGACGTACATGTGGCTCAGCTCGACCTCCGGGTAGTCCTTCGCCACGCGCTCCATCACCTCGCGCCACAGCTCGGAGGTCTCCAGCACGTTGGCCTTGTCGACCGAGCAGACCTTCTTGTCGCGCTTCATCGCGGCCTCGAAGGCCACGCGGCCGATGCGCTCGATCTCGGATTCCGAGTAGCGCATGGTGTTGAAGCCTTCCCTTTCGCCCTTCTCGTTGACCTGGATGCCGCGCGGCTGGCCGAAGTAGATGCTTCCGGTCAGCTCGCGCACGATCAGGATGTCCAGCCCTGCGACCACTTCCGGCTTGAGGGTGGAGGCGGAGGCGAGCTGCGGGTAGAGGATGGCCGGGCGCAGGTTGGCGAACAGGCCGAGGGCGGAGCGGATGCCGAGCAGGCCGCGCTCCGGGCGCAGCGGGCGGTCCAGGTTGTCGTACTGCGGGCCGCCGACGGCGCCGAGCAGGATCGCGTCGGCCTCGAGGGCCATCTCGCGGGTGGCGTCGGGGAAGGGATGGCCGGCCGCGTCATAGCCCGCGCCGCCGATCAGACCCTCGTCCATCTCGATATCGAGGTCGAACTCGCCGACCAGGAGGTCCAGCACCTTCACCGCCTCGTCGACGATCTCGGGGCCGATGCCATCGCCCGGGAGAACCAGAACACGCTTAGTCATTTCAACACCTTATAGCAACAACTTGAATTAAATTACGTCATTTCGGCGAACGCCGGAATCCAGCTCAAACGCGCGTCTGGACACCGGCCTGCGCCGGTGTGACGACTGGTTGATAGCGCTTAGAACAGCCAGGGCGCCTCGGCCTTGCGCCGCGCCTCGTAGGCACGGATGTCATCGGCATGGCGCAGGGTCAGGCCGATGTCGTCCAGGCCATGAAGCAGGCAGTAGCGGCGGAAGTCGTCGACCTCGAACTCGATGACCTCGTCTCCCCCATCAAATCCAATGGGGCCGCGGATGGTCTTACTCTCCAGATCGATGGTCAGCTCCAGACCTGGCTTCGCCTCGACAGCCTTGAAGATGCGATCAACAGTTTCCGCAGGCAAAACAATGGGAAGCAAGCCGCTCTTGAAGCTGTTATTGAAGAAGATGTCGGCGAAACTCGGAGCGATCACGGCGCGGAAACCGAAGCCGTCCAGCGCCCATACCGCGTGCTCGCGCGAGGAGCCGCAGCCGAAGTTCTCGCGCGCCAGCAGGATGGTGGCGCGATCATACGGCGGCTGGTTGAGCACGAAATCCGGGTTCAGCTTCCGCTTGCTGTGGTCCATGCCCGGCTCGCCGGGCTCGAGGTAGCGCCAGTCATCGAAGGCGTTCGGGCCAAAGCCAGTGCGGTGGATGGACTTCAGGTACTGCTTGGGAATGATCGCGTCGGTGTCCACGTTCGGGCGGTCGAGCGGCGCGACGATGCCGGTGTGTTGGGTAAAGGCTTGCATGGCGGCTCTCCCTTAAAAATGACGCACGTCAACGAAATGCCCCGCAATCGCGGCGGCGGCGGCCATCGCCGGACTGACCAGGTGGGTGCGCCCGCCCTGCCCCTGACGGCCCTCGAAGTTGCGGTTGGAGGTGGAAGCGCAGCGCTCGCCCGGCTCCAGGCGGTCGGCATTCATGGCCAGGCACATGGAGCAGCCCGGCTCGCGCCACTCGAAACCCGCCTCAATGAAGACCTTGTCCAGACCCTCCTCTTCCGCCTGCTGCTTCACCAGGCCCGAACCCGGCACCACCATCGCAAGCTTCACGCTGTCGGCCTTCTTGCGGCCCTTGATGACGGCGGCGGCGGCGCGGATGTCCTCGATGCGCGAGTTGGTGCAGGAGCCGATGAATACCTTGTCCACCGGGATCGCCTCGATAGCCTGGCCGGCTTCCAGCCCCATGTAGGCCAGCGCCTTGCGCATGCCGTTGGCCTTGACCGCATCGGACTCGGTTTCAGGATTCGGCACGGCGGCGGACACCGGCACAACCATCTCGGGCGAGGTGCCCCAGCTGACCTGCGGCACGATGTCAGCGGCGTTCAACTCCACCACGCGGTCGAAGTGCGCGCCCGCGTCGGAGCGCAGCTCGCGCCAGGCGGCGGCGGCCTTGTCGAACAGCTCGCCCTTGGGCGCAAAGGGGCGACCCTTCACGTAATCGATGGTCTTCTGGTCCACCGCGACGATGCCCGCGCGGGCGCCGCCCTCGATGGCCATGTTGCACACGGTCATGCGGCCTTCGACGGACAGGTCTTCAATGGCCTCGCCAGCGAACTCGATGGTGTAGCCGGTGCCGCCAGCGGTGCCGATCTTGCCGATGATGGCGAGCACGATGTCCTTGGCGGTCACGCCCGGACCGACGTGCCCATTGACGCGCACCAGCATGTTCTTCGCCTTCTTCTGGATCAGCGTCTGGGTCGCCATCACATGCTCGACCTCGGACGTGCCGATGCCAAACGCCAGCGCGCCGAACGCGCCGTGGGTGGAAGTGTGCGAATCACCGCAGACGATGGTCATACCCGGCAGGGTGAAGCCCTCTTCCGGGCCGATGACGTGAACGATGCCCTGGCGCACGTCGTTCATCTTGAACTCGACGATCTTGAACTCGGCGCAGTTCTTGTCCAGCGTGTTGACCTGCTCGCGGGAGACCGGATCGGCAATCCCCTCGACACCGCTGTCGCGCGAGCCGAGGGTCGGCACGTTATGATCCGGCACCGCCAGCATCGCCTCGCGCCGCCACGGCTGGCGACCGGCGATACGCAAGCCTTCAAAAGCCTGCGGCGAAGTCACCTCATGCACAAGCTGGCGATCGATGTAGATCAACGCGGTGCCATCGTCTTCCTGGCGGATGACGTGCATGTCCCAAAGTTTGTCGTAAAGCGTTTTGGCGGTCATCACTGCCTCCTGAGTGAATTCGTTGTCAGCGCGCGTATTTGGCGGTGAGCGTGGCCTTTTCCAGCATGCTCGAATGAATCATGAAACCGACCAGCGCGGCGCTGGCGTCGGCCTGGACGTCGATCTTGTCGGTGTTGAGCGCGTAGACGGTGAAGATGTAGCGATGCGGCTTGTCGCCCTTTGGCGGGCAAGCGCCGCCAAAAGCCTTGCTGCCGAAGTCGGTGCGCCCGTGCAGCGCGCCCTTGGGAAGCTTTTCACCGGAAGCATCGCCCGCCCCCGCATCAAGCGAGGTCACGTGGGCGGGAATGTTGTACACCACCCAATGCCACCAGCCGGAACCGGTCGGCGCGTCCGGATCATACGCCGTCACCGCATAGCCGCGCGTTCCCTCCGGGCCGGGCGTCCAGGAAAGCTGGGGCGACTGGTTTCCGCCCTCGCAACCGAAGCCCTTGAACACCTGCGCCGACTCCAGCATCTGTCCGGCCTTGAAGGTCTCGCTCTTCAGCGCCATGCCGCCCTTGTCGGCCAGCGCCGGAGTCATGACCTGAGCCGCCAGCAAAACCGCCGCGCCCACAACGGATAGGTAACGCATGATCCACCCCCTACTTATCGGATTCACCGCCTCACGCCCGGGATTGAACGTGTTGCAGGGATTGTAGGAATGCGCTATCCATAACTCCAATGCATTGTTTTCATGGAATCCATTCTAAACAGGAATACATTGATGGAAATACATTCCTACGCCGCCTTTCTCGCCGTGGCCGAGCACGAATCCTTCTCGCTGGCCGCGGAAAAGCTGCACCTGACCCAGCCCGCCGTCAGCAAGCGCATCGCCCAGCTTGAAAGCAGCCTGGGCGTGGCGCTGTTCGACCGGCTGGGACGCCGCGTGACGCTCACCGAAGCGGGCCGCGCCCTGCGCCCGGTGGCCGAACGCATCTTGCGCGAGGTGCGCGAAACGCGGCAGGTCATCGCCAACCTCTCCGCCGAGATCAGCGGCCCGCTGTCGGTCGTCACCTCCCACCACATCGGCCTGCGCCGCCTGCCGCCCATCCTCAAGGACTACGCCCGCCGCCATCCCGCCGTGCGCCTGGATCTGGCCTTCATGGACTCGGAACAGGCCTGTCAGGCGGTCGAACGCGGCGAGTTCGAATTGGGCGTCGTCACCCTGCCGCTGCGCCCGGCGCCCACGCTGGACATCACCCCGCTGTGGGACGACCCGCTGGTAATCGCCGTCGCGCCGGATCATCCGCTGGCCAGGCAGGAGAGCGTCACCCTGGACGAACTCGGCCAGCACCCCGCCATCCTGCCCGCCGTGGGCACCTACACCCGCACGATCATCGAAGCGACGATCCTGCAACGCCACGGCGCGCTGGACGTGATCCTGGAGACGAACTACCTGGAAACCCTGCGCACCATGGTCGCCATCGGCCTGGGCTGGAGCGCTCTGCCGCGCAAGATGCTGGGCGAGGATGTAGTGGAGGTCGCAGTGGAAGGGCTCGACATCAAACGCACCCTGGGCATCGTGACCCACATCGTGCGCACGCCTTCCCATGCAGCCCAGGCGCTCCGCAAAATTCTGCACGCATCCGCCGATATCGACGCAACCCCGCTTCAGCCAACACAAGCTGTCGGCGATTGAGCTTGTGTCGCACAACCCCAAGCCTTCGGGCAATAGCTCACCCCAAGGAAAACATCATCTACAGATGCTCAGGCAAATGAGCGCGAATATCCTCAGCAATATGCTTGCTCAGATCCTTGTCGATCTCGGCGGCAAGCTTGGCCGTCACATTCTTGTCCATGTCCTTGCGCAACAGGCCAAGGAAATGCGGTGCGGCAATCAGATACAAACGGTCATATTCAGCGACATCCTTGAGCATGGCGTCTGCAACCTGCTTGGCGAAGCGGATGGCCTCCTCTTCCTTGGGCGGAACGATTTCATCCATGCCGAACTTGCTTTCCATGTTCTTGACACTGCTCATGCCCGGCGCGTCGCTCGCCATTTCGCTGGCGTGCATTGCCGATTCGGGGTGACTCAGATCCATGAGCTCCAACAGCTTCTTCGAGACTTCATCCAGCTTGAAAAAGCGCGCACGCGCTGCGTCGGCAACGACAACCCAAGTTTTCATGACTTAATCCTCCTCCGTTGAACCCGCCTCTCTGAAGGGCGTACATCAAGCCTACTCCAAGAATCCGGCGAATGCGAAAGGCAAATCCGGCAATCAGCAAGCCGCACACTCAATCGTTTTGGATCACGATCGTGGGGAATTTATTGCTGTAATCCTTCGCCCGCTGCGCCAGCTTGGCGGCCAGTTTGCGCGCAATCTGCCTGTAAATTCGTGACGTCGCGCTTTCTGCATCCGCCGCCACCGTGGGGCAGCCGCCGTCGGCCTGTTCGCGGATGGCGCGCTCCAGCGGCAACTGGCCGAGCAGCTCCACGCCGTATTCCGCCGCCATTTTCGCCCCGCCGCCTTCGCCGAAAATAGGTTCCACATGGCCGCATTGCGAGCACACATGCAGGCTCATGTTCTCAATGATGCCCAGCACCGGCACATCCACGCGCTCAAACATCTTCAAGCCCTTCTTCGCGTCCAGCAGAGCGATGTCCTGCGGCGTAGTGACGATCACCGCGCCCGCCACCGGCACTTTTTGCGCCAGGGTGAGCTGGATGTCCCCCGTGCCCGGCGGCATGTCGACGATCAGATAATCCAGATCGCGCCAGCGCGTCTCGTTCAGCAACTGCTGCAAAGCCGAAGTCACCATCGGCCCGCGCCAGATCATCGGATTATCCTCGCCCACCAGAAAACCGATCGACATGCTTTGCAGGCCGTGCGCCATTTTTGGTTCCAGCGACTTGCCATCCGTGCTGGTCGGCTGTCCGCCTTCCGCGCCCAACATGCGCGGTACGCTGGGGCCGTAAATATCCGCGTCCAAAATGCCGACGCTCGCGCCCTCCGCTTGCAGCGCCAGCGCCAGATTCACCGCCGTGGTGGACTTGCCCACCCCACCCTTGCCCGAAGCCACGGCGACGATATTGCGCACCTCGGGCATGCGCTTGAGCGTCTTCTGCACCGCGTGCGGCTCGATTTTCCAGTCCAGCGTGACCTGGGCGAGGCGCACACCATCGACCGCGCGCAACGCCGCCTCCGCCTGACGGCACAAGTCCTCACGCAAGCCCGCTGCCGGATAGCCCAAGCGCAGATGCACGCTCACCTTGCCGCCCGCAATCTCCAGGGCATGCACAAGCTTGCCTGCCAATGCCTGCCCAAGCTCCGGCTCATGCAACGCAGCCAGCGCGGCGCGAAGTGCTTCTTCACTCACCGCCGCATCCTTCTTGCCAAATCCAAATAGCGCCATCTTGCTCTCCAAAATGATTTCGCCTCATACTCCTGAAGCGAGCCTAACCCCCAGCTCTTCGATCAAGCGCCGCTCCAGCGCCGCTATATCCTTGAGTTCGCATTCCCACACGATGATCGTTTTCCAGCCCAAGGCGCCCAAAGCATGGATATGACGCGCGTCACGCGCCATATTCCTGTCAAGCTTCTCATTCCAGTAGGCGGCATTGGCGACGGGGCGCGTCGCCTGCTTGCATCCCGGGTGCTGATGCCAAAAGCAGCCGTGTACGAAAACGACCGTGCGTCGCCCTGGCAGCACGATATCCGGCGTGCCGGGCAAATCCTTGCGATGCAGACGAAAACGATAGCCCAGCCGATGCAGCAGGGAGCGCACGCGAATCTCGGGGCGGGTGTTTTTGCCTTTGACCCGCGCCATGATACGGCTGCGCTGCGACGGGGCGAAAACATCCGTCAATCGGAATCCTCATGTCCGTCGGCTCGCAGGAAACGCTGTTCCGTCAGCCAGCGCAGCCGTTCCGCCTGGGTCAACAAGGCGCGGCGCAGGCCTTTGGCCACTTTGCGCTCAGAAATGATCTGCGCCAAGCGCGCCATCACCAAGGCGCGACGCGCAATCCTCAAGTCAGGGTGATCGCGCAGCTTGCTGACCTCCTCGGTCACGATTTTGCCGCGATAAGACATGGGGATGATCGGCTCGACCGTCGGCTTCGGCGGCTCTTTTTCATTCAGCACAGCCTTGAACGCCGACTCATTGATGCATTTCTCGAAAATGGCGAATTCCAGCGCATCAAGATGCGCCTTCGCTTCCGTGTCCTTCGCGCTGCGCCCCTGGAACGCCGCCAACGGCCAAACCTCGACATAACAAACCTCAAACGGGTCGAGCACGTTCATGGCGACCGCATCGGTGCGCCGGTTGGTCAAGTGGCGACGGATGCGCACGCGCAACATCTCGTTGGTCTGGCCGACGTAAATCGGCTCTCCCTCATAATCGAAAAAGGCGTACACGCCCCACTGGAAGGAGCCGAGCTTACGGCTCTCGCCGCTTGCCGCGTCCGCGACGACTTGATCGAGATAAGCCTGCAATGAATCCCTGAGCGCCTCGGTTTCAAAGGGCAGACTGTCCGTATCCAGTGCGATAGCGGACGCCGTCTCGGTCTTGCTGGCGCTCATGCCGCAAGCCTCGCCTGAATGCCGGGCGCCCGAAGGTCAGAAGAGTTCGCCTTGATGATCGGTTCAAACAAGGTGCGGGCAAGATGCGCCACGACCGGCACGGCGACGCCGTCTCCGGCCAGGTGATAGGCGTCGTTGTAACGTTGCGGCAGCCTGTAGTCATCCGGCAGCCCCATCAGGCGCGCCGCCTCACGCGGCGACAGCAGGCGGGTGCGAATGTTCGCGCCGTCCACCACCATGATGGTTTGACGGCTCGACCCGCCCGTAGGCGTGCGCAAACAGCCCGATACGCCGTCGAAGCGCACCTCGGCGCGCACCACGCCCTGGCGGGTTCGCCGGTACACCGTGCCGACTTTCATTTTGCCCGCCGCCTGCGCCGCCAGAACCTTGCGCCGATTCACCTCCGACATTGAGGCGAGAATCTTCGCCGTTTCATCCTGGGTATGCCATGCGACGCCCTGCGGCTGCGCTTCGATCACGTCATCCAGCGTCATCGGCGCAGAATCCGGCGCAGGAGGGTTCCACCAGCGCCACATGGCCTGACGCGAATGGGAAAGACGGTTGTGGGCGCGAATGAGCGCATCGGGATGCCAGGCCGGATGCGCCGTCCAAGCATGGACGCCGTCGGGAAGAACCAGATTCGCATCGACGCCGAGAATGAACAGCCTCGGGCGCGACTGCGGCAAAAAATGCGCCGCATCAATCACCATCGCGCCAAAGCAATAGCCCTCGTCGGAGAGGGCGAGGGCTATTGAATCGAAATCCCTGCCCTCATGCGAAGTCAGCGCGCCATAGACATTCTCCAGGAGAACCAAGCGCGGCTTGCGCCCCTCGGCATTCAAGCCCTGTATCAAACGCCAGAAGCCCCAGAACGCCCCGGACCGCTCTCCGCCCAGACCCGCGCCCAAGCCTGCCAGCGACAAGTCCTGGCAGGGAAACGACCCCCAGGCCAACTCGGCCACGCCGGGAAGATCGCTGGTACGAAGATTGAAAATATCACCTACCCGCAAATGGCTTGCGCCCCAGTTTTCGGCATAGCTTTGAGCCTTCTTCGCCGAAATATCATTGGCGAGAAGACAATCCCAGCCCTCCCCCAACCCGGCGCGCACCATGCCGCCGCCGGCAAAGAACTCATAAAAACCGTACACGCCGCCTCCAGAACTTGCAGTGAATCGCAGCCCGCCCTGCACAAATATCGTCCAATCCCTGTGTTAATGTAACAGCATCGAACCTACAAACATGCTTACAAAAACCATGACTCCAACGCGCCGCATTCTCGTCACCTCCGCCCTGCCCTATGCCAACGGCCCGATTCACCTTGGGCATATGGTCGAGTATATCCAGACCGATGTATGGGCGCGTTTTCAACGCATGCGCGGGCACGAAGTTTATTACGTCTGCGCCGATGACGCGCATGGCACGCCGATCATGCTGCGCGCCCAAAACGAAGGCATTACGCCGGAAGAGCTGATCGCACGCATCAGCGACGAACATCAGGCCGATTTTGCGGATTTTCACATCCAATTCGACCATTTTCACAGCACGCACTCCGAAGAGAACCGCTTTTTCGCCGAACTGATCTACAAAAAACTACGCGACGGCGGGCATATCGCCACGCGCACCATTCGCCAGGCGTATGACCCGGTGAAGGAAATGTTCCTGCCGGATCGTTTCATCAAGGGCGAATGCCCCAAATGCGGCGCGGCGGATCAGTATGGCGACTCCTGCGAATCCTGCGGCGCAACCTACAGCCCGACCGAGCTGAAAAACGCCAAATCGGCCATTTCCGGCGCAACGCCGATTGAAAAGGACTCGGAACACTATTTCTTCAAACTGGGCGATTTTGCCGACATTCTGCGCGAATGGCTGCAATCCGGCAGCGTACAAGCGGAAATCGCCGCCAAAATGAATGAATGGTTCGAGGCTGGGCTATCCGACTGGGACATCTCACGCGACTCTCCCTACTTCGGCTTCGCCATACCTGACGCGCCCGGCAAATACTTCTACGTCTGGCTGGACGCCCCCATCGGCTACATGGCCAGCTTCCAGGCGCTGTGCACCATTCGCGGCCTGACCGTGTTCGATGACTTCTGGGGCAAGCAGGGCAATACCGAACTCTGGCATTTCATCGGCAAGGACATCGCCTATTTCCACACCCTGTTCTGGCCAGCCATGCTTTCCGGGGCAGGTTTACGCCTGCCCACCACGGTGCGCGCCCACGGTTTTCTGACCGTCAACGGGCAAAAGATGAGCAAGTCACGCGGCACGTTCATCATGGCGCGCAGCTACCTCAAGCACATCAACCCCGACGCCCTGCGTTACTACTTCGCCGCAAAGCTCAACGGCAGCACGGAAGACATCGACCTGAACCTGGAAGACTTCATGCAGCGCGTGAATTCCGATCTGGTCGGCAAAGTGGTCAACCTGGCCTCGCGCACCGCCGGGTTTATTGGCAAGCTGTTCGACGGTCGTCTGGCCGATGAACTACACGCCCCGGCGCTGTACGAAGACTTCGTGGCCGCCGGCGACAGCATCGCCGCCGCCTATGAAGCCTCGGACACCGCACGCGCCATGCGCGAAATCATGGCACTGGCCGACCGCGCCAACCAGTACATTGACCAGCACAAGCCTTGGGCGCTGGCCAAGGAAAGCGGTCGTGAAGCTGAGATTCAGGCCATTTGCACCCAGGGGCTGAACCTGTTCCGCGTGCTGATGACCTACCTCAAGCCCGTGCTGCCGCGCATGAGCCAGCAGGCCGAAGCCTTCCTGCACTTTGGCGAACTGAACTGGCATAGCCGCCATGAACTGATGCTCGACCATGTCGTACAGCCCTTCACCCCGCTGATGACCCGCGTGGAACAAGCGCAGATTGATGCCATTCTTGCCGAAAGCGCCGCCAGCCTGCCCGCTGCGCCCGCTCCGCAGCCTGCTGCGCCAGCCGCAACTATCGAGCCGATTGCCGACACCATCGGCATCGACGACTTCAGCAAAATCGACCTGCGCATTGCGCGCATCGTCAAGGCGCAGCATGTCGAAGGCGCGGAAAAACTGCTGCAACTCACCCTGGACATCGGCTCTGAGACCCGCAACGTATTCGCCGGCATCAAATCCGCTTACAAGCCGGAAGATCTGGAAGGCCGCCTGACCGTGATGGTTGCCAACCTCGCCCCGCGCAAAATGAAATTCGGCATGTCGGAAGGCATGGTACTGGCTGCATCGGGCGCCGGAGCACCGGGTCTGTTCATCCTCAGCCCGGACGACGGCGCGCAACCTGGAATGCGTGTGAAATGAACAAATTGGTCATTCACGGACTCATCATCACCTGCGCCTTGAGCCTTGCCGCCTGTGGCGAAAAAACCGAGCAACACATCGACAACCTGCCCTGGCAAATCGAGATACTACCCGACGGCCACAGCAAGGTTTTCGGCATCGAACTTGGCAAAAGCACCACGTTGCAAGCCAAGCGCGCCCTGGATCAAAAAGCCGACTTCAACCTGTTCAAATCCGCCGATGGCAACATCTCGCTCGAAGCTTACTATGGCACGCTCACCCTGGGCGTACTGGAAGCCAAGCTGATCGCCGAGGTGGACGCCACGCAGGAGCAACTGAAAAAGCTGGGCGAACACGCCGAAAACCCGCGCGCCCAACCCAGCGGATCATGGAAATTCGACCTGCGCGACGAAGACTACCTCACCATCCAGGACTGGCCGGTGCGCTCGCTGACCTACATCCCGATGGCCGTGCAATTCGACGCCGAGCTGCTGGAGAAACGCTTCGGCAAGGCCGCCGAACGCAAACCCATCGACGAAGGCCGCGAATACTGGCTGTACCCGGACAAGGGTTTGGTCATCGTGCTCGACGCCAAGGGCAAGGAAATCCTGCAATACGTCGCCCCCAGCGATTTTGCGCGTCTAAAAGACAAAATCAGCCGGGAAATGCCGCGTTCGGTGGTGGATTGATCGTACCGAATCAGGGTGTTCAGTTACGCCGCTGAGTCGTAGGTCTTGGCGCTGCTGGAAGCGATGGTGCAAAACGCTCGGCTGCTGGCGCGCTATGCGCCCATCCCGCTTTGCGTACCCGCAAGACATGGCGCCACTCTGCCCGATTTATGCAACTGGTCGTTCAATTCGCGTCATGCTGGTTTTACACGCCTTGCCGTTGGGGAGCCAAGTTAAAAGCGCCATGAATGCTCCATTGTGTACAGGCGAGGTGAACGCTTAACCTGCACAGTTTCCAGGCCACGAACAGACACCAAACCTTTGCCAGTCGTCAACGCGGGTGTATACGTGGAACGGCTTACAAAGAAAAAGGGCTTAGCCATTTCTAGCTAAACCCTTGATTTATATGGTCGGGACGACAGGATTTGAACCTGCGACCACTAGTCCCCCAGACTAGTGCGCTACCAGACTGCGCTACGCCCCGTGAAGCTGCGCATTATGCCAGTTGGGGCGGCTTATGTGAAGCCTGCATGACGGAAGTTTCATGCGCTCACAAGCGGAATAACCTTGTCGGCAACCTTTTTATATTCCGCGATCTCATGGAAGTTTAGGTAGCGGTAGACATCGTCGGCCAGCGGCTCCAGGGTCCGGACATGCTCCATGTACTCCGCCACGGTGGGCAGGCGTCCGAGGATGGCGGACACGGCGGACAGCTCGGCGGAGCCGAGGTAGACGTTGGTGTCCTTGCCCATGCGGTTGGGGAAGTTGCGGGTGGAGGTGGACATCACGGTCGCGCCCTCGGCCACGCGCGCCTGGTTGCCCATGCACAGGGAACAGCCCGGCATCTCGGTGCGCGCGCCCGCCTTGCCGAAGATGCTGTAGTAGCCTTCCTCGATGAGTTGATGCTCGTCCATTTTCGTCGGCGGGGCGATCCACAGGCGGGTCGGCACCGCGCCGTTCTGCTTCTCCAGCACTTTGCCCGCCGCGCGGTAGTGGCCGATGTTGGTCATGCAGGAGCCGATGAAGACCTCGTGGATTCGATCGCCCGCCACCTTGGACAATGGTTTGATGTCGTCCGGGTCGTTCGGGCAGGCGAGCAGCGGCTCGGTGATTTCGGCAAGGTCGATCTCGATCACCTCGGCGTATTCGGCGTCGGCGTCCGGTTCCAGCAGCACCGGGTTCGCAAGCCAGGCCTCCATCGCTTCGATCCGGCGTGACAGGGTGCGCTTGTCCTCGTAGCCGTTGGCGATCATCCACTTGAGCAGGGTGATGTTGGAGTTCAGGAACTCGATGATCGGCTCCTTGCCGAGGCGCACGGTGCAGCCGTTGGCGGAGCGCTCGGCGGAGGCGTCGGCGAACTCGAAGGCCTGCTCGACCTTGAGCTGCGGCAGGCCCTCGATCTCCAGCACGCGGCCGTTGAAGACGTTCTTCTTGCCCTTCTTCTCGACCGTGAGCAGGCCGCGTTGGATGGCGACGTAGGGGATGGCGTTGACCAGGTCGCGCAGGGTGATGCCCGGCTGCATCTCGCCCTTGAAGCGCACCAGCACGGATTCCGGCATGTCCAGCGGCATCACGCCCAGCGCGGCGGCGAAGGCGACAAGGCCGGAGCCCGCCGGGAAGGAGATGCCGATCGGGAAGCGGGTGTGCGAATCGCCGCCGGTGCCCACGGTATCCGGCATCACCATGCGGTTGAGCCAGGAGTGGATCACGCCGTCGCCCGGACGCAGGGAGACGCCGCCTCGGGTCTGGATGAACTCCGGCAAGGTGTGCTGGAGCTTGATGTCCACCGGCTTGGGGTAGGCGGCGGTGTGGCAGAAGGACTGCATGACGAGGTCGGCGGAGAAGCCGAGGCAGGCCAGCTCGGTCAGCTCATCGCGGGTCATGGCGCCGGTGGTGTCCTGGGAGCCGACGGTGGTCATGCGCGGTTCACAGTAGGTTCCGGGGCGCACGCCGGTCACGCCGCAGGCCTGGCCGACCATTTTCTGGGCCAGGGTGAAACCCTTGCCGGTATCCGCGGGCAGCCGGGGGCGCACGAACACCTCCGATGACGGCAGGCCCAGCGCCGTGCGGGCGCGGTCGGTCAGCGCGCGTCCGATGATGAGCGGAATGCGGCCCCCTGCCCTCACCTCGTCGGCCAGGGTGGTCGGCTTGAAGTCGAAGCGAGCAATGACCTCGCCGTTCTTCACCACCTCGCCCGCGTACGGGCGCACGGTGACGACGTCGCCGGTCTCCATGGCGGACACGTCAACTTCGATCGGCAGCGCGCCGGAATCCTCGGCGGTGTTGAAGAAGATCGGCGCGATCTTGCCGCCCAGAATCACCCCGCCGGTGCGCTTGTTCGGGACGAAGGGAATGTCGGCGCCCATGTGCCAGAGCACGGAGTTGATGGCGGATTTGCGGCTGGAGCCGGTGCCGACCACGTCGCCCACGTAGGCGATGGGATGACCCTTGGTCTTGAGTTGCTCGATGGCATCCAGTCCGCCCGGCATCTTGCTGACCAGCATGGCCTTGGCGTGCAGGGGGATGTCCGGGCGGCTCCAAGCCTCCTGGGCGGGGGACAGATCGTCGGTATTGGTCTCGCCCGGAACCTTGAACACCGTCACGGTGATTTCTTCCGGCAAGGCCGGACGGTTGTTGAACCATTCGGCATCCGCCCAGGCCCGCATGACCTTTTGCGCATGCCCGTTACCTGCCTTGGCCTTGTCTTCCACATCGCGGAAAGCGTCGTAGACCAGCAGGGTCGAGGACAGCGCGGCCACCGCCTCGTCGGCCACGGCCTCGTCGTCAAGCAGTTCGATCAAGGGCTGGATGTTGTAGCCGCCGAGCATGGTGCCGAGCAGGAAGGTGGCGCGCTTGCGGTCGATCAGCGGACAGGCGGCGGCGCCTTTGGCGACATCGGCCAGGAAGGCGGCCTTGACATAGGCGGCGGGGTCCACGCCGGGGGGCACGCGGTCGGTCATCAATTCGAGGAGGGCCTGTTCCTCGCCCGTCGGCGGGTTCTTCAGCAGCTCAACCAGCGCGGCGACCTGTTCCGCGGTCAGGGGCAGCGGGGGGAGACCTTGAGCGGCGCGCTCAAGGACGTGCAGGCGATAGGTTTCAAGCATTGGGGGTTCCTCGTGGTTTTGAATGATTAACAAATCTTGTGTTCAAGGCAATAAACGCGCCAAAACGGCGCATTCAACTTGCTGCATAGGTCTATTGTGCGCAAGTGTACGCCTGGGTTTCAAACATCGCGTCCGCCATCCCGGGGCATCGGCGTAGTCGAGAGTTGGCGCTGGTGCAAGACCTGGATTTTTTCAATCCCGTCCAACTCGCGCAAATCACGCAGAAGATCGCCGCATACGCGCACGCTCCACGCCTTGCCCAGGGCGACACGCCCGCTGGCCTTGCAGGTGCGCACATCAATGGAGATGCCGCATTGAGAGGCTTGCTGGCTGCAATAGGTCTTCAGTTTGTCCAAAAGGGGCTGAAGCTGCGCCAGTGGAAAATCCGCCTGCAGACCCAGGCGCAACTCGCGGGCAAGCCGCGCACGCGCTTCATCCATGCTCATCAGGGCTTTGACGCGCAGGCGCACGCCATTGGAAAAGGAGTCGTAACTCGCTCCGCCCTCCAGCACCAGCACCTGGTCAGGAGTCAGCTGATCGCCCCAGCGCTGCAAATCTTCCGGGTATAAGCGCGCTTCAATCCGCCCGCTGCCATCGTCCAGGGTAAGAAAAGCCTCTTTTTCACCCTGCTTGGTGATGCGCGGGCGCACGCCGATCAACAAACCGGCCACAGTGACCTGCCTTTCCTGCGGGCGTCGATAGGTCGATTTGTCGTCCGCGCTTGCAGCAGGCAAGGCTTGCGCCGCGCTTTCCAGTTGCTCGCTCAATTCGGCCAGACGCAGATCGCAGAACTGCCTGATCTCGTCGAGCACGCTATCGATCGGATGTCCGGTCAGATACAGACCGAGCACCTCTTTTTCCTGGCGCAGGCGCTCGAATTCGTCCCATTCGACAAGCTCGGGCAAGGGAATAGGCGCAGCTTCTGTGGAGCTGTCGTCAAACATGGCGAACATATCCGCCTGTCCGCAGGCTTCCTGTTCGGCCTGGTATTCGGCCAGGCGCAGCGCGTCGGGCAAGGCTGCCATCAACGAGGCGCGATTGGCGCCCAGTCCATCCAGCGCGCCGGCGCGGATCATCGCCTCCAGCACACGGCGATTCAGGCGTCCGCGATCCACCCGGCGCAGGAAATCATGCAAATCCTTGAAAGCGCCGCCCGCAGCGCGCGCCTCCAGCACCGACTCAATGGCGCCCTGCCCCACGCCCTTGATCGCGCCCAGGCCATAAACCACCGTGGCCTCATCGCGGATGGTGAAGCGGTAGGCGGAGTCGTTGACGCGCGGCGGTTCAACTTTTAATCCCATGCTGCGACATTCTTCGATCAGCACCACCACCTTGTCGGTATTGTCCATATCCGCCGACAAAACCGCTGCCATGAACGCCGCCGGATAATGCGCCTTGAGCCAGGCAGTTTGCACTGAAAGCAGGGCATAGGCCGCAGAGTGCGACTTGTTGAAGCCGTAGCCTGCGAATTTCTCCATCAAATCGAAGATGTAGCCGGCCACGCCCGCATCCACGCCGCGCCCCGTGGCGCCGCTGAGGAAAATCTCGCGTTGCTGCGCCATCTCTTCCGGCTTTTTCTTGCCCATGGCGCGCCGCAGCAAATCCGCTGCGCCCAGGCTGTATTGCGCCAGCACCTGGGCGATCTGCATCACCTGCTCCTGATAGACGATGACGCCATAGGTCGGCTTCAGAATCGGCTCAAGGTCGGGATGCGGGTATTCAATCGGCGCACGCCCATGTTTGCGCGCAATGAAGTCGTCCACCATGCCGGATTCCAGCGGCCCAGGGCGGAACAGCGCCACCAGGGCGATCACGTCCTCGAAGCAATCCGGTTGCAGGCGGCGCACCAGATCCTTCATGCCGCGCGATTCAAGCTGGAACACCGCCGTGGTCTGACAGGCTTTCAGCAGATCGAAAGCCTTGCGATCGCCCAGATCGATGGACTCGATGGCCACAGGCAGCTCGCCATTCTGCGTGCGCACCGCGTTGATGGTCTTCACCGCCCAGTCGATGATGGTCAGCGTGCGCAGGCCAAGGAAGTCGAACTTGACCAGGCCGATGGCTTCCACATCGTCCTTGTCGAGCTGGCTGACAATGCCTTCTTCGCCTTCAGCGCGGTACAGCGGCGTGAAGTCGGTCAAGGCGCCGGGGGCGATCACCACGCCGCCCGCATGCTTGCCCGCATTGCGCGACAAACCCTCCAGTTGCAGGCCCATGTCGAGGATGGCCTTAACCTCGTCATCGTTATCGTAGCGCGCCTTGAGTTCTTCTGTTTTGTCGATGGCCGCCTGCAGCTCAATGCCCAACTCCAGCGGGATCAGCTTGGCGATGCCATCCACAAAGCCATAGCCATTACCCAGCACGCGCCCCACGTCGCGCACCACGGCCTTGGCCGCCATGCTGCCGTAAGTGATGATTTGCGACACGCTCTCCCGCCCGTAGGTGCGCGCCACGTAGTCGATCACCTCGTCGCGCCGTTCCATGCAGAAATCCACGTCGAAGTCCGGCATTGAAACGCGCTCGGGGTTAAGAAATCGCTCGAAAAGCAAATCATAAGGAATCGGGTCTAAATCTGTGATTTTCAAAGAAAATGCCACAAGAGAACCCGCCCCAGAACCCCGTCCTGGGCCAACAGGAATATCGTTGCGCTTCGCCCACTGGATAAAGTCGGCCACGATGAGAAAGTATCCGGGGAAGCCCATTTGCAGGATGGTATTCAGCTCGAACTGCAAGCGCTCGAAATACAGGGCGCGCTTGGCCTCAGGATCGGGATCATCCGCCTTGATAATGCTCTGCAGACGCTCATTCAGGCCGCGCTCGGCCTCCTGGGTGATGAACTCGGCTTCCGTCATGCCCTGCGGGATGGGGAATTTGGGCAGCACCGGCTTGCCCAAGGTCAGCGCCACCGAGCAGCGCTTGGCGATTTCCACCGTGTTTTCAATCGCTTCAGGCAGATCATGAAACAACTCGATCATCTCTTCTGGCGAGCGCAGATATTGCTGTTCGCTGTACTCGCGCGGGCGCTTGGCGTCATCCAGGGTGTTACCGTCGTGGATGCACACCCGCACCTCGTGCGCTTCAAAATCATCCGGCGTGAGGAAACGCACGTCATTGGTGGCCACGATCGGCGCATTGAGCCTGGCCGCAAGTTCCACGCTGCGATGCAACACCTCTTCCTCGCCCCCCCGTCCGGTGCGACCGACTTCCAGGTAAAAGCGCCCGGGAAAAACCTGCATCCAATGCGCAAGCTGCACTTCCGCCTGCTGCGGCTGAGCACTCAACAGGCTCTGGCCAATTTCACCCGAACGCCCGCCAGAAAGGGCGATAATCCCTTCGCAGGCTTCAAGGCTGAGCCAGTCACGCTCCACCACGGCCACGCCATCGCGCAAACCTTCCATGTAGCCGCGCGAAACCAAACGGGTGAGGTTGCGAAAACCCTGCTCATTCTGCGCCAACAGCACCATTCTTGAGACCGGCTTATCCTTCTGCGCAGCGCCGACCAGCAGATCAACGCCCAAGATGGGCTTGATGCCCGCCGCCTGACACGCCTTGTAAAACTTGACGAAGGCGAACAGGTTGCTCTGATCGGTAAGCGCCAGCGCCGGAATGCCCAGGGCGGCGGCCTTCTTCATCAGCGGGCTGATGCGCAGCAAACCATCGACGAGCGAATACTCGGTATGCAGACGCAGATGGACAAATTTCCCCGCGCTCATGCCGCCAGCTGCCTCAGGGTTTCCTGCTCCATGGCGCGCAAATCCTCCATTTCCTCTGCGCTGAATCCGGCGTTCATGCGCCCCATCTCGTCATACGGCCCGCGAATGCGCCCGCTCATGTATTCCTGCAGCAACTGACGGAAGGTGCTGCGCGCATCCAGCCCGCGCTCGGCGCAAAGATGGCGGAACCAGTGGGTGCCGATGCGCACATGCCCCATTTCCTCGCGGTAAATCACATCCAGAATTTCGACCAGGCGCGTCTCGCCTACCGCTCGCAAACGTTTTTGCAAGCCCGGGGTGACATCCAGCCCGCGCGCTTCCAGCACACGCGGCACCAGCGCCATGCGAATCAGCACATCGTCATCCGTGCGTCGCACCATGTCCCACAAATCGTCATGCGCCGGGAAATCGCCGTAATCCTTGCCGTGGTCGCTGAGATAGTTGCGCAACAGCTCGAAATGCTCGGCCTCTTCAAAGGCGACCTGCAACCAATCGGCGTAAAACTCGCGCGGCATGGCGCGAAAGCGGTACACCGCGTCCAGGCCGATATTGATCGCGTTGAATTCGATATGCGCCAGGGCATGCGCCAGAGCAAGCCGCCCCTCGGCGCTGCCCAGTCCACGCGATGCCAGCGACTGACGCGGCACAAGCAGCGGACGCGGCGGGCGACCGGGGTCAGGCACGGGCGCAACCTCGCCATCCATCGACACCACATGCTCACCGTGTGCAAAAGCAGTGCGCAAGGCACGCACGCACTGCGCCTTTTGCACGGGATCGCTGCTCATCAAGCAGACATAGGCGGCCTGATGAATATGCATCTGCACATTCATTTGCACATGCCTGGCGTCCTGTGCAAATGCATTCGCGGCGGCAACCGGTGATGTTTCCATGTGATTATTTTAAGTTTTTTCTCTAAATTTCAAAGCATTGTTCGGTTTTTTTCACAAACTGCATGAATTCTTCTTCCAGCCTGCGGTAGGTCTGAATGGCGTGCAAGCCGCGCTCGGTCAGGCGCGTTCCGCCTCCGTGCGCCCCACCGGTTTCGGTCATGACAAAAGGCTGCTCGCTCAGCGCATTCATTTCTTCGACCAGCTGCCAGGCGCGCTTGTAGGACATGCCCATGCACTTCGCCGCCTGACTGATCGAGCCTTTTTCTGCAATCGCCTCCAGCAGGCTTACCTTGCCCACGCCCAAAAAACCGCCATTGCGCCCTTCGATCCATAGCCGGGCGCGCACCGATTTGCCAAACAGCGTTCCAGGGAGTTTTTTCTGCATGATGCCGACGAGCGTTTGCGCGGAAGGGCGCACAGTATACCATCCACCCCCAAGGCGACATTGGGCATCTTCAGGAAGCGTACAAGCATGTGGACAAGCAAGCAGATTCTGGGCGGCATGAGCGTGGAGCATTTTCTGCGTGACTACTGGCAAAAAAAGCCGCTGCTGATACGCCAGGCCTTTCCAGCGTTCGAGGCTCCGCTCACCCCTGAGGAATTGGCCGGCCTGGCCTGCGAAGAAGGCATTCACAGCCGCATGGTGCTGGAACATTGCGGCGCCAAGCCTTGGGAATTACGTTACGGCCCCTTCAGCGAAGAGGATTTCGTCGCTCTGCCTGCCGAAGGCTGGTCGATCCTGGTTTCCGACGTGGAAAAGGCTATGCCCGAAATCATGGCCGTGGTCGAGCCATTCCGCTTCATTCCCGACTGGCGCATTGACGACTTGATGATGAGCTATGCCCCGCCCGGCGGCTCAGTCGGCGCGCATGTCGATCAGTACGACGTATTCCTGCTGCAAGCGCATGGGCGTCGTCGCTGGATGATCGAAAGCCAGGCGCGTGACGATGAAAACGCTTACATCGATGGGCTGGATCTGCGCATTCTCAAGGATTTCAATCCCGATCAGAGCTGGGATCTGGAGCCGGGCGACCTGCTCTACCTGCCCCCCGGCGTCCCGCACCACGGCGTGGCTTTGACCGAGTGCATGACCTGGTCGGTCGGCTTCCGCGCCCCGGCGCACGCCGATATCGTCAGCGCCGCCTGCGATGCGCTGATCGCCCGTATCGACCCGCGCGTGCGTTACACCGATCCCGAATTGACTGCGCAGGACAACCCCGGAGAAATCAGCAAGACCGCCGTCGACAAGCTCAGCACGCTGATCCGCGACAGCCTGTCCGCCGGGGACGCACAGCTGCAGCGCATCCTTGGCGAATGGTTGACCGAGCGCAATCTCAACCTGAACGCGATGATTCCGGAGAATGCCGCGCTGGATGCAGACGAGCTGCGGGAGATGATCGCCAACGGCGCAGTATTGCAACGCGTTCCCGCCGTGCGCATGGCGTTTATCCAAAACGATGCGGCTCTGCTGTTTTTTGTCGATGGCGAGTGCTTTGAACTGGATCACGGCCAGCGCGCCGTAGTCGAAATGCTGTGCCGTGAACGCCACTACCACGCCGGGCTGCTCGCCGCCAGCCCGGAAACCGTCTGGCCGCTGTTGCAGCGCATGTTGGCGCGCGGCGCGATCATGTTGCACGAGGAGGAATGAATGAACGATCCCATCATCATCATCGGCATGGGTGAAATCGGCAGCGTACTGGCGCGCGGATTCCTGCGCGCCGGGCATCCGGTCTATCCCGTCACCCGGCACATGTCGCTGAATGAAGCGCACCGCATCAATCCGGAACCGATGGCCGTCGTGCTGGCCGTGGCCGAAGCGCAGTTGCAGGATTGCCTGCGCGACATGCCCGCGCCCTGGCGCGACAAACTGGTGCTGCTGCAAAACGAATTGCTGCCGCGCGACTGGGCGGAGCATGGCTTGCTCAACCCCAGCATCATGTCCGTGTGGTTTGAAAAGAAAAAAGGCATGGACAGCAAGCCCCTGCTGCCCTCTCCGGTGTTCGGTCACCATGCCGGTCTGGTGATCACCGCCTTGCAGGAGATCGGCCTGCCCGCGCGTGAAGTCAAGAGCATGGATGAAATGACCTGGGAGCTGGTGCGCAAGAATGTTTACATCCTAACCACCAATATCGCCGGCCTGGAAGTCGGCGGCGACGTGCAAGGGCTCTGGGCGCAGCATGAAAGTCTGGCGCGTGACATCGCCGGGGAAGTCATCCAGCTTCAGGAAAAGCTGACCGGCTTAACTTTCGATCAGGAATCGCTGATACTCGGCATGCTGGAAGGCTTTCACGGCGATCCGGCGCACAAGTGCATGGGGCGTACCGCGCCTGCGCGTTTGCAGCGTGCGCTGGAAATGATGCAGCGCCTGGGTCTCAACGCCCCCGCCATGCAACGCATCGCCAAAAAATCCGCTTAAAATCCGCTTGAAGAGCGCTTTTTAATAAAAAAGCTAAAACTTCCCTCTACACTATCCGGAATACAAGCCTGCGAGACCCACCATCATGAAAACCATCCTGGTCGTTGACGATTCCAAAACCGCGCGGTTGACCCTGAAAAGAAAGCTCGACTTGTTGAATTACCAGGTGGAAATGGCCGATTCCGGCGAGGCCGCCATCGAGCTGCTGCAACAAAGCGCTCCGCCCGACCTGATTTTCATGGATGTGCTCATGGGCAATATGAGCGGCTATGAGGCTGCGGCTGAAATCCTGAAAAATCCGGCCATGGCCGATGTGCCCATCGTGATGTGCACCTCCAAAGACAGCCAGGAAGACCGCGACGAGGCGGCGCGCAACGGCGCCAAGGGCTTTATCATCAAGCCCATTACCGATGAGGCTATGGAACGGGTGTTGCGCGAGCTTGTGATCGAGCGCGTCCGCGCGCCTGCGGCTGCCGCTACCACGCCTACCGCTGCACCGTCTCCCGCTCCGGCTCAAGTCGCCCCCCCTGTTGCGGCGCAGGCGCAGTTTGTCATTACCGACGAACTCGAAAGTCTGGTGCGTCAGATGGTCGAACAGGCCAACCTGCAACGCGCCGAAGAAGCGGCCGGACAAGTGGTGCATGCCGCGCTTGGCGAGCATTTGCATCATGTGGAAGACCTGCTGGAAGGAAAACTCAGCATCCTGACCTCCAGCCTCGCCGCGCTGCACTCGGCGCAGGATCAGGCGCAGGCCGAATTCCAGCAGGCGCTTGCCGCCATGCCTCAGGCGAATGTCGCCCCGGAAAACATGCTGGATGAGCAGCGTGTAAGCAGTCTGGTCAGCGCGCAGATCAAGGACTTCGAGGCCGAAGAGCACTCCAGGCGTGCAGTGCATGAGCTGGATTTCCAGAGCAAGCTGGAGGCGGGCTTACATGGCGTCGCCGCTCAAGCCGCTCAAGAGGCCTCCGAACGCACGCTGAATCAGGCGCTCGGCTCGCACTTCGTCCTGATGGACGAAAAACTGCAAACGCTGAGCAATGAACTCGCCGCACTCAAATCCGCCCCCGTCCAGGCTGCGCCCTCGTTCGCGGTCGACGAGCAGGCGCTCTTCGCTCGTGTGGAGATCCTGCTTGAAGAGCGTATGAATAGCGCCCTGCCCGCGCTGCTTGCCGCCCATGCAGACAAGCAATCCAATGAGCTGGCCGCACATATGGACGCTAGCGAGCAGAAATTCCAGGCGATTGGTGCAGAGATTCAGGCAATCTCCGCAGCCATGGCTGCGCAGCCAACTCAAACTGCGCCGACCCTGCCCACGGAACTGCCCGCCGACTGGTTGCCGCAGCTTTTGAGCAAGCAGGACGAGATGCTGGAGCAGCGCTTCAACGCCTGGAGCGCACAAATGGACGCGCAACTGGAAGAAACTGAGCGCAGGCTGTTTGCGCAAATCGACGAGAAAGTCGATGCCATCACGCTCCAGGCAGCTTCATCGCCAGCCGCGCATGCGGCTCCGTTGGCGAGCGTCGGCAAGGCGCAGCAACAGGCGGCATCCGATAACAAGCTCGCCCTGGGCTTGGCCGTACTCGGAGTGGCGCTGGCCTTGATCGCCTTGTTCAGCTAGAGACGCTGAACAAACCCATCCTTGAATTCATCCAGGCTATAAAACTCAGCCTGGATAGGGGTGAGCCGCGTCATGGATCGGATCACAACGACTTGCGTCATTGATGCGATAGGGCGTTTCCGCCTCCTTCGCCTTGCTCTTCCTCATGTGGGAAAGGGAATTAGCATCCAGTTCCTGCATAAGTCTTGCGTGTTGTCGCTACGACCTCATGAAGATTTGAACAGCGCTACTAGGGCTGAGCACGTCCAAGCCCGCTCATCTACTCCTAGACCGGCTAAGAAGTGAACGGAAACCGAAAACATATTCGTGCCATATCAATAGCAAAGGCTCATGACTAAAGCAGAGGTCGGGTCATGACCCCTCGGAAAAGATCGTTAATAGGCAGGGCAGGCACGAAGAACCTGTTTACGATCCACTTTGAGGCTAGAAATCCTTCGTGAAACGCCTCTGTAGGTACGAACTGATTCGCACAGACGCGCTTTTTGGGCGACCACTTTTCCGCTCAATGGCGAGATCGTACACAGACTACCCAACAGCTTGATGAAAAAACTCATAGCCTTGCCCATCCCGTCACATGCCCGTGATCAGCAAGCGAAAATCAAGCACGCAACTGATTGAGCTTCGCTTGCCGATCAGGAGTTTGAACGCGAAGCTGGTGCAAGCCCACCAGGATTTGCAAGGCCGCCAGGACGCGACAAAACAATCCGCCCGCGCGGTAAGAACCTGTTTACGATCTTGATCAAAGGGTGCATTGCAAGCGGAAATCGCTCGAAAAAGCGCAGCATGGACGCAGTATGTGAGCATTTTGAGGGCGATTTTTGCGCCCCAATGCACCGTTCAGCGAGATTGTAAACAAGTTCTACGCCTTTCGAGACGCCCCTTCACGGGCGAATTTGGATAAATTTTAATTTGTCAAGCTCAACATAACCAACCCAGAGGGAATTGCCCGGCCAAATACCCCTCGAAGATTGTTGATTCTGGCGTTCTGGAATGGCTAGACTCAAAATGGGTGGGGGTTCTAACCCCTATCCCGCAACAGGGAAGTTCGTTGGACGCCGTACGAAGATCCAGAATTTAACCTTCATCTTTATCGCCATAACCCATTGAAAATGAAGGAATGTGTATTTGTGGTGTTCCTGTTGCGAAATTGCCGTGATAGGCGATTCTGCAAATGACTCTACAACGAGGTGACTCAAGGGGGCGGACCGTGTGCAGAGCTTGTCCGTGGTAAGCCGCTAACAACTTGCTTAATAGCCCGTCCCAGAGTTTTGCAGCCTTGCCGATCGCGGTGCATGTCGCTGATTGAGCGCTAACAATCAATCACTTGCATGTGTTTTTTTCAAGCAAGACTTCTTTATCGCTCCTGGCGCTCCGCCGAACTCAGGTATTTCAGCGCCCCGCCAATCCTAAATAGGTAGATTGCCATGAATCCCCTTGCCGTCTTGCTGTTGCCGATCCTTTGCTGGGCGCCCCTTGTTACCCAAGGCGCCGCCATCGTCCCAATTTCCCAGACCGTCGGCTTCACCAACAGCGCAAATCTGAATTCTCCCTTGGGAAGCAACCTGTCATCCGTGGTGGACTTCAGCAGCGAGCTGCCCTTCGTCAACCACATGCGCATGGCACGTCCATGGTTTTCCGCCTCATCCACGACCTTTCAAGACAACAGGCCTTTGCAACTGGATCTCAATGGCAACGTCCTTTCCCTAGAACCGGGACAATTCGCCCGCACCGTGGTTTTTACCGGAACTCCAGCCGACCCCGGCCTCGCGGGCAAGGGCTTCCACCTCTTTTACAAGGGTCAGGGGCGTTTGAGCTACAACAACGTAGATGTGCTCAGCCAAAGTCCGGGGCACGATGTCATCCGTTTGCGCACTATCTCCGGATCGGACACCGAGCTCACCGCTATCATCACCATTGAACAGACCGACATCGCCGACCCTGTACGCGACCTGCGTCTAGTGCTGCCCGGAGGCATCTGCGTCAAGAACCCTTTGCAAAGGGTCAAGGGTGTCAATGACTGCCCCCCCGACGAGTTCCTCGCCTTCAGCAGACATGATCAGGACATTCTGTTCAACCCGGAATTTCTCCAGCGTATCCAAAGTTACCGCTCATTGCGTTTCATGGACTGGATGCGTACCAACAACTCAACCCAGACAAGCTTCGATAAACGCCCCCTCCCCCAGCACCAGTTCTGGTCTACCGAGTCCGGCGTACCCTTGGAGGTAATGATCGCCTTGGTCAACCTCATGGACATGGATCCGTGGTTCAACATTCCGCACCTCGCCAACGATGACTATGTACGAGCCTTCGCAACCTTGGTTGACCAAGATATGGAACCGGGCAGACGCGCTTACATTGAATACTCCAACGAGGTATGGAATGGTCTCTTCACGCAAACCGGCTACGCTACCAAAAAGGGTATACAGCTTGGCCTGAATATTCTCGACAATGGTCAGATTGACGATGCGACCGGTATGGTGCGCTTCTATTCCAGGCGGGCGCAACGCATCTTCGATCTTTTCAGCGAAGTCATGGGGGGTAGTGACAGGATTCGCCGCGTGATGGCGACCCAAGCCGTGGTTCCCTACTTTACTGAAGAGATCCTCAAGTTCGGCAAGGCTAGAAGTAAAACCGATGTGTTTGCTATCGCCCCCTATTTTGGTGACACCATCGTCGACCAGACCAAGCGTGATGAGCTCTTGTCCCTCGGTGTGGATGGAGTCTTTGACTGGTTGCAAAATGACAACAATGCGGTTTTAGACTTTGGTTCACTACCCAGTATTGATCGCGTCATTCTGAACCAACTCCAGGTGCTTCGCCAATTTGGCATACCGCTCACCAGCTATGAAGGCGGCCAGCACTTCTTGGCCGCAGGTTCCCTGTCTAACGATGCCGAACTCAACAACCTCATGGATGCCCTTAACCGGGATCCGAGGATGAAGTCTATCTACCTCGCCTACCTGAAAAAATGGAGAAAACGAACTGGCGAAGTGTTCCACCATTACGTGCACACGGATCGTTGGAGCGTCTTCGGGCGCTGGGGGGCTCTGGAGTTCCCATCACAGAAACTTAAGGACGCTCCAAAATTCAACGCCCTCATGACTTATATCGAGACGACCCCCCTGCCCTGAGCATGGTGAAGCTCTGAGAGCATGTTTGCGATCTTGATCAACGGAGATGCTGTGCAACTCGAAAAAGCGCAGCACGGGCAAGCTGTGTGAGCATTTTGATGCCGGTTTTTATGCCGCAATGCGCCGTCCAGAGCGAAGTCGTAAACGGATTAGCCTACGTCTATGATTGGCAAGCGAAAATCTATCTATTGCGTGCTTGATTTTCGGGCGAATCTCCACGTCCCGATCTGGCTGGCTGCTGAAACAAAGCGCCTCGGCTGTCTGCTGGGCGCCTGTTTACTCTATATTTCCTCAAATGCTCGAGCGGAGGGCGTAAAGCACCTTGAGCCGGAAAGGCGGATACTGTCGGCGCCTCTGCCGTAGTCCAACGCGCTTATCTGGTCGCCGTGCGTGTGCACAAACACCCCGACACGCATCGAAACTCTATGGCGCACACTGGCATCTCGCGCCTTACCGCCAGAGGGAGGAAACAGTTTTGGGCATGACCAACGAGCTATCTGTCCATGTCATCGGCTCATCCGCAGCGTACTAGTATCGTCTGATGCGCGGCGCCGACGCGACCAGACACAACTATATGCTGGACGACAATCCGGGTCTGGAGACAGTTCCTGATTCAACCGGTTGTAGCAATCAACCCGCAAGAGTTGTTTTGGAACGCCCCCAGCTTCTCTATTGCGCCGCGCGTTGTTCCAACAGTTGCTGCACCAGGCTGCGCACCTTGCGCATCCCTTCTTTCAAGGTAGTGTCAATTTCGTCCATGGTGATGATTTGACTGTCATTTTTCCCTGCCGCCCAGTTGGCGACCACTGTCAGGTGGGCATACTCCATGCCCAGCTCACGCGCCAGACTGGCCTCGGGCATTCCAGTCATGCCCACCACGTCACAGCCGTCACGCTGCAGACGCAACACTTCGGCGCTGGTTTCCAGGCGCGGCCCCTGGGTGCAGGCATAGACGCCGCCGCTGACCACATCCAGCCCCAGCCCTGCGCCGGCGCGCAGCAAATCCTGGCGCAGGCTCTCACTGTAGGGGTAGGTGAAGTCGATATGGGTCACGCTGTCCAAGTCGCCTTCAAAAAAGGTATGTTCGCGTCCGTGGGTGTAGTCGATGATCTGCTCGGGGATGCACAGCACGCAGGGCGCCATGCGCGGGGTAATGCCGCCAACTGCGGCGACCGCAACAATTTCCTTAACTCCGGCCTCCCTCAGCGCCCAAAGATTGGCACGGTAGTTGATTTGATGCGGGGGAATCCGATGCGCGTGACCGTGACGAGCGAAAAACACCACCTCGCAGCCGCCCAGGATGCCGAAGGTCAGCGGCGCCGAGGGTTCGCCATAGGGCGTGTTCACGACCTGGTGGCGCGTGATTTGCAGGTTTTTCAGCGTATCCAGCCCCGTCCCGCCAATGATCGCCAAACGTCCGCTTTCAGTACTCATGTTCTTTTTCCTTATTTTCATAGAACCTGTTAACGATCTCGATCAACGGATGCTGCGCAAGAAAAATCGACCGAAAAAGCGCAGCGTAGACGAACTATGTGAGCATTTTGAGGGTGATTTTTGCGTAGCGATGCGCTGTTCAGCAAGATCGTTAACAGGTTCTTATTCCAAAACTTCATTCAGCGCATAAACACCGTTGAGATTACGAAAATACCCCCGGTAATCCATGCCCTCACCCACCAGGAAGCGATCCTCCACCTTCACGCCGACATAATCCGGAAAGAAACCGGACACCTTGCGCGGATGATTCTTGTTGACCGCGACCACGCTTTGCACCGAGGCCGCGCCATCGCGCCAGCAGGACTGCGTGATCTCCTGCAGGGTGACGCCCTCATCGAAAATATCGTCCACGATCAGCACATGACGCTTGGCCAGGGAATGACGCGGGCGAACCAGCCAGCGCAAAGTCCCGCCCTGGGTGGCTTCGCCGTAGCGGGTCACTTGCAGGTAGTCCAGCTCCAGCGGGTAGTTCAAGCGACTGAGCAATTTGCCCGCCGCCACCAGACCGCCCGTCATCACCACCAGCACCAAGGGCGTCTGGCCGTCGATCCTGCACGCCCAGTCCTGCTCGATCGCCTGCGCCAGACGGTCATAGGCTGCATCCATGTCCTTGCTGCTTACCAGGCAATCCGCCGTTTGCAACAACTGGTTCAATCTTGCTGCGAGCATGATCCATCCCCCTTTGAATATGTTTTTCCGGTGGCCGCAAGACAAAAAGCAGCGAACGCGACTTCAGCGAACTTACTGATGCAAAGCCTGCATGCGTTCAAGCGTAACGCGAAAACGCTCGGATGCACGCACGTCCTGCAGAGACCAAGGCTGACCCGCACCGCGCATGGCCTGCAAGCGTGCAGAACGCAGCGGGTCGGGCTGGAGGCTCAACCCGGCCAGCACCTCAGCCGCATCCTGCGGTTGATTGCACAGCAACAACATGTCGCAGCCCGCCCGCAAGGCCATCTCCACCCGCGCCAAAGGCTTGGCGATACTCGTTGCGGCCGCCATGCTCAAATCATCGGTGAAGACCGCGCCCTTGAAACCATAGCGTTCACGCAGCAGCCCTTGCACCCACAGGGCAGAGAAACCCGCCGGCAGCGCATCCACTGCCGGATAAACGACATGCGCCATCATCATGCCGGGCAAGCCCGCTGCGATCAGGCGGCGAAATGGTTGCAGGTCACGCGCTTCGATGTCTGCCAACGCTCTGGCATCCACAGGAAACTCGACATGCGAGTCCTCCGCCACGGAGCCATGCCCGGGAAAATGCTTGCCCACCGCCGCCATGCCCGCATCACGCATGCCCAGCATCCAAGCCTCGCCCAGTGCAGCAATGCCTTCGGGTTCCACATACAGGGCGCGATTGCCGATCACCCGGCTCAATGGCCCGCCCAAATCCAGCACAGGAGCGAAACTCAGATCGATATCGAAGGCGCGCAACTCAGCGGCAAGCAGCCACGCCCAGTCACGCGCCAGCGCCAGGGCAGCCGCAGCATCCTGCGCATATAACTCGCCCAGCTTGGACGCAGGCGGAATGACGGTGAAGCCCTCGCGGAAGCGTTGCACCCGCCCGCCCTCATGATCGACCGCAATGAGCAAATCGGCGCGCAAGGCGCGTACCTGAGCAACCAGCGCACTGAGCTGGGCGGGATGCTGGTAATTGCGCGCAAAAAGAATCAGCCCGCCCACGGCGGGATGCTGCAAGCGCCTGGCCTCTTCATTCGTGACCTGCAAGCCTTGCAGGTCGATCATTAAAACGCCTTGACCCTGGACTTTAGGGCTCATGGTTTCCTGGCTCATGCCTCATCGCCCCCGAGCTGTTTCTTTTCCGCCTGGGTAAGCTTGCGCGTAGTCATCAGATTGGCTTCGGCACGCGCGCCAAGGTAAACATAAGCTCCCAGAGCTACGGTCAACAGCGCCGCCGAGAACATGACAAATGCCGCCTCGAACAAATGATCGGTCGCGCCCATCGCCGACTTGAACATCAGCAACAGCCCTTCGATGGATACGGCGATAATGATCGACGCCAAAAAGCGCGTGGTAGTGCGTCGGGTTGCGCTGTGGCGGAACACGTCCTTGTGCATCAACACCTCTTCCTCCAGCGTGGTCTTGGCCAGATCGAAAATCGCCATGGCCAGGGTGATGACGATGATGATGCTGAAGGGGCGCAGCTTGTCGGTTTCCGTCTCGATCGGATGAATCAGCGCTTTTGCAAGATCCGTCAAGGCGTTGAACATCAACAGCCCGACCACGCCCAGCAGGCTCAACCCCAGCAGGGCGTACATGATTTTGAATAATGGCTCGAAACGACGGCGCTGGGTGTCGCCCATCAGAAAACTCACCAGCTCTTCCAGATTCGCGTCCAGCACCAGATAGCAGGTCGTTTCAGCATCACAAGACAGCGGCATCGCCGTACTCAGGCACAGGCTGCTGTCTGCGCTGGAGAGATAAGGCTCGGTAACGACGACCCCTTTGCGCTGGATCACCTGCTGAAAATAGGGGCGATGACGACGATCGCGCCCCAGACCGACATCGTGCTCACGACTGACTTCGTCCCCCTTGAGCGTGGAGAACTCGCTGATCTGCATCCCCTGCGCATCCAGCAGGTACAAAATCTTGACGAAGGGATAGCGCTCGCAAACCGAAACCATGGCCTGGCGCTGGCCATCCTGGTTGCGGATCAAATCGGCATCGGCAATGCCGGTGATGATCGACTTCAGTAATTCACGAATGGGTGCGCGGTATTCATGGTAACGCTCGATGACCGACAGATAACTCATTTCAGTCATGATTTCTTCCTCGTTTCAACAAAAAAAGGCGCACCAGGCGGCGCGCCAAACAGGAGGAGTCAACGGCGCCCACTCACGCGAGGCGCTGCATGGGCGATTTTTATGAAGCAAAACAGATGCCAAAATAAAATATCCTTGAATATCAGATCAATAAAAATGCCATGCCGACAAAAAAAGCTTGAATCAAGGGGGCTTGCACTGTCTTGGTTCACCGCGCCGAGGCTTAAAAGCTGGACTTAACCAGTAAAGCCAGAAGAACTCCGTTTTTGCACAAACCCTGGCAAAAACTCAAGAACGGCCAGCAAGCAAAACCACCGCTTGCGCCAGTATGCCCTCCTCGCGCCCCACAAAGCCCAGTCGCTCGCTGGTGGTCGCCTTGATGCTCAACTGTTCGCGCGCGACCTGCATGTCCGCGGCAAGCCGCTCGATCATCAAGGGGATGTGCGCCGCAAGACGCGGCGCCTGCGCCAGCACGGTCATGTCGGCATTCACCACCTGCCACTCGCCTGCATGCAGCAACTGCATGACCCGACGCAGGAGCGCCCGGCTGTCCACGCCGCGATAAGCCGGATCGGTATCCGGGAAGTGATGGCCGATATCCCCCAGCCCCGCCGCGCCCAGCAGCGCATCGCACAGGGCATGGATGAGCACATCGCCGTCCGAATGCGCCAGCAGAGCCTGCGTATGCGCAATGCGCACGCCCCCCAGGGTGACATGCTCGCCCGCAGTGAAGGCATGAACATCAATGCCCTGACCTATACGCAGCTTTGGCAAAATGCTCATGCGTCTATTCCACGTTCTTGCAATGGGTCGCGCCCAGGTAAAACTCGGCCAGACTGAGGTCTTCCGGACGGGTGATCTTGATATTGTCGGCGCAACCTTCCACCAGACGCGGCGCATGCCCCGCATATTCCATGGCCGAGGACTCATCCGTCACGTCCAGGCCTTGTTGCAGTGCGTCCTGCAATGCCTGGCGCAAGATGCCGAGTCGAAACATCTGCGGCGTCAGCGCATGCCAAAGCCCGGCGCGCGGCTCGGTATGCGCCACACGGTAAGCTGCGTCGCCGCGCTTCATCGTGTCGCGTACCGGAAAGGCCAGCAAACCGCCCACAGGGTCAGCGTGCAATGCGTCTAACAATGCGTCGATATCCTCCCTGCGCAAACAGGGACGTGCGGCGTCATGCACCAAGACCCAAGGATCATTGGAGGGAGCATTGTTTTCGTTTTGAGTCAGCGCACTCAGGAAATCCAGCGCATTGAGCACCGATTGCGCGCGCGCGCATCCCCCCGGAACGCAATGCAGCGGGATATCGCTGTCCAGCGGCACATCGGGCCAGTAAGCATCCTCCAGGGAAACCGCAAGCACGATGCCGCGCAGCCCGAAATGCGGATGCGCATAGCGGCTGAAACAGCGCAGGGTCTGTTCCAGCACGCTGCTTCCGGCCAGAGGCAGATATTGTTTGGGACGATCGGCCAACATGCGTGCGCCGACCCCCGCCGCAGGGATGACCACCCAGAACGGCTCGGAATCAATCATGATTCACCTGGCCTTGAGCCTCGTCCAGCTTGGTTTCGCCCTTGACGTCCCCCTTGCTTTCCTTGAGCGTCGAATCTGAAGCCTGCCCGAGCGGATTTTGCCCAGCAAGATTCTGTCCGGATTGAGCGGCGGGTTGAATGACCTGGAAATAAACATCACCCTGACGCACCAGTCCGAGGTCAGCGCGGGCGCGCTCTTCGATCGCATCCAGCCCGGTTTTGAGATCAAGCACCTCGGCTTCCATCACCGCATTGGATTGCTGCAATTTTTCGTTCTCGCTCATTTGCAGTTCCAACTTCTCGCGCATGGCCTGCGCACGCGGCCAGCTTCCCTCGCCAAACCACAACTGGTATTGCAGGGCGGTAAAAAGCAGGGCAAGCAGGATAACGACGATTTTCAGCATACACGCAGTGAATCAGACCGAAAAAAAGAAGGCCGGAAGCCCGCATAGTGGCTCACGGCCTTAGCCAAGGTCAAACTCCCTCAATCAAGACGGAGGACCATCAAGCCTTTTTCGGATTGAAAGCGGCTAGACCAGGATAAACCGCACGTTCGCCGAGCATTTCCTCGATACGCAGCAGGCGGTTGTACTTGGCGATGCGATCCGAACGCGACAGCGAACCGGTCTTGATCTGCCCGCAATTGGTCGCCACGGCCAGATCTGCGATGGTGGTGTCTTCGGTTTCACCGGAACGATGCGAGGCGATGCTGGTATAGCCGTTGTCCGCCGCCAGACGCATGGCTTCCAGCGTTTCGCTCAGGCTGCCGATCTGGTTGACCTTGATGAGAATGGAGTTGGCAATACCCTTGTCGATGCCTTCCTTGAAGATTTTCGGATTGGTGACGTACAGGTCATCTCCCACCAACTGGATTTTCTTGCCCAGAACTTCGGTCTGGTGCGCCCAACCTGCCCAGTCGCCTTCCGCCTGGCCGTCTTCGATGCTGATGATCGGATACTTGTTGACCCAGGCTTCGAGGAAGGCGGTGAACTCTTCGGAGGTGAAGGACTTGCCTTCGCTTTCCAGTTCGTACCTGCCGTCCTTGTAAAACTCGGAAGAAGCCACGTCCAGGCCGATGTAGATGTCCTTGCCCGCCACATAACCGGCCTTGGCAATCGCTTCCATAATGACCTCAAGCGCCTCTTCGTTTGAGGACAGGTTGGGCGCAAAGCCGCCTTCATCGCCCACGGTGGTGGTCATGCCGCGATCATGCAGCACGGCCTTCAGCGCATGGAACACCTCGGCGCCATAGCGCAGGGCTTCACGGAAGCTGGGCGCGCCTGCGGGAATAACCATGAACTCCTGCATGTCCACGCTGTTATCTGCGTGTGCGCCACCGTTGATGATGTTCATCATCGGCACGGGCAGGGTCACGGCTTGCTCGCCGCCCAGATGGGCGAACAGCGGCTTGCCGTTCTCATTCGCCGCCGCATGCGCCGCCGCCAAGGAAACCGCCAGAATCGCGTTCGCACCCAGCTTGGACTTGAATTCGGTACCGTCCAGATCGCGCATGATCTGGTCGAGCGCCGCCTGATCCTGCACATCCTTGCCGACCAGCGCCTGGGCAATCACGCTGTTCACATTGTCCACCGCCTTGAGCACGCCCTTGCCGCCGAAGCGCGCCTTGTCGCCGTCGCGCAGCTCCAGCGCCTCACGCGAGCCGGTGGAGGCGCCAGAAGGCACCAAGGCATGACCGAAATGGCCAGAGGAGAGGAAAACTTCAGCCTCAATCGTCGGATTGCCACGCGAATCAAGCACTTCGCGGGCATGGATGCGGGTAATGTTGGACATGAATATCTCCTTGAAATAAAGCGTACAAAAGGTTTTTGGCACACGTTCGAGTAGAACACGCGCACATCAAAAGGTTATGACAGCAAGTTTTCTGCCAAAGGCTGTGACTTCACCTGGGCGTCGACGGCGCTGAGCATGGCCAGAAGCGGTTCGAGCAGATGCAGGGGCCACATGTTCGGGCCGTCGCTTAAGGCATTGGCCGGATCGGGATGGGTTTCCATGAACAGGCCGGACACGCCCGCCGCCACCGCCGCCCGCGCCAGCACCGGCACAAACTCACGCTGGCCGCCCGAGCTTGTGCCCTGTCCGCCCGGTTGCTGCACCGAGTGTGTGGCGTCATACACCACCGGGCAGCCCGTGGCGCGCATGATGGCCAAGCCGCGCATGTCGGAAACCAGGGTGTTGTAGCCGAAGGACACGCCGCGCTCGCAAACCATGATCTGCTCGTTGCCGACTGCACGCGCCTTGTCCACCACATTTTGCATATCCCACGGCGCAAGAAACTGACCCTTCTTGATATTCACCGGCTTACCCTGGCGCGCCACGTTCTGGATGAAATTGGTCTGACGGCAAAGGAAGGCCGGAGTCTGCAGCACATCGATCACGGAGGCGACCTCATCCAGCGGTGTGTCTTCATGCACATCGGTCAGCACCGGCAAGCCAAGCTCAAGCTTTACTTTTTCAAGAATGCGCAAACCTTCCTCGATACCCGGGCCGCGAAAGCTGTTCGCGGATGAGCGATTGGCCTTGTCGAACGATGCCTTGAAAATCAGCGGCATGGATAGACGCTCGGCCATGCCCTTCAACGTTTCGGCGGTGCCCATAATCAGCTTTTCGCTTTCGATGACGCAGGGGCCGGCGATCAGGAACAGGGGGCGATCTATGCCCGCCTCAAAACCGCACAGCTTCATGCCTTGCTCCCGCGCTGCTTGAGCGCCGCCTGCACAAAGGCGCTGAACAGGGGGTGGCCGTCACGCGGCGTGGAAGTGAATTCCGGATGGAACTGGCAGGCGAGGAACCAGGGGTGATCGGCAAGCTCAACAACTTCCACCAGACTGTTGTCCGCCGACATGCCGGAAAAAGTCAGACCCGCCTTTTCCAGCGCCTGACGGTAATGGTCGTTGAACTCGTAACGGTGACGATGACGCTCGGCGATTACATCCTGCCCATAGACCTTGTGCGCCAGCGAACCGGGAACCAGACGGCAGAACTGGCTGCCCAGACGCATGGTTCCGCCCAGGTCGGAATCTTCGCCGCGCTGCTCCACTTCGCCTTCGGCAGTGCGCCACTCGGTAATCAGACCAATGACCGGATGTTCGGCCTGACGATCAAATTCGGTGCTGTACGCCCCCTGCAAGCCCGCCACATTGCGTGCGTACTCGATCACGGCAAGCTGCATACCCAGGCAAATACCCAGGTAAGGAATCTTGTTTTCCCGCGCATAACGAATGGCGCGCATCTTGCCTTGCACGCCGCGCTCGCCGAAACCGCCCGGTACCAGAATGGCATCCACGCCCTCCAGCAGGCGCAAGTCACCGCTTTCAAGACGCTCGGAATCAATCGACTCCACGCGCACCACGCTGCGCGCATGGATGCCCGCGTGGGTCAGCGCCTCGTTGAGCGATTTGTAGGCATCGGCCAGTTCAACGTACTTGCCCACCATCGCAATACGCACTTCGTGATGCGGATTGGTCTGCGCCTCGACCACGCGATCCCACTCGGAAAGATCAGCCGGTGGCACATCCAGGCGAAATTTGCGCACCACGGTTTCATCCAGCCCCTGCGCGTGCAACAGACGCGGAATGCGATAGATGGTGTCGGAATCCACTGCGCTGATGACCGCGTCCTGCTCGACGTTGGTGAACAGCGCGATCTTGCGCCGCTCGTCACGCGGCAATTCGCGCTCGCTGCGGCAGATGAGAATATCAGGCTGAATGCCGATGGAGCGCAGCTCCTTCACCGAGTGCTGGGTGGGCTTGGTTTTCAGCTCGCCCGCCGCCTTGATGTAGGGAACCAGGGTAAGGTGCATGAACAGCGCACGCTCGCGCCCCAACTCCACGCCAAGCTGGCGGATGGCTTCCAGAAACGGCAGCGACTCGATGTCACCCACCGTGCCGCCAATCTCGATCAGCGCCACATCAAAGCCTTCCGCGCCTTCCAGCACACGGCGCTTGATTTCGTCGGTGATATGCGGGATGACCTGCACCGTACCGCCCAGATAATCGCCGCGTCGCTCCTTGCGGATCACCTCTTCGTACACGCGCCCGGTGGTAAAGCTGTTGGTACGGGTGCAGGTGGTACGTACGAAGCGCTCGTAATGTCCCAGGTCGAGATCGGTCTCAGCGCCGTCTTCGGTGACATACACCTCGCCATGCTGGAAAGGACTCATCGTACCCGGATCGACGTTGATATACGGATCAAGCTTCATCAGGGTGACGCGCAGGCCGCGTGCTTCCAGCAAAGCGCCCAGGGAGGCGGCGGCAATACCCTTCCCCAAAGAAGAAACCACACCGCCTGTGACAAAAATATATCGAGTCATGAATCCTGCCATCGTCATTGGCGTCGGCGACCATCACACGGTGCGACTGCCTCTGGAAAGACCCCGGAGGATACATGAAAACCCACCCCTCCCTCAAATCTCCTGGTCAAATCGCCCCGTCTGTTTAATCACGGCAACGGCTGCTAGGATGCGCGGCAAAGTCACAAATGTCGCGGAGAAAGCACGCATGGAATACAGCATTCAATCCAGTCAGAACCATCTCAACGAAACCCTGAGCAACACGCCCGGCGACTGTCTGATCGTCGGCGTCTGGCAGGGTGGCAAGCTCACGCCCTCGGCGCAAGCCCTGGATCAGGTTTGCGACGGCCTGCTGAGTCGCTTGCTAGAACGTGGCGACCTGGATGCAGAAACAGGCAAAACCCTGCTCATTCCCGCCATTTCCGGCATCCGCGCCGAGCGCGTGCTTCTGGTCGGACTGGGCGCCGAGGGCGAGCTGAACATCAAACGCTGGAAAAGCCTGTTCAGCAACAGCCTTAACGCCTTGCAGGGGCATGGGGTCAAGTACTCGCTGTTCGCCCTGCTGGAAGCCGCACCCAGCGGAATGACCCATGCTGTCGCCCTGCGTCATGCCGTCCTCGCTCTGGATGAAGCCGGTTATCGCTACCTGGACTTCAAGAGCGACAAATCCCACACACAGACCAGAGTCGAACACGCCGCCTTCCTGTTGAGCGCTGCCGCCGACGAGGCGCTGGATACCGCGTTGCATCAGGCTTGCGCCATCGCGCAAGGCATCGAACTCACCAAAAACCTGGCCAACGCCCCCGGCAATGTGTGTACGCCCGCTTATCTGGCGACCCATGCCGAACAACTGGCCGCGCAATATGCCGCAGTGAACGTGGAAGTTCTGGAACGCGAGCACATGGCCGCACTGGGCATGGGTTCGCTGCTTGGCGTGGCGCAGGGTAGCGAACAGCCGCCCAAACTGATCGTGCTCAACTATCGCCATGACGCTGCTGACGACGGCGCCCCGGTCGCGCTGGTCGGCAAGGGCGTCACCTTCGACTCCGGCGGCATTTCGCTCAAGCCGGGCAGCAAGATGGATGAGATGAAATACGACATGAGCGGCGCGGCTGCCGTGCTCGGCATTTTCCGCGCCGTGGCCGCCATGCAACTGCCCATCAATCTGGTCGGCATTATTCCCGCCGTGGAAAACATGCCCTCACATGGCGCGCTCAAGCCGGGCGATATTCTCACCTCCATGTCCGGGCAGACCATCGAAGTGCTCAATACCGATGCCGAAGGGCGTTTGATTCTCTGCGACGCCCTGACCTATGCCGAACGCTTCAAGCCCGCCGCCGTGGTGGATATGGCCACCCTCACCGGCGCATGTGTAGTGGCTCTGGCGCGTGCGCCATCCGGCTTGCTGGGCAATGACGACACGCTGGTACAAGCCCTGCTGCAAGCCGGCGAAGAAAGCGGCGACCGCGCCTGGCAGCTGCCGCTGTGGGACGATTATCAGGACATGCTCAAATCCAACTTCGCCGACATGGCCAATATCGGCAATGCGCCGGAGGGCGGAGCCATCACCGCCGCCGCCTTCCTGGCGCGCTTCACCCAAGCCTATTCGTGGGCGCACCTGGACATCGCCGGTACAGCCTGGAACAGCGGCGACAAGAAAGGCGCCACCGGACGCCCGATTCCGCTGATGATGCAGTGGTTGATGGCGCGGGTTGGGGGATAAGCCCGCTCACTCGGATGATTTGTATCGTTCCCACGCTCCAGCGTGGGAACGCAGCCCAGGACGCTCCAGCGTCCCGTAAGCTCCTAGCCTAGCCATGAGCCGAAGCCGCTATGTCATTCTGGAGCCGGACAAGCCCCATTTCCTGACCTGCACTGTCGTCGAATGGCTGCCGATATTTACCCGCCCGGACGCAGTGCAGATCATCCTTGATAGCTGGACGCATCAACGCCTGCACGACGGCCTGCGGCTCTTTGGTTATGTGGTATTGGAAAATCACCTGCATTTCGTAGCGCAAGCTCCTCGCCTGGATAAATGCCTGAGCAGCTTCAAGTCCTACACCGCCGCCCGGCTGATCGAATTGCTGCAAGCGCACCAGGCCGAACGTTTGCTGGCGCGGCTACGGTTTGCGAAGCGAGCATATAAAACAGATCGCAACTATCAGTTCTGGCAAGAAGGCTCCCACGCCGAAATGACGTTCAGCGAAGACGTGATGCGGCAAAAGCTGGACTACATTCACAACAACCCGGTCAAGCGCGGCTATGTTGATCTTCCTGAGCACTGGCGCTATTCGAGTGCGCGGAATTATCTTGGACAGCCGGGGATAATGGAGATGGATCGTTGGTGTTGAGATTCGAGTGGTTGCGGTGATGCGCCGCTGGAGCGGCTTGGGCTTGCGTTCCCACGCTGGAGCGTGGGAACGATAACAACACTAGACGACCTGCAAGCCCCCCATTCATCAACCACGAAACCCCTTCATCCAGTACACCGAGTATTTCAAAGCCCAGTCCTTGTGAATTTGCACATGCAGCGGCTCCAGGGTTTCCACGGCGTTAAAGCGTGAAATCAGCGCTTCGGGCAGGGGTTCGTTCGTCACCACAAGCATGTCATGGCCGATATGCGGCTGGCCGAGGGGGTGCATCAGGTCGTATTGGTGGCGAATGCCCTGCCCGGCATTCCAGCTGACGATTTGCTCGGGATGCAGGCGCAGGTGATAGCCCAGTTGGGCAAGGAGATCCCGATCACCGCTCATCAGCAATGCTTGGGGTGCGAGCGCCTGACGCGCAGCATATTGCTCTGCGAGTTGATCCCAGCCACGCACCCGTTTGAATGGATCATTCTTGCCGGTCAACTCCACGCCGAACCATTGCGCGCCCTGGGTGTAGTGATATGCGCCGAGCATGACCACGACATTCAACGCCAAAGCGGCGATCAGCCAGCGCCTGTGCTGCACGCCCCAGGCGGCAAGCATTACGCTGGCCGCGACAAAAGCCGGAGCCGCCCAGTTGGCATTCGCCCGTCCAAGCAAAGCCTGTGCGGAAATCGCCAGCAGAAAAACCAGCGAAAACGCTGCCAGCATCGACTTTTCCCGGGAGGCGGGCAGCTTTTTCAACGCCGCCAGCCACAACGTCAGACTCAAGGGACCGAACACCGCTAACTGCCCGGACAAGAACTCGTTCAGCTCATCCCAATGCAGCCCGGCATCGTTCAGGTTGGAAATTTCCGCCGTATGCTGAAACGTCGGCCAGCCATGCTGCGCATTCCACAGGATATTCGGCGCAAGAATCGCCAGAGCCAACAACGCCGCCAGCCACAAGCGCGGATTGAAAAGCTGCCCGCGCCAGGCAGGAATCAGCAGCAAGGCCAACAGAGCCGAAGGCGCGAACAGCACCATCGTATATTTACTGAGCAAACCCAGACCACAAGCCAGGCCAAGCATCAGCCAATACCGCCAAGCATTGGTTTGCAACGCCTGATAAAACGCCAGCAGCGCCCATGCCCAGAACAGCAGCAGCAGCACATCGGTCGAGATAATCAGATTGGACAAGGCCACGCCGGGCATGAGCAAAAACACTGCCGCCGCCCACAGCCCGACCCGCGCATCGAACATCTGCCTGCCAAGCTGAAACAGCAGAAAGGTCGTGAGCGGATAAACCAGCAACGCCCCGGCCTTGACGCAAAACACCCCGTCGCCACACACGCTGGTGGTCAGGGCGATCAAGGCGGCAATCATCGGCGGCTTGGAGTAATAGCCCCAATCCAATTGCTGCGCCCAGCCCCAGTAATAGGCTTCATCGACATACAGCCCGATGTCGGTGGTGGCTAAAACCAGCCCACGATAAAGCGTCAAACCGGCAATAAGTAAAAAAAGTCCAAGATAGGCACGTGATTCTGGCAAGGGCTTAAAATTTGGCACAAGGTTCGTATCGTCTGTTGAATGCGGCATAGCCTACCCGAACTACCCCTTGCCCAATAGCCATGGGCTCAAAAGCCATGAATCAGACCGCACAATGCTAAAGTGCGCCATCCTGGAACTCGGCGCACCGTATGCCACAATCTTTCGTTCACTATGCCCTCCTGGCTCTGGCTGTCTTTATCGGTTTTTTCCTTAACCTGGGCGGCGCGCCGCTGTTCGATCTGGACGAAGGCGCGTTCAGCGAGGCCACGCGGGAAATGTTCGTGCGTGGCGACTTCATCTCGCCCTTTGTCAACGGCGCGCCGCGTTTCGACAAGCCGGTGCTGATTCACTGGCTGCAAGCCGCCAGCATGAGCCTGTTCGGCGTCACGCCCTTCGCCTTCCGCCTGCCTTCGTCGCTGGCGGCGACGGGCTGGGTGCTGCTCACCTACGCCTTCGTCGCCCGCGTGATCGACCGCGAAACCGCCCTCCGCGCCGCCCTGATGCTGTCCGCCGCCCTCGGCATCATGATTATCGGGCGTGCGGCCACGGCGGACGCGCTGCTCAATCTCTGGCTGGCGGCGGCCATGTTCGGCATCTACCTGTATTTTCTGGAGCGCAAAAAACGCTGGATTCTGCTCACCCATGCGGCGATGGGGCTGGGCTTTCTCACCAAAGGGCCAGTGGCTTTACTGATCCCCGGCGCGGTCGGGCTGGTATTTTTTGCCATGCAGCGCGAACTGCCCGCCCTGCTGCGCGCCGCGTTCTATCCGCCGGGGCTGCTGTTGCTCATCGGCATTCCGCTGCCTTGGTACATCCTGCAATTTCAGGCGCAGGGCATGGCGTTTATCGACGGTTTTTTCGGCACACACAATGTCGAACGCTTCGGCGGCTCAATGGAAGGTCACGCTGGCAGCCTGTTCTACTACCTGCCCATCGCCCTGCTGCTCGCCCTGCCCTTCACCGCGCCCTTGCTGCGCGCGGTGGGCGCGTTGCGCCAGGAGATTAAAAATCCGCTGGGGCTGTATCTCTGGTTATGGTTCGGCTTTGTGCTGGCGTTTTTCTCGTTTTCAGGAACCAAGCTGCCGCATTACCTGAATTACGGCATGACCGCGGCGCTGATCCTCGCCGCGCTCGCCCTGCCGCTGCTGCGTTCGGAAAAATATTCCACCCGCGCGCTGACCCTGCTGCCCGCCCTGCTGTTCTTCGCCCTGCTCGCCCCGCTGTCCTGCCTGATGCCGGAAGTGACGGCGCGTATGCCGGACAACGACGCCCGCGCCCTGCTCACCGGCGTACAAGACCTGTTCCCCGCCGCGTATTTCCCCACCTTTTTCCTGCTGGCGGCGCTGAGTTTCGCCCTGATCTTCGTGCGCAGCCTGCCGCTGCCGCCCACCCTGCTGGCGCTGGCGCTGGCGGGCAATACCGCGCTGGCGCTGCTTTTCCTGCCCGCCCTGGGCGCGGTGCAGCAAGCACCGATCTTCAACGCGGCGCAAAAGGCGCGCGAACTGCCCGGCCCGTATGTGATGTGGCGCGTGAATACGCCCAGTTACAGCGTGCATAGCGGCCATGCGCAGGAGCGCCGCGACCCGCGCCCCGGCGACCTGGTATTCACCAAAACCCGCGAAGCCGCCGAACTGCCCACGCACGAAGTCATTTATCAGGAACGCGGCTACACCCTGCTGCGTCTGCCCGGAGCCACGCCATGAAAAGATCGCTGCTGATTTTCGCCCTGAGCCTCGCCCCCGCCGCTTATGCGCTGGAACACGCCGACATCGAACGCAAGGCGCAAGAGCTGGCCGCCAAGCCGTATGTCGCGCCGCAAGACTTCACCGCCCTGCGCGCCCTGACCTATGACGACATGCAGGCCATCCGCTACCGCACCGCGAAATCGCCCTGGCTGGAAGACGGGCGCTTCTACCTGCAATTTTTCCACCCCGGCAACTACACCACCAACGCCGTGAAGATGAACCTGGTGGAAAACGGCCAGACTCGCCCGTGGAACTACAGCAAAGACCTGTTCGAGTGGCCGGACAAACTCCACGGCAACCCCGGCAACATTCCTGAGCAACTCGCCTTTTCCGGCCTGCGCGTACACGCCCCCATGCACCCCGCCGCCATGCCGGAAGAATTCCTGCTCTTCCTTGGCGCAAGCTATTTCCGCTCACGCGGCGACGGCGAATGGTACGGCCAGTCCGCCCGCGCCGTCGCCATCGACACCGTAATGAAAAAGGAAGAATTCCCGCTATTTACCGAATTTTGGATCGAACGCCCGCAAACTGGTGCGAAAGCCATCCGTATTCACGGTCTACTCGACAGCGAAAGTCTGAGCGGCGCGATGACCATGCTCGCCAAACCCGGTGACGCCAGCGTGCTCGATGTACAAATGACCCTGTTCCCGCGCAAAGACATCCAGCGCCTCGGCCTCGCGCCGCTGACCTCCATGTTTGAACACGGCGAAATGAGCCTGAACCTGCACGGCGACTTCCGCCCGGAAGTGCACGACACCGACGGCCTGCTGATCGAAACCGCCAGCCGTGAACGCATCTGGCGACCGCTCTCCAACCCCGGTGTTTTGCAGGACAACGCCTTCAAAATGGAATCACCACGCGGCTTCGGCCTGTTCCAGCGCGACCGCGTGTGGGATCACTACCAGGACATCGGCGCACGCTACCCCAACCGCACCAACGCCTGGGTCGAACCGCAAGGCGACTGGGGCAAGGGCGCAATCGCCCTCATCCAGATTCCGACCGACAACGAATACATGGACAACGTCGTCACCTTCTGGACACCGGAAAAACCCGCCAAAGCCGGCGACACACTGCGCTACGCCTACCGCATGACCTGGCACGGCCACCCGCAACGCAAGGGCGACCTGTGGATGGTGCGCGACACACGCATCGGACGCGGCGACATCTTCAACGGCGAACAAGCCACGCGCTTCGTCATCGACTTCGAACCGGGCGCAACCCCATGCAAAGCCGCAGGCGAACAGCCCAAGGCGCATATCCAGACCTCGCACACGGCCAAAATCGTCGAACACCACCTCGACTGCCGCCCCGACGGCGGCTGGCGCGCCGCGTTCAACGTCGTCACCCCAAAACAGGGCGCACAGGATTTGAGCTTGCTGCTTTTGGAGAATGACCAGCCGGTTTCGGAGACCTGGAGTTATACGTTTCAGCCTGAACACGAGATGCGTTAATGTCCGAAGTCAACACGACATTAAGCGTCAGCCAACTGGTCAACACGCTCAAATCGTTGCTGGAAACCAGTCTGCCGCTGGTGTGGGTGGAGGGCGAAATTTCCAATTTTTCGCACCCGGCTTCGGGGCATCTGTATTTCACCCTCAAGGATGCCGGGGCGCAGGTGCGTTGCGCCATGTTTCGCCCACACGCCGGTTTGCTGCGTATTCGCCCGCAGGATGTCGTGCCGGTGAACCTCACAGCTAATGCTTGAGTGGAGATGGGAGGAGATACGGAGAAGGCTAATGGCCTTTACCCCGCATCAGCATGATCGTGATCGTGGCGCGCTTATTCCGGCGCATATCCGCAATGGCTCGCATGAATCAAAGTCTTACGTCTTTGTTCATGACGGGGCACACTGAACAAATCAGCGTTTACCTGAGAATGTTCACTTGATCATTGAGACTGCCCATTCCTGCTGGCGCCTCAGTCGCGGCGCACCGAGGCGATGCTGGCCTGGATGACATTCAGCATGGCGTGCATCAGGCGCGGGTTGGCGGCGACCAGATTGCCGTTGTGCATGTAGCGGTCTGCGCCGTCGAAGTCCACCACCATGCCGCCCGCTTCACGCACCAAGAGCAGACCGGCGGCCATGTCCCAAGGCTTGAGGCCGAATTCCCAGAATCCGTCCAGACGCCCGGCGGCCACATAGGCCAGATCCAGCGCTGCCGAGCCAGCGCGACGAATGCCGGAAATCGGCCCCAGCATGCCGCGCAGGGTGGCCAGGAATTCGTCCACGGGCTGATCGTCACGGAACGGGATGCCGGTGCCAAGCAACGCTCCGTCCAGAGTCTTGAGTTGGGTTACGCGCAGGCGGTGGCTGTTGAGAAACGCGCCGCTGCCACGGCTGGCGGTAAAAAGCTCGTCCTTGAAAGGGTCGTAAATCACGCCATGCTCCATGCGCCCCTGGTACTCCAGGCCGATGGAAACGGCATAGTGCGGCAGACCATGCAGAAAATTGGTCGTACCGTCCAAAGGGTCGATAATCCACAGGTACTCGCTGTCTTCCGCCCCGCTCAGACCGCTTTCCTCGCCCAGGAAGGCGTGTTGCGGATAAGCTTTGGCAAGAATATCGATGATCGCCGCTTCCGCCTGACGATCCACTTCGCTGACATAATCGTTGCGTTGTTTGGTCTCGATATTCAGGTTATCCAGGCGCGCACTGGCGCGGGAAACGATCGTTCCGGCCGCGCGCGCCGCGCGCACGGCCGTGTTGAGCATGGGGTGCATAGATTTTGGTATCCGCAAAGAACAAGTAACAAAAAATGGCCGCAGAAATTAGCACAAACCAGGCATCCTGTCCCGAGTCCTTCGCCGCAGCATCCTCCACCGACCTGACATCCGCATTGCAACGGGTGCGCATTATTTTGGTAGGCACGACCCATGCTGGCAATATCGGCGCCGCCGCGCGCGCGCTGAAAACCATGGGATTTACGCGGCTGATGCTGGTTGATCCCAAGGTCAAGCTGAATGCCGAAGCCTTTTCCATGGCCTCTAACGCGCTGGATGTCATGGATGCAATCCAGCGCTTCGATCATCTGGACGCCGCGCTGGCCGGTTGCCACTGGGTGATCGGCGCCAGCGCACGCCTGCGCGACCGTCCGCACGAGCTGATGAGCGCACGTAAGATGGGTGAATATGCGTGCGACGCCTGGCTGATGAATCCGCAACGCCCGCAGGCCGAAATCGCCGTGGTCTTCGGCGCCGAGCACTCCGGCCTGAGCAATGCCGAACTGGGGCGCTGCCATGCGCACATGCTGATTCCCGCCAATCCGGCCTACAGCTCGCTCAATCTGGCGCAGGCGGTGCAAATCGCTTGTTATGAGCTGCGTCAGGCTCTGCTGGCGGGTAACCTTCACCCACTGCAACTTGAGAACCCGCCGCCCGCCACGCATGATGCGCTGGAGAATTTGCTGCGACACTGGCAAGACACCCTGATCGGGCTTGAATTTCTGGATGCGCAAAATCCGCGTCACATGATGCAAAAACTGCGTTATCTGCTGCAGCGCGCGCAAATCACGCAAAACGAGGTGGATATTTTGCGCGGCATGTTGACCGCCGTGCAGCGCAAGGCCATTGGAAAAGGAACCTGACTGCATGTTCAAACGCATCCGTGAAGACATCCAGAGCGTGTTTGATCGCGACCCGGCGGCACGCAACACTCTGGAAATCCTGACCACCTACCCCGGTTTGCACGCGGTATGGCTGCATCGCCTGAGCCATGCGCTGTGGACGCGCCGCTGGCGCTGGCTGGCGCGCTGGTTTTCCTCGCTTGGGCGCTGGCTGACAGGGATCGAAATCCACCCTGGCGCACAAATCGGACGCCGCCTGTTCATTGACCACGGCATGGGCGTGGTCATCGGCGAGACGGCGGAAATCGGCGACGACTGCACCCTGTACCACGGCGTCACCCTGGGCGGCACCAGCTGGAAAGAGGGCAAACGCCATCCCACGCTGGAGAACAATGTAGTCATTGGCGCCGGCGCCAAAATCCTCGGCCCGATCACCCTGGGCGCAGCCTGCCGCATCGGCTCGAACGCCGTCGTGCTCAAGGATGTGTGCAGCGGCGACACGGTGGTCGGCATTCCTGGGCGCAGCGTGAAAAACGCGGACAAAAGCAGCAAACTGCGCCCGGACGTGGCGCAAAAGCTCGGCTTTGACGCCTACGGCGTATCCCAAGACATGCCCGATCCGGTGGCGCATGCCATCAACTGCATGCTGGATCACATCCAGCACCTGGACAGCCGGATCGAGCAGCTCTCATCCCAGGTGCGCATTCTGGGCGGCGAAGTGGAAACGCAGGAAATGCCTTCGCTGGCCGGTATCGCCCTCGCCGAAGACGAAGACGAAGGCCAAGACCAAGGCAAACCGGCTTGCAGTCTGGATAATTCCACAAACTCTTGCGGGGAACGTGGATAATTAATTGACCTTGGCGCTCGGAATTGTATTCTATTTGTCACTTACCCTTTTTCGTTGCGGAGCCTGCATGCGCCTCACCACCAAAGGTCGTTACGCTGTAACAGCCATTCTTGACCTTGCTCTGCATCAGGGGCATGGCCCGATCACCCTGGCGGAAATCGCCGAGCGCCAGGGTATTTCCCTGTCTTACCTGGAGCAGCTTTTCGCGCAACTGCGCCGCTGCAAGCTGGTTTCCAGCACGCGCGGCCCCGGGGGCGGCTACAGCCTTGGGCGCCCCGCCTCGCAGATCAATGTCGCCGAAGTGATTACCGCCGTGGACGAATCCATCGACGTGCGCCGTTGTGAGGGCAAGGGCGACTGCCAGGACAGCACGCAATGCCTCACCCACGATTTGTGGACGGATCTCACCGGCCAGATTCACGCCTTCTTGAGCAAGATCACCCTGGAAAACCTGATGCAGCGCCAGGAGATTCTCGCCATCGCCGAGCGTCAGGATCACATGGTACGCTTCGGCTTGAAGCACACGCATGAACACGCGCACATCCCCATTCACAGCAAGCAGTAAGCCCGCCATGAGCATCACCCTGACCGAAAAAGCCGCCAACTATGTCCGCGATTACATCAACCGTCGCGGCAAGGGAGTGGGCTTGCGCGTCGGGGTCAAAACCTCGGGTTGCTCCGGATTGTCCTATGTCCTTGAATACGCTGATGAAATCCGCCCGGAAGACATCAGCTTCCAAAGTCATGGCGTCACCGTAGTCACCGACCCCAAGGGTTTGCTGCATCTGGACGGCTCGGAACTCGACCTGGTGCGCGAGGGTTTGAACCTGGGTTTGAAATTCAACAATCCGAACGTCAAGGACGCTTGCGGCTGCGGCGAGAGTTTCACGGTGTGAGTCAAGCCAGCGCCCCCGTAGCGATGAACGCCTTCGCTTTACTGGGCTACCCGCCGACGCTGGACATGGATGCCAGCGAGCTGCAAGCGCGCTTTGAACACTTGCGCACCCAGTTTCATCCGGATCGTTTCAGTCAGGGCAGTGCGCTGGAGCGACGTCTGGCTGTACAGCGCGCAGCAGACATCAATGCCGCTTTCGCCCAACTCGCCGACCCGCTCAAGCGCGCGCACCATTTTTACGAGCTGCAGGGGCTGAGGCTCGATGATGCGCAGACCATGCAAGACGCCGAATTCCTCATGCAGCAAATGGAGCTGCGCGAAGCCTTGGACGACGCCCACGATGCGGCGACGCGCGCCGAGTTGCGCCAGCAGGTCGAGCGCCTTTGGCGGCACAACTGGCAAACCCTGCCGCCGGGCGAGGAAACCGGGGATGCTGCAAGCATTTTGCGCAGCCTGCAACGCCTGCAATTTCTGCAACGTTTTTTGCAACAGATGGAGCAAGCCTGACACCATGCACCCGCTCGTCGAGAGGACATTTTCATGAGCCTGCTGCAAATCGCCGAACCCGGCGCGAGCAGCGCACCCCATGCGCGCCGTCTGGCCGTAGGCATCGACCTGGGTACCACCAACTCGCTGGTCGCCAGCGTGATCAATGCCGTGGCCGAATGCATCGCTGATGCGCACGGGCATTTTCTTCTGCCCTCCGCCGTCCATGTCAAGCAGGATGCAATTCTCGTCGGCGCAGAGGCCAAGGCGCACGCCGCCAGCGACCCCACACACACTTTCATTTCCATCAAACGCCTGATGGGCCGCGGACTGGACGACGCACAACGCATGCGCCCCGCCCTGCCCTATCGCTTCGACCCTGCCGAAGCGGGTGTGCCGCGCATGGAAACGCCGCAAGGCTGGATGAGCGCCGTGGAAATCTCCGCAGAGATTCTTAAATCGCTCAAGCAGCGCGCCGAGCAACGCCTGGGCGGCGAACTGGTCGGCGCGGTGATTACCGTGCCCGCCTACTTTGATGACGCACAACGCCAGGCCACCCGCGACGCCGCGCGACTGGCCGGACTGCATGTCCTGCGCCTGCTGAACGAACCCACGGCAGCGGCATTGGCCTATGGCCTCGACAAAAACGCCGCATGGAACGGCGCTGTGTCACCGTCAGGCGACGCCCGAAGGGCTGAGTCCAAGGATGGACTCAGCCGTAGCGCCGAAGGTCTCATCGCCGTTTATGACCTGGGCGGCGGCACCTTCGACATTTCCATCCTGCGCCTGCGTCGCGGCGTATTCGAGGTGATCGCCACCGGCGGCGACACCCATCTTGGCGGGGACGATTTCGATCAGGCCATCGCCCTTTGGCTACTGGAACGCGCCGGACTTGGCCCTGCGGCCAGCGAAGGGCTGGATGCAAGCGAACAGCGCCAAATCAGCCTGACCGCATGCTCGCTCAAGGAAGATCTCACCGGCAAGCAACAGACCTGCGCCCGCCTGGATCTGCGCGGGCAAACCCTGTGGAACGGCTGCCTGACCTGCGAGGAGTTCAACGCCCTCGCCGACCCGTTGATCGAGCGCACCCTGCAAGCCTGCACTCAGGCGCTCAAGGATGCCGGACTTGAGGCCAGCGCCATTCAGGAAGTGGTGATGGTCGGCGGCGCCACGCGCGTGCCGCGTGTGCGCGAACGGGTCAGCCAGTTTTTCGGGCGCGAAGTGTTGACCGATATCGACCCGGACAAGGTCGTGGCGCTCGGCGCCGCCTTGCAGGCCGATGTCCTGGCGGGCAACAAGTCGGCGGATGAAATGCTGCTGCTGGATGTCATCCCGCTCTCGCTCGGCCTGGAAACCATGGGCGGCTTGACGGAAACCCTGATCGCACGCAACACCACCCTGCCCGTGGCGCGGGCGCAAGAATTCACCACCTTCAAGGATGGGCAGACCGCCATGAGCCTGCATGTGCTGCAGGGCGAACGCGAGCGGGTGGAAGACAACCGCAGTCTGGCGCGCTTCACCCTGCGCGGCATTCCGCCCATGGCCGCAGGCGCGGCGCGCATCCGCGTCACCTTCCAGATCGACGCCGACGGCCTGCTCACGGTCAGCGCGCAGGAAAAAACCACCGGCGCGCACAGTGAAATCCAGGTCAAGCCTTCCTATGGACTGAGCGAAGAACAAGTCGAGTCCATGCTGCGCAGCGCCTTTGACCACGCCTCGGAAGACATGCAGGCGCGCCGTCTGCTCGAAGCCCGTGTGGAGGGCGCGCGTAGCCTGGAGGCGCTGGAGTCGGCGCTGGCCAGCGACAGCGACCTGTTGACCGCCATCGACCGCCCGATTCTCGCCGAGGCGCAACAACTGCTGCGCCGCGTCCTGCAAGAAGAAGACGCCCAGGCGATTCAGGAAGCGGTCGAACACATGGAAAACGCCGCCCTGCCGTTCATCCAACGCCGCATGAACCGCGCCGTAAGCCTTGCACTGGCCGGGCACAGCGTCGATGAAATGGCCACGCAGATACAGTCCTAGGGAAAAGCTGATTTATTCAGCGTTTCCCGCTTGGGGCAGGATGCACCAACATGAACAAAGACGTAAGTCTCTGATTCATTTAGGCCGTTGCGGGCATGTACCGCAACGAGGCTTGCTGATTAAATCCATGGATGGATTTAATCAGCGCTTACCCAGGAAACTTCTATGCCCCGTCTGATTTTCTTGCCGCATGAACGCTACTGCCCCGAAGGCATGGTGCTTGAGGCCACGCCGGGCGAGACCCTGCTGGACGCCGCCCAGGCGCATGGCATCGACATCGAGCACGCCTGTGAAAAATCCTGCGCCTGCACCACCTGCCATGTCTGGGTGCGCGAAGGGGGAGAAAGTCTGGCCTCTCCCTCGGAGTGCGAGGATGACATGCTCGACAAGGCCTGGGGGCTGGATCCAGATTCACGTTTGTCCTGCCAAGCGGTGGTCGGCGACGCCGATCTGGTGATTGAAATCCCCAAATACACCATCAATCTGGCCTCTGAAGGCCATTGAAGCGGAGCATCGGCATGAACTGGACAGACACCCTCGATATCGCCCTTGCCCTGGACGAAACGCATCCGGATGTCGATCCGCAATGGGTGCGCTTTACCGACCTGCATGCCTGGGTGCTCGCCCTGCCTGACTTCACAGGCGAAGCCGAAAAGTCGAATGAAAAAATTCTCGAAGCCATCCAGATGGCCTGGATCGACGAGCGCAGCTGACAAAGCCGCTTTTATGCCGACCCCAAACCCGCATACAATGCGTGGCCGATTTTTTCATCCCCCAATCCATTTTTTTAAGGAGTTCTCTCATGGCGCTCGAACGCACCCTGTCCATCATCAAGCCTGACGCCGTCGCCAAGAATCATATCGGCGACATCCTGCGTCGTTTTGAACACGCCGGTCTGAAGATCATCGCTGCGAAAATGGCTCAACTGAGCAAGGAACAAGCTGAAGGCTTCTATGCCGTGCACAAAGAGCGCCCCTTCTTCGGCGATCTGGTCAGCTTCATGATTTCCGGCCCGGTGATGATCCAGGTTCTGGAAGGCGAAAACGCCATTTCCCGCAACCGCGAGCTGATGGGCGCCACCGATCCGAAGAAAGCGGAACCCGGCACCATTCGCGCCGACTTTGCCGACAGCATCGACGCCAATGCCGTACACGGCTCCGACAGCCTGGAAAACGCCGAGACCGAAATCGCGTATTTCTTTGCCGCCGATCAGATTTGCCCGCGTTAATTCGCCCCGGATCAAATCCTTTGGACACTATCGCCCAAGACATGGCGCCCACGGGCGCAACGTCAGCCAAGATCAACCTGCTCGGCTTGCCCAAGGGCAAGCTGGAGGCGTTTTTCGCCGAACTTGGCGAAAAGCCCTTCCGCGCCACCCAGATCCTGAAATGGATCCACCAGCGCGGCGTGGTTGATTTTGCGCAAATGAGCGATTTGTCCAAGGCGCTGCGCGACAAGCTCGCGCAAGTCGCCGAAATCCGTCTTCCCGAGGTGGAGCTCGAACAAAAGTCCCGTGACGGGACGATCAAGTGGGTGCTCCGCCTTGACTCCGGCAACAGCGTGGAGATGGTTTACATCCCCGAAGCCGAAAAAAACCAAAACGACGATGGCTACATCGACCCGCGTCGCGCCAGCTACACCGATGGCCTGAGCCGCGCCACGCTTTGCGTGTCCTCGCAAGTCGGCTGCGCGCTGGCCTGCACTTTCTGCTCCACCGGGCGGCAGGGTTTCAATCGCAATATGAGCGCTGCAGAAATCGTCGCCCAGTTGTTCATGGCCGAGCACCGTCTGGTGGAAAAATCGCTGCCCTCGGATCGCAAGATCAGCAACGTGGTGTTTATGGGCATGGGCGAGCCGCTGCTCAATTTCGACGCCGTGGTCGATGCCGCCGAGATCATGCTGGAAGACAACGCCTACGGCCTGTCCAAGCGCCGGGTGACGGTCAGCACCTCGGGCGTGGTTCCTGCCATGGCGCGCCTGCGCGAAAAACTTGATATTTCGCTGGCCGTTTCCCTGCACGCGCCGAGCGATGCCCTGCGTGATGTGCTGGTGCCGCTCAACCAGAAATATCCGCTCAAGGAGCTCATGGCCGCCTGTGACGCCTATGATGCGCCGACCGGCTTCATCACCTATGAATATGTGATGCTGGAAGGCGTCAACGACACGGATGAACACGCCGACGAGCTGATCCGCCTGCTGCGCGGGCGAGCGGCCAAAGTCAATCTGATTCCGTTCAACCCCTTCCCTGAATCCGGTTACACCCGCTCGAGCTGGGGCAAGATCGACCGCTTCATGCGTCGCCTGGAGGCTGCCGACATCACCACCGTGCCGCGCCGCACGCGCGGGGATGACATCGACGCCGCCTGCGGTCAACTGGTGGGCGAGGTCGAGGATCGCGCCCGGCGCGGCGAACGCTTGCAACGCATGAATCTGAGGCCATCCGCATGAAGAGTGTCGTCCGTCTCGCCCTGTTGAATAAACATGCGCTCACCCTGGCCGCGATCGCCTGCCTGAGTCTGGGCTTGGCGCTAAGCGGCTGTGCGAGTAAAAAGCCGCTGTATGGCAATGCTGCGGATGCCGAGTCACAGCCAAAATCCGAAGCCGATCCCAAGCGCGCGGCGGAACTCAACGCCCAGCTTGGCTTGGGCTACCTGCAACAAGGCGATCGCTTCGCCGCCGCCGACAAATTACAGCGCGCCTTACAGGACGATCCGAACTCGGCTCTGGTACAGCATGGCAACGCCATATTGCAGGATGCGCTGGGACAAAGCGCGCCCGCGCAGGAGCATTTCCGTCGCGCGCTTGAAATCGCCCCCAACGATGCCGAGATCCTCAACAACTACGGTTCCTTTATGTGTCGCCAAAACCAGTACGGCGAAGGTATCGCCATGCTGGAACGCGCCCTGGCCAATCCGCTATACCGCACCCCGGGTTTCGCTTGGGCGAATATCGGCCAGTGCCAGCGCCAGCAAGGCCAGTTGAGCGCGGCGGAGGCCTCGTTCCGCCAAGCCTTGCGCCTGGATCCGCGCCAGTCCTACGCCTGGCTGCAACTGGCCACCGTGCAGCTTGAGCAGAACAAACCCTTGGAGGCCAATACCAGTCTGCAACGCTACCATGCCCTGGAAGCGCAAAATCCGGCCAGTTTGTTGCTGGGCGCCAAAATCGAAAAGGCGCTGGGGCATCGTGAGGCGCAGGCGCACTATGAGCTTTTATTGCGCGGCAAGTTTCCCGACTCGGATGAGGCTCACAGCCTTGGAGGCTCCAAGTGAACGCTTCACCCATCCAGGCCAGCGAAGCTTCCGGCCTCGGCGCGATGCTGCGCCATGCGCGTGAGACGGAGGGCCTGAGCCAGCTCGACCTGGCGCGCCAGCTCAATTTGAGCGTGCGCATCGTCGAGGCCATGGAAAAAGAAGATCGTGACGCCCTGCCCGGCGCGGTGTATGTGCATGGCTACCTGCGCAAATGGGCGGAATATTTGCAGCTTGACGAGCAGCAATTGCAACAGGCCTTCGCCCGCCTGCGCGGCATCGAATCCGGCAAGGATCTGCGCCATGCGGCTCCGCTTGAGCCCATGCGCATGAAAAAGACGGATGCGAGCTTTCCCTGGGGGAAACTGCTGTTGCTTGCCCTGCTGGTCGGCCTGGGATTCGCCTCCACACGTTTTTTGCCTGAATCCATGCGCTGGCTTGAAGGCGCGCCGCAGGGCGCGGGTGATGCCGCACCCGCCCCCTTGTCCGATGCGCAACCTCTTCCCCTGCTGCCGAGCATTCCGCTCGCCCCGCCCGTGGCCGAGTCGCCCGCTGCAGCTCCTGCCATTGCAACGACACCCGGTGTCATCGTCGGCGAAGTGAAGCCAGGCGGCTCTCCGCTGGCAAGCGATGTTGCGCAGCCTGCGCCTGAAGCGCCTCCCGCCGCGCCCCCTGCTGGCCTGGAGCTGAGCGGACACGGCGACGCCGAAGGATCGTGGGTGCGAGTCAAGGATGCCGACGCACAGATTCTGTTTGAAGGAACGATCGCCCCTGGCGACAGCAAGCGTATGGACGGCAGGCGTCCGTTTGTCATCATTATCGGGCGCGCCAGCGACCTGAGCGTCAAACTCGACGGCCAGGATATCGACCTGGACGACTACGCCCGCCCCGGCGGCAAGGCGTTCATTCCCAAACTCGGTGCGCCGAGCGCGCAGTAAGCCAGCCATATCATGCAACACACCCACAGCATTCCGCGTCGCATCTCGCGCAAAATCATGGTCGGCAAAGTGCCGGTCGGCGGTGACGCGCCGATCAGCGTGCAGAGCATGACCAATACCGAAACCCGCGATATCGAGTCCACCCTGGCGCAGATCTTGGCGCTCAAGCAAGCGGGCGCCGACATCGTGCGTGTGTCCGTGCCAAGCATGGAGGCTGCCGAAGCCTTTGGCGAAATCAAAAAGCGCGTCGGCTGCTTTCCGCTGATTACCGACATTCATTTCGACTACCGCATCGCCCTGCGCGTGGCCGAACTGGGCGCGGATTGCCTGCGCATCAATCCCGGCAATATCGGGCGTGAGGAGCGTGTGCGCGCCGTGGTTGAAGCGGCGCGTGACAAAGGCATTCCCATCCGCATCGGCGTCAACGCAGGTTCGCTGGAAAAAGACCTGCAAGAGAAATACGGCGAGCCCACCCCGGAGGCGATGGTGGAATCCGCCCTGCGCCATGTGGAAATCCTTGACCGCCTCAACTTTCCGGACTTCAAGGTCAGCCTCAAAGCCTCGGATGTGTTTTTAACCGTCGAAGCCTACCGCCTGCTGGCCAAACAGATCGAACAACCGCTGCACCTGGGCATCACCGAAGCCGGAAGCCTGCGCTCCGGTGCAGTCAAGTCCGCCATCGGCCTGGGGCTGCTGCTCTCCGAAGGCATCGGCGACACCCTGCGCGTGTCGCTGGCCGCCGACCCGGTGGAAGAAATCAAGGTGGGCTGGGATATTCTCAAAAGTCTGCATTTGCGCTCACGCGGCATCAATCTGATCGCCTGCCCCTCCTGCTCGCGCCAGGAGTTCGATGTCATCAAAGTGGTGAACCTGCTGGAGCAACGTCTGGAGCACATCGACACCCCGCTGGATGTCGCCGTGATCGGCTGCGTGGTCAACGGGCCGGGTGAAGCACGCGAAGTGGCCGTCGGGCTGACCGGCGGCAAACCGAATCTTTTGTACATCGACGGCCAGCCACATCACAAGGTGACGAACGAAAACCTGGTGGATGAGCTGGAGCGCAGCATTTTGCAACGTATTGAAGCCAAAAAATCAGCCACAGAGAACACGGAGGGTACAGAGGGGGGTTAACAACTTACCGTGGGTGCAAATTCATTCGCACATGATCCCCGGCGCGTGCGAATGAATTCGCACCTACGGCGGATAACGGCATTAGCACTGAATTTGGCGACGCCTCATTCAGGCGGATTAACCACCAATACCGCGCTCTCTGTGGAAAAAAAATCATGACCAAACCCACCAATATCCAATCCATACGCGGCATGCACGATGCACTGCCCGCCGACACCCCCGCCTGGCAGCGCCTGGAAGGCATCCTGCGCGATCTGATGGCGGCCTATGCCTACCGCGAAATTCGTATGCCTGCGGTGGAAAACACTGCGCTGTTCAAGCGTTCCATCGGCGAAGTCACCGACATCGTAGAAAAGGAGATGTACACCTTCGAGGATCGCAACGGCGAGAGTCTGACCCTGCGCCCCGAAGGCACGGCCTCGTGCGTGCGCGCCTGCCTGGAGCACGGCCTGTTGCACAACCAGCAACAGCGCCTGTGGTACATGGGGCCGATGTTCCGTCACGAGCGCCCGCAAAAAGGCCGTTACCGCCAGTTCCACCAGCTTGGCGTGGAAACTTTCGGCATCTCTTCGCCGGAAATGGACGCCGAACTCATCCTGATCGCCGCACGTTTATGGAAAAAACTCGGTCTGGCGGACGAAGTGAGCTTGCAGATCAATACCCTGGGCAGCAACGCAGCGCGGGCGGTGTACCGTGAGCATCTGGTCAACTTCCTGCGTCAGCATCAGGCGCATCTGGATGAAGACAGCCTGCGCCGCATGGAAAGCAACCCGCTGCGCGTGCTGGACTCGAAAAACCCCGAGGTGCAAGGCATCCTGCTCAATGCGCCGCGTCTGGACGAGCACCTGGACGAGGAATCGCGCAACGATTTTCTGCGCCTGTGCGACCTGCTGCACGCCGCCGGTATTCGCTACGAGGTCAATCCCAAGCTGGTGCGCGGGCTGGATTACTACAACAAGACCGTGTTCGAGTGGGTGACCACCCGCCTCGGCGCACAGGGTACGATCTGCGCCGGCGGGCGTTTCGATGGCCTGGTCGAACAGCTAGGCGGATCGGCGACGCCCGCCGCAGGCTTTGCCATCGGACTGGAACGCCTGTTGGCGCTGCTGGGCGAAGGCTTCGGCGAAGCGCAGGCGCAGGCCGCAGCGCCGCATGTTTATCTGGTCGCGCTGGGCGCAGATGCCGAACGCGAGGCGCTGGCCTTGAGCGAACGCCTGCGTGATGTTCTGCCTGCCCTGCGCGTGCAAACCAATGCGGGCGGCGGCAGCTTCAAGGCGCAATTCAAGCGCGCCGACAAATCGCAGGCGACCTATGCCATCGTTTTGGGCGAAGATGAGGTCAAACAGGGCGTGGCGCAGCTCAAGCCCCTGCGTTTTGAAGGCGAGCAACAGAGCGTGGCTCTGGATCAGCTTGCGCAGGTGTTGGCAACGACCCTGCAATTAAAAGTTTCTATTGAATAGACCGAGGATCAGGCGTGTCGATTGAACGTAGCGAAGAAGAACAGGTTGAGGCGCTCAAGGACTGGTGGCGCAAGAACGGAACTGCCGTCATCAGCGGCCTTGCACTGGCAGCGGCTTTGTCGCTGGGCTGGCAATGGTGGCAAGGGCAGCAAGAGCTAAAAGCGCAACGTGCCGGGCAGATTTTCAGTGAAATGAGCATGGCGCTGGAGCAGGCGGAAAGCAGCGCCAAAACCTCCTCCGCGCCCGATTTGCAAAAACCGCGCGCCCTGGCGGAACAACTGACCAGCGAATTTGCGGACAATTTTTATGCCGAACTCGCTGCACTGGCTTTGGCACGCATGGATATGGAAAGCCAGCAGGCCGACGCCGCACGCGCACGTCTGGAACAGCTTATGGCGCACGCCAAAAATGACGCCATCCGCCCTCTGGCACGCCTGCGACTGGCGCATGTGCAGTGGAGCCAGGGCCAGGCCGATGCTGCGCTGAAAACCCTGGATGGCGCATGGCCCGAGGCTTATCGTAGCGATGCCGAGGCGCTGCGCGGCGACATCCTGCTCTCGCTCGCCCGCGTGGACGAGGCGCGCAAGGCTTATGACGCCGCCCTGGAGCAAGCTACCCTGCTCGGATTGGAAACCGGTTTGTTACGCATTAAACGCGACGATCTTGGAGGCGCAAGCCATGCCACTGCCAATGAAAAATAAACTTTCCCTGCTGGCCTGCGCCCTGCTGGCCACGACCCTGATGACAGGCTGCGGCGCCAAGAAGGATCACGTCGATCCGCCCGCGCCGCTCAAGGAATTCACCGCCAGCCTGAGCACACAGGAAGTCTGGTCGGCCAATCTCGGTTCCGCCGACCGCAACGCACAACTCGCCCTGACCCCCTGGGTCGGCAAATCCGCCAGCGGCGCGATCGTAGTCGCCAGCGACGCACGCGGTCAGGTGACAGCCTTTGATGCGCGCAATGGCGCGCAGCTTTGGCAGAACGCGCTTGGCTTCGCCGTGTCCGGCGGCGTGGGCGGCGGCGGTGACAAAGCGATTGTCACCGGCCTGCGCGGTGAAGTCGTTGCGCTGGATCTGAGCAACGGCGCGCTGTTGTGGAAGGTAGATATCGGCAGCGTGGTCAACGCGCCCGCCGCCGTCGCCCCGCGCCATGTCGCCCTGCGCACCGCCGATGGCCGCTTGGTGGTGCTCGATTCCAGCAATGGCGAACGCGTGTGGTCGGATGCCCGCCCCGTTCCGCCGCTGTCCTTGCAGGGCACCAGCCAGCCCATTCTGTTGCAGGACGCCGTGCTGGCCGGCTTTGATAACGGCGACTTCTCCGCCTACGAACTGGCTTCCGGACGGCGCTTCTTCACCGTGAATATCGCCCTGCCCAGCGGACGCAACGACGTTGACCGCATGGTGGACGTGGACAGCACGCCGCTGATTGATCGCGGCGTGATCTACGCCCTCGCCTACCAGGGGCGCTTGGTCGCCATTGATGCGGCCACGGCGCAAGTCATCTGGGCGACCAAAATGTCCGGCTTCAGCAACATCACCCTGGATGCCACAGCCATTTACCTCACCGACGCCAACGGCCATCTGCTGGCCGTTGATCGCCGCACGGGGCGCACCCTGTGGTCGCAGGACGCCCTGCACGCACGCGGCGTCAGCGCGCCGCTGCTGCTCAATGGCAAGCTGATCGTCGGCGACAAGGAAGGCTATCTGCACTGGTTCGCTGCCGAAGATGGCCGTATGCTGGCGCGCACCCGCGCCGCCAACAGCGCCATTGCACGCGCCCCGGTTTCGGACGGCGAACGCATCTTTGTCGAAGCGCGTGAAGGTCGCCTGCTCGCCCTGACCTCCAGTCCGACGGGCGACGGCAAGTAGCGCCACCCGCCCGTGTCATCCGCTGTGCGCACCATGGCCCTCCCCCTGTGGGTAGGGCTTTTTGCCTTCTTCCTCGGCGTGATTTTGCCTTGGCAGACAGGCGCTTACCTGCACCAACACCTTCCCTCCACGCTGAATCGGCTGGCGGACAGTATTCATGCCCAGGCTGAACTGCACGACGTGGACATCGGCCTGTGGCGTTCCAGCGCCGTCCTGCGCCTGCGCGCCGACTGGATGCGCGAGCCGCTGGAGTTGCGCCTGCACATGCGCCACGGCCCCTGGCTAGGCCTGCACAAGAATCAGCCTGCGCTGGGCTGGTTTGCATTGCACGCCACCCTGCCCTCCCAAGGCGGCATCAGCCTGTTTCCCGCGCATCAGGACGTCAACGCCTGGCTGCTGGCCGATATGTGGGGCGATTTCCAGCTCGGCGCCAATCGGGCAAACGCCAATGAAAGCCTGGGGCGCATCCTGCTGCACGCGCCGACTCGCCGCCACGGTGCGCACTGCCTGGGTGAACTGCGCCTGCCGGGCTTCAAATGGCTCACTCCGGCAGGCGACCTGATCGTGGCCGATGTCGCCCTGCGCGCCGATCTGCACCGCAACCAAGGACGCAGGCAGGGCGAGCTGAGCATGGATGCTGTGAGCGCCGCCTGGGTGATCGCCCCTGTCGTACGGTCGGCAGGTTCGCCCGCCGCCCTGCCGCCCAGTCTGCTGCTCGACTTGCCGCGCATCGATCTCGACTTCGACCAACAGACCCGGCTGCAAGCCGCCTGGGCTAACGGGCGCGGGGTCAACCTCGCCCCGCTTGGCCTTGGCAACAGCATGGAACTGGGGCGCATGCATGCCAGCCTGGGCTGGCGGGACATCGACTGGGACGCCGTGCTGCTCAGTCTTGCCCCCGGCGCATGGACGCAGCCCGACCCACGCAGCCGCGTGCGTGCGCTCAATGCACTGACCTTCGCCCTTGCCCAGGGCGAACTGCGTCTGGACACGCTGGAACTGAGCCGGGCGCAAGCGCGGGTGCTGCTCAGCGGCCATCTGCACACCCACCCGCCCGCGCTGGACTGGCAGGATCTGGAACTGGCGCTGCAAGCCGAGGCCGACCGGCGCTGGCTGCTGGAATGGATGCAGGAATCCACCTTATGGTCATCCAGCCAGCAGGCCGAGCAAACACTGAACGAACTGATTCAACAAGGCTGGCTGTTCACCCCAGCGGCGCAAAGTGAAGATCAACTGCGCGCAAGCCTCAACCTCTGGCGCGGGCATCTCAGCCTGTCGGATCGACGTTTTAGCCTGCAAGGCGTGCTGCAATAAAAAGCCAGCGCCCGAACGCAGTACAATGCTAACCAAATCTTTTTTGACGTAAGCCGCATGAAACCCGTTATCGCACTCGTAGGCCGACCGAATGTCGGCAAATCCACCCTGTTCAACCAGCTTACGCGCACCCGCGACGCCCTGGTCGCCGACTTGCCCGGCCTGACCCGCGACCGCAAATACGGCAGCGCACGCCTGGGCGACCGCCACGACAGCGCGCATGGCGAACGCGATGTCATCCTCATCGACACCGGCGGTCTGTCCGGCGAGGATGCCGTGCTGGATGAACGCATGGCCGAACAGACCTGGAAAGCGGTGGACGAAGCCGATGTACTGGTGTTTCTGGTCGATGCACGCGCCGGGCTGACCGGCGCCGATATCACCATCGCCGAACGCCTGCGCCGCAAAAACAAGCCGATGATCCTGGTCACCAACAAGATGGACGGCGCGGACGAAGTCACCGCACTGGCCGAATTCAGCGGCCTGGGGCTGGGCGAACCGGTGCGCCTGGTCGCCTCGCACGGTCGCGGCATGTTGGGGCTAGCGGAACGCATCATCGCCCTGCTCCCTCCCGCGCCCGCAGACATGGATGATGACGCCATCGACGCCAAGGGCATGATGGTCGGCATCATTGGCCGCCCGAACGTGGGCAAATCCACCCTGGTCAACCGCCTGCTCGGCGAAGAACGCATGGTGACGATGGACATGCCGGGAACCACCCGCGATTCCATCTTCATCCCCTGGGAACACAACGGCAAGCCCGTCACCCTGATCGACACCGCCGGCGTGCGCCGTCGCGGGCGGGTGGACAACATGATCGAAAAATTCAGCGTGGTGAAAACCCTGCAAGCGGTGGACGCGGCGCAAGTCGTCATACTGGTGGTCGATGCGCAGGAAGGCATCGTCGAACAAGACCTGCACCTGCTCGGCTTCGTGCTGGAGCGCGGCTGCGCGCTGATTATCGCCGTCAACAAATGGGACGGCCTGACCCAGGATCAGCGTGAACGGGTGAAAACCGAGCTGGATCGCCGCCTGGACTTTATCGACTACGCCGAAATCCTGTTTATCTCCGCCCTGCACGGCTCCAATGTCGGCCTGCTGATGGACAAGGTGGAAAAAGCGCACGCCTCGGCGGGCATCAAACTCTCCACCCCGCGCCTGACCGAGGCGCTGGAAGTCGCCCAGTTCAGGCACCAGCCGCCGCTGGTCAACGGTCGCCGCATCAAACTGCGCTACGCCCACCAGGGCGGCCGCTTCCCGCCCACCGTCATCATCCACGGCAAACAAACCGACCGTCTGCCCGGCGCTTACAAACGCTACCTGGAAAAATTCTTCCGCGACCAGTTCCACCTCTACGCCACGCCGGTACGCCTGCAATTCAAAACCGACGAAAACCCCTACCAGCCGGAAACCCAACGCAATACCAAATCGCTGATGGAACACCTGAAGGAAAAGCGTGAGCGACGCATCAGCAAGGGCAAGGCGGCGCGTGGGGAGAACTCTAAAAAATAGGAGTTAGCTCCATGCGGCGGAATACGCTTCGCTATTCTGCCCTACGCTGGCTTCGCGCTCCGGCAGCCGGTTACCTCCACCGTTAGAGCACGTAAGTGAAATCCAATCAGCACGAATTCTCTATTACCGTCCGTAGTCCGGGACGGCAGCAAAATGAAGAATGGGAAACCATTGAGCCACGCGAAATCGCCTTTTGGAAAACCGCCACACGGAAGCTTGGAACACGCACCTATCGTCACAACGAATGCATCGTAGAAGTTCATCTTGATTGGAGTCCGCTGACTCGAAGGATGATCCGCGACTACGATCTGAATTTGTCTATTCGAACCAGTAAGACTCCTCACGTTGACTGGTACGCGAAGTTGAGCAGACCGCTTCGACTGAAAGCCAAATGCGTTATAACCGGCTCCAACAACCTGAGTTCATACCCTTGGTACCCAGAGTTCTTCATTGACTACTTCCTATACGAAGTTTTCATGATTGCCAACCTGTCACTTCCTGGCTCGGCTGAGTTTCTCAACTTCGAACTGCAAACCCGAGATGGTTCTCCGCAAGAAAGGCTTGGCCTCTCCGCTTTCTATTTCTCCGAGTGGATGATCCAGTCCTTAGAAGGCAAGTCACCGATGGCCAACTGTTTGGATTTGGACCAGACCATTGAGTGGTTCGAACGAGTAAATCCGCACGTAACACAAAAAGCGGAGAACAGCACTCAAAAAGCTCTTTACGCCACGTATCAATTGTGTCGAAGTGACGGGCAGATTGATTTCGTTCTGTGGCTCTTCAATGCTTTTGAAGCATTGCTCAGCACAAAGGTTGGTGAGAACTTCTCCGGGATTGTTCGACGAACAAACGCATTGCTTGATCTAAACGAAAAGCAACGGAGCCATCTCCAAAAGACTCTACGGAAACTGTACGACCTCCGAAGCTCTTTTGTACATGGAGGATACGACGCACCTCATCCGCTCCATCGCGAGCCAATTGATCCTAGGCTGGATGACGACTATGCGAAGATGCTCACACTAAGCATGGAAGGCTTCGCAATCTTGGGCGCATTGCTTCAAGCATTGATCGAGAAGAAGATTCCGATAGTGGCATTTGAAGAGCAGGTGGTAGCAGCGTGCTCTAACCCATCCATCAACTCGGACGCTACGCGATGAATCCGCGTAGCGCCGGTTATGTCAGCGTTAGGCCACTCAATACGCTGATCGACCGTTGACGCAACGTACGTTAATGCGTACTCTAATGTTCATCCCCTTCACGATGAAGCAACATGCCCTCTCTTACCGCAAGCGAAGCACGCGCCAATCTGTATCGGCTGATTGACCAGGCCGCTGAGTCACATCAGCCCATCCGTATTGTCGGCAAGCGAACCAGCGCGGTTTTGCTGTCAAGCGAAGACTGGGAAGCCATCCAGGAAACGCTTTATCTGCTCTCGGTTCCGGGGATGCGTGAGTCGATCAAGGAGGGTATGGCCGAGCCCCTTGGTGAGAGCGCCGGGGAGCTTGAGTGGTGAATTGGCGCGTGGTTTATGCCAAGCACGCGGAGAAGGATGCAAAGAAACTGGCCGCCGCAGGTCTGAAAGCAAAAGCACAGGATTTGCTGAACATCCTCGCTGCCGATCCATTTCAAAATCCGCCTCCCTACGAAAAGCTCGTAGGCGATCTGGCTGGCGCGTATTCACGACGTATCAATATCCAGCATCGCCTCGTTTATGAGGTTTTCCCCAAGGAACGGGTGGTGCGTGTACTTCGTATGTGGACGCATTACGAGTAAGCGCCCGTTCAGGTTCCACGAAAAAAGCCGCTACTCCGCGCCGATTTATTTCTCATCCGGCACAAACTTCAACACATTGCCATTGATGCAATACCGCTTGCCGCTGGGCGGCGGGCCGTCGTCGAACACATGCCCCAGGTGGATGCCGGAACTTTTGCTGCGCACTTCCACCCGCTTCATGCCGTGGGAATTGTCTTCGACCAGCACGATGGAGCCTTCCACCGGGTTGAAAAAGCTTGGCCAGCCCGTGCCGCTGTTGAACTTGGTGTCTGAGCGGAACAGAGGCGCGCCGGTGATCGGGTCAACGAACATGCCGGAGCGTTTTTCGTCGAGATGTGAGCCGGTGAATGGGCGCTCTGTGCCTTGTTCAAAGGCGATTTTACGCTGTTCTGGGGTGAGGAGCTGGAAACCCAGCCATTTCCAGAAACGATCCTGCTCGCCGTTGTAGCCGGTGTAGCGCGAAACCTCCTTGCCTTTTTCGAAAAGCACGATGGTCGGGGTGGCGAACAGGGTTTTCTCCAGCGTCCAGCCCTGGGGCGGGTTGGTGTTGAAGGTGGCGACAATCGGCGTGGCCGCCTGCCAGCCGTCAAGTATTTCGCGGTGGAATTGCTTGCAGAACGGGCAGTCTTCGGCCTCGAACACGATCAACTGACGCTCGAAATGCAAGGCGTCCGCCGACAATGGCGCGGGCGCGGCCTTGGCCCCATTCGACGAAGACCCGCCCGGATAGGCCACCCCGGTTCCGCCCAGGCCGCAATAGCCGTTGGGGTTTTTCTTCAGGTAGTCTTGGTGGTATTCCTCGGCGCTGTTGTAGTTGCGCAGCGGCGCGATCTCGGTGGTGATTTTGCCGCGCCCCGCCTGGGTCAGCGCCTGCTGGTAGGCATCGCGCGTTTCCAGCGCCACGGCTTTTTGCGCTTCGCTGTCGTAGTAAATCACGCTGCGGTAATTCGTACCGCGATCATTGCCTTGGCGGTCGCCCTGCGTCGGGTCGTGGCTTTCCCAGAATTTGACGAGCACGGTTTTCAGCGCAACCTTGGCCGGATCGAAACTGACCTTGATGACTTCGGCATGGTTGCGCGCCTTGGAGCGCCCGGCCTGAATCTCTTTTTCCAGACCGAGCACATCGTAATAACCCGCCTTGGGCGCATCGCCCCCGGCATAGCCGGATTCGACATCCAACACGCCGGGAATCTCCGCCATGCGCTTTTCCGCGCCCCAGAAACACCCCATGCCCAGCACGATGGATTCGGTTGTAGCGGCCTGGCCTGCAAATGACATGCTCATCATTATTCCCCCCAAAATCATCCAAAGAATGCGTTTCATGCTGCGCGCCTCATTTAATGCCTTATTTTAAGTCTTGTTTTAGCCGCTTTTGGTTCACATAGCCGCCCCTCAAAGCGTATGGAAATGCGGCTTCATCCTGCTTTTCCGGCCTGCGGTTACAATGCGCGACCACCGTTTCAACCCGTATTCATTATGCTGCGCATCATCACCGCCAACCTCAACGGCATCCGCTCCGCCGCCTCCAAGGGCTTTTTCGACTGGCTGCCCGGCCAGAACGCCGACATCGTGTGCTTGCAGGAACTCAAGGCGCAAGTGGAGCAAATCAGCGACCCGCTGTTCTGGCCGGAAGGTTACGCCTGCTACTACGAACCCGCCGAGCGCAAGGGCTACAGCGGCGTGGGACTGTATGCGCGGCGCGAGCCGGATGATGTCATCGCCGGTTTCGGCGTGGATGAATTTGATAACGAAGGGCGCTATCTGGAAGCGCGTTTCGGCCAACTCAGCGTCATCAGCCTGTACGCGCCCTCCGGTTCCGCCGGACCGGAACGCCAGGCCAGCAAGGATCGTTTTCTCGATGTCTTTCCCGCAAAAATGCGCGAACTCAAGGATGCCGGGCGTAGCGTCATCATCTGCGCCGACTGGAATATCGCCCACAAACCCATCGACCTGAAAAACTGGCGCGGCAACCAGAAAAATTCCGGTTTTTTGCCGCATGAACGCGCCTGGCTGGATGCGCGCTACGACGTGGACGGCTGGATCGACGCCTTCCGCGAGGTGAATCAGCAAGAAGACCAATACACCTGGTGGAGCAATCGCGGCCAAGCCTGGGCGAAGAACGTGGGTTGGCGCATCGACTACCAGATGGTCACTCCGGATCTGCGCGGCAAGGCGCTGGCCGCCTCCATCTGGAAGGACTCGCGCTTTTCCGACCATGCGCCGCTCATCATGGATTACGCCATCGACCTGCCAAGCTGAGGAACACGCCATGCAAGCCATCGCCTACACCCACCCCCTGCCGATCACTGACCCGCTCGCCCTGCAAGATGTCCACCTGCCCGACCCCAGCGCCGACGGGCATGACCTGCTCGTCGAAGTGGCCGCCGTTGCCGTCAACCCGGTGGATGCCAAGGTGCGCAGCAAGGTCGCGCCCGACGCAGGCGAAAGTTACAAGGTGCTGGGTTGGGACGCCTGCGGCATCGTGCGTGCGGTTGGGGAGCAGGTCAGCCTGTTTCGCCCCGGTGATCGGGTGTGGTACGCCGGGGCGATCAACCGCGCCGGGTGCAATAGCCGTCTGCACCTCGTGGACGAGCGCATCGTGGGGCGAGCGCCGCAATCACTGGACGATGCCCAGGCCGCCGCCATGCCGCTGACTTCGATTACTGCATGGGAGCTGTTGTTTGACCGCCTTGGCGTGCGAAGGGACGATCATGATGACCGTCGCGCCCTGCTCATCATCGGCGCGGCGGGGGGCGTGGGTTCCATGCTCATTCAGCTTGCGCGCCGACTGACCGCGCTGACCGTCATCGCCACCGCCTCACGCGAAGAAAGCCGGCAATGGGTCAGCGAACTGGGCGCGCACCATGTCATCGACCACAACCAACCGCTGACCGAGGAGCTGCAACGCATCGGCATGGCGCAGGTGGAACTGGTCGCCAGCCTGACCCACAGCAAAAGCCACTACGCACAGATCGTGCAAGCCCTTGCGCCGCAAGGGCGGCTGGCCTTGATCGACGATGTGGACGTACTGGACATTCGTGCGCTGAAAAGCAAATCCATATCCCTGCACTGGGAATTCATGTTCACCCGCCCGCTCTACGCCACGGAGGACATGATCGCCCAGCACCACCTGCTGAACGAGGTCTCCGCCCTGGTGGACAGCGGCTTTTTGCGCAGCACGCTGACCCGGCGCATGGGCACGATCAATGCGAACAACCTGCGTCATGCCCATGAACTGATCGAGTCGGGGCGCTCCATCGGCAAAATGGCGTTGCAGGGCTGGGATGCGATAACGCGCTAAACCAGGAGGATTAATCCCATGACTTATTTGGAATACAAGGGCTACCTTGGCACGATTGAGGCGGAACTTGGGGACAACACGCCGTTTGGCAAACTGGCGTTCATCCGGGAGCTGGTGACGTATGAAGCACATAATCTGGCCGGGCTTCGGCGTAAGCTTGCGCAGTCTGTGGACGCCTATCTTGAGTCGTGCGCTGAACTTAGCCGTGCGCCGGAAACGCCACAACCTCAGATGCCGCAACCTTGGGGCGCTGCTTGCTGTGCAACGGAATAAACCGCCTGGCATTGAGTTTAGGCACGAATGCAGTAATGCTCGGTTCGGATGGGGGCGCGCAAATGGTTAAGCGGATTGGGCGGATGAGCGGCAGGTCTGTTTGACGCTTGCATTTTTGACCTCTAACCTCAGTCAACGTATTGAAATATCAATGGTTTAGCTTTATTTTCGGCGCCTTTTTTATTTTTTTATATACAACTTTTTAGGTGTGTAATTAACGCCAGAGGCCGCCTTCAATGACTACGCAAGCAGCTAAGGCCTCATCTCGCCAAGTTGAGCTTGGGTGGCTAATTCACGTTGGGTAACAAGGGGAAGTTAAGTTGATGAAAGAGCGTGGATACCAATACGATTTTTCAGCGTCAAGCCCTGCTATGCATGACACAGATGGTCGAGTACGTAAAGCTGCAACAATGGTGGCCGTACTTGGTGATTATTTTGATGTTCCCTTGAAACAGCTTCGGGTATTAGATGTCGGCGCCTCCACAGGCATCATCGACAATCATCTGGCTGGATATTTTCATTCGGTATTAGGTATTGATATTGACAAGGATGCCATAACGCATGCCAGGAAAAGCTTTCAAAGGGATAATCTTGAGTTTCGTGAAGGGGACGCACTTTCTACCAATCTTCCCAGTGAGTCAGTAGATATAATTATCTGCTCTCAAATCTACGAGCATGTTCCAGATGCATACGCCATGATGGATGAAATATTCAGGGTTTTGCGTCCAGGTGGAATTTGCTACTTCGCGGCCGGAAACAGACTAATGTTGAACGAACCTCATTATGGACTACCTTTGCTATCTGCTATTCCAAGACCGCTTGCCCACCTATATATCCGCATGGCTGGCAAGGCTTCACATTACCACGAGTTGCATTTCTCTTACTGGGGGCTCCGAAAGCTTATCAAACGCTTCGAACTGGTGGATTACACGGTCAACATGATTGAACAACCTGATAAGTTCGGCGTGGCTTACATGATACCGCCGGGTACCCGTAAGCAGGCCATAGCAAAACTGGTCAGCAAGTTCGCATTTTGGCTAGTGCCAAGTTACATCTGGCTCCTACGAAAGCCTGGCGTGGCTACCTCCCAAAAAGGCGCTGCGCCGGACGGCGATTCCGCTGCGCTCCATTGCCGCCGGTGAGCTTGGTCGTTGGCCGCTTCAAAGAACCATGAATCGTCAGTGGTCAAAAGTAAAAGCAACATTCGAGCAGCATATCGCCCCAGAGCTGAAGGGGCGCCTGCAAGTTCATGTTGCATCTTACCGCTCCGGCGGGAGGGGATGGATTGTTTTCGACAAGACCGAAATCGTGTCGGTCGAGGCTCCAGGATGGACACGAAAACTACTCGGCCATGGTGCGTGCGTCCCCTTAGTCGAAGGAGATACCGTCGAACTTGGAAAAGCCTGCGGCGAATTGCCGCAAATCGCGATTTCTGACGCTCTTGCCTCTCCAAATCCGTTGCTTCGAGGCCTAGCCATTCTCGACGCCCGTTGCGGCAAGCGCACCCTGCAGCGCCTGCGCACGACCCATCTTGACTCATTTTCATCAACAATGCTTGCCATCCGTGATGTCGCGCTTGGCCGCGAGCCGCTCAAAATCGTATGCGAACAATGTGGAGAGCAGCTTCATCTTTCCACAAGCGGCTAATCCGTCGGTCAACCGGACAGCCCAACAACGGCGCTTCGGCTGCAGGTACTGGCTGCTTTGGCGAAGGTCGGTCGTTGGGTGACTGTCTACTGTGGATGGCATCCGAATTTGCCCGACGAGGCTGATAACCACCTGATCGAGTTGACTTTGGCTGGAGGCGCAAGGGCGTGAGCACTTTGACCATCCGGTTACCGGACAACGCGGCTGACCGCTTGAAGTCGTTGGTGCGCAGCCGGGGTTTGAGCGTGAATAAGTTCATGGAAGCAATGAGCGCACAAGCACTGGCGGCATGGGATACGGAGAACCGATTCCGTTCCCTGGCGGCTCAAGGTGATGTGCACGAGGCGTTAGCCATTCTTGATAGATTGGACGTCATTGCCAATTCAACCAGCCATTGAACAAACCCAATACTGACCAATACAGCCAGCTTGAGGCGGATTAGCCAGCGTAGGGCGGGATAGTGCAACATAACCCGCCGCATTGTCTCCGGCGCAATACGCTACGCTATTGCGCCCTACTTCACTGGTCAGGCATATTGGGCGGATGAGTGGCGAGAGGGTCACATGCCTGTTTTTATTTTCGATATACACCCTTATGGGTATCTACTTAAAGTTAGGCCGTTTGGAATATGTCTGGTTATATTTATATCTTGTCCAACCCATCAATCCCAGGTTTGCTTAAAATTGGGCACACGATGGATATGCCAGAACAACGACTACGACAACTAAATACAACAGGCGTGCCAATGCCTTTTGTGCTTGAAGCCTGTTTTCTTGTAACAAAACCTAGCGCCTTAGAAAATGCTGTGCATTCCGCCCTAGCCAGCTATCGCCCAACGGATAGTAGAGAATTCTTCCAACTGTCACTATCAAAATCCCTTGAAATCATATTGCCCCTAGTAATTAATGCAACAGCAACAACTGACGCTGACCCGCAAGGAATAGTCCCCAAGAATCACGGACTGTCTGATCACGAATTATTTATCCTACAATTACTTGTTAGTGCAGGTGGACAGACCGGAGTCACTCAGTGGCGGCTGAAGGATGAAACAAAACTTGATGAATTAGATATCGAAATTTGTATTGCAAATCTATTTGCAAAGAAATTTATCTCTCGTTCACGTGAGTCAGGTAACTATGGAGCAGTTTGGTGTCCGACGCCAAAAGGAACAAAATTCTTGGTAGATAATAACCTAATTGAAGAGTGGATGCGCCAAAGATGGTAGTATTCAGCATAGCGCTCAAACCGAATCCAAAAAATGCTGCGTATTTTGCGATCCGATTAGCACTACGTTATGCCGCACATCATCCCGCCTGAGGAATTTCACAAGCCCGCGTAGGGTGCAATAGCACAACGTATTGCGCCGAATATGGCGCGACGAACAAAAGCCCGCTTAAGCATCCATCAATAAACGCCGAATGACTTCATCCCTGCAAAGGCAGGCCATCAAGACTTGCCGCCACTGAGATCGGCGACTGCGTCGCCCGAGGCTTCGGCTTTGGAGGCTTTCAAAGCCTCATCCACCCAACCACCGCCTACGGCCTGATACACATTGATGATCTGGGCGAAACGTTCGGACTGCACGCGCACCCCCGCCAGCTCGGCGGCGAACAACTCGTTTTCTGCAACCAGAACTTCCAGATAATCCGCCAGCCCTTTGTCAAAACGCAGCCTGGACAAACGCGCCGACTCGCGCAAAGCATCGACACGCTGGCGCTGCATTTCCACTTCGTTCACCTTGTTTTCAGCGCCGCTGAGTGCGTCGTTGGTTTCGCGCAGGGCGTTGAGTATCGTCTGCCGATACACCAGTTCAGCCTGGCGTTGCTGTGCTTCGGCGGAGGCCACCTGCCCTTCGATGCCGCCAAAGGTGAAGATCGGCCCGGTGATGCCTGCGGCGACTTGCCAGGTGGTCGCGGGGTCGGTCAGCAGGCTGGCGAATACCGTGCTCACGCTGCCCAAAGCGCCGGTCAGGGAGATGTTCGGGTAGTACAAGGCGCGGGTCGCGCCCACGTTGGCATTGGCGGCGACCAGGTTCTGTTCGGCCTGCAAAATATCCGGGCGACGCTGCAACAAGTCGGCAGGCAAGCCTTCGGGAATCAGCGGCGCAACCAACTGGTCGATGCTCTTGCCACGCGCAATGGCCGCCGAAGGCCGCCCCAACAGCAATGAGATCAGGTTTTCCTGCGCGGCGATGGCCTGTTGCAAGGCGGGGATGGCGGCACGCGCCTGCTGCGCCTGCGAGGTGACCTGCATCACTTCCAGATTCGACACCAGCCCGGATTTGAAGCGCAGCTTGAACAGGCGCTCGGTGGCGCTGAAATTGGCTTCGGCGGCCTTGGCGATTTCAAGTTGCGCATCCAGCGCACGCAGAGCGATATAACTTACGGCCACGCTGCTGACCAGGGAGAGCACCACTCCGCGCTGCGCCTGCTCGCTGGCGTACACCTGCGCCTGCGCCGCTTCCGACAGACGCTGCACACGGCCAAACAGATCAAGCTGCCAGGCGGCGCTCAAGGCCATTTGATTGAGCGAGAAATAATTGTCCACGCCATTGGGGATGGGCGGTTGTCCCAGGCGACTGGCGCGATTGCGGCTCATGTCGCCGCCGTAGCCCAGTTGCGGATAAAGTTGCGAGCGCGTGGCGGTCAGCGCACCAATGAATTGTTCCACGCGCTCGGCGGCGATGCGAATGTCCAGGTTTTCACGCAGTGCATCGTCCACCAGCGTATTCAGCGCCGGGTCGTTGAACTGCTGCCACCAGCGCGTATTGGCGACATCTGCCGCCTGCGCATGGCTTACCCGCCAGTTTTGCGGCATTTCGACCTCGGGACGAACATAGTCCTGCCCGACCGTACACCCGCCCAACCCCAGGGCGAACAAGACAGCCAGCGTGATATGGCGCATGAAAAACTCTCTGCGATTTGGTACTGGCAAGGATTATGGCACTACAGCCATTCAAAACTGAAAGTCACGGCGCAACAGTAGCCACACTTCAGTTGAACTGTTTTCGGAGGAAAGAAAATTGCTGCTGTCATAGGTGTAGAGCAATTCCGGGTTAAGCGACCAATTGGACGCAAACGTCCAGCTCAACCCTGCTCCGACCTCGTAGTTATCGTTCTTGCGCCGCTCGAAGCTCAACATTTCGCCCGCTGCGTCCAGATTGGCGCGCGCATTCTGATAACGCTGCTGTTCCCACCAGCCGAATGCGTACGCACCCCAGTGATCCGCCAGGCTGATGAAAAGACGCAGCGACAGCCCCATGAAGTTGGAATCTCCATCCGGACGGCCATCGGTCGCATGTTCCCGCCCAGCTCGCGCCGTAAGGCTCAGGCTGGCCTTGCCGTCCCACAGCGCCTGCGTCCACACCGCGCTCAACTCGGCGATATTGCGGCTGCGCTCGCGCAGGATGCCCTGCGGATATTGCCGCCGCCGTAATTCCGCCCCCAGGCTAAGCTGCTGTTCCGCGTCCAATATGTAACGCAGATTGGCATACAGGCCGTAATCCTGGCGGTATTGCCCATTGCCGCGATAACTTGCCCGCCCGCGCACGCCTAGCAGAGTATTGCCTGCGCCATGGCTGCGGCTTATGGCCGCATTCCAGCGCAAGTCCTTGTCATCGCGGCGATTGCGTTCCGAATCGGCGTAGTCTCGATAGCGATAGTCGAGCGTAGCATCGATGGCATACCCTTCGGCCAGCAGCGCGTTCACCCCGCCGCCGATGCGCGCATTGAAAAAATCATCATCTATCGCGCTGCGCCCGAAGGCATCCGTGCCCCGGGTGGGATTCACCCGGTAATTGCCACCGCCGAGCATGGCGTAGGCATTCCCCGACCAACGCCTGCCTTGAGCGTAGTCCCGCGCCATGGCGGCGTAGATCTCAACCTGCTGCTGCAAGTCCTCCGGCAGATTGTCCATAGCCAGCACGGCTTCAAACTCGATCTTGGCGCTGGCGTAATCGCCCTGCGCCATGAAGGACTGCGCGCGCTGGAAGTGTTGCTGCATGTCCGGCGTAATCGCCTCGTGCTGGACTACAGTCGCGGCATTGGTTTGCGTAGCGTATGCAACAGACATCGGCGTGCAGATGCTTGCGCAAAACAAAAGCGCCGCGAGGCTCAACACTCTGATTTTCAGGACATTCACAACGATTGGGACTACCTTAGACAAAAGTTTCTTGGGCGGATGACCCGAATCATTATGCAAAACGCCCATGTCGGTTCCACCCTTAAGCACACCGGAAATGCGCATGAGCACTGAAACAAGCGATAAGAACACCTGCACGAATGCGCCCTGGCTGCCAATGATTATCATCTCCATGGGGCAGGCGCTGACCCAATTGAACATCAACGCCATTCCGGTATCCATCGGCGGCATTGTGGAAGAATTCAGCGTTGCGCCTACCACGGTCGGCACGGTGATCGTGGTCTATTCCCTGGCCGTGGCGGGTTTTATCATGCTCGGCGCGAAAATAGGTCAACGCTTTGGCTCTGCCCACACCTTCCGCCTGGCGTCGATTTTCTTGCTGCTCGCTGCGGTGATGATGGCTTTCAGCCCAAGCATCGAATTCCTGTTCCTGTCGCAATTCATTGCTGGCTTGGGAGCGGCCATGATGTCGCCCTCGTTTGTCGTGCTCATCACCAACAACTACCATGGACAGCAGCAGGCCAAGGCGCTGGGCATTCTCGGCGGGGTGAACGCGGTTGGCTCGGCGGCGGGATTTTTTCTGGCGGGCGCAGTGGGGTCAACCTTGGGATGGCGCTATGCCTTCGGCGTGATCATCGTTTTCGGCATCGCCACCGTCATCATGGCGTTCAAGCTCAAGCCGCTGACGCCCAACCCCGCAATAAAGATCGATCCGCTCGGCGTACTGGTCGCTTTTCTGAGCATTGCCCTGCTCAGTCTGGGCTTCAACAATATCAACGGCTGGGGCTTTTTGATGGCGGATACGCAAGCGCCCATCGCGCCCCTGGGCATATCTCCTGCTCTGATCATGATTTTCGCGGGCTTTGTCGGCATTCAGATCTTTGTGGCCTGGACACAGCGACGCCAGGCGGCGCAGCTAACGCCTCTGTTTGAGTTGAGCATCCTTAACGCCCCCTCGGAGCGCGTGGCCGCTTTCAGCCTATTGGCCATTGTCGGCATCGGCAACGCCTTGAACTTCCTGGTGCCGATGTACATTCAGATGGTGCAGGGGCGCAGCAGCATGGACACGGCTATCGCCCTGATTCCCTACCAGGCGGCCATCCTGTTCGCCGCCATCGCCGTGGTGCGCCTGTACCCGATTTATTCGCCACGACGTATCGCCCGCTATGCCTTTGCCCTGGTCGGCATCGCCATGACCATGCTGGCGGTGTTCATGAACAACGAATGGAACAATCTCTGGGTCATCAGCGGATTGATTATGGTCGGCTTGGGACAGGGCGCTTTGATTACCCTGCTGTTCAACGTGCTGGTCACCGCCACGCCACGCAGCCTTTCCGCCGATGTCGGCGCTTTGCGCGGCGCGATGAACAGCATCGCCAACGCCATTGGTACGGCATTGGCCGGGGCTATCCTGGTCGGCGCGCTCACCGCCAATATCCAGCGCGAAGTCGAAGGCCACCCGCTGATTCCCCCCGCCTTGATCGAACAGGTCAACCTGGATCGCGCCACTTTCGTCAGCAATGAACGCCTGATCGAAGTCTTGCGCCTGGAGACCTATGCCAGCGCCAGTCAAATCGACGAAGCGTTGCGGATCAATGCCGAGGCGCGTCTTCATGCCCTGAATATCGCCTTCCTTTTTTTTGCGGCTATCGCCTGGCTGATGGTGCTGCCCTCGCGCAGGCTGCCGCCGCTACAATCAGCCGAAGGTGAAGTTTCATCTACAAGCAAGGGCGAGCATAAATTCACTCGGCGCAGGTCTGTGCTGCCGCGCAACAAATAATGATTTCTGGTAGTTAAAAGCCCCCCCAGCCTTTAACATTCGAGCCACCGTTTCAGCTATCGCCGCTCAGGATGTCAACCATGCACGCTTTTTCCAAGGCAGGGCGCTTCTCCCCATTTTCCGTTTTGGCCGGGCTATCCCTTGCCTTGACCGCCCTGCTTGCTGGCTGCCAACCCGCCGAAGAACCGCTGCCGCCGGAAGTCCGCCCGGTACGCTTCACCACCATTGAAACCAGCACCAGCAGCAATGTCGTCACCCTGACCGGGCGGGTGCAGGCGCAGACTGAAATCAACCAATCCTTCCGCATTGATGGCCGCCTGATTGAGCGTACGGTCGAAATTGGCGACAACGTGAAAAAAGGCCAGCTCATCGCCCGCGTTGACCCGGAAAATGAAGAAAGCGGCGTGCAGGCGGCGCAGGCGCAGCTTTTGGCCGCACAGGCGCGGCTGATCGAAGCGCGCAGCAGCCAGCAGCGTATGCGCGAACTGATTGCGGAAAACGCCGTATCCAAGGCGGCGTTCGAGCAGGCTGACGCCATGTTTTCCGTGGCGGAATCGCAGGTCAAGGCGTCCGAATCGCAGCTTGCCCTGGCGAGAAACCGCCTGATCTACACACGTCTCGCGTCCAATGTGAATGGCGTGGTGACGGCACGCGGCGCGGAGCCGGGCGAAGTGGTGTCCGCCGGGCGCATGATCGTGCAGGTGGCCGAAGAAAACGCGCGTGATGCGGTGTTCGATGTTCCGGCCAGCGTCAAGGACAACGCGGCGCGTGACAGTTCCATCACCATCACCCTGACCAGCGACCCGCGCATCACCGCCATCGGTCGGGTGCGCGAGGTTGCTCCGCGCGCCGATCCAATCACGGGTACGTTTAACGTGCGCGTACAACTGATCGACCCGCCGCCCGCAATGCGCTTGGGCAGCATCGTCAGCGGCGAAATGCGTACCGCCAGCGTCACCGGCATCGAACTGCCCGCCAGCGCCCTGGCGCGCTCGACCGCAGGCAGCAACGCGGTTTGGGTGATCGACCCGCAAAGCCATACCGTCGCCCTGCGCGACATCGAGGTCAGCGCCTTTGGCCGCGACAGCATCCAGGTCGCCAAAGGGGTGAGCAATGGCGAAATGGTGGTCACCGCAGGCGTGCAAACCCTGCGCCCCGGTCAGAAGGTCAAGCTGCTGGGAGCCAAGTCGTGATCGGCCCCAATCTTTCCGCCTGGGCGCTAAAAAAAAGCTCGCTCATCATTTTCTTGATGATTCTCTCCATCTTCGCCGGTGTCGCTGCCTTCAACAACCTGGGGCGCAGTGAAGACCCTGCATTCACCTTCCGTACCATGGTCGTGGGCGCGGCCTGGCCGGGGGCGACGGTGGACGAAACCATGCAACAAGTCACCGAGCGCCTGGAGCGCAAATTGCAGGAAACGCGCTTTCTTGATCGTGTGCGCAGCTACACCGTGGCCGGGCAGACCACCATCTTCGTTGACCTGAAGCAATCCACCCCGCCGAGTGAAGTGGAAGACATCTGGTATCAGGTGCGCAAAAACATCGGCGACATTCGCGGCGCCTTGCCGCAAGGCGTGGTCGGCCCGTTCTTCAATGACGACTTCGGCGATACCTACGGCATCATCTACGCCTTTACGGCGGATGGCTTCAATTTCCGTGAGCTGCGCGATTACGTCGAAGTGGCGCGTTCAAGGCTGCTGCATGTGCCGGATGTTTCCAAAATCGAAGTGCTCGGCGCACAGGATGAGCGCATTTTCCTGGAATTTTCCACCGAAAAGCTCGCCGGGCTGCGCCTGGATTACGCGCAAATCGTGCAGGCGCTCCAGGCGCAGAACATGGTGCGCCCCTCCGGCGAGGTGGATACCGCGCAGGAACGGGTGTTTTTGCGCGTTTCCGGCGCGTTTGACAGCGAACGCGATATTGAGGATCTGAATTTTGTCGTCGGCGACCGCCATCTGCGCCTGGGCGATATCGCCACGGTACGGCGCGGTTTTAGCGAGCCGCCGCAACCCATGTTCCGCGTCAATGGCCAGCCTGCCATTGGCCTGGCCATCGCCATGCGTGATTCCGGCGATATTCTGGCCTTGGGCGAAAACCTGCGCGTCGCCGTTGAAAGCGTAGTCGGCGATCTGCCGCAGGGCATTGAAGTCAGCCTGGTTGCCGATCAGGCGGCAACGGTGGATACCGCCATCAATGATTTCACTACCTCGCTATGGCAAGCCATCGTCATTATTCTCGCCATTGGTTTTGTCAGCCTGGGGGTGCGTCCGGGGACGGTGGTGGCGCTGGCCATTCCCCTCACCCTGGCCATCGTGTTTGCCGTGATGGATGGATTCAATATCGACCTGCACCGCATTTCCCTGGGCGCGTTGATTATCGCCCTGGGGTTGCTGGTGGACGATGCCATGACCACGGTGGATGCCATGCTGCGTCGCCTGAGCGCGGGCGACAGCAAGGACGAAGCAGGCTCATTCGCCTACAAGAACCTGGCCGCGCCCATGCTGATCGGTACGCTGGTCACCATCGTCAGCTTCGTCCCCATTGGCTTCGCGCAAAGTTCGGCGGGCGAATACACCTTTGATATTTTCTCTGTAGTTGCCATATCCCTGCTGGTGTCGTGGCTGGTCGCAGTCACTTTTGCGCCATTGATCGGCAAATACATTCTCAAAACGCCCAAGGCCGATGCGGAAGTCAAGCCTGGGGCGTTTATCCGGGCGTACAGCGCCTTCCTCGGTGCAGCCATCCGCTTCAAGTGGGTGACGATCGGGGTGACGATCGGCCTGTTCGTGTTGTCGATGTACTCCATGCAATTTGTGCAGCGTCAGTTTTTTCCGGCATCGGATCGCCCGGAATTGACCGTGGACTTGACCCTGCCGCAAAACGCCTCGATCTACGCCACCGAGGCCGAAGTCAAGCGTCTGGAGGCGATTCTGCTGCAAAGCCCGGAGGTGGATCATTTCAGTTCCTATGTCGGGCGCGGCGCGATTCGCTTCATCCTCACCCTCAACGTGCAGCTTGCCAATCCGTTCTTTGGCCAGTTCGTGATCGTCGCCAAGGATCTGGAGGCGCGTGAACGCTTGCAAGCCAAGCTGGAAGAGGTGCTGGCGCATGACTTCCCGAATGTGGTGGCGCGTGTTTCGCCGCTGGAGCTCGGCCCGCCGGTCGGTTGGCCGCTGCAATACCGGGTGAGCGGCGAAGACCCTGACCAGGTGCGCGCCTACGCGCTGCAACTGGCGGAAATTCTGGGGCGAGACCCGCGCATCCTGAAGGTCAACTACGACTGGATGGAACCGGCGCGGCAGATTCGCGTCGAGGTCAACCAGGACGAAGCGCGGCGCATGGGCATCAGCTCGCGTGCGCTGGCGACCGTGCTCAACACCACCATGACGGGCAGCACCGTGACCCAGGTGCGCGACGACATCTATCTGGTCAACGTGGTGGCGCGCTCGGAAAACGAGCAGCGCGTCAGCCTGGAAACGCTCAGTTCACTGTCGATTTCTACGCCGGGCGGGCGCATGGTTCCCCTGAGTCAGATGGCGCGTTTTGAAGAAACCCAGGAATTGCCGATGATCTGGCGACGTGACCGCCTGCCCACCCTGACCGTGCGCGGCGACGTGCCGCCGGGCGTATTGCCGGATACGGTTACTGACGCATTGGCGCCCAAGGTACAAGCATTCAATGCGCAGCTGCCGCCAGGCTACAAGGTGGTCACCGGCGGCATGTTCGAGGAAAGCCAGACATCCCAGGCTTCGGTTTTCGCCGTCGTGCCGCTGATGATTACGCTGATGCTGATTGTCATGATGGTGCTGCTGGTCAGCTTCCGTCGTCTGGCGATGGTGGTGACCATCATGCCGCTGGGCTTGATCGGCGTGGTGTTCGCCCTGTTGCTGTTCAACCAGCCCTTGGGCTTCGTCGCCATTCTTGGCGTGCTCGCGCTGATCGGCATGATCGCCAAAAACGCGGTCATTCTGATCGTGCAGATCGAAACCGACCGCGCCGAAGGGCGAGACGTGCTCGATGCCGTGATGACTTCCGCCACCGGGCGTCTGCGCCCGATGAGCCTGGCCGCCCTGTCCACCGTACTCGGGCTGATTCCGATTGCGCCTACCGTGTTCTGGGGGCCGATGGCCTTTGCCATCATGGGCGGGCTGATGGTCGCCACCCTGCTCACCCTGGTGTTCCTGCCGGTGTTGTATGTCGCCGTGTTCGGCACGGGTAAAACGCAGGCCGAGCAGGGCGAATCGCCGCAAAGCGCATGAGCCGCAGCAGCACGAGCGTTGTCGCCAGCATCCGTCAGAAGGCATTCTGGCGGCGTGCGGCGCTGTTTTTCGCGCTCTGGCTGATTCTGTTGCCCAGCTTCCAGTGGTACGACCTGCTGATCGGCCTGGGCTTCACCCTGGGCGCGGCCTTGAGCAGCATGGCGCTGCTGCCTGCAACGGAAAGCAGGATGAGGCTGTGGCCACTTTTGCTCGATCTGCCGCGCTTTGTGCTGCAATCCGTGCTCGCGGGCTGGGACATCGCCCGCCGCGTATTCCAGCCGCAAATCCTGCTCTCGCCCGGCTTGATCGAGCATTCCACCCGCCTGGAGCAAGGCGTGGCGCGCAATACCTTCGCCAGCCTGAGCAGCCTGACGCCGGGGACGCTGGCCTGTGGCACAAAAGAAAACGCGATCATCTACCACGTTCTCGACAGCCGACAGGACAATGCTGGCCAGTTGCAGCAGGAAGAGCGCCGCATGGACAAGGCGCTCAATGGCGAGGCGAGCCGCACATGAGCCTGTTCATGTCCATGTTTTTGCTGGCTGCTGCCGTGTTGATCGTGCTGACCACTGCCGTGGCGCTTGCGCGCATCCTGTTCAAGGCAGGGGACACCGACCGCATCATGGCGGCGCAACTGTTGGGTACGGGCGGCGTGTCCGCCCTGCTGCTGTTTGGCACGGTCAACCGACAGGATGCCGGGGTGGATGTAGCGCTGGTGCTTGCGGTGCTCACCGTCTTTGCCGGCATCGCCTTTGTGCAGGCGTATCGCAATCCCCCAGCGCAGGAAAATGCTCAGGATGATGCAAGATGAGCCATGTCCTGCTTAATCTGTGGACAATCCTGGCCGTGTCCGCCGGGGTGTTTTTCTTTCTCGCCGGTACGCTGGGGCTGTTGCGCTTTCCCGATACGCTCACCCGCCTGCACGCCCTGACCAAGGCGGATAATCTGGGGCTGGGGCTGGTGGTGCTGGGCTTGCTGCCGCAAATGCATAGCGCAAGCGCCATGCTCAAACTATTGCTGATCTGGCTGCTGGTGCTGTTTTCCGGCGCAGTGGTCGGGCAGATGTTGGCCGAGGCCGTGCGGCGCAGGGAGCTGGACTCTTGAACAGCGAAGTCATCGCTCTGGGGCTGAATTTTCTCCTCGCCCTGCTGCTGCTTGGCCTGGCAGGCTTTGCGCTATTGACGCGGCATAATCTGGCGGCGGTGATCAGCTTCATGGTGTTCGGTCTGCTGCTCACCCTGGCCTGGGCGCGGCTCAACGGGCTGGATGTCGCCCTCACCGAAGCAGCCATCGGCGGCGGACTGACTGGATTTTTGCTGCTCACTGCCGCCATCCGCCTGCGTCCGACGGAAGAGACCATGCAGCAGCACATGCCCAAGGCCTCGACCCGCGCCCTGGCTGCGTTGCTGGCGACCACGGTCAGCGCCCTGCTTGCCATCAGCGTATTGGCGCTGCCCTCCCCCGCGCCCACGCTGGCGCCGCAAGTGATGCAACACCTGCCCGCCACCCAGGTGGGCAATCCGATTACCGGCGTACTGCTGGCGTTTCGCGCCATGGATACCCTGCTGGAGGCGCTGGTGCTGCTGCTGGCCTTGCTTGGCGTATGGTCGCTGGCGGCGGATACGGCCTGGGGCGGTCGTCCCGGCATCTTCCCCCAACAGGATGCCAACGGCATTCTGGCCTATGCCGCCCGCCTGTTGCCGCCCGTGGGCATCATCATCGGCGGCTATATTTTCTGGATCGGCGCTGACCATCCCGGCGGCAAGTTTCAGGGCGCAACCATTCTTGCCGCCATGTGGCTGCTGGTAGTCATTTCCGGCTTACGTGATACGCCGCCGATCAGCAGTCGTAGCCTGCGTGGCTGGATGGTGCTCGGCCCGCTGATTTTTATCGCCGTGGGCGCGCTGGGGTCGCTGTTCGCCGGGCATTTCCTCGCCTATCCGCAGGGTTATGCCAAGCTGATGATCGTGGCGGTGGAGCTGGCCTTGCTGCCCTCGCTGACTCTGATCCTCGGCCTGTTGCTGCTGGGCGCGCCCAAGCGGCCAGTGAAGTCATGAAGGTGCGGCCATGAACACGGCTACCCTGTTCGGTCTGTGCGCCTCGTTGCTGATCGGGCTGGGCTTGTATGGCCTGCTGATTCATCCGCATCCCCTGCGCAAGATTCTTGCGCTGAACGTGATCGGTTCGGGCATTTTCCTGCTGTTCGGCGCCATCGCCTACCGGGGTGCGGCGGCGGGCCTAGGTCTGAGCGTGGGCGCAGACCCCGTGCCGCAAGCCCTGTTGATTACCGGCATTGTGGTGGCGTTTGCCGCCAGCGCCCTGGCCGTGGCGCTGCTGCTGCGTCTGTTCGAGGTCAGCGGCAATGTGTCGCTGCAAGCGGAAGAATCCGCAGACCAGGCCAGTGATCCGGGCAGCGATCCGGTCAACAATCCTGGCGCAGGCGAGGAGCGCCGATGACCAGCCCTTCCTCCGCCTGGCTGCTGGTGCTGGCTGTGCTGCTGCCCTTCGTCGGCATGGCGTTCGGCCTGCTCTTCGGCGGGCGACATATCCAGCGCGTCGCGCTGACGACGCTTGCCCTTGGCCTGGGTGTGATCGGCGCCATCGCCTTGAACATGCTGGGCAACGCACAGGGCATGGAGTACCTGCTCGGCGGCTTCGCCCCGCCGCTGGGGATCGCCCTGCGCGCCGACGGCCTGTCGCTGGTCATGCTGCTGGTGGTAGCGGTGGTCATCACCCTGGTCAGCCTCTATGCCCGCGCCGATTTCCCGGCGGCGAACAGCGGGCAGGAAACTCGCGCCGCGCTGATTTTCTGGCTGATGTTGCTGGCGATTTGGGGTTCGCTCAATCTGGTATTCCTCAGTGGCGACCTGTTCACCCTGTATGTCGCTCTGGAGCTTTTGACCTTTGCCGGCGTGCCGCTGGTGGCGTTGGACGGACGCGGCGCAACCCTGCGCGCCGCCTTGCGCTACCTGCTTTTCGCCTTGCTCGGCTCGCTGCTCTACCTGCTTGGCGCCGTGCTGCTCTATGGCGCATACGGCACGCTGGACATGCGTATGCTGGCCGCCGTGGTGCGCGCAGAACCCTTGACCTGGGCGGCTCTGGCGCTGATGACGGTCGGGCTTCTGGCCAAGACCGCGCTGTTCCCGCTACATATCTGGCTGCCGCCCGCCCACGCCGGCGCGCCCGCCGCCGCCAGCGCCCTGCTTTCTGCGCTGGTGGTCAAAGGCTCGTGGTTTCTGGTGCTGCGCCTGTGGCTGGATGTCATGCCGCAGGTGGTGACGCTTTCCGCCGCCCAGCTTCTGGCCGCGCTGGGCGCAGCCGCCATTATCGTCGGCAATCTGGTCGCTCTGCGCCAGCAGCGCCTCAAACTGCTGATCGCCTACTCCACCGTGGCGCAACTCGGCTATCTGTTTCTCATGTTCCCGCTCATCTTCGGCCTGGCGCTGGCCGGGCAGGACAGTTCTTCGGCATTAAGCGGCGGCATGGTGCAAACCGTATCCCACGCACTGGCCAAGGCGGCGATGTTCCTCGCCGCCGGGCTGATTTATCTCACCCTGGGTCATGACCGCATCGGCGATTTGCGCGGCGTGGCGCAGGCTCTGCCCATGACCGTCCTTGCTTTCGCCCTCGCGGGCGCGTCCTTGATCGGCCTGCCACCCTCCGGCGGATTCACGGCGAAGTGGCTGCTGCTCTCCGCTGCGCTGGACAGCGCGCAATGGTGGTGGGCGCTGGTGATGCTGCTCGGCGGCCTGATGACCAGCGTGTATGTATTCATCATCGTGGTGCGCAGCCTGACCCCTGCGGAAGCGGGCTGGACGCCGCAGAAAAACGTGCCGCAGTACCAGCAGATCGCCGTGCTGTGCCTGGCGCTGGCCAGTTTCCTGCTGGGGCTGCTTACCCTGCTGCCACCGGAGCTGGCTCTGGACTGGGTGCAGATCGGGCGTGAACCGCTGCTTTTGCTACGAGGGCAGACACCATGAATGAGCTGCTCTTCACGCTGGCGCTGGCGCTGCCTCTTGGCCTTCTGTTGGCCTGCTTTGCACCCGCCGTGCGCCGCTGGATGCCGCGCCTGCTCTGGCTCGCTCCCCTGCCCGCCCTGCTGTTGGCTCTGCTGCCCGATGCGCCCGCCGCCTGGGTGGTGGGCAATGCACACTTCTCCCTGCATTTCGCCCTGGACATGCCGGGGCGCATCCTGCTTGGCGTGGCCGCGCTGCTGTGGACGCTGGCGGGCCTCTACGCCCAAGGTTGGCTGCGGCTGGAAAAACATGGCGGCGGCTTTGTCGTCACCTGGCTGATGAGTCTGACGGGTCTGATCGGCGTGTTTCTGGCCGCCGACCTCATCAGCTTTTACTTTCTGCTGGCCGTGCTCAGTTTTGGCGCCAGCGGCATGGTGTTGCAGGGACGCGGGTCTGACGCCCTGCGTGCAGGCAGCATTTATCTTGGTCTGGCCTTGCTTGCCGAAGCGTTTTTGCTGGCCGCTTTCGTGCTGCTCGCCGCCGCCACGCCTAATGCAAGCCTGCTCATTGCCGATGCCGCCGCCGCCCTGCCTCAAGCGGCGCAACGCGAGTTGATTCTTGCCCTGCTCCTGCTTGGTTTCGGCATGAAGGCAGGGCTGGTTCCGCTGCATTTCTGGATGCCGCTGGCCTATGCCGCTGCACCCATCCCCGCCGCCGCCGTGCTCAGCGGCGCGGTGGTCAAGGCCAGCGTACTGGGTTTGCTGCGCTTTTTGCCCGCGTCATTCGCTGCACCCGACTTCGGCCTGCCGCTGGCTACCTTGGGCTTGTTCGCCGCGTTTTACGGTGTCGCCATCGGCATCACCCAGCGCCATCCCAAGCACATTCTGGCCTATTCCAGCGTCAGTCAAATGGGCTTCATCCTCGCCATGATCGGCATGGGTCTGGCATCCGATGCAGCAGGCGTTGCGCTGGCCGTGGCCTTTTATGCCGCGCATCACGTTCTGGTGAAAGGGGCGCTATTCCTGGCCGTGGGGGTGGTCGCGCACAGCGGACGCAAGCATCTGACCGCCATATTCCTTCCTGCCGTGATTATCGCCCTGGGGCTGGGCGGGCTGGCATTGAGCGGCGGCGCATTGGCCAAATACCTTGCCAAAGACCTGATGGGCGAAGGACTGGCGGGGACGCTGGCCATGCTCACCTCGGTGACTAGTTCACTATTGATGCTGCACCTTCTGCATCGTTTGTGGCTTGAGCAACATCAGCAACGCGAAACCCATGCACCTTGCGGCCTGATCTGGCCGTGGCTGGGCATGGCGCTGGCCGCCGTGCTCATTCCCTGGGCGCTGTACCTGACGCTTCCGCTCGGCACGCTGCAACAGGCGCTGGCGCTCAAATCGCTATGGGACGGCCTGTGGCCGGTGTTGCTGGGCGGGTTACTGTTTCTGGCGCTGCTGCGCGCACCCGGCGCGCTCCCAGTCATTGCGCCGGGCGATGTGATTGCAGTCCTGCGCCCCTTGGGGCAGGTCAATGCTGCATTGGGCAAGTTTGGCGTGGCGCTGGATAACTACAGCCGCCGCTGGCTCGTGGCGACCCTGAGTCTGGTGGCGCTGGCCATCGCCTTTGTCAGTCTGCTTGCCAACATGGTGGGCTGAATCAGGCCTCGACCGCTTCCGCCTGCTTCTCCAGCACCACGATCTTCAAGCCCGAAGCGTCATCATTTTGCTCCACCCGCGCTTCACCGCCGCCTTCCAGCGCGCCGAACAGCAGTTCTTCAGCCAGCGGGCGCTTGATCTGCTCCTGAATCAGGCGTGCCATTGGCCTTGCGCCCATTTGCGGGTCGTAACCCTTGTGAGCCAGCCACAAACGCGCTTCCTCGCTGACGTGCAGATGCACAGCCTTGGCTTCGAGCTGGTGCTCCAGTTCCAGCAACAGCTTGTCCACCACCTGCACGATGTCACGCTCGCTCAGCGGGTTGAACAGGATGATGGCATCCAGACGATTGCGGAATTCCGGCGAGAAGCCGCGCTTGATGACCTCCATCGCATCGCTGCTGTGATCCTGGCGGGTAAAGCCCATCGAAGCGCGCGAGGATTCCTGCGCCCCGGCGTTGCTGGTCATCACCAGAATCACATGCGAAAAATCCACCTCGCGGCCATTGGCATCGGTCAGCTTGCCGTGATCCATCACCTGCAGCAGCACATTGAACAGATCGGGATGCGCCTTTTCGATCTCATCCAGCAACAACACCACATGCGGCTGCTTGTGTACCGCCTCGGTGAGCAGGCCGCCGCTCTCATGACCGACATAACCCGGCGGCGAGCCGATCAGGCGCGAAATGGAATGCCGCTCCATGTATTCGGACATATCAAAACGCAGCAAACCAATGCCAAGCAAGCGCGCAAGCTGACGCGCCACTTCGGTCTTGCCCACGCCGGTGGGGCCAGCGAAAAGGAAAGAGCCGATGGGCTTGCCTTCGGCGCGCAGACCGGAGCGCGCCAGCTTGATCGAGGTGGCAAGCTGCTCCACCGCCGCGTCCTGGCCGTACACCACCATGCGCAGATTGCGCTCCAGATTGCGCAAAATGTCACGATCCGAACTGGAAACCTGCTGTTCGGGGATGCGCGCCATGCTGGCGACCACGCTTTCGATTTCCGGCGCGCCGATCACCGCATCCGTTTGCCCGGCCAGACGCGCACGCGCCCCGGCTTCGTCCATCACGTCAATCGCCTTGTCGGGCAGGTGACGGTCGTGGATATGGCGTTCGGCTAGATGCACCGCCGCCTGCAAGGCTTCATCGGTGTAGCTGACGGCATGGTGTTCCTCAAAGCTGGCGCGCAGCCCCTTGAGTATGGCCAGCGCCTCGTCCAGGCTCGGCTCAGGCACGTCGATTTTCTGGAAGCGCCTCGCCAGCGCGGCATCCTTTTCAAAAATCTGGCGGAACTCGCTATGCGTGGTGGAGCCGATGCAGCGCAGCCCCTTGGCCAGCGCGGGCTTGATCAGGTTGGACGCATCCATCGCGCCGCCGGAAGCCGAACCCGCGCCGATGATGCTGTGGATCTCGTCGATGAACAGAATCGCGCCAGGCATGGATTCCAGCTCATGCAGCACGCTTTTCAGGCGCTTTTCAAAGTCGCCGCGATACTTGCTGCCCGCCACCAGCGCGCCCAGATCGAGGCTGAAAATCACGCTGTTTTCCAGCGCGGAGGGAACCTCCTCCTGCACGATCATGCGCGCCAGCCCTTCGACGATCGCTGTCTTGCCCACGCCCGCCTCGCCGATCAGCAGCGGATTGTTCTTGCGCCTGCGGCACAGCACCTGCGCCACGCGCTCCAGCTCCTTGCTGCGCCCGATCAAGGGGTCGATGCGTCCTTCACGCGCCATCTTGTTGAGGTTGATCGCATATTGCTCCAGCGCGCTCGCCTGCTCCTTGCCGGATGCCCCCGAGTCATCGCCCGCCGTCTGCTCCGCGCCCTGATCCTTGCTGCTCGCCTGCTCGCCGCCGTGGGACATATAACGCAACACGTCCAGGCGCGTAATGCCCTGACGCTTGAGCAGATAAACCGCGTGCGAATCCTGCTCGGCGAACAGCGCCGCCAGCACATGCGCGCCGGTCACCACCTGTTTGCCCGCCGCCTGCACCTGCACCATGGCGCGCTGCAACACGCGCTGAAAGCCCAGGGTCGGCTTGGCGTCCTCCTTGTCCCCTTCTTCCAGGCGCGGAATGGTTTCTTCCAGGAAACTTTCCAGCTCCGTATCCAGACGCTCAAGGTTCGCACCGCAGCCGAGCAGCACCGGGCGCGCCTCGCTATCCACCAGCAGGTAGCGCAGCAAAACCTCAAGGGTCACATACTCAAAACGCTGCATCTTGGCAAAGCGGAACACCTGATTGAGGGTATCTTCCAGCGACTTGCTCAACATATTTCATCCTCCTCGAACGCTTGACCAGTCAGCGCTCCCTTGACAATCACCGTTCAACCGGCTCGGCGACGCACAGCAAGGGATGGTCGTTTTCCCGCGCCAACTCAACCACCAGAGCGACCTTGGTTTCCGCCACTTCACGACTGTAAACGCCGCATACCCCGCGTCCTTGCTGATGCACATCAAGCATGATCCGTACCGCACGCTCATGCGGCAGACGGAAAATGCGCTCCAACACCATGATGACAAAATCCATGGGGGTGAAATCGTCGTTTAACAACACCACACGATACATGGGCGGCGGTTCCAGCTCCTGCTCCAGCAGAGCCTCCTCCGGAGCATAGCCCACATCGTCCGCAGGGATGCGTCTTTCATTCATCAGTCGGGTTTCCATAACCTCAATGCAAAACGCCATGCTGCGTTTCCACCAAAGCCTTGCGCAGACCCAGCGACACCGATTCGCTGGCCGCCACGCCAAAACGATCCAGCAGACGATCCAGAATGCTTTGCTCGCTGGTCACGTCCACCACTTTCTCCACCTTGACCACATCGCGCGCCACGCTTTCCACCGTGCCCAGCCCATCGACCAGCCCCAGTTCGACGCTTTGCTGCCCCGTCCATACCAGGCCGGAAAACAGGCCGGGCGTTTCCAGATTCAGGCGCTCGCCGCGTCCATCCTTCACCGCCTTGATGAATTGCTCATGCACCTGCTTGAGCAGGCCTTCCATATGCGCCTTTTCCTCCGGGTTGACCGGCACGAAGGGACTGAGCAATGCCTTGTGATCGCCCGCGGTCAGTTCGCGGTACTCGATGCCGAGCATTTTCATCGCATCCACCACGCCGAAGCCATCCATGCGCACGCCGATGGAGCCGATGATGCTCGCCTGATCGGCATAGATCTTGGTCGCGCCCGCCGCGACGTAATAACCGCCGGAAGCCGCCATTTCCGACACCACGGCGTACAGCGGCTTATCCGGATACTTGGCGCGCAGACGCAGCATTTCCTGATAGATGTAGTTCGACTGCACCGGGCTGCCTCCCGGGCTGTTGATGCGCAGAATCACCGCCTTGGAATGCTCGCTTTCAAAGCCTTCGCGCAAGCCTTCGATCACGGTGTCTGCATTGGCGCGGGTGTCGTCCATGATCGCCCCATCCAGCGTGACCAGCGCCGTAAACGGCTCATCGGAAAGCGTGTCCTCCGTGTTGCCCGTCACCAGCACGAATAGCAGCACGATGGCATACAACAAAAACGCCAGCTTGAAAAACACGCCCCAACGACGCGCACGACGCTGTTCGACCAGACTGCTTTCCGCCAGCTTGCTCAACAACTCGCGCATCCAGGCCGATTCATCCTTGCGGCTTCCGCTGTCCCCAAGCCCTAAATCTTCGTCGTGACGAAACGCCTTGATCTTGTCCAAATCGCTCATCTTTATTCATCCTTCACCAGTTCAATCGGCCGCAGCCAAGCGGCCAGTTGATGCAAATCTTCCACCAGAGCCAGCGGCGCGCTGCCCAGCAAATCCTCATGCCCGTGGGCGCCATGGGTGACGCCCACGGCAGGCATGCGCGCGTTGCGCGCCATATCCAGATCAAACTGCGTATCTCCGACCATCAAACATTGCGCGGGTTCAGCCTGAGCCTCGAACATCAGTTCGCGCAGCATCAACGGGTCGGGCTTGGACGCCGTTTCCTCGGCGCAGCGCGTGGCGAAGAAATAACCGCCCAAGCCGGTGTTTGCCAACACCTCATCCAGACCGCGTCGGCTTTTTCCCGTGGCCACGCTCAGCCAGAAACCGCGCGCCGCCAGATCCGCCAGCAAATCCCCTGCCCCGGCATAAAGACTCATGGGGGTAGGGTCGCGCTCAAAATAAAACTGCTGGTAAACCTGACCAAAACGCGCCTGCCGTGCGTACTCCAGATCGGGATACAGCGCGGCGCAAGCTTCCGGCAAGCCCAGGCCGATGATCGCCATGATCGGTTCCGGCGACAGCACAGGCAGGCTTTCGGCGCGCATGGCGTTCTGGAAGCTGCTCACGATGCGTTCGGTGGAGTCCATCAGCGTGCCGTCCCAGTCGAAGACCACCATTTTCAAGCGACCGGCATGCATCACGCTCCCCTCCTTCCGCCTTCCTGCTGCGCGGAATTCAAGGCCGTCAGCACGCAAGACAAATCATCAGGCAAGGGCGCCTGCACGCGCAGGGTGACTTCGCTCACCGGATGCAGCATTTCCAGTTGCTCGGCATGCAGAAACACCCGCTTCAGACCCATGCCTTTCATCAGCCTGTTGAAAACATCGTCGCCGTATTTTTCGTCTCCGGCCAGCGGATGCCCCATATGCTGCGCATGCACGCGAATCTGATGCGTGCGCCCGGTCTCGATCTCCACCCGCGCCAGGCTGGCCAGCGCGCCAAAGCCCCGCACCTGGGTGAAGACGCTCAGCGCCTCCTTGCCCTGGGGATCCACCTTGACCATGCGCTCGCCGCCCTGCAGCTCGAAACGATGCAGCGGCGCATCCACGCGCAGGCTGCTGTGCTTACGGAAAGGGTTGCCGCGCAACAGTGCCAAATAGGACTTGCGCGCCGTGCCTGCAATCAGCTGATGCTGCACCCCGAGCAGCGCCTCGCGGTTTTTGGCGAGCACCAGAACGCCGCTGGTATCCCGATCCAGACGATGCGCCAACTCCAGACCGGGAAGATGCGCCCAGGACGCGCGCGCCAGTTCGATCAAACCATACGCCACGCCGCTGCCGCCATGCACCGCCAGAGCGGGCGGCTTGTTGACGATCAGTACATCGTCATCTTCATACAGCACCAGATCACGCATGGCCGCCACCCTGGCCGGCGGCAAGTCCGGCGCATCATATTCACTCATGCGCACCGGCGGAATACGCACCACATCCCCCGCGGCAATGCGCTGCAAGGGCTTGACGCGCCCCTTGTTGATACGCACCTCCCCCGTGCGCACCATGCGATAAATGCGGCTCTTGGGCACGCCCTTGAGTTGAGCGAGCAAAAAATTGTCCAGGCGCTGCCCGGCCTCATGCGCGCCGACGGTGACATAGCGCACCCCTGTCTGCGCGGCGCTTCCATCAGCGCCAGCCGCAGCATCGGCGCTCATTGATTTTGCATTCATGTGAAATAAAGCTGAATAGAACGGGCGCAATCATAGCCCATTCGGCCCAGCCCGGACGGGCGAAAAACCGCCCGGGAGCCAAACTGGAGCAAAGATTTGCCGCGGTGTAACGATATTGCTATATTCGGGCGTGTTCCGGCATCGGGCAGCCTGATAGGCGAACGTGACAAGTCCAGATGCCTAGACAATATGTTGACTTTGTTTGAATGAAGTTTCCCGGCCGAGCCATGGCTTAAACCCACAGGCTTGACCCTTGCGGCAGGATGCCTGCAAAACAACCTGAAGCGTCTTCCCTAGGCCCTCGCGGGCAAGGTGACGCTGAAGCGGACGATGGCAGCCAGATCGCCGACAGGCCATGACGCATCGCCCGCAGCAAGTTGCTCTGCTGACAAAGGAACAGCGAGCGCAACCCTACCTAATAGAACCTAACCAAATGACCGCTGGACACCTGACTCTCGTCTGCCTGCTTGCGCCGCTCCTATCCTGGATGCGCGGCGTATGTGCTCGGCCTTCGATTGTGCGTCCGTTGACCAAACAACACGCTAAAAGCCATACAACAGGTATCGACCTGACCCTGTGGACATTACGGCTGTCCAGCCCAGCTTTCAGGAAACACCCGCATGAAGCGAATGCTAATCAACGCCACCCACGCCGAGGAGCTGCGCGTGGCTCTCGTGGATGGGCAGACCCTCTACGATATCGATATCGAAACCCCTTCCCGCGAACAGAAAAAATCCAACATCTACAAGGGCACGATTACCCGCATCGAGCCTAGCCTCGAAGCCGTTTTCATCAACTACGGCTCCGAACGCCACGGATTCCTGCCGTTCAAGGAAATTTCGCGCAGCTACTTCAACCCCGAAGCGGTGGATGACAAGGGTCGCCCGATCATCAAGGACGCCCTGCGCGAAGGCCAGCAGCTGCTGGTGCAGATCGACAAGGAAGAGCGCGGCCAGAAAGGTGCGGCGCTGACCACCTTCGTCAGCCTGGCCGGTCGCTATCTGGTGCTGATGCCCAACAACCCGCGCGCCGGCGGCGTATCGCGCCGCATCGAAGGCGAGGATCGCGCCGAGCTGAAAGAGGCGATGGCCTCGCTCAACGTGCCGGAAGGCATGGGCATGATTATCCGCACCGCAGGCGTCGGGCGCAGCACCGAAGAGCTGCAATGGGACTTGGACTACCTGCTCAGCGTCTGGCAAGCGATTGAAAGCGCGGGCAAGGAACGCAACGCCCCCGTGCTCATCTACCAGGAAAGCAGCCTGCTGATTCGGGCGCTGCGTGACCATTTGCGCGACGACATCGGCGAAATCCTGATTGACGACCAAGACACCTACGATCAGGCCGTCGAGTTCGTCAACCAGGTCATGCCGCACAATATCCGCCGCCTGAAGCTCTATCAGGATCGCGTGCCGCTGTTTTCGCGCTACCAGATCGAAAGCCAGATCGAATCCGCCTATGGGCGCAAGGTCAGCCTGCCCTCCGGCGGCGAACTGGTGATCGACCAGTGCGAGGCCCTGACCGCAGTGGACATCAACTCCGCCCGCGCCACCAAGGGCGAGGACATCGAGCAAACGGCGTTCAACACCAACCTGGAAGCCGCCGATGAAATCGCCCGCCAGATCCGCCTGCGCGACCTCGGCGGCCTGATCGTGATCGACTTCATCGACATGGCGCCCACCAAGCACCAGCGCGAAGTGGAAAACCGCCTGCGCGACGCGCTGAAAATGGATCGCGCCCGCGTGCAGCTTGGACGCATCTCGCGCTTCGGCCTGCTGGAAATGTCGCGCCAACGCCTGCGTCCTTCGCTCGAAGAATCCACCCAGCATGTCTGCCCGCGTTGCCACGGTCAGGGCACGATCCGCGGCACCGAATCGCTGGCGCTGTCCGTACTGCGCCTGATTCAGGAAGACCTGCTCAAGGACAACACCGGGCGCGTGGTGGCGCAATTGCCGGTGGCCGTGGCCGCTTACTTGCTGAATGAAAAGCGCGAAGCCATCCGGCGCATGGAAGAGGACTACCGGGTCAACGTGGTGCTCATCCCCAATCCGCAAATGGAGTCGCCCAATTTCCGCATCGAGCGCGTGCGGCGCAGCGAGATGGACGAAGCAGGCATCGACTACAACCTGGTCGAACACCCGCAGGATGCGCACGAAGCTCCCGCGCGCGCTACACGCGCCGCGCCGCGCCCAGTGCGTGAAGCAAGCCGCGAAGCCGCCAGCAATGAGCCGATGGTCAAAGTCGTACCCGCTCCGACGCCGCCGCCTGCGCCAGCCTCGCCGCGCCGCCAGGAGCCGCGTCAGGAATCTCGCGCAGCCGAGCCCGTCGCAGCCGAGGGCGGGTTGCTCAAGCGCATCTGGGGCTTCCTCTTCGGCGCGCAGGCAAAACAACCGAATGCTGTCGAAGGGCACACAGGCGAGCAGGAGCGCGGGCGGCGCGCAGTCAGGGGCGAGCGTAAGGAAGAAGCCGGCGAAAGCGCCGAGGTCGGCGGCGCGGAGCGCGGACGCTCACGCCATCGTCAGGATGCAAGCGAACGTAACAAACCCGCCTTGGCGCCCGTTCCCCGCGGCAATGTGCCGCCACGTGAAGCGCGCCCTGCACGCCAGCGTCCCGAGCCTGAAAGCTTTGAAAGCGCGCCGCTGGAAGGCGCGGAAGCGGAACGCATTGCGCAACAGCTCGCCGCGCCGCTGGCCGAAGCGCCCAAGCCGGTGATCGATATCGCGGCGAAGAAAAGCATTGCGGAACAGTTCCCGCCGAATGCAGCCACGCGCCTGGAAGCGGGCGACCGCGTGGTCGGCGGTTATGAGGTGATTCGCAATGCCCTTGCCACGCTGAATGTTCCCCAGCCGGTCAGCGAGGAGCAGGATGCATTGAACGCTGCAGACGCGCAGGAAGGCTCCATGGCGACTGAGCAGACCCTCATCGAACCCGCCCCTGTGCCGACGGAAGGCGCTCTGCCGGAAAGCGTTGCGCCCGTGGCGGACAAGTCTGAGCAAAGCGCAGAAGAAGCGCCTGTGACCGCTAGCGAAACCCGTACCGGTGAAGTCGCTGCCAATGAAAACATGGACAACGACACGGCACCCGATACGGCATCTGCCGGGGAAACGATGCTTGCGCCTGAACCCGGTTCCGAAGCGCCTATCGAGCACGAGCAAGCCGCCGCTGCGGAAAGCGTAGTATTCGAAGCGCCCATGCAAACTGAGGCGCCTGTAGCCTTGCCTTATGCGGATGAGCCGAACGCGCAGCCGGATGCGACGGCTCAGGAGACGGCGCCCAGCGCCGAGGATCAGGCTCAGGACAACCCCGTCTCCGCCTGAGCCTGACTTCAGCTCGGAAAGCCCTGATGGAGTCAGAGATTCCCTCAAGCGGCTACCCAGACCACAAAAACGCCCGTTCAACATTGAACGGGCGTTTTTTTACGCCAGCCATCGGCTTTCAATGAAACGATTTACGCTTGGACTTTCTCGGACTTCACCCAGGCATCCAGCAGGGTATAAGCCACCGCCAGCACCACCGGGCCGATAAAGATCCCCACCAGACCAAAACCGAGCAAGCCGCCGATCACCCCGGCGAAAATCAGCACGATCGGCAGATCAGCGCCCTGCTTGATCAGAAAGGGGCGGATAAAGTTGTCCATCGTGGTCACAATCACCGACCACACCAGGAGGAACACCGCCCACCCCGTGTCGCCCGACCAAAACAACCAGGCCACCGCGCCGAACATCACCAGCCCGACGCCAATCTGCGCCAGACAGAGCATGAACATCAAGGCGGTCAGCAATGCCGCCATCGGTACGCCAACAATCGCCAGACCGATCCCGCCGACCACCGACTGCAACACCGCCGTCAGCACCACGCCAAGCGCCACCCCGCGAATCGCCTGCTTGACCAGCAGCACCGCAGCTTCGCCGCGCTCGCCGCCCAGCCGCGCGCCGAATTTGCGCACCCAGGCAGCCACGTCGTCACCCATGACGTACAAAAGGGCGCTGATGACGACGATCAGCAAAAACTGCATGAAAAGCAGGCTAAGATCCCCCGCCTGTGCCGCAAACCACTTGGTGATGCCCTCCGCATGCGGAATCAGGCGCGGGGCGAGATCTTCCAGCCCGGTCGCCACATAACCCTGCCATAACTCCTGCAGGCGCGCGCCGACCACCGGCAAGGTCGCCACCCATTCCGGCGGCGGCGGCACGTGGCTCGTCCCCAGCCACTTCGCCCAACCCACAATTTTGTCGGCATTGTCCACGATGGTCGCAATCGCCAGCGTCAGCGGCACAAGCAGCATGAGCAAGATACTCAGGCTCATCACCGTAACGGCCAGCCAGCGCTTGCCCCACAACACCCCTTGCAGCTTCAGCAGCAAAGGCCAGGTCGCTACGGCGATCATAGCCGCCCAGAGCAAGGCGAAAAGAAAGGGCTTCAAAACCCAGAACGTCGCCAGCATCAAACCACCAATAAACAGCACGGCCAGGGTGATTTGAGTCAAGTCACGAGGATTTGCAGTATTCATTTCATATTCCACGTTTTCGCATTGGGATTATATGCAGGCGGGAAGAATGCGCGTCGTCATTTTTCCAGGCGGCAAAAAAAATCCCCCGCAAGAAACTTACGGGGGATTTTTTTTATTGAAATGGTGGAGCTATGCGGGATCGAACCGCAGACCTCCTGCATGCCATGCAGGCGCTCTCCCAGCTGAGCTATAGCCCCAAGAAGTTGGGAGCGCGCATAATAGGCAGCGCCCCCAAGGGTGTCAAGAATTTTCTGACAAAAAACTGTCACTCTGCGAAAGCGCAATCGAATCAAGCTTTCTCGCCCCATATTACGAAGAGTCATGCCATGAGTTTTTGCATCGTTCTCACCACCTTCCCCACCGCCGAGCTGGCAAAACAGGCGGCGCACGATCTGCTTGCGGCGCGTCTGGCGGCCTGCGCCCAGGTGGATGCAGCGATGACCGCGCTCTACTGGTGGGATGGACAGATCCAGCAAGACAGCGAGGTTCGCCTGCTGCTGAAAACCCGCAGAGACTTGCTGAATGCCCTGGAACAACGTCTGCGCAGCCTGCACCCCTACCAGACTCCGCAATTCCTGCACGTCAAGGCTGACGGCAGCGCGGACTATCTGGCCTGGATGAACAGCGTGCTTCAGCCGCCTGCCGGGGCAAGCATTTCGATATAAGTCAGCGCCTTTTGCAGGCGCACCAGACTGCGCTCACGCCCGACCAGCGCCAGGGTGGCGTCGATTGACGGCGAGGCGGTCGAGCCGGTCAGCGCCACGCGCATGGGCTGCGCCAGCAATGGAAACTTGATCCCCAGCGCCTTCACCGTATTTTTGATGACCGGCTCCAACTCGGCGGCACGCCAATCGCTCACACCCTGCAAGGCCTCAACCACCGCACGCAACACCGACTCAGCCTCGGCATTCAGATGCTTGCTCGCCGCATCGTCGTCATAGCTCAACTCATCGCGGAAATAACAGGCCGCTTGCTGCGCCATTTCAACCAGCGTGCGAGAGCGTTCACGCAGAGCGACGACCACATCTTCCAGTGCCGGGTCTTGCGCCGGGTCCACGCCGAGATTGCCCAAATGCCAGCCCAGATAGCGCGCCACATAAGCTGGGTCGCTGGTCTTGATGTAATGCTGGTTCAGCCACAACAGCTTGTCCGGGTTGATCGCCGAAGCCGACTGATTCACATCGGCCACGTCGAACAGGCGCATCATCTCCTCGCGGCTGAATACTTCCTGATCGCCATGCGACCAACCCAGGCGCACCAGATAATTCAACAAGGCATCCGGCAGATAACCTTCCTCGTGATATTGCATCACGCTCACCGCGCCGTGACGCTTGGACAGCTTCGCCCCGTCCGGCCCCAGAATCATCGGCAGGTGACCGTACACCGGCGGCGTTGCGCCCAGTGCACGGAAAATGTTGATCTGACGCGGCGTGTTGTTCAAATGATCGTCACCGCGAATCACATGGGTGATGCCCATGTCCAGGTCATCCACCACCACGCTCAGGTTGTAGGTCGGCGTACCGTCCGAGCGTGCGATAATCAGGTCGTCCAGCTCTTCGTTACGAATCACCACGCGACCGCGCACCATATCCTCAATCACCACCTCGCCATCCAGCGGATTCTTGAAACGCACCACCGGTGCAACACCCTCCGGCGGCGTGCCGCTGAAATCGCGGTAGCGTCCGTCATAACGCGGCTTTTCGCCACGCGCCATTTGCGCCTCACGCAACGCATCCAGCTCGTCCTTGGGCATATAGCAGTAGTACGCATGACCGCTGGCCAATAGTTGCTGCACCACATCCTTGTACCGATCAAAACGCTGGGTTTGGTAGAAGGGACCTTCGTCGTATTCCAGATTCAGCCAGGCCATGCCTTCCAGAATGGCATTCACCGACTCCGGCGTGGAACGCTCAAGATCGGTGTCCTCCACGCGCAGAATGAAATCGCCACCATGACGACGCGCATACAGATAAGAAAACAGCGCGGTGCGCGCCCCGCCGATGTGCAGATAACCGGTGGGACTGGGCGCGAAACGGGTGCGGATTTTTTTCATGGCGAACTCGCAAACAAAGAATGGCGCGCAGTTTAGCAAAGGACGCGGGGTCAGGAGGATTTGAGCGCGAATACCACATCCATCACATTCGTCCCCGTCGGCCCGGTGCGAATCAGCGCATCCACGGCGGCCAGCGCGCTGCCGCTGTCGGCAGCGACCAACGCCGCTTGCGGGTCGATACCGGCTGCACGCATCGCCGCCGCCGTGCCGCCGTCCACGCACGCGCCCGCCTCCTGCGTCGGCCCGTCCGTGCCGTCCGTACCCGCCGCCAGCAGCGTGACGTCCGCCTGCCCCGCAAGCTGAAGCGCGGCGCTCAGCGCCAGATGCTGATTGCGCCCGCCGCGCCCTGGATGCTCGGGCAAAGTCACCGTCGTCTCACCGCCCCAAAGATACACGCCCGGCGCGCCGTTTATCAGCTCACGCGCCAGACGCGCCCCGGTCTTGGCCGCATCGCCGTCCAACAGCGCGGCATGCCGATGGATCGGCAGCCCCGTGCACCAAGCCGCCTGCACCGCCCCGTCCAGCGCCGTGGCATTGCCCGCGAGAATATGCGACTCCACCGTCGCCCAGCGCGCATCGTCCACCGATGGCATCGGCGGCGCGACATCCAGCAGATCGCGCATCCACGCCGGGAGCTTGTCCGGCAAAGGTCGCTGCGCGCATGGCGACAACAACCCCGAGCCGATACTGGCCGCATCATCCCCCGGCACATCGGAAATCATCAGCACCACGGCACGGCGACCGCCCAGATGCGTAAGCAGCCGCCCACCCTTGATGCACGACAACCGCTTGCGCAGCGCATTCATGGCATGAATATCCAGGCCGCCGCCCAGCAGCCAGGCGTTCACACGTTGCCAATCGGCAAGCTGAACGCCCTGCGGCAACACCTCGACCAGACTGGACGCCCCGCCGGAGAGCAGAAACAGCAAGGGGCGCTCGACCGGCGCGGCAGCGATGAAATCCAGTACTCTCCGCCCGGCACGCAGACTGCGCGCATCTGGCAAGGGATGGCCGGATTCGATGACTTCTACGCTGGGACGATGCGCTCGCGCGGGCGAAACATGCCCGTCCTTGGTGACCAGAAGCGCGGGGGTGGGTGGCAACACATCAAGCGCACCCTCCAGCATAGAAGATGCCGCCTTGCCAATGGCTATCACGCCGCCAAAAGCCTGCGTCTGCGCGCGCAAATGCCCGGCGACAAGCGTCTGACCATCCACGGCAAGCAAGGCGGCATCCAGCAGGCGACGCAGAATGGGGCAGGCGTTCATGCGCCCTTCTCTTTATTGGCCGCGCACATCGCCATCCACATAAAACCAGCGCCCCTGTTCACGCACAAAGCGGCTGCACTCCTGCAAACGCTGCACCCGCCCGCCGCCCACACGCGAACGCGCCACAAAACACACCACGCCGCGCACATCCTGCGCACCGCCCGCCTCCACCTTGTCGATGCGCAACCCCAGCCATGTCGTCGGCTCATCAGCATCAAAACCCAGCGACGCAGGGCGCTTGGACTCATGCCAAGTCGCCAGCAGATAAGGCTCGTTGAGCTGGGTGAACGCGGTATAACGCGAGCGCATCAACTGCTCGGCGGTTTCAGGCAGCAAGCCCTGGTCGATAAAACGCCCACAGCAAACCGGATACGCTTGGCCAGAACCGCAAGGGCAGGATTGTTCACTCATGGATGCTTGACCACCAAGTAGGGCGCGTTGGCGCAGCGTAATGCGCCGGATAAGGCTGGAACTACCAAAAAATCTGAATCGGAATCTGCTCATCCATGCTTTTCCGACAAGCCGGAATCAGATCATGCAGGCAATACAAATGCCAGCCTGGATCACGCACAAAGCCATATTTAGCCTTAGTGGTCGGCGTCATGAATGGCCAAATCTCATCAAGATCGTCCGGGATATTCAATTCCTTGAGCAGCCTGGCCTGATAGTTCTCGAAAAAAGGCAAAAATCGCTCGGCAATGGCGGGGGGAATCGCAGATTCTTCGCTATACCGAACAAAAATGATCGCCTCCTCAGCCAGCGCCATCTCCCCGGTTGAAGCTCGCCCCAACAACTCAGCAAACCGACGCCTCAAACGCCCACGCGGCTTGCGCCCATAAGCCTGGGCAAACGCCTCCTCCAACACCGAAGTGATCGGACTCGCCGACTTGTCGTTACCCTCGAACGAACCACATACAAACGTTGCTCCGCCCATAATCGCCTCGGTGCAGGTTGTGATTGAAAATCTAGCCGTAGGGCGCGTTAGCGCAGCGTAACGCGCCGGATGAGCCTGGAGCGGAAATAAACCCATTCGGCGGTTTACGCTACGCTAAACCGCCCTACGCGGGCTGCTTGCAGCGATTTCGGCACGAATCCGAGGCGTGGTGGTCGCATTTTTGTGCAGGTTGATGTTCATGACACTGTTCTCCAAAAACTGTGCAACTGGCGTGAAGACCATCAAGAAGATGGCGCATCACGTCGCGTGCCAAGAATAACGGAAATCGGCTGGGGGTGATGGAATCATCAGGGATGCGACATCTAACGCTTGAGTTATGCCGCTCCTGATTTATACCATTCCCAAACTTCACCATCCGTTGGATGGACAATTGAGCCAGAAAATTCAAAGCCGAGTTTTTCAAGGATACGGGTTGATGCATTCTTCCCTGGCAATGTCTGAGCCTTGATTTTCACTACGCTGTGCTTTATGGCCAGCTCGATCAGGCTTTTCGCCATTAAACTTGCCACTCCCCGCCCCTCGTGTTCCGGGAAGGTGAAGTAGGCAATTTCTACCTCACCGGACTCTGGCGGTGCTTTGAATGCACAGGTACCAATAAACACGCCTTGCTCTTCTGCCAAATAGCCCGACCAAGGAGGTATCGGCGCTCCGTTTGGATACATGGCGATGGTTGAAGTGCACAGCTCTTTCAAAAAATCAGATCTCTGAATTTCTTGGCCAGAAGCGAGCTCATGAGTGATTGTTACAAGATTCATTTCTATACCTTTCAATTTGTCTGTTTGTATGAATGTTCATTTCAGTCAATTGATCGGCTTTCATAGGCTTATCCTCGATGGTTGGTTGTTGGCGGCATAGCGTGAATTATACGGCGCGGTACGCCGTGTAAGAACCAAAGTCTTGCCGCTTAACACTCCAACACGCTCCGTAAGCATATGATTCATATAGTATCAAGTTTGTTATGCGGCCCATTCTCCAATGGTTATACGGCAGATTTTCAAAAACAGAAAACTCCCACAAAACTCACCCCAACCCCCTCTCCAAATCCCGAATCAAATCCTCCGCATCCTCCAGCCCCACGGCAAGGCGAATCAACCCTTCCTTGATGCCCGCCGCTGCGCGTTGTTCATCGGTCAAACGCCCGTGGGTGGTGCTGGCGGGATGAGTAATCGTGCTCTTGGCGTCGCCCAGGTTGGCGGTGATGGAGAACAACCGGGTGTTGTCGATCACCTTCCAGGCCGCTTCGCGGCCGCCTTCGACCTCGAAGCCGACGATGCCGCCGTAGCCTTTCATCTGGCGCTTGGCGAGTTCGTGTTGCGGGTGGCTGGCAAGGCCGGGGTAGTAGACCTTGGACACGCGCGGGTGCGCGGCCAGCCATTCGGCCAGTTGTTGTGCGTTGGCGCTGTGCGCTTTCATGCGCAGGTTGAGGGTTTCCAGGCCCTTGAGGAAGATCCAGGCGTTGAACGGAGCCATGGTCGGCCCGGCGGTGCGCAGTACGCCGACGATTTCATCGGTAATCGCCTTAGGGCCGCAGACCGCGCCGCCGATGGCTCTGCCCTGGCCGTCGAGGAACTTGGTGGCGGAGTGGATGACCACGTCCGCGCCCAGTTCCAGCGGGCGTTGCAAGGCGGGGGTGCAGAAGCAGTTGTCCACCGCCAGCAGCGCGCCCGCTTCGTGGGCGATGTCCGCCAGTGCGCGGATGTCCACGATCTCGGTCAGCGGGTTGGAGGGGGTTTCGAGGAACAGCAGGCGGGTGTTGGGCTGCAACGCGGCGCGCCAGCCGTCCAGATCGGTCAGATCGACATGGGTGATGTCGATGCCGAATTTGCCGAAGTATTTGTTCCACAGCACGGTGGTGGTGCCGAACACCTGCTTGGAGACGATGACGTGATCGCCCGCCTTGAGCAGGGCGAGGCCGAGGCTGAGGATGGCGGCCATGCCGGAGGATGTGGCGGCGCAGCCTTCCGCGCCTTCCAGCGCGGCGAGGCGCTCTTCGAAAATGCGGGTGGTGGGGTTGGTGAAGCGGGCGTAGATGTTGCCCGGTTGCGCGCCGGAGAAACGCGCCGCCGCTTCCGCCGCGTTGGCGAACACGAAGCTGGAGGTGGGGAAGATCGGCTCGCCGTGCTCGTTTTCCGGGGTGCGGTGATGGCCGGTGCGGATGGCGAGGGTATCGAAGCCGAGTTCGTCAGTGAATTCAGGGTGCATAGCTGCCTCAAAAATGTTTTTGCGGCAGTGTAGCAGGAGGTCGCCCCCTCTCCCACGAGGGGAGAGGGGCTTGCATCAGGGCGTGATGTAAACCAGCGTGCCTTCCGCCAGTTTGTTAAACAGGTCAATGACATCCTTGTTGAGCATACGCACGCAGCCATGCGAGGCCGGGCGGCCAATCAGACCTTCTTCCGGCGTGCCGTGGATGTAGATGAAACGCTTGTAGGAATCGACCTTGCCGCCCTGGTTTGCGCCCGCTTCCAGACCGTTCAGCCACATGATGCGCGTGGTCACGTCGTCTTCCGGCACATCTTTGGCTTCGCTGATGATCTCTGCCATACGCCCGGTGGGTTTGCGCGCCTTGAACACCATGCCTTCCGGCTCGTTTTCGCCGATTTTCTGCTTGATCTGGTGCAGGCCGAGCGGGGTCTGGTTGCTGCCTTCCTGACTGCCGGAACCAAAGGCCGAGGTGGAGACGGGATAGGTTTTCAGCAGGCGACCGTTTTGCATCAAATACAAACGCTGCGCGCCGATGGCGACCACGACATAGGGCTGGCCGTTTTGCCCATACTGCGCCGCACTGGCCAGCACGGCCTTGGAGCCTTGCAGGGCTTGCGGGTCGAGGGCGTCGCCCGCCGTCAGCACGCTGGCGTTGAACATGATGCAGACTCCGAGAATCGCCGCCGATAACCAGTGCTTATTCCGCATTGTGCAGCCCTACGGTGACAATATCGCGTGAACGGCGCTCGCCGGTTTCTTCCTTGTGTCCGTCCGCACGCGCACCGGCCAGCGAAGCCAGGTATTCTGCGCTCACGTCGCCAGTGACGTATTCGCCGGTAAAGCAGGAGCAGTCGTAACGCGGAATGTCTGGATTGCCCTGGCGCACGGCGTCGATCAGATCCTCCAGCGACTGGTAAAGCAGGCGATCCGCGCCGATGGCCGCGCAAACTTCCTCCTCGCTGCGCCCGTGGGCGATCAGCTCGTCCGGGGAGGGCATGTCGATGCCATAGACGTAGGCATAGCGCACCGGCGGCGCGGCGGAGGCCATGTACACCTTGTTGGCGCCGGCTTCGCGCGCCATGCGGATGATTTCCGCCGAGGTGGTGCCACGCACGATGGAGTCGTCCACCAGCAGCACGTTCTTGCCCTTGAACTCCAGGTCAATGGCATTGAGCTTCTGGCGCACCGATTTCTTGCGCTGCGCTTGGCCGGGCATGATGAAGGTGCGACCGATGTAACGGTTCTTGATAAAGCCTTCGCGGTAGGGCACGCCCAGCGCCACCGCCATTTCCAGCGCGGCGGTGCGGCTGGTGTCGGGGATGGGGATGATCACGTCGATGTCATGCTGCGGCCATTCGCTGCGCACTCTTTCCGCCAGCTTCTCGCCCATGCGCATCCGCGCCTGGTACACGGAAATGCCGTCCATGATCGAATCGGGTCGCGCCAGATAGACAAACTCGAAAATGCACGGCGCATAGCTCGAATGAGTGGCGCATTGGCGGGTGAAGACCTCGCCCTGTTCGGTGATGACGATGGCTTCGCCGGGAGCCAGATCGCGCACCAGTTCAAAGCCCAGCGCATCGATCGCCACGCTTTCGGAGGCGACCATCACTTCCCTGCCCTGTTCGGTTTGCCGTTCGCCATAGCACAGCGGGCGCAGGCCGAAGGGGTCGCGGAAAGCGAAAATGCCCACTTCGGCAATCAGCCCGACCACGGCGTAACCGCCCTTGATGCGCTGATGTACGCGCTCGATGGCGGCGAACACGTCATCCGCGTCTGGATGCAGCTTGCCGCAACGCTGCATTTCATGCGCGAACACATTGAGCAGCACCTCCGAGTCGGAGGTGGTGTTGATGTGGCGCAAATCCTGCTCGTGCAGCTCGACGCGCAGCTCTTCGGTGTTGATCAGGTTGCCGTTGTGCGCCAGGCCGATGCCATACGGCGCATTGACATAAAACGGCTGCGCTTCGGCGGCGGAATCGCTGCCCGCCGTGGGATAGCGCACATGACCGATGCCGACGCTGCCATGCAGCTGGCGCATGTGGCGGGTATGGAACACGTCCTTGACCAGTCCCTTGTCCTTGCGCTGGTACAAGCGACCCTGCTCGCAGGTCATCATCCCCGCCGCATCCTGACCGCGATGCTGCAAAATCGTCAGCCCGTCGTAAATCAGCTGGTTAACCGGAGAACACCCTACAACACCGATAATTCCGCACATGGAGAAATCTCACAAATGAAAATGGCTGGCCATATCCTGGGGAAGCAGATTGCGCACCGTGATGGCCACCGGGGTCAGGTAACGGATGACCTGCGATTCTTTCCACCAACCGTCTTGCGGCATGGGGGTCAGGCTGGCGAGCAGGATCAGCACGCAGACCAGAAATACGCCGCGCGCCAGACCGAAAACCACGCCCACGCTGCGATCCGACCCCGACAAACCTGTTTTTTTCACCAACAGGCCGACCACTGCATTGATGATGCCGCCCACGATCAGCGTGACGATAAACAGAGCGACAAAGGCGATGGCCAGGCGCGCCGAAGGAATGTCAACGCTCGCCGGAACCATGGGCGCAAGGTGCGTGCAATAGAACAGCGCCACCAGAAACGCAGCCACCCAGGTCAGTAGCGAGATCATTTCCTTCATGAAGCCGCGCAAGATACTGATGAGCGAGGAGAAGGCGATGATGCCGATCAGAACAAAATCAATCGTCGTCAGCTGCATGAATGAAGCGCCGAATGGAAAGCCCGCATTCTAACCGCTGGGCGTGGAGGCTGCCATGGTGCGATGCCATTGCAAAATCCTTGCACAACGCTCACGCCCGGCATGGGGGCGCTTCTATAAATTCGATCAAGCCGATGGATGCAAAACAAAAAGCGGTGAAAAAGCGCAGCATACATGCGGTATGTGAGCATTTTGATCTGGTTTTTGGTGCAGCAGACGCGGCTTCAGCGGATTTATAGAAGCGCCCATGGAAAATAAAAAGGGCGCTGATAGCGCCCTGTCACACAATTCGCACTCAACGCGAGTGCGCTGCCATTATTCGGCCTCTTCTTCCGCCACCACGCTGACATTGACGACGGTATTCACATCGGCATGCAGGTGCAGGGTGACTTCATAATCGCCGACCAGACGCAGCGGGCCTTCGGGCAAGCGCACTTCACGCTTTTCGACTTCATGACCGGCGGCGGTCAGCGCATCGGCGATTTCCGCCGTGCCGATCGAACCGAACAGCTTGCCTTCTTCGCCGACCTTGGCGGCGATGCTCACCGCAACGCCCGCCAGAGTTTTGGCGCGCGCTTGTGCGCCGGCCAGGATTTCCAGGGCTTTCTTTTCCAGCTCGGCGCGCAGGGCGGCGAACTCGGCCACATTGGAGCGGGTCGCGGCCTTGGCCTTGCCGTAAGGGATCAAAAAGTTGCGCGCGTAACCGTTGCGCACATTGACGACATCACCCAGGCTACCCAGGTTTTCGACTTTACTCAGCAAAATCACTTGCATGATGCACCTTCTCCTTAGTGGCTATCGGTGTAGGGCAGCAGCGCGATGTAGCGCGCGCGCTTGATGGCGTCGGCGAGCATACGCTGGTAGCGCACCTTGGTACCGGTGACACGGCTGGGGATGATCTTGCCGGTTTCGGTGAGGAAGCCTTTCAGCGTGGCCAGATCCTTGTAATCGATATGGGTGGCGCCTTCGGCGGTAAATTTGCAAAACTTGCGACGACGGAAAAAACGTGACATCTGTACTTACCTCATCAAGACCTTAGGCGGCTTCGCCGCTGGATTCTTCGGCGGCATGGCGACGGCGCTCGCCGCCTTCGTCTGAAGACGAACGACGCGAACGCGGCTCTTCTTCCTTCATCATGATGGACGGCTCGGTCACGGCGGCATCCATCTTGATGACCATGTCACGAATCACGGCGTCGTTGAAGCGGAAGGCGTCGTTCAGCTCGGCCAGCGCCTTTTGTGAGCACTCGATGTTCATCAGCACATAGTGCGCCTTGTGGATTTTCTGGATCGGGTAGGCCAACTGACGGCGCCCCCAGTCTTCCAGGCGGTGAATCTGGCCGCCATCGGCCTGAATCAGGGCGCGGTAGCGCTCGATCATGGCCGGAACTTGCTCGCTCTGGTCTGGATGAACCAGAAACACGACTTCATAGTGTCGCATGGTAACTCCCTATGGATTGAAGCCTGCCGCCTGTACTTATTGTCATCGGCGATCAGACAGGGTGGATGCACACCGGACAGCCCGGTACGCAAGAAAGCGCGGGATTGTACAGACTTTCAGGGATCGATTCCAGTCGTTTTGCACTTGGCAAGTGACTGAACTTGTGGAGTTCAGCAAGCTTTCAGGCGCTGGCGCACGACTTCATACAGCGTTACGCCCGCCGCCACGGACACGTTCAGGCTCTCGACGCTGCCCAGCATGGGCAACTTGACCAGTTCATCGCAGGATTCGCGCGTCAAACGGCGCAGACCCGCGCCCTCCGCGCCCATCACCACGGCCAGCGCATGCCTGGAAAGGTCCGAGGCGTACAGCATGTGATCGGCCTCGCCCGCCAGTCCCATGACCCAGATATCGCGTTGCTTGAGATTGTCCAGCGTGCGCGCCAGATTGGTCACCTGCACGAAAGGCAGGCTTTCCGCCGCGCCCGACGCCACCTTGCGCGCGGTCGGCGTCAGGCTGGCGGCGCGATCTTTCGGCGCGATCACTGCATGCACTCCCGCGCCATCCGCCACGCGCAGACAGGCGCCAAGATTGTGCGGATCGGTCACGCCATCCAGCACCAGCAGCAAGGCAGGTTCCTGCAAGCGATCAAGCAAGGCGTAAAGATCGTTTTCATCGTAGCTGCGCGGCGGTCGATATTGCGCCGCAACGCCTTGGTGGCGATCGACCTTGGTCAGCTTGTCCAGTTCGCGCATCTCGACGCGCTGGATTTTGACGCCGATCTCATGCGCCAGGATTTCGATCAGTTGCAAGCGCTGATCGCGCCGCCCTTCGGCGCACATCAGGCGGATGATGTTTTCCGGGTCGTTGCGCAGCACCGACTCCACCGCGTGCAAGCCGAACAACCAATGGTCACCGCTGCGCGCATCGCCAGCGGCATGAGTCTCGGCGCGGGCTTCGCGCGGCGCTTCCGGCCTTTGCCCAGATTCGCCCGCCTTGCGGCGCGGCGTGAACATTCGACTCATTCAGGCTTTTTCCGACGCGAGGTGCGGCGACGACGCGAGGTCGGGCGCTTGTCACTGGACGCCGGACGGTTGCCGTGGGTGATGGCCGAGATGCTGTTGCCGAAATTATCTTCGTCATCCTCCGGCTCTTCGTCATCCTCCAGCACCAGAATACGCACCTCGGGCGCACCGCGATTGCCGATATTGTCGTCAATCTCGCCTTCACTCTCTTGCGCCCAGAGCTTTTTTGGTTGCAGATCGACGGCCTCATCGCCAGCGCCGGTCGCCTTGTCCGTCGCGCCTTTCTTGCGCCTGCGGCGCTTTCTGCGGCTGGACAGCGCATCGTCTTGCGCCGCCTCGCCCATCTCGCTGATTTCGGTTTGAGTTTCTGCGAGCCGCCCGCCTTCGTCCTGCTCCAGATCGGCTTCCTGCGCAGCCTCTTCAAACGCATCTTGCTGCACGGCGGCCACAGGCGCGGACTTGGCCGTCGCCTTGCCTTTGGCCCCATGCTCACGCGGCAGGACGAACTCGATTTTCTTGTCGTCCAGATCCACCCGCGCGATCTGCACGGTGACGGTATCGCCCAGGCGGAAGATCTTGCCGCCGCGCTCGCCCACCAGACGATGCCCGACCGGATCGAAGCGATAGAAATCCTTGTCCAGCGCAGTGATGTGCAGCAAGCCTTCGACAAAAATGCCTTTCAGCTCAATGAACAGACCAAACGAAGTGACCGAGCTGATCACGCCTTCGAACACCTCGCCGACATGATCCTGCATGTACTCGCACTTGAGCCAGTCGGTCGCGTCGCGCGTGGCCTCATCGGCCAAGCGCTCGTTATTCGAGCAATGCTCGCCGATCAAGCCCATCTCGTCATGCGTGTAGGGGAAGTTTTCCGCCCCGCCCGTGCGCAGCACATGACGGATGGCGCGATGCACCAGCAAGTCGGGATAGCGCCGGATCGGCGAGGTGAAGTGGGCATACTGGGTCTGCGCCAGGCCGAAATGGCCGATATTGTCCGGCGAGTACACCGCCTGCTTCATGCTGCGCAGAATCACCGTCTGGATCAGGTGCGCATCCTCGCGGCCTTGTGCAGCCTGCAGGACGGCGTTGAAGTCCTTGCCGCTCGGCTTTTCGCCGCCGCCCAGGGACAAGCCAAGCTCGCCGAGGAAAGTGCGCAGATCGGCCAGTTTTTCCGGCTTGGGCGTGTCGTGGATGCGGTACAGGCCGACGATCTTGCGCCGCTCCAGATAGCGCGCCGCCGCCACGTTGGCCGCAATCATGCATTCTTCGATCAGACGATGGGCGTCGTTGCGCTCGTAGGGCACGATGGCGTCGATCTTGCGCCCCTCGCCGAACACGATCTTGGTTTCCACCGTGTCGAAGTCCATCGCGCCACGGCGATTGCGCGCCTCGTGCAGAGTTTTGTACAGATCGTGCAACGCCTCGAAATGCGGAACCAGCGGCGCGTACTGCTCACGCAGGGCTTCGTCCTTGTCCAGCAGGATCTTGCCGACCTGGGTATAGGTCATGCGCGCATGAGAGCGCATCACGCCCTCGTAAAAACGCGAACGAATGATGTCGCCTTCACGGTTGATGAGCATTTCACAGGCCAGGCACAGGCGATCCACCTGCGGATTGATCGAGCACAGGCCGTTCGACAGCACTTCAGGCAACATCGGAATCACCCGTCCGGGGAAGTACACCGAGGTGCTGCGCATAAAGGCTTCATGATCCAGCGCGCTGCCCACGGTGACGTAATGCGACACGTCGGCGATCGCCACCAGCAGGCGCCAGCCCTTGGCCGTCGGCTCGCAGTACACCGCGTCGTCGAAGTCGCGCGCATCTTCGCCGTCGATGGTCAGCAGCGGCAGCTCGCGCAGATCGACGCGCCCCAGCTTGTCCTGCTCGCTGACCTCCTCGCTCAGCCCGGCGATCTGTTCCAGCACATCCTGCGGCCAGACATTGCGCAGATTGTGGGTGTGGATCGAGAGGTCGATTTCCATGCCCGGCGCCATGTGGTCGCCCAGCACCTCGAGCACCCGTCCGACCGGGCGATTGCGCGAGGTGGGCTGCTCGACCAGTTGCACGCGCACGATCTGCCCGTCCTGCGCTCCCTGCAGCGCGTCCAGCGGAATGAGCACGTCCTGGGTGATGCGCTTGTTGTCCGGGGTGACAAAGGCGATGCCGGATTCCAGCACCAGACGCCCCACCACCTGGGCGTTGGCACGTTCGATCACCTCGACCAGGGCGCCCTCGCGCCGCCCGCGATGATCGACATTGATGACCTGCACCACCGCGCGGTCGCCGTGCATCAGGGCGCGCATCTGGCGCGCCGCAAGGAACAGGTCGTCGCCGCCCTCGTCCGGGGTGAGGAAGCCGAAGCCGTCCTTGTGCCCGATCACCCGCCCGCGCACCAGCTCGCCCTTGACCAACGGAATGTAGCCGCCCTTGCGGTTGCGAATGAGCTGGCCGTCACGCTCCATGGCGCGCAGACGACGACGCAGGGCTTCGATACGCTCGTCTTCATCGTAGCCAAAATCGAGCAACAGCCGCTCGAAGGTCATCGGCCCCGTGTGACCCTTGATTTTTTCCAGGATCAACTCGCGGCTTGCGATCGGATTGTCGTACTTTTCCGCTTCGCGCTCGGCGTAAGGATCACGTTGTTCTGTCATGGGGTCACAAGCTCTTGCAATGGGGTTCAGGCTGAAAAAGGATGGCGCAGCACGATGGTTTCTTCACGATCCGGTCCGGTGGAGATGATATCCACCGGCACGCCGCAAACCTCTTCGATACGCCGGATATAGGCGCGCGCAGCATCGGGCAGCTCTTCGAGACGCTTGACGCCGACGGTGGACTGCGACCAGCCTGGCATAACTTCGTACACCGGCTCGATATGGACGAAGCCATCGGCGCCGACCGGCGGCGCCTGGCTCACTTGCCCGTTCACCTGGTAGCCGACGCAGAGTTGCAGCGTGTCCAGGCCGTCCAGCACGTCCAGCTTGGTCAGACACAGGCCGCTGATGCTGTTGATCTGCACCGCGCGACGCAAGGCCACGGCGTCGAACCAGCCGCAGCGGCGCTGCCGACCAGTGGTGGCGCCGAACTCATGCCCCTTGACGCCCAGATGCTTGCCGATCGGGTCGCCCACGTCTTCCGCCGCGTTGTAGGCAAGCTCGGTGGGGAAAGGCCCGGCGCCGACACGCGTGGTGTAAGCCTTGGTAATGCCCAGCACATAATCCAGCTGCAGGGGACCGATGCCGCTGCCGGTCGATGCGCCCCCCGCCGTGGTGTTCGACGAGGTGACGAATGGATAAGTGCCGTGGTCGATATCCAGCAGCGTCCCCTGCGCACCCTCGAAGAGCACTTTCTTGCCGGCAAGGCGCAGACCATGCAGGTATTCGGTGACATCGCACATCATCGGCAGCATCAGCTCGGCATAGCTCATGCAGTCGTCCAGCACCTGCTGGAAATCCACGCCTTCGACGTGAAAGTAATTTTTCAGCACGAAATTGTGGTAGTCCAGCACCGCGCCCAACTTCTCGGCAAAGCGCTCGCGGTGTTGCAGGTCGATCAAACGCAGGGCGCGACGCGCCACCTTGTCCTCATACGCGGGGCCGATGCCGCGACCGGTGGTGCCGATGGCAGCTCGCCCGGCGGAGCGTTCGCGCGCCTGATCAAGCGCCACGTGATAAGGCAGAATCAGCGGGCAGGCGGCGGAGAGCTTGAGCCGCTCGCGCACCGGCACACCGCGCGCCTCAAGCTGGCTCATTTCCTTGAGCAGCGCATCCGGCGCCAGCACGACGCCGTTGCCGATCACGCACTGCACGCCTTCACGCAAAATGCCGGAAGGAATCAGGTGCAACACCGTTTTTTCGCCATTGACCCACAGGGTATGCCCTGCGTTGTGACCGCCCTGGAAGCGCACCACGGCGGCGACGTCCTCGGTCAGCAGATCAACGATCTTGCCCTTGCCTTCATCGCCCCACTGGGAGCCTAAAACCACAATATTTTTGGCCATCAAGGTCAAATCTCTCGTACTTTCCAAAATTCGCTGTCATGCGCCATGCCATCAGCCTGTCCATGCGACATATCCGGCTCGATGCAGTGGCTGCAGCCCATGGCGCGCGCGTCATGCTCTACGCCACCTTCCGTTTCGTCGGCAGGCAGCGCTTGGATGACCCGATGCCCCTCGGCGCGCAGCTTGCGCACCAGGGCGCGCAGCGCAGCATACCCCGGCTCCGCGACATCCAGCACCGGCGCCAGGCAGGTCTGCGCCGCGCGATCCGCACGCGCCTCGTCGCGCGCCATCAAGTCAATCAGAGCGCGCACGTCGGCGGAAAAGCCCGTGGCGGGACGCGCCCGACCAAAGACCTCGCCAATGCCATCGTAACGCCCGCCGCGCGCGATCGCCTGGCGCTGCCCCTGAACATAGGCGGCGAACACCACACCCGTATGGTAGTGATAGGCTCGCAATTCGCCCAGATCGACATGCAGACGCACCTCGGGTCTGGCCGCCAAAATCTGCTGCGCCAGCTCGTCCAGCCGATCCAAAGCCAGCGCCACCTCGTCGCCTCCTCCGGCCAGCAGGCTGCGTGCACGCTGCAAGGTGTCCAGGCCTTCGCCATGCAGCTCAGGCAAAGCCTGCAACATGGAGGCAAGTTCGGCGTTCAGGGCGCGCGCCTGCAAAAAGGCCTTGATTTCGGGCATGGCCTTGCGCTGCAAAAGGTCGAAGAACACGGCCTCGTCCTCAGCATCGAAATCCGCCTGCGCAAACAATGCGCGCACGATGCCCACATGCCCCAGATCCAGCCAAGGCGCGCGGATGCCGACCTCGTGCAGCATTTCCAGCATGAGGTCGAGAATCTCGCAGTCGCTTTCGATGCCTGCATGACCGAACAGCTCGGCGCCCACCTGCATGGGCGCGCGCGAACCGGCGAAACCATCCGGCAAGGCGTGCAGCACAGTACCCAGATAGCACAGACGGGTCGGCTCGGCGCGGGCGAGACTATGCGCGTCGATGCGCGCCATCTGCGGCGTCATGTCGGCGCGTATGCCCATCAGACGCCCGCTCAGCTGGTCGATCACCTTGAGTGTGGACAGATCGAGATCATCGCCCGGGCGCAACAGCAGCGACTCGACATATTCCACCATCGGCGGCACGACCAGCTCATAGCCCCAGGAGCGGAACAGATCCATCACCCGCCGACGCAAATCTTCCGTCGCCCAGGCGGCCTGGGGCAACAACTCATCAATACCCGCAGGCAGCAACCATCTGTTTTCTTGATTCATAGTTTTCCCGCGCTACTCATGGATCGGTTCGGGCGCATCAGCCCCGCACCAAAGCCAGCGATACCAACCCCAACACGATCACGCCCAACCCGACCAGACGAATCACCCGATCCGGCATGGAAGCGAGTTGCTCCGCCGTCTGGCGATACAGGCGCGGACTGATGAAGGGCAACAAGCCCTCGATCACCAGCACCAAGGCCAGCGCCGCCCAAAGATCATTGCTCAGATCAATCATTGCTCAGATTCATCAAGGCTTCTTGGGCGCAGCGGCGTTCGGGCTGTTGAAGAAACGGAAGAAATCGCTGTCCGGCTGCAGAACCAACACGTCGGACTTGTCCGCAAAGGCTTTGCCATAGGCCTGCAGGCTGCGATAGAACTCGAAGAATTCCGGATCCTGACTGAACGCCGCCGTGTAGGTGGCCGCTGCGCGCGCATCGCCCTGGCCGCGTATCACCTGCGACTCGGCATAGGCCTGCGCCAGAATTTCCTCGCGCTGGCGATCCGCTTCCGCCGTAATGCGGCGCGCCTGCTCCTCGCCGCGTGAGCGGAAGCCGCGCGCGACCGTGGCGCGCTCTTTTTCCATGCGGCGATACACCGATTCGCTCACCTCGGGCGGCAAGTCTATGCGCAAAATGCGTACCGCGACGATTTCGATCCCCAGCTTGGAGGCTTCCACATTGGCCGCCTGGCGAGTGCGTTCCGTGATTTCGCCGCGCGCGCCGGACACCGCTTCGGTCACGGTCATGGCGCTGAACTGGTTTTTCATGCCATCGCGCACGATCTGCGTAAGACGTGAGCTAGCCAGACGATCATCGCCGCGCGTCGAACGGTAGAAGGTCGCCACATCGCTGATGCGCCACTGGATAAAGGCATCGACGATGACGTTTTTCTTCTCGCTGGTCAGATAACGCTCCGGCGGAGCGTTCAGCGCCTGCAAACGACCATCGAAGCGCTTGATATTGGTAAGGAAAGGCAGCTTGAAATGCAGGCCGGGCGTGTAATCCGTCTTGACGATCTCACCGAGTCGGAACAGCACGACCCGATCGTATTCGCTGACGGTGAACACCGCCGAAGACATGACAAAGAACAGCAGAGCCAGCAAGGGCATCAAGTAATTTTTCAGGGCATTCATCATGGCGCCGTCCTCGAACGCAGATCAGGCTGGGCACGTACCGTCGGGACGACCGACGCTGCGGGAGCAACCGGCTTGAGCGCCTCTACGGGTGCGCTCTCCGCTGCGCCGGGCGCAGCCGAAAGCAGCTTATCCAAGGGCAGTAATACGACATTGCTGCTGCCTTGACCTTGCCCGCCCGCAGCCTGGGTATCCATCAACACCTTGCTGCTCTTGGACATGACGCCCTCCAGAGCTTCAAGATACATACGCTGGCGGTTGATTTCCGGGGCTTTCTTCACCTCGGCCAGCAAATCCAGGAAGCGCTGCGCCTCGCCCTCGGCGGACTTTTCCACCCGCGCGCGATAGCCCCTGGCGTCTTCCACGATTTGCGCCGCCTGACCTTTGGCCACCGGCAACACTCCGGCGCGGTAGGCATCCGCCTCGTTGATCAGGCGTTGCTCATCCTCACGCGCCTTGATCGCATCGGCAAACGCCGGTTGCACCGATTCCGGCGGCTGCGCGTCCTGCATGTTCACCGTCTGCACTTCCAGACCGGTACGGAAGCTCGGGTCGGCATTATCCAGCATCTCTTGCAGCTGTTGCTTGACCAGGGTTACGACCTCGGCGCGACCATCGGTCAATACAAAAGTCATGGTATTGCGTCCGACCACGCTGCGCACCGCGCTTTCAAACGCGGCCTGCATCACGCCGTCCGGGTCGCGGGTATTGAACACATATTCACGCGGATCCTTGACGTTGTACTGCACCGCCATTTCGATTTCGACGATGTTCTCGTCGGCGGTGAGCATCTGCATCTTCATCTGCTTGCTGCGGAACTGATCCACATCCACGGTCTGCGCCTGCTGGACGGGATAGGGCAGATGCCAATGCGGCCCGGGCGCGGCGGTTTCAACATATTTGCCGAACTCGGTGACCACGGCGCGCTGGCCGTCGTTCACGATGTACACCCCGGAACCCAGCCACAGCGCCAAACCGACGCCCGCGATCAACCCCAGGGCAGTGGGGCTGGGCATGCCGCCGCCATTGTCTGCGGCTTCATCCCCGGAACCGCCGATCTTGCGCTGCAAATCCTTCAGCCACTGATCGACCTTGGGAGCGCCATCCCCGCCGCGACGCGGCGATTTCCACGGATCTTGGCCGCCGCCAGGCTCATTCCACGCCATGCAATTGTCCTCTTGGAGACTTCTCAAACAAAATTAACGGGATTCTATGGGTAGCCAATGGGCCATAGCAAGAAAGGCGCTTGTGCGTGATTATATAAATCGGCTAATCAGCCATGTTGGATGGCGTCAAGAAACAGCGGCTCGTGCGCCACCAACTGATTCCAGCGCACCATAGGCAGACGCACGGCCAGACGCCAATGCCCCTCGTCATCCATGCGCTCATCGGTGATCGCCCCTTCGGCGTACAACTTGGCGCGCAAACGCGCGCGTGCAGGCTCGATATCCAATTGCAGGCTGACTGTCTCTTGCGCCAGACACTCCTTGATCGCCTGTAGCAGGAGATCAATCCCCAGCCCGCGCGCCGCCGAAATCCACACCCGGCGCGGGCGACCGTGCTCGTCGTAATCAATCCCCGGCGGGCGATACATCAGGTCGATCTTGTTCATCACCTCAAGACGCTGGACTTGATCCGCCTCGATCTGCTCCAGCACATGCTCGACTTCATGCATGCGCGCGTCGCGCCCCTCGGCGACCGCGTCGATCACATGCAGCAGCAAGCTCGCTTCACGGGTTTCCTCCAGGGTGGAGCGGAAGGCCGCCACCAACTCGTGCGGCAGATCGGCGACAAAGCCCACCGTGTCGGCCAGCACGATCGCCCCGCCCTGCGGCAGTTCAACCCGGCGCAAAGTCGCATCCAGCGTGGCGAACAACTGGTCGGCGACATACACCCCGGCTTCGGTCAAACGATTGAACAGCGTGGACTTTCCGGCGTTGGTATAGCCCACCAGGGCGACCGTGGGCAGTTCGGCGCGCTGGCGACCCTTGCGCCCTTCGTGGCGCTGGGCGCGCACTTTTTCAAGCTTGCGCTTGAGTTGCAAGATGCGCCCGGCCACCAGACGGCGGTCGGTTTCCAACTGGGTTTCACCCGGCCCGCGCATGCCGATGCCGCCGCCGCCCTGGCGCTCCAAGTGCGTCCAGCCGCGCACCAGGCGGGTGGAAAGATGTTGCAACTGCGCCAGTTCAACTTGCAGCTTGCCTTCATGCGAACGCGCACGCTGGGCGAAAATGTCCAGGATCAAGCCGGCGCGATCAAGCACGCGGCATTGCAAAAGGGTTTCCAGATTGCGCTCCTGACTGGGCGAGAGCGCATGATTGACGATGACCAACTGCACCTTGCCCGCTTCCGCCTCGCGCCGGATCTCCTCGGCCTTGCCGCTGCCGATCAAGGTGCGCGCGTCAAACTGGGTGCGGGTCACGATGACCAGCGTGTCAATCACCGCCCCGGCGGAACGCGCCAGTTCGACGAATTCCTCCACCGCTTCCGGCGATTCGTCCGCCCGCGCACGCACATGCACCAGCAAGGCGCGCTCACCCTCGGAAGTGGCCTTGCCGCTGCTGAGGAAGCCGTCTTTGGATTCGAATTTGTAGCTTACTGCACGCTCCGCATCGTGCTCGGCGGCATCCGCTGGCGTTGATTCAGCCCGCAGCAAAGCCTGGTTCAATCGTCACGTCCGTAGCTTGCGTGCTCATCCATGCCATCGTCCAGCTCCATCGGCACCGGACGCGCAGGAACGATAGTTGAAATAGCGTGCTTGTAGACCATCTGGCTGACGGTATTTTTCAGCAAAACTACATAGTTATCGAAGGATTCCACCTGACCTTGCAACTTGATGCCATTGACCAGATAGATCGACACCGGCACGCGATCACGACGCAGAATGTTCAAAAAAGGCTCTTGTAAATTTTGGCCTTTAGCCATGTTTCTAGTTCCCATTGAATAACTTCGGCAAAACGACGCCGAAAAAAATGCAGTCGAATCTTATCACAAGGCGAATGCAGCGCCCCTTAACCACTGCTCCAGCGCGGGCATCAAGCCCATGGCTCCCGCCGCATCGACGCCAGCGGTGATGTCATGGATGTCCCGTTCGCTGCGCAACCAGGTCATCTGCCGCTTGGCCAGACCGCGCGTAGCTGTAACACCCAGTTCGACCATGCGTTGATAACTATGGGCGCCGTCCAAGAATTCCCAGACCTGGCGATACCCCACTGCACGCATCGAGGGCATTTCCGCACGCAAATCGCCGCGTGCGCGCAGGGCTGCGACCTCATCGACGAAGCCCGCGCCCAGCATGGTTTCAAAGCGTTGTGCGATGCGCTGGCGCACGAGTTCACGCGGCGGCAGCAGGGCGAGCTTGAGCACGCGCCCCAACTCCGGCGCGGCCTGCTCGCGCCCGCGTTGCTGCCACTCCGACAAAGGCACGCCGGTCAAATGCCACACCTCCAGCGCGCGTCCCACCCGCTGCGGATCATTCGGGTGCAGACGCGCCGCGCTTGGCGCATCGACCTCCGCCAGACGTGCGTGCATGGCCGCCCAGCCGCATTGCGCCGCCTCGGCCTGGATAGCCGCACGCACCTCCGGGCTGGATACCGGCAGCTCGGCCAGCCCATCCTGCAAGGCGCGAAAATACAGCATGGTGCCGCCCACCAGCAGCGGAACCTTGCCACGCGCGTGGATCTCCTGCATCGCTTGCAGCGCGTCCATGCGAAAACGCGCGGCGGAATAGCTTTCGGCCGGATCGAGGATATCGATCAGGCGATGCGGAAACTCGCGCAGCGTGGCCGCATCCGGCTTGGCCGTGCCGATATCCATGCCGCGATACACCAGCGCCGAATCCACGCTGATCAGCTCAACCGGCAAACGACGCGCCAGTTCCAGGGCAAGATCGGTCTTGCCCGAGGCCGTCGGCCCCATCAGCCACAGGGATTGCATCATGATCACTGTCCGCGCATGAACATGGCATCCAACTGCGCCATGCTCCATTTCATCCACGTTGGGCGACCATGATTGCACTGATCCGCGCGCGGCGTGGCCTCCATGTCGCGCAGCAGCGCGTTCATTTCAGCCAGGGTCAAACGCCGTCCGGCGCGCACCGAGCCATGACAGGCCATGCGAGAAAGCACGGCGTTCAGCGCTTCGTCAATCCGGCTTGAGCGGCCATATTGCGCCAGTTCGTCCAGAGTATCGAGCACCAGCTTCTGCATATCCGCCTGCGCCAGCAGGGTCGGCGTCTCACGCACCACCCAGCTGCTCGGGCTGATTTGATCCAACACCAGCCCCAGCGATTGCAGGGTCGCCCTCCCCTCGTGAGCCGCATCCGCCAGGCGCGGCTCCAGCTCCAGAACCAGCGGCGCAAGCAGAGCCTGACGGCGTATGCCATCCTCGGCCAACGCCCGCTTGAAGCGCTCGTAAGTGATGCGTTCGGCGGCGGCGTGCATATCCACAATAATCAGCCCTTCGGCGTTCTCGGCCAGAATGTACACGCCGTGCAGCTGCGCCAGGGCATAGCCCAGGGGCGGAATGGGCGGCGCTTCCTCGTCCTGCGTCCCGGCGTTCGTCGCCAACGCCTGGTAGCTGGCCAGGGTCTCGCGCACGATGCCGGGCGTGATGGGCGAAGCCAATGGCAAATGAGACTGGCGGCTGAATGGATGCGACACAGGGGAAGGAGGCGCACCTGCCAGGCTGCGCATGTGATGCTCGTTCGGTGCAATCGCCTGCTGCGGCGCGCCCGGCTTCAATTCGGCCAGCACGCGGTGCAGGGTGGAAAACAGGAAGTCGTGCACTTGGCGATCTTCGCGGAAACGCACTTCCAGCTTGGCGGGATGGACGTTCACATCGACGCGCTCGGGAGACAGCGTCAGGTACAGCACATACGCCGGTTGACGCGCGCCATGCAGCACATCGGCATAGGCTTGTTTGACGGCGTGGATCAACACCTTGTCACGCACGGCACGGCCATTGACGAAAAAATACTGCGTATCGCTGCGTTCCTTGGCCTGCGTCGGCGGCTGCAACCAGCCCGACAGGTGCAGCCCCTCGCGCTCATGCGCGAAATACAGCGCCTGCTCGGCGAAGGCCGCGCCGCACAGATCGCGCAGGCGCTGGATGGACTCGGCATGTTCCTGCGTACGCCACTGCAGCTTGCCCGCGACACTGAAGCTGAAGCCGACATCTGGACGCGCCAAGGCCATGCGGCGCAGAACTTCATCCAAATGATGCAGCTCGGTGCGTTCGGCGCGCAGGAATTTGCGCCGCGCCGGGATATTGAAAAACAAGTCACGCACTTCGATGCTGGTTCCCGGCGGATGGGCGGCAGGCGAAATCTCGGCTTGCTGCGGATTGCCGGGGCTATGGATGCGCCAGGCTTGCCCGGCATGGCTCGCATGGGAAATCAGATTGAAATCGGCCACCGCTGCGATACTGGCCAGCGCCTCGCCACGAAAGCCAAAGCTGTTCACGCGCAGCAGATCGTCCAGCGTACTGATTTTGCTGGTGGCATGGCTGGCAATGGCCAGGGGCAATTCGTCCCTGGGAATGCCTGCGCCGTTGTCGCGCACGCGCAGCAGGCGAACCCCGGCGTCCTCAATCTCCACGTCGATGCGGCTCGCCCCTGCATCCAGGCTGTTTTCCACCAGCTCCTTGAGCACGCTCGCAGGACGCTCGACCACTTCGCCAGCGGCGATCTGGTTGATGAGTTGCGGCGGAAGAAGCTGAATGCCAGGCATGAGAAAGGGCAGCAATGAATGAGCAGCGCAGCATGGGGGATGCGCGCCTAGCTTTCAAGCAGCGCTCACGAATCAAAGCATGGCGAAGTGCGTACCTTCCAACGCCTTGCTGGCGTAGTAGTCGTGCAGGCCGCGGAATACCGACTGTGCGACGCGCTGTTGATGGGCTGAGGTGCGCAATTTGCGCTCCTCCTCCGGATTGGAGAGGAAGGCGCTTTCCACCAGCATGGAGGGAATATCGGGCGACTTGAGCACCATGAAGCCCGCCTGCTGCACGTTACGCTTGTGCACTGCGCCGATCTCGCCCAACTCGGTCAGCACGCGCTGTCCGGCATCCATGCCAGCCTGCATGGATGCCGACTGCGACAGGTCGAGCAGCACCGAGGCCAGACTGTCGGAACGTTCGCCCAAGTCCACGCCGCCGACCAAGTCCGCCGCGTTTTCCCTGTCAGCCATCCAGCGCGCCGCTTCCGAACTGGCGCCGTTGAGCGAGAGACAGTACACCGAAGCGCCGCGCGCATCCGGGTCGCTGAACGCATCCGCGTGCAGGGAGATGAACATGTCCGCCTTGCTGCGCCGGGCGATATTGGTGCGTTCGCGCAAGGGGATGAACACATCGTTGCGGCGCGTCAAAACCGGCTTGAAGCCATGTTCAGCCTGAATCAGCGCTTCCAGCTTACGCGCAATCGCCAGGGTCACGTCCTTCTCGCGCGTGCCATCGCGTCCCACGGCGCCCGGGTCTTTGCCGCCATGCCCGGCGTCGATGGCGATCACCAGCTTGCGCGCCCCGCCGCGTGACTCCTCGCGCGCGGCCTGACGTTGCGCCGCACGAATTTCCTTGTCGCTCGGCTCTGCGGGCTGACGCTCGACCTTGGCTTCCGGCTGCAACAGAGCTTCGCGCTCGGCGGCCTTGGCCTCGAAGGCCTGCTTGCTCTGCGCCTCCTTCGCGGCGAGGGTCGGCATGCCCAAGGGTTTATGGCTCAATTCCAACACCAGCCTGAAGCCTTTGCCATTGGCTTCGGGCAGCATGGTCACGGACGGCTTTGCCGGTTGCTGCATATCGAACACCAGGCGCAGATCATCGCCGTTCTGAATGCCGCTGCGCAGGCGCGACACCGCCACGCCCTCGGGAAGCTGCATCTCGAAGCTCTTGGGCAGGGTGGTGTCCTGCAGATCCAGCACCACACGCTCCGGGTTGCTCAGGGTAAAGACCTTGTGCTGCGCCGGGGCGCTCAGGCTGAACACTAGGCGCGAACCCCGCTCATGCACGCTGGCCTCGCCTGCGCTGATCGCCGGACGAACGCCGGCATAAGCCGACTCAGGCAGCCAGAGAAAGGACGCGCCGCCCGCCAGAAACTTGAGCAAAAAACGGCGACGAGCATTGATTTGTAAGGATTTTTTCATAGATCCTTGCATAGACGATTGCATGACTTGCCTCCCCCGACCGGGTTCAGTCCACCGATAGTTGCTTGAGGTTATAATGCAATTTACGAGAAAGTTCAATCTAATGAACAAGATATGTTGTTTTTCTTCAGCATAGCCTTAACTTTGTCCAGCCAGGCTTCGCCCGCGCTGCCGCGAGCCTGAAGCCGCGCCTGGCGCGACTCGCCTTCGTGCAACAAAAAAAGCTCAACATCGGCGGGCGGCAACATACCCGCCCCGCGCTGCGGCCACTCCACCAGGGCGAGCGTATCCGCGCCGAAATCCTCGCGCGCGCCCATCCACTCCAGTTCTTCCGGGTCATGCAGACGGTAGAGGTCGTAATGCGCAACGCGCCGCCCAGGTCGATCCGGCGCGTCGGGCAGTTCATAGATTTCCACCAGGGTATAGGTCGGGCTGGTCACTCGCCCCGTATAACCCAGGGCATGCATGAAGGCGCGCACCAGGGTGGTCTTGCCCGCGCCCAGATCGCCATGCAAGGCCATCCAGCCGGATGGCGGCGCAGTTTCGGCCAGCACGGCGGCCAACTGCCGGGTGGCGGCTTCATCGGCCAAATGCAGGCTCAGCATGGGCAGACCTCCTCCAGCAACAGGCGGGCATGGGGCAGCAAATCCAGAGCCAACACGCCGCGTCCGCCCTCGGCGCGCGCCGCCCGCTCCCCTGCCGCGCCGTGCAGCGCCACGGCCAGACGCGCCGCCGCACAAGGCGGCATTCCCTGAGCCAGCAGGGCGGCAAGCATTCCGCCAAGCACATCGCCCATGCCGCCGCTGGCCATGCCCGGATGACCATGCGCGCACTGATACACGCCCTCGGTGCAGGCCAGCAGACTGCCCGCGCCCTTGAGCAGCCACAGGCCGCCGAAGCGCGCGCGCAGGGCGAGCACCGCAGCGAGACGATCATGCTGCACCGCCTCACGCGAAGTACCGAGCAGATGCGCCGCCTCACCGCAATGCGGGGTCAAGATCGCCTGATCCGTCAATTTTTCTGCTCGCGTGGGCAGCAGACGCAGCGCATCCGCATCGACCACCTTGGGCACAGAGCTGTTCATCGCCACGGCGAACATGGCCTCCGCCCAGTCATCCCGCCCCAGACCGCAACCCAAGGCCAGGACGCTGGCGCGCGGCAACAGGTCGAGCAGGGCATCCGCCTGCTCAACCGTATGCACCATCAGTTCCGGGCGTGTCGCGGCAAGCATGGGCGCCAGCGGAGAGCGTGTCGCCACACTGACCAGACCTGCGCCCATGCGCGCCGCCCCTTCGGCCGCCAGGCGCGCCGCGCCGTACATGCCATGATTGCCGCCGATGACCAGCACATGGCCGAAATCGCCCTTGTGCGCATCCATCCTGCGCGGCGGCAACACGCTGCGCAAATCGTCCAGGCCGTAGCGCACAAGCTTGGCGTCAGGAACTGCGTCCATCACTTGCGCGGAATGAAGCCCAACACGTCCATGGCGCGACGCAAGGTGATTTCCGCACGCTCCGCCGCCTTGTCCGCCCCCCGGTGCAGGATGCGCATCAGTTCGCCGTTATCGCCGCGCAGGGCGTGGTAGCGTTGCTGCACCGGCTCCAGAAAGGCGATCACCGCATCCGCCGTGGCCTTCTTCAGCGCGCCATAGCCCTGCCCCGCCAGCTGACTTTCCCAATATTCCACGCTCTCGCCGCTGCTGATCGCCAGCAGGGTCAGCAGGTTGGACACGCCAGGCTTGTTTTCCGGGTCGAAGCGGATGCTGGTGTCCGAATCCGTCACCGCGCTCATCAGCTTCTTGCGCACCTTGCCCGGCTCGTCGAGCAGCGCGATGGAAGCCTTTTCGTTGGGGTCGGACTTGGACATTTTCTTTTCCGGGTCTTGCAGGCTCATGATGCGCCCGCCAAGCTGCGGAATCATCGGCTCGGGCACGGTGAAGATATCGCCATACAGGTTGTTGAAACGCATGGCCAAATCGCGCGCCAACTCCAGATGCTGCTTCTGGTCATGACCGACCGGCACTAGGTTTGACTGGTAGAGCAGGATATCGGCGGCCATCAGCACCGGGTAATCGAACAGACCGACGTTGATGTTCGCTTCATGCTGCGCCGATTTGTCCTTGAACTGGGTCATCCGGTTCAGCTCGCCCATATAGGCGTAGCAATTCAGCAACCAGCCCATTTCAGCATGCGCGGGTACATGCGACTGCACGAACAAGGTGGATTTTTCCGCATCAATGCCGCAAGCCAGATAGAGCGCGATGAAATCCAGGCTGCGCTCACGCAAGACTTTCGGCTCCTGGCGCACGGTGATCGCGTGCAGATCGACCAGCATGAACAGGCTGTCGTGCGTTTCCTGCAAGCGAACCCAGTTGCGGATTGCGCCGATGTAATGACCGATCAACAGATTGCCGGAAGGCTGGATGCCGGAAAGAACTACGGGGCGGCGAGAAGCGGAAGATGTCATATACAGTATGCTTGGGTTTGAAAAACATGATCGCCGCTCATGATAGGCTGGAGGCGCCAATAACCCAAACCACTCGCATTCTTTTTGACTCGCCACGATGCACCACAGCGCCCTGTTTGAAGTTCTGCTCCTGCTTGCCGTCTCGGTGATCGCCGTCACGGTGTTCCGCCGCATCAATTTGCCGCCGATTCTCGCTTATCTGGGCGTCGGCGCGCTGATCGGCCCGCATGCGCTCGGCTGGGTGCCGGAATCGGAAAACACCCGCGTGCTGGCCGAATTCGGCGTGGTATTCCTGCTGTTCACTCTCGGCCTGGAGTTTTCCATCAGCAAGCTCTCCTCCATGCGTCGCGCGGTGCTCGGCATGGGCGGCGCGCAGGTGGTGACCACAACCCTGGTTGTCACCTTGGTCGCCTGGGCGTTCGAACTTTCCCTGCCTGCCGCCCTGGTAATCGGCGGCGTACTGGCCATGTCGTCCACGGCGATCGTCATCAAGCTCCTGGCCGAACAGCTGGAGATCAACTCGCGTCACGGGCGCAATGCGGTAGGCATCCTGCTCTTCCAGGATCTGGCTGTCATCCCCTTCCTGATTCTCATCCCCGCTCTGGCCTCCGGCGACGATGAAATCGGAGATGACCTCGCCTTTGCGCTCGTCAAAGGTATTGTTTTTACCGTCGTCATGCTTGCCGCAGGACGCTGGCTGCTGCGCCCGATGTTCAACGAAATCGCCAAGGCGCGCTCGCCGGAGCTGTTCACCCTGGCGGTGCTGCTGGTCGCGCTCTCCTCGGCGGCCATGAGCCAGACCGCCGGCCTGTCGCTGGCGCTGGGCGCTTTCCTGGCGGGCATCATGCTTTCCGAAACCGCCTTTCGCCACCAGATCGAAAGCGATATCCGCCCGTTTCAGGACGTGCTGCTCGGTCTGTTCTTCGTCACCATCGGCATGTTGCTCGACATGCACGCCCTGCCGAAATATCTGCCGCAAGCCTTGCTGCTCTTGCTGGCGCTGGTCGCCGTCAAGACCCTGATCATTTTCGGCGTGGGCATGGCGCTCAAGCAGGAGCCGGGCGTGGCGCTGCGCACCGGGCTGGTGCTGGCGCAAGGGGGCGAATTCGGCTTCGCCCTGCTCGCTCTGGCCACCCATGACCGCCTGCTGTCGCACGACATCACGCAAATCGTGCTCACCGCCGTGTTGATAAGCATGATTCTGACCCCCTTCCTCGTGCGCTGGAACGGACCGATCGTCAAGAAACTCATCCCCAGCTACCACAAAAACTATCTGGAAATGCGCGAGGGCATCTCGCAGCAAAACGCCGATTTGAGCGCGCATGTCATCCTCATCGGCTTTGGCCGCGTGGGGCAAAACCTGGCCTATCTGCTCGACCAGGAAGACGTGCCCTACCTCGCGCTGGAAGTTGACCCCGACATCATCGCCAAGGCGCAGAGCGCGGGCTACAACGTGCACTTCGCCAACGCCACCCACATGGACATGCTGCACGCCGCAGGCATCGACAAGGCGCGCGCCATGGTCATCACCCATCACGACACCGACGCCTCCATTCGCACCCTGCACGTCGTACGCCTGCATTACCCGGATCTGCCGGTATTCGTGCGCGCCTATTCGGTCAACCGGGTGGACGACATTATCGAAGCCGGGGCGACCGAGGTCGTGCCCGACGCCTTTGAAGCCAGCCTGATGCTCGGTTCGCATCTGATGGTGCACATGGGCATCCCCATGCGCCGCATTTTCCACCGCACGCAGCGCATCCGGCAGGATAACTACAGTCTGCTGCGCCATATTTTCCAGGGACGCGGCGAACTGGTGGACGCGGCGCACGCCTTGCGCGGATCACTGACCAGCATCGCGCTCGCCCCCGGCGCCTGGGCGGTCGGGCGCACCCTGGGCGAGGCGCTGGACGGGCTGAAAGTCATCCCTGACGCCATCCGGCGCGGCGGTATCAAGGGTGAAATGCCCTCCCCGTCCACCTTGCTTCAAGAAGATGACATCTTGATCCTCTACGGTAACGAGGCTGATCTTGCGCGCGCCGAGCAAAGACTGTTGGGCGGCTGACTCCAAACCGAAGGGGATGCCCGATGGAATTTCTGTCCGATGCCACGTTTCTTTCCCGCCTGCAATTCGCCTTCCTGGCTATGTTCCACATCCTCTGGCCGCCGTTGACCGTGGGGCTGGCGCTGATTCTGTTCGCCCTGGAAGCGGCCTGGGTGAAAACGCAAAACCTGTTTTTCTACCACCAGACTCGTTTCTGGCTGCGTATTTTCATGATCAATTTCGGCGTGGGGGTGATCAGCGGCATCCCCATGGAGTTCGCCTTCGGCATGAACTGGGGGCCGTTCTCCATCGCCAGCGGCGATTTCTTCGGCAATATTCTCGGCTTTGAAACCGCCATGGCCTTCATGCTCGAAGCCGGTTTTCTCGGCATCATGCTCTTTGGCTGGAATCGCGTCAGCCCGGGGATGCACCTGTTCGCCACCGGCATGGTGCTGTTTGGCAGCACGTTGTCGGTGTTCTGGATCATGGTCGCCAATGCCTGGATGCAAACCCCGGCGGGCGTGGAGTACATCGGCGGCAAGTTCGTGATTACCGACTATTGGGCGGCAGTGTTCAACCCAGATCTCGGCCATGCATTCTGGCATATGCTCATCGCCTGCATCGAACTATCCCTGGTGGTCGTGGCGGGAATCAGTGCCTACTACCTGCTGAAAAAGCGCGAAACCGGCTTCTTCCTGCCCCCCTTCAAGTACGCCGTGTTCGCCCTGGTGGCCATTGCGCCGCTGCAAATCCTCATCGGCGACTCGGCAGGCGGCGCGCTGGCCGAAACCCAGCCCGCCAAGCTGGCCGCCATCGAAGCGCACTGGGAAACCAATCCGCCGGGTGAAGGCGCTCCCTGGGCGGTGCTGGCCATCCCTGATGCGGAAAGCCAGCGCAATGTATGGGAGCTGAGCATTCCCGATGCGCTGTCGCTGATCGTCACCCACTCACCCAACGGCACGGTGGTCGGGTTGCGAGACTTCAAGCGCGAAGACCAACCGCCGATCTGGATCCCGTTCTACGCCTTTCGCCTGATGGTCGCCGCCGGAGTTTTCATGGCGGGCATGGCGTTGTGGACGCTGTGGCTGTTCCTGCGCCGCAAGGCGCACATGCAGGCGGACAGCATTGGCGACAAGCCTTGGCTGCTGCGCGGCTGGATGCTGGCCATCCCCGCCGCCTATCTTGCGGTGGAAATGGGCTGGCTGGTGCGTGAAATCGGCCGTCAACCGTGGATCGTGTACGGCATGATGCGCACCGAGCATGGCGCTTCCGACCTGCCGCTGGCCGCCGTGCAATGGTCTTTGAGTTCCTTCGCCCTGTTCTATCTGGCGATCGGCGTCGCCGCCTTTTATTTCCTGCGTCATGTCATCCGCAAGGGGCCGCTGTATGAAACGCCGCCGCGTCATTTTCAGGACAAGCGCGTCCCCATGTCTTCCATGAACGACGAGGGCTACTGAATGGAACATTTGGCGCTCGACCCAAGCCACCATCTGCTCGCCACGGCATGGTTCGCCATCATCGGCCTGTTCCTGGTGTTCTATGTCCTACTGGACGGCTTTGACCTGGGCATGGGGATGCTCTCGCTGGCCGCCCCCAGCGAACACCATCGCGGAGTGATGATGCGCAGCCTGGGCAGCATCTGGGATGCCAACGAAACCTGGCTGGTCATCGTCGGCGGCACGCTGTTCGGCGCATTTCCCCTGGCCTATGGCACTGTGCTGCATGGCCTGTATATTCCGCTCGCGCTCATGCTGTTCGGTTTCATGTTGCGCGGCGTGTCCTTTGAATTTTATGCGCTGTCTGCGCGCAAGTGGCTGTGGGGCACGGCCTTTGGCCTGGGCAGCCTGTTAGCCGTGGTCGCCCAAGGGTTCGCCCTTGGCGGCTTGCTGGCGGGAATGAAGATTGAAAATGGCCTTTTCGTCGGCGGCGTGTTCGACTGGTTTTCGCCTTTTTCGATCATGGTCGTACTCGGCGTGATCGCCGGCTACTGCGTGCTGGGCGCGAACTACATGATCCTCAAATTCAATGGCGAACTGCAAAATCACGCCTACCGGCGCAGTCAGGCCTTCAGCCTGCTCATGCTGCTGGCGGCGGCGATCATCACCGTGTGGACGCCCCTGCAATATCCTGCCATTTTCGAGCGCTGGTTTTCCCTGCCCGCATTCTTCGCCTTCGCCCTGCTGCCCCTGGCTGCCTTGTTCAGTTTCTACGGCTTGTTCGTCGCGCTGAAAAAACGCGCCGAACGCGCGCCCTTCCTCTGGAGCCTTTCGATCTTCCTGTTTTCTTTCATTGGCTTGGCCGCAACCTGGTTTCCGTATATCGTTCCCGGCAGCCTCACCATCGACCAGGCCGCCGCCCCCTCCAACACCCTGATCTTCATGTTGATCGGCATCGGCACGCTGATTCCGGTGATGATCGCCTACAACATTTACCAATACAGCGTATTTGGCGGCAAAATCGACGCTGACGCACCGCCGCCTCAACATTGAAGCTCTTAGAGCTGCTCAAGGATGACCCATGCGCCTTCTGATGATTTCCGACGTGTACTTCCCCCGAGTGAATGGCGTATCCACCTCGATTGAAACCACGCGCCACGCGCTGGAAAAACTGGGACATGAAGTCACGCTGATCGTCCCCGACTATCCGCAGCAGGGCGAGAGCAATGACCCGAACGTGTTGCGCATCCCGGCACGCAAGGTGTTGCTCGACCCGGAAGACCGCCTGATGGCATGGCGCGACCTGAGCCGCACGCTCAGGGTCATCACCCCGCAACACTTTGATCTGATTCACATACACACGCCTTTTATCGCTCACTACGCCGGAACGCGCATTGCGCGCAAATTCAAATTGCCCGTGGTGGAAACCTATCACACGTTTTTTGAGCAGTATCTGGAACATTACATCCCTTTCCTGCCCGACCCGATGCTGCGCCTGATGGCGCGCCGCCTGACCGCCAATCAGGGCAATGCAGTCAACGCCCTGGTTTCTCCCTCGCTGGCCATGCGCGATATTTTGCGCCGCTACGGTGTGCGTACGCCGATCAGCGTGATTCCTACCGGCATCGACCTCGAAACCTGGCGTGCACCCAGCGCGCCCGACCCGCGCAGCGCACTCGGCCTGTCGCCCGAGCAACCCATGCTGTTGTTCGTCGGTCGCCTGGCGTTTGAAAAGAACGTGGAATTCCTGCTCAACATGCTGCACAGCCTGATTGAGCAACGTCCCGACGCCCGCCTGGTACTGGCAGGCGAAGGTCCTGCCGAGAAGCATTTGCGCAAGCTCACCGCCCAGCTCGGACTGGAGCAACATGTCATTTTCGTCGGCTACCTGCCGCGTGACGGGCAGCTGCAAGCCCTGTACCGCGCCGCCGACGCTTTCGTTTTTTCTTCGGCCACCGAAACCCAGGGGCTGGTGCTGGTCGAAGCGCTGGCGCTCGGTCTGCCGGTGGTCGCCCTGGCGGAAATGGGCACGCGCGATGTGGTGCGCGAAGGCCAGGGCTGTCTGGTCGCCCCCAATGACCCGCCGGGCTTCGCCAAGCGGGTGCTCGAATTGCTCAACCACCCGCACGAAGCCGCACGCCTGGCGGCGCAAGCGGTGATCGCCGCCGAAGACTGGCAGCAGGAACGCATCGCCCAGCGTCTGGTCAATTTTTACCAGGAAACCATCACGCGCGGCGAGTCCGCCCCGGTGCGGCGGCGCTGGCGGCGGCGCAAAGGCGCATGAGCCTCGAAGACCTGCATTGGGACGACAGCTTCGTCCGCGAACTGCCCGCAGACCCGGAAGAGCATCCCGGTATCCGCCAAGTGTATGGCGCATGCTACTCGCGCTGCCGCCCCACCCCGGTGCAAGCGCCGCATCTTCTGGCTTGCTCCAGCGAAACCGCCGCCCTGCTCGGCCTGAGCGAAGAGGACTGCCAAAGCGCCGCCTTTACCGAGATTTTCGCCGGCAATCGACTTCTATCCGGTATGCAGCCCTATGCCGCCTGCTACGGCGGCCACCAGTTCGGCCACTGGGCAGGACAACTGGGCGACGGTCGCGCCATCAACCTGGGCGAAATCATCAACGCGCAAAACGAACGCTGGACGCTGCAACTCAAGGGCGCTGGACGCACGCCCTACTCGCGCAGCGCCGATGGCCGCGCCGTATTGCGCTCCTCGCTGCGTGAGTTTCTCTGCTCCGAGGCCATGCACCATCTGGGCGTGCCCACCACCCGTGCGCTGAGCCTGATCGACAGCGGCGAAGGCGTGCTGCGCGACATGTTCTACGACGGACGCCCGCAGATCGAACCCGGCGCCATCGTCTGCCGCGTCGCGCCCTCCTTCATCCGCTTCGGCAACTTTGAACTGCTCGCCCAGCGCGGCGACCGCCACAGCCTGCGCCAACTGGCCGATTACACCCTGCGCCGACATTTCCCCGAGCTAGGCTCTCCGTGTGCGCAAACCTATGTTGCGTGGTTCGCCGAGATCGTACGCCGCACGGCGCATATGATCGTGCACTGGATGCGCGTCGGCTTCGTGCATGGCGTGATGAACACCGACAACATGTCCATCCTCGGCCTCACCATCGACTACGGCCCCTACGGCTGGCTGGAAGGCTACGCTCCGGAATGGACGCCCAACACGACGGACGCCCAGGGGCGACGCTATTGCTTTGGCCGTCAAGCGGCGATCGGCGAGTGGAATCTCCTGCGCCTGGCCAGGGCTTTGCTGCCCCTGGTCGGCGACCCGCAGCCCTTGCAAGAGGCCGTCCAAGCCTATTCGGCGGATTACGCACAGGCCTTTGCCGCCATGATGGCCGCCAAGCTCGGACTGCGCACACACCAGGGTGCAAGCGACGACGCGCTGTTCAGCGACATGTTCGCCATGCTGCAATGCACGGAAACCGACTACACCCTGTTTTTCCGCGCCCTGTCCGAGCTGCCGGACAGCTTCGAGGCGGACGCCCTGCTCTCCGTGCTGCATCCAGCCTGGTATGCGCCGCACGAAGTCCAGGGCGAGACGCGCCAAAAGATCCTCGACTGGCTGCGACGCTACATCGAGCGCCGCAGCGAGGATGCGCGCGATCCTGCCGAGCGGCGCGCGGCCATGCACGCAGTCAACCCGAAATACGTGCTGCGCAACTACCTGGCGCAGCAGGCGATCGAGCAGACGCAAGCCGGGGACACCCGCATGTTGCATGAACTGCTCACCTTGCTGCGCCGCCCCTACGACGAGCAAGCCGGGCTTGAACGCTACGCCGCCAAGCGCCCGGAATGGGCGCGAGTCAAGGCCGGTTGCTCGATGCTCTCGTGCAGTTCCTGAGCGCTTGCGGAAAACTCAGCCTTGATGCCCGCAACCTGCTAGCGACTGGCGATGTCCTGTTGAATCCGAGCCAGCAAGCCTTCCGCCGCCGCCTCGATCATGTCCAGCACACGCTCGAAGCCAGCCTCGCCGCCGTAGTACGGATCAGGAACTTCGCGGGCGTAGCGTGTCGCCTCTTCGGCAAAATCCATCATCAAACCGAGATGCCCGCGCGGGCTGGCGGCATCCGCCTGCGCACGCAGGCGCTGCAAGATCGCCAGGTTGTCCTCATCCATGGCCAACACATAATCAAAGCGCGTGAAGTCCTGCGCCTCCACCTTGCGCGCGCGCAGCCGGGACAGATCATAACCGCGCCTGTGCGCCGCACGCTGGGTGCGCTCGTCCGGCGGATTGCCGATGTGATAGGCATGGGTTCCCGCCGAGTCGATGCGAATCCGTTGCCCCAGACCTGCCTCGCTCACCTTGCGCGCAAACACGCCCTCGGCAGTCGGCGAGCGGCAAATATTGCCCATACAAACGAAGAGAACAGACGATTTTTCCATACAAATCATCCCTCTGGATCATTTAAAAACCTGGACGAGCTTCGTAACCCAAGGACAAGAAAAAACACCGCCGCCCTATTGGCCGCCCTGGCGGCTTGCTGAAATCAAGTATTCAGCAAGCCGCCAGATGAGAAGCTGTCTACAAGCTCGTTCAATGGCGCATGGGGCGGCGCGAAAACCAGCCGAAAACCCGCTTACGCTGAGCGTAGACCCGCCTTAACATGCTGCCGAGATACTTAATTTCACTAGCCTGTTAAGCGGGACATGGATGTTCCGCCCGAAAATCAAGAACGTAAGTGATTGATTTTCGCTTGCCAATCACGGGCGTGTACCGGGATTGGCAAGGCTGAAAAATTCAAGGATGAGTTTTTCAGCAAGCTGTTAGAACTTGTTTACGATCTCGCTGAACGGCGCACCAAGCGTTATTCGACCTTGGGCGCAGCCTCGGCCACCGCCTTTTCCAGCATGGGCTTGAGTTCCCCGCGCTGATGCAGCTCCACGGTAATGTCCGAGCCGCCGATCAGCTCACCGTTGACATAAATCTGCGGAAACGTGGGCCAATCCTGATAGCGCGGCAGATTCTGGAAAATTTCCATATCCGCCAGCACGTTGACATAAGCGAACTCCACACCGCAGGCCTTGATCGCTTCCGCTGCACGGCTGGAGTAGCCGCATTGCGGAAACTGCGGGGTGCCTTTCATAAAAATCACGACCGGGTTGCTTTTGACGATTTCGTCGATCTGCTGAAGGATGGGTTCCATAAAATTCATGACTCGCTTGGTTGATGTCCGATCCGAGTATGCGGGCTGAAAAAGGGTGTGACAAGCGCTCGTGCGGCAACGATCAGGGCTCAAAGCGATAGCCCGAACCGTACACCGTGGAAATGCCCGAGCCCTCGGCACGCACGCTCTCCAATTTGCGGCGCAGATTGCGGATATGACTGTCAATGGTGCGGTCGGAGGTGTCCTTGAACTGCTCGCCCTGCAGGGCATCCTGCAACTGCGCCCGCGAGAACACCCTGCCCGGGCGGCTGAGCAGCACTTTCAACAAGCGATACTCGTAATCGGTCAGATCGAGAATCCGCCCCTGCCAGAGTATGCGCTGCGCATCCTCGCGCACCTCAAACCCCGGGGAGGAGGATGCCCCGCCGAGCTGCCCGGAAACCCTGCGCCATTGCGCCTTGACCCGTGCGACCACCTCGCGCGGACTGAACGGCTTGCAGACATAATCGTCCGCGCCGCTTTCAAGCCCCATCAGGCGATCGATTTCATCCACGCGCGCCGTCAGCATAATGATCGGCACGCCGGAGAAAGCTCTCACTTGGCGACAGACTTCCATGCCGTCCAGTCCCGGCAACATCAGATCCAGCAAAATAACGGACGGCGCATGATGGCGCGCCAGACGCAGCGCCTCATGGCCGTCACGGGCATGCAGGGTCTGCCAGCCCTGAGCCTGAAGGTAGTTGAGCAGCATGTCGGCGATTTTGGCATCGTCCTCAACCAGCAGCACCGGAGGAGCCGTCTGGTTCATGCCGGAGCCTCCGCAGCGGGCTTATCGTCACCCGGCAAATGCACCGGCAAAACCAAAACCACGGCCACCCCATCCAGCGCGGACGACTCGGCATGCACATGACCGCCATGCGCCTGGACGAAGGCGCGCACAATGCTCAGCCCCAGCCCGCTGCCGCTGCCCGCATCCCGGCGGCGGGCGGGGTCGGCGCGATAAAGCGGATCGAACAGCCGATCCAGCTCGCCGGGGGACACGCCTGGAGCTGAGTCCTCAATACGCACAATGAGGCGCGATGCGGGACGATCCATCCTGCCAAGCACGCGCAAACGCCCCGGACGCTGGGTATAGCGGCTGCTGTTGAGCAGGATATTGCTCAGCACCTGCTCGATGCGCCCAATGTCCCAGTCAGCGCGAACGCCCGGCATGGGCGCAAGATCGACCTCCACATGCAAGCCCTCAAACCATGGGCGCGCCAACAAACGCTGCATGATGCCGCTCAGGGTCGGCACGACCTCGACCGACTGCATCCTGCACGGCGCGTCCCCCAGATCAGCCAACGCAAGAATATGCAGATCATCCACCAACCTGGAAAGCTGGCGCACCTCCTCACCCAGACTGAGCACCAGTTCACGACTGGGCTGGCGGGCGCCATCCTCGACCGATTCAACCTCGCCGCGCAACACGGCCAGCGGAGTGCGCAACTCATGCGAAGTCTGCGCAATCCACCGCCGACGCGCAGCTTCGAGCGCGCGCAAATCCTCCCCCAACGCGCGCATATCACTGCAAAGCTGCATCAGCTCCTGCGAACCGTTGCGGGGCAGCGCGGAGAGCAAAGGACTGTCGAAACGCCCCTGAGCCAGCTCACGACTGGCGCGCTGCACCGCCCGCAAGGGCTTGACCCAACGCTGCGCCAACCAGGCGGCAAGCAGCAGGGTCAGCCCCAGGCTGAGCAGGGTCGCCAACAGCACGCCTTGGTACTGACGCTCGATAAAACGGGCGTCTACGCCATGCAGGGCGCTAGGGACAGGCAGTTTAAGCGTGCCGATGGATTCACCATGCAGCAGCACAGGGCGAGTCACCACGCGCGCCGTATCCGGCAGGGGACGCCCCAGCAGCAGCTCGCCGCCCCGATCGAAGACTTGCACGCGGAAAGGCGGATCATCATGCGGCGGATGTCGCTCACGCCCGCCGGAATGGGCTGGCGGCGCTTCCCCGGCGATACGCCCCTCCCGATGCTGGAAGCCGTCCATCATGCGCCGCATGTTGGGCGCTCCGTCGGCGAATAAAGGCGCGAGCGAACCATAAGGCTCCGCCCGCTCGGCAAGATAGCTCGCAAAGCGTTCAAGGCGCTGGGTTTCCAGCGCCTGAATGTAATCACTGAAGCCGCCGCGCAGATTCCAGATGACCCCGCCCCCGGCCAAAGTCACCGAGAGCAATACGGCCAGCCCCAGCAAAAGAAAGAGTTCATGGATGATTTTCAGACGCATGGCGGAATGATACGCAAGGCCTGCAGCGCAATCATGCAGAAACCCTGCACGATTCATCCAAACTTGCTGCAGTTTGTCTTGGCAGGATGCGCTCACGCCCACAGAACATCGCTTCCGTGGGCGAATCACCCAACGAGAGGATATCGACATGACCATCAAGACCCATCTTTCCCGCCCGCTGAGCATGGCTTTTGCCGGCTTGAGCCTGGCGATCGTCAGCGCTTTCGCACCCTCCGTTTACGCGGAGCCCCCCGCAGCCGATGGCGCCTCGAACGAGCGTTGCCGTCATGATCGCCCGCATGGTCCGCCCCCCGAGGCGCTGGATGCGTGCAAGGACAAGCAAAGCGGCGATGCCTGCCAGTTCAATTCACCGCGAGGCGACAGCATGAGCGGCGTCTGCTACGCGCCGCAGGACAAACCGCTGGCGTGCAAACCTGAACGCCCGCCCATGTCGGAGCAACAGTCGCCCAAGCGATAAGCTCGCGATGTCGTCACAGGCGTGTACCGGGCGGGATCGGCAAGGTTGAAAAACTCAAGAATGGGTTTTTCAGCCAGCTGTCAGTCCCCTCGCCACCCACTCATGGAAGAGGGTGGCGAGGGGGCTGGGTAAAACAACCGGCCTGCATCAGTCCAAACTTGGTTGCAGCTGCTTCACCCCCCGCGCAACACCACCCCTGGCCTGGACGCCAACACCCTGCGGCCAAGCAAGGGGGTCAGGGTCGCAGCCAGAATCAGTCCGGCTGCCAAGCCATAAAGCCCTAGCTCGCTGGAAAAACGCACGGGCAGGTTGAATAGCTTGTGCGCCAGCAGCGCGCCCAGAACTCCGGCGGCCAGGGCGGCGAGCATTCCCGTCAACACGCCGAGTACGCCGAACTCCACCCACAGGCTTTGCCAAATGTCTTTCTGCCGTGCGCCCAGCACGCGCAGGATCGCGGTTTCACGCAGGCGCGCCTCTTCACTGGCATGAAACGCGGCCAGTAGCACCACCAGCCCGGCGAGCAGGGTGAAGACAAACACATACTGCACCGCCTGGCTGGCGCGTTCGATCAGCTTGCGCACCTCGCCCAGAATCTGGCTCAGATCAAACAGGGTGATAGTGGGAAACTGCTGCAACAGAGCCTTCTGCTGCGCGATATTCGGCTCGGGCAGATGAAAGCTGGTGACGTATTGCGCGGGCGACTCGGCCAGCAGCTCCGGCGTGCCGATAATGAAAAAATTCGGGCGCATCGAATCCCAGTTCACCTTGCGGATACTGGTGATCGGCGCACTGACTTCGCGCCCCTCGACGCTGAAGCTCAGAACATCGCCCAGTTTCCAGCGCATTTCCTTCACCATTTCCTGCTCCACTGACCAGCCCGGTTGCGCCAGATTCCATGCGCCCTGCAAAAGCTGATTGTCCTGCGCCAAGGCCTTCGGCATGACCGACAGATTCAACTGGCGGTCAAGCAGCGCCTTGGCGCGTCCTTTCACCTTGGCGGGATCAAAGGCTACGCCATTGATCGCCGCCAGCCGCGCCGCGTGCATCGGATACACCCCCTCCGCCTGGATGTGTTGCGCCTGCAAGGCCGCTTGCAGCGCCGCCACCTCGTCCGGCTGGATATTGATGGCGAACACATTCGGCGCATCGGCGGGCGCCTGATCGCGCCAGGCTTGCAGCAAATCGCCGCGCACCACGCCGAGCAACAGCAGGGCGGTCAGCCCCAGTGTCAGCGCCGACACCTGCGCCGCGCTCGCCCAGGGCGCACGCGCCAGACGCGCCAGACCGAAACGCGCCATGCCGCGCAGGGGCAAGGCGCGCAGCAGGCGCAACAGCAGCCAGACCACGCCCATGAACAGCGCCAGACTGAGCAGCAAGCCGCCAAGCACATACGCCGTGAGCGCCGCGTCGCGCGCTTGCAGCCAGACCAGCAGCGCCATCGCCAGCATGCCCGCGCCCATGAGCAGCGCTGCAGCAGGCGGCGGCGCAGCCAGTTGCCGATTGAGCACGCGCAACGGCGGGGTGTGTTGCAGGCGCGCCAACGCGGGCAGGGCGAACCCCAGCAGGGCGACCAGCGCGATCGCCACGCCCAGGCCGACCGGCTCCAGGGAAGGCGGCGGAAGCTCGAACTGCAACAACGCGCCGAGCAGCGCGGCCAGCAGCATTTGCGCCAGTGCGCCGAGCGCAATGCCCGGCACGGCGGCCAGCAACGCCAGCATGGCGAGACGCAGGGTGTAAAGCCAGAAGATCGTGGCCGATGACGCGCCAAAGGCACGCATCAAGGCCGCCGGGTCTTGCTGCACGCGGTTGTATTGCTGCGCCGCCAGCAACAGCGCCGCCCCCGCCAGCAGCACCGCCACCATGGCGGCCAGCCCAAGAAAGCGCGCGGCGCGCTCAAACGCGCTCTGAAACGCGGGCTGACTGTTTTCCGGGCGCTCGATGCTCAAGTCCTTGGGCAAGAGCTTGCCGAACGCAGCGAAAAGCCCGGCGCGCTGCGCTTCCGGCGCGGCCAGCAGCAAATGATGTTTCACCCGGCTTTGCGCGCTGTACAAGCCTGTCGCCGGAATATCGGCGAGATTGATCATGGCGCACGGCGCGGCCTGGGCGAAAAAATTGCCTACGTCCGGCTCACGCTGCAAAACGCCGCTCAGACGCAAGCTCGCCTGACCGATCTGCACCACATCGCCCAGCTTCAGTTCCAGCATGACGACGGCGCGCGGCGCAAGCCAGAGCGTACCCGGCGCGGGCGCTTGGCGCAGCGCTTGGGCGGGGGCGTCGGCCTGCATCTGCACGCTCAACTCGCCACGCAGGGGATAGCCCTCGCCCGCCGCTTTCAGGCTGACCAGCTGGGTCTGCTCACCCGCCACTAATACGGTGGGAAACTCCAGCGTCTGCGCAGTCGTCAGCCCCAGCTCCCGCGCCTGCTCAAGTTGCACCTGCAAAGGCTGGGGCGAGGCGATACGCCCATCCGCCGCCAGAAATTCGGAAGCCTGCGCGCGCATGGCCTGATCGACCCGATCGGTAAAGAAACCGACTGCGGTCACTGCCGCCACCGCCACCAGCAAAGCCAGCAGCATGGTGGTCAATGCGCCGTTTTTCAGCTCGCGCCACAGGCCGCGCCAGGCGAAAACAAACAAACCTGACCGTGTCAATGCCATAACATGTGCCCTGATGTGACAAGGTCAAATAAGCGCTTCAAGCCCCTTACGCTCAATCAAATTCAACAGTTTCAGAGACGGGCCGCTCGGCTTCTTGTCACCGACTTCCCACTTCTGCACCGTGGACACGCTGGTATTCAGCACGGCAGCAAACACCGCCTGGCTCACATGAGCATGTTCGCGCAGTGACTTGATCTTCTGCGGCGGCATTTCATGGACATCGAGGTGGCACAGCGCATCGAATTCACCCATACGTCGCTTGCTGATCAAGCCAACGCCGTGCAGGCCATGCGCCGTTTCATGCATTTCGTCCAGAATTCGACTCTTACGCTTCGTTGTTGTCATTGCATACCTCCACAATCTCTTTGGCCATCAAGGCGGTCGTCAGCTGTTTGTCATCAAGCCCGAGCAAGTCTTTTGCAACTTCCTGCAGCACCTTTAGTTCGTCCTTGCTGATATTCGCGCGTTCGTTCTTGCCAAATCCGTAGAGAAAAAACCAGCGATCCGCCATTTTGCTGGCGACAATGGTTCTTGCTCCGCCACGTCTGCCCTGCCCGGGCAGCGCGATGCGCTTTTTCAGCACATTGCCGCCCAAATCCGCATCAACAAGCCCTTGTGCCATCTCGGAGACGGCATTGCATAGGGCATCGCATGTCAGACCCGCTTTTCGCATCCAGCGGGTGAACGTCCGCGTCAAAAACACCCTTCTCATCGAAGAAACCTACCACCTAGTGCAATAGATTACCAGTCAAGTTCCCCGCCCCGCCCGCACCTCGCCCGCCCGGATTTCATAGGCGCGATCACAACGCGCGGCGAGTTGGGGGTCGTGGGTGACCAGAACCAGCGCCGTGTGATGCCGGTCGCGCAGGGCGAACATCAGCTCGATCACCCTTTCTCCCGTGACGGTGTCCAGCGAACCGGTCGGCTCGTCGGCGAACAGGATCGCGGGCGTGCCGGCAAAGGCGCGCGCCAGCGCCACGCGCTGCTGCTCGCCGCCGGAAAGCAGCCTAGGGAAATGGCGCAGACGATGGCTCAAGCCTACTTCCTCCAACGCGGCTTTGGCGCGCGCCTCGGCATCGCGCACCCCTTGCAGCTCCAGCGGCAGAGCCACGTTTTCCAGCGCGGTCAGGCCATCGATCAACTGGAAGGACTGAAACACGAAACCCACCCGCCCGGCGCGCAGGGCGGCACGCTGGTCTTCGTCCAGCGTATGCAGGGCTTGCCCGGCCAGCTCGATTTCACCGCCGCTCGGCGCATCCAGCCCGGCCAGCAGCGCCAGCAGGGTGGATTTGCCCGCGCCGGATGCACCGATCAGCGCCACCGCCTCGCCGGCATACACCTCAAGACTGGCCTCGTGCAGAATGGTCAGACCGCCTGCACTTCCTCCATCGGGTGCGCTGACTGTTTTATTGACCTTATCCGCCCGCAGAATGGGCTTCTTCGTTTGATCCGGGGACATCATGCCGTTTCTTCACCTGCTTGTTATCGTATTCAGCCTGTATGCCGGCCTTGCCTTGGGACAGGAAGCATCCCCCGTTTCATCCGCACGCCCAACCCTGCTGGTTTTAGGGGATTCACTTTCCGCCGCGCACAATATCCCGCAAAACCAGGGCTGGGTCAGCCTGCTGGCGACAAAACTCGCCCATGCGAACCCGCCGTGGACAGTGGTCAATGCCTCGGTCAGCGGCGAAACCAGCGCGGGCGGTCTCAGCCGTCTGCCCTTTCTGCTCAGGCAACACCGTCCGCAATGGGTGCTGATCGAACTGGGCGCGAACGACGGCCTGCGCGGCCTGCCGCTGAACTTGAGCCGAACCAAGCTGCAAAGCATGATCGAACAAAGCCTGCACAGCGGCGCCAGGGTGCTGCTCATCGGCATCATGCTGCCGCCGAATTACGGCGCAGCCTACCGGGAACCCTTCGCCGCCATGTACCGCGAACTGGCGGCGAAAAACCAGATCCCCCTCGTGCCCTTCCTGCTGGAAGGCGTGGCCACCGACCCCAGCCTGATGCAGCCGGATGGCCTGCATCCGAATGCAACGGCACAGGCGCGCATTCTGAACAACGTATGGCCGCTGCTGGAACCGCTGCTAATGAAATGAATTCAATTCATCAAATGATGAACATTATTCGTTTGATTCATTAATCTGCGCCACGCATGATACCGCTCACGACTTCATACAGCGAGCAACATCATGAGCCAATCACATACCAGCATCCATACCCTCGGCTTCCCGCGTATCGGCGCGCAGCGCGAGCTGAAATTCGCCCTTGAAGCCTACTGGCGCGGCGAAACCGAGGCCGCCGCACTGGAAAACACAGCCCGCGAGCTGCGCGCCCGTCACTGGCAAATCCAGCGCGAGGCCGGGCTGGACTTCGTCAGCGTGGGCGATTTCGCCCTCTACGACCATGTGCTCAACCACATCCAGCTGCTCGGCTGCGAACCGGCGCGCTTCAATTTCAACGACGAAGACGAGCTGACGCGCCATTTCATCATGGCGCGCGGCGCGCAAAACCAGACGCCAAGCTGCTGCGGCACGCACGCCGCCTCCGGCGACGCCAGCCTGTATGCGCTGGAAATGACCAAATGGTTCGACACCAACTATCACTATCTAGTGCCGGAATTCAGCGCCGACACCCGCTTCAAGCTCAACTCCGCACGCCTGTTCGACGAAATCGCCGAGGCGCAGGCGCTGGGGCACAGCCCCAAGGCAGTGCTGGTCGGCCCTTTGACATTCCTCTGGCTGGGCAAGGAAAAAACCGCGGGCTTCGAGCGACTCGACCTGCTCAAACGCCTGCTGCCGGTGTACAGCGAGATTCTCGCCCGCCTGAAAAAACTGGGCGTGAGCTGGGTGCAGATCGACGAGCCCATCCTTGGCCTCGACCTGCCCGCCGCCTGGCAAAGCGCGTTTGAACAGGCTTACAACCGCCTGGCGCACAATCGCCCCAAGCTGCTGCTGAGCACCTACTTCAGCGGGCTTGCCGACAACCTGCGTCTGGCTTGCCAGCTGCCGTCGGACGGCCTGCATGTGGATGCGGTGCGCGCGGCGGACGAGCTCGAACGTGTGCATGACTGGCTGCCCGCGCACAAAGTTCTCTCCGTCGGCATCATCGACGGGCGCAATATCTGGCGCAGCGATCTGGACGCCGCCCTCGCCCGCCTCAAGCCGCTGCACGCGCAGCGCGGCGCGAATCTCTGGCTGGCGCCGAGCTGCTCGCTGCTGCATGCGCCGATCGACCTGGAACTGGAAAGCGACCTGGATGGCGAAGTGAAATCCTGGCTGGCCTTCGCCCGCCAGAAGCTGGACGAGCTGCGCACCCTGAGCCTGGCTCTGCACGACGAACACGCCGTGTCCGCCACGCTGGCCGCATCGCGCGCCGCGCTCGCCAGCCGGCGCGCCAGCCCGCGCGTGCACAACGCCGAGGTCGCGGCACGTTTGCACGCCCTGCCCGCCGACGCCGACCAGCGCCCCACGCCGTTCGCCGCACGCCAGCGCATCCAACGGGAAGCGCTGAAGCTGCCGCCATTCCCCACCACCACCATCGGCTCCTTCCCGCAAACCGGCGAACTACGCGCCGCACGCGCCTCATTCCGCCGTGGCGACATCACCCAGGATTCCTACGAAGGCGTGATCCGGCATGAAATCACCCAAGTGGTGCAAAAACAGGAAGCCATCGGCCTGGATGTCCTGGTGCACGGCGAACCCGAGCGCAACGACATGGTGGAATACTTCGGCGAACAGCTGGCCGGATTTGCCTTTACACGCCACGGCTGGGTGCAATCCTATGGCTCACGCTGCGTGAAGCCGCCGATCATTTTTGGCGATATCAGCCGCCCGCAGGCCATGACGGTGGCATGGAGCCGCTATGCGCAATCGCTGACCGCCAAACCGATGAAAGGCATGTTGACCGGGCCGGTGACGATTCTGCAATGGTCTTTCGTGCGCGACGACCAGCCGCGCCGCCTCACCTGTGAGCAGATTGCCCTGGCCATCCGTGACGAAGTAGCCGATCTGGAACAGGCCGGCATCCGCGTGATCCAGATCGACGAACCGGCCTTCCGCGAAGGCCTGCCGTTGCGCAAGGCCGCCTGGCAGGACTATCTCGACTGGGCGGGACGCTGCTTCCGCATCACGGCCAGCCCGGTCACCAACGCCACGCAGATTCACACCCACATGTGTTATTCCGAGTTCAACGACATTCTCCCCGCCATTGCCGCGCTGGATGCCGACGTGATTACCATCGAAACCTCGCGCTCGGACATGGAACTGTTGCGCGGCTTTGGCGACTTTGCTTATCCGAACGAGATCGGCCCCGGCGTATGGGACATTCACTCGCCGCGCGTGCCGGGCGTGGACGAAATGGAGCGTTTGATGCGTAAAGCTGCCGAAGTCATTCCGGCTCAGAATCTGTGGGTTAACCCGGATTGCGGGCTGAAAACCCGGGGCTGGGCAGAGTCGGAGGCGGGTTTGCGCAATATGGTTGAAGCGGCGCGGCGCTTGCGCGCCACGCCATAACCCCCGCAGGCCTCGCATTCGCGGTTTGCACTTGCGTGCGCGGATACTCCATCATGCGCGCGCAAACGGCCAACCTGGAATCGACATGCCCAAACCCGGTTTTTACACCCTCGCCCCGGTCATCAGTCTGGGCGTTTTCATGCTGGCCAGCGCCTTTCATGGCGCGGGCTGGGTCATCGCCCTCAGCGGGTTGACGATTTTTGTCGCCGTGATCAGCGCCGTGCATCATGCCGATGTGGTCGCGCACCGTGTTGGTGAACCGTTCGGCGCGCTGATTCTTGCCCTGGCGGTCACGATTATTGAAGTCGCGCTCATCATTTCGGTCATGCTGCAAGGCGACGAAGGCGGCACGGAACACGCCACCCTAACCCGCGACGCAATCTTCGCCACCATCATGATCGTCACCAACGGCGTGATCGGCCTCAGCCTGCTGCTCGGCGGCCTGCGCCATCACACGCAGAGCTTTCGCGTGGAAGGCGCCGCGCCCGCCCTGGCGGTGCTGATCGCCCTCTCCACCCTCACCTTGGTCTTACCCAGCTTTACGCACAGCTCGCCGGGCGGCACTTACACCGCCTCGCAACTGGCGTTCGACGCGCTGGTCTCGCTCACCCTGTGGTCGGTGTTCATCTTCAGCCAGACCGTGCGCCACCGCGCGGATTTCCTGCCGGTGCAAGCCGCTTCGCACGAGGAACATGCCACACCCCATGACCGCCCCAGCGCGCGCGCCGCGTGGATCAGCCTCGGACTCTTGCTGCTTGCCCTGGTCGCCGTGGTCGGTCTGGCGGAAACGCTGGCGCCCAGCATCGAACACGCCGTGGACGAACTCGGCTTGCCGCAGGCGGTGATCGGCATCGTCATCGCCCTGCTGGTGCTGCTGCCGGAAACCCTCACCGCCATCCGCGCCGCGATCCACAACCGCCTGCAAACCAGCATCAATCTGGCGCTCGGCTCCGGTCTCGCCAGCATCGGCCTGACCATTCCCCTGGTCGCCCTGACCGCCGTGATCCTCGGCCTGCCGCTGGAGCTGGGACTGGATGCCAAAGGCATGGTGCTTTTGGCACTGAGCTTTATCGTCGCCACGCTCACCCTGGTCACCGGGCGCTCGACCATCATGCAAGGCGCGGTGCATCTGGTGATTTTCGCCGCGTTTTTGTTTCTTTCGATTGTGCCCTAGGCCTACAACCACCCGCTACGCTTCAGCCAGCGGTGCAGCAGCACGCTGCCCGCCAGCGTGACCAGCATCACCAGCGGGTAACCAAACTTCCAGTCCAGTTCAGGCATGTTCTCGAAGTTCATGCCGTACATGCTGAACACCATGGTGGGCACGGCCAGGATCGCGCCCCAGCCAGCCAGTTTGCGCACCACCACGCCCTGGCGGTTGGCTTCCAGCGCAATCGACAGGTTCATCGCGCCCAACTGCGCTTCGCGCAGGTAGTCCAACCCGGACAGCAACTGCGTGAGATGATCCTGCACGTCACGGAAATACGGGCGCAGATGCTTGGGAACCCCATGACGATGCGCTCCGCTGGTCAACGCCACGCTGATTTCGCGTAATGGCTGGGCTGCGTGGTGCAAATGCAGGATGCCTCGCTTGAGCGCGTACAACTCGGTCAGCACGGAGAGATCCTTGAGCCGTCCGCTGATGACCTGACTTTCCAAGTGATCCAGCCGCTCCTCAAAAAAACTGCGCCAGGGCATGTAGTCGTCCACCACTTCATCCAAAACGGCATGCAGCGCATTGTTCATGCCGCGCCCCAAGCGCACCGGGGCGCGTTCGAAACGCTCAAGCGCGGCGAAGCTCGGGCAGTAATGCCCCAGGTGCAAGAGCAGGATCACGCGGCGGTTGAGAAACACATGCAGCTCGCCAAAGGCGATGTCTCTGGCGCCGTGCGCGCTCACTGCAGGGGCAAGCACCATGAAGTAGCTCTCGGCGCCCGGTTGCGTTTCGTCGGCCTCATAGGCTTCAAACTTGATGTGCTGATCGGCCTGACGCGCATCTTCAATCGCCAGCTCATGCACGCCGAACAATGCCTGCAACTGCGCCAGCACGGGCGGACTGGGCTGACGCATTTCCAGCCACAGGAAGCCGCCCTCTTCGGTCAGCAAATCGGGAATCTGCTCCGCTGCGCATTCCTGGCGCGAACCGTCCTGCCGCCAGGCGGCGCAGTGCAATACGGCGCTGGCAAAGTCGCCCAGCGAATCGCCCATCAAATACATGCGGAGCCCTCCACATCCACCAGCAACGCGCGCGCAAGCTCGCCATCCAGCACATGCAGGCGTTCGGCCACGCGCACCATCAATGCGCCGCTGAACGGCGCGCGCTCTTCGATGCACACGCTGGCTCCCGGCACCAGACCGCGCTCGGCCAGATAACGCAGTTCCTCCGGCTGGCGCTCTTCAATCCGCGCCAGGCGCAGGGCAAGCTGCAACGGCGCATCGCACAAGGCGAGAAGACGGCGCGTATCCAGCAGGTCCTCATCGGGCGGCGGGATTTTTGATCCATGCGGATCGTTTTCCGGTCGCCCCAGCACTTCCCACATGCGGTTGACGACGCGCGCGCTGACGCAATGCTCCAGCACCTCGGCCTCGGCATCCACCTCGTCCCAGCCCAAGCCCAGCACCTGCACCAGAAATTGCTCGACGATACGATGCTTGCGAATGGTTTCCACCGCCACCCGCCGCCCCTCTTCGGTGAGATGTACGCCTTGATAAGGCACATGCTCGATCAAGCCCTCGGCGGCCAGCTTTTTCATCATCGCCGACACGGAAGGCGCTGCCACGCCAAGGCGCTCGGCCAGCGCCGAAGTGGAAACAGCCTGGGGCGCATCCCCCGCCAGTTTGTAAATGGTTTTCAGATAGTCCTGAAGGGCGCGTGAACTCATAAGCAGGCCAGACCGATAACTGAGGTGGGGCGGAAAGAAGCATGCCGTTCCCGCTTACGAAGGAGAAGGCGATGGAAATGGCGGCGGACTACGGACGGCAATGCAGCAGCCACTGCTCATGCCCAAGCAAATACCGGGCATGGTTGTACAGGGATACCCCTGGCCGCGCAAGCGTATCCGGCGCGAACAGATCATGCTCCCTGGCGAGCTGCATCGCCTCCTCCAAGGTTGTCGGAAGCCTGCTGACCCTACTCTGCAACAGCGTGCCGTAATGCGCGACCAATTCAGCGCCATAGCGCTGCTGCCAAGCGCGCCCCAATGCGATGTAATGCTCGGAGCCACGCGGCGAGGCGCCGAAATAATGCAGATACGCCAGCGCATCCCAGGGATGCGGCGATGGCAGAAGCAAAATGGCGAGCGCATCGTCCGACCACTGCTGATAATCGATGCGGTCATCATCCTCGCTATCCGCAACGTGATCGGCGGCCTCCGGGTCGGCCTCGTCAAACTCCCGGCCAAGACGAGTCAAAAACGCTGGCACATCAACCCCCATGGAGGCGGCAAGCACGCCTTGCGGAGAAATATCGGCGGTACTCTCCGCTTCCTCGTAAAAAAACCGGTTGAAAAAATCTTCTTCAAACAGCCATTCAGCCCAGGTATTTCCCGAGGGCGTGGGGCGTACGGCGACAGGCCAACGCTGGGTGGCGTCAAGCAGATTACGCAGCGCTTGCCATGCCGCTTGCAATTCACCCGGATAAATCTGAATGGCAAGCGCCTTTTCCGGCGTTTGCAGAATGGGAAGCTCCGCCATTTGACGCTCGCTGAGCGCGCTTCCCCGCAGCAATGCTGATAATTCCTTGATGGAGTCGATCATCGCCTGGCCTCGTGAGTCAATCTTCGCGGAACGTCAACGGTTTGTTACGCAGAACATTCTGCCTGACCAGCCACCAAAAGATTCCACGGTATTTCCAAAAAGGTATCGACATCACATGCCTGGCTGTAGATTGAAAATGCTCGGCAAGCAGCTGCATCAAGTCCCCCTTGCTGGCAACGGGCTTGAGACCGGGATTTTTTCCCGCCAATGCGGAGCAGGCTTGCATGTGCTTTTCATGCAGCTCAGCAATGGACAATTTATCGAAACACTGCACATATTTTCCCGGCGACATTGGCAGAAGCAAGCTTCCTTTCAAGGAACTGGTCGTGATATTCAGCTCATTTTCATACGCCGTGGAAAATTCCACGCCATATTCCGTTTTCGCCGGGCGCGCTTCGGCCTTGGATTTTTCGGCATGTTCTCCTTGCGCAGCGGGCGAACTGCCGCTGGAGAAGTACAGCATAAACCACGTTTTTTCACGCTCGGACCACCATGCGGAACAGGACATCAACGGGTCGAATTTCGTTGTACGGAACAGGAAATAACATTCATGCGTGTAACTATTTATTTCCGCCCACTGCGCCGCCTCGGCATATTTCTCCATAAATCCGGGCTCATCAATCTGGCTCACGACCATCAACATATATTCCTTGTTGAGATAGCTATTGATGGAGCGGACAAGCGTTGAGTTAACCACCCAAGCCACCAGAAGAAATACAGCGACAACTAACAGATAAACATAAAGCATGGTTCAACACCCTCAAGTTGCTAGGGAATCTCTGAATGAATCCATCCATGGATTCATTCAGACTCGGCTGCCCGGCACACGCCCGGACAGCCTCGCGCATTTCAATGACTTACGTCATGAATGCGGCGGGGCATCCATGCCCCGGACAGGAAGCTCTGATTCGATCAGAGCTTCCCTAGGTTTTTGGGACTGTTCAGAGTTTCATTACTGGAGGGCGGAGGCGTGTCAGTCATCCCCAGGCAATAACTGCTTTCATACCTTTCCACCGTCGCCCAAGCGAACCCGTCCCGAGTGGGATAACGCCAAAACCGGGTAGGAACGCCATCAAGCACAAACTCACCCTCGTAGAGCAGATCATGCTCTTTCAGGCTCGCCTTATCCTGGCTGCGTTCACCGTATTCCAGACGCAGGTAGCTTGCGATTTCTGTAGCAATATTTTCCGGAAGTTCGACCGGCTTTGCTGCGGGCTGATCCTGACGAGATTGCGCAGGTTTTTCCGGCAGTTGCGCGCGCCTCTCCGCCTCCTCGCATAACGCTTCATGATCCACCAGATGCATGTCCCGCTGGGCGGATGTCTTCGCAAATTCATCCACTGCCGTGCCGCAACCAATCCAAGCATTATCCCGGTGCGTCAACACCCACTCGATATGAACCGAGGATAGTTTCTCCAACTCCGGGTCTGTATTCCAATACTGGCAAACCTCTTCCAGCAAGCTGTGGCAGGCCGCATCTTTGCGGGAGACCGGAGACTCGACCGACAGTGAATGTTTTCCCGATGCAGGCAGAGTAGCAAACCAAGCCAGGCTGCCGTCTTTCAGGCGTGCGAAACATTCAGCACCGCTTTTTGCCAGGCGCATGGAGGCATATGCCGCCACGCCTTTTTCGGCCAGGGTCAAGGATGCAAGCAGACGAAACTTACTCATGCTGAACTCCCTAAAAACCTTTTTACGATCTCTCTAACGGCCCCGCCAAGCCCCCAAATCCATCAGCAAAGCCAGACGCAAGCTAGCATTTTTTAGCATTTGACTTCATGACAGTTCGTCATATAGATTGCGCTAACACAAAAATTAGACGCAGCTAAAAAATGAACGATACAAGCTCTTCCGATACAGCTTCAATAGACTCTCGCCCGCTGGTGCGCCCGTTCTGGTTCTTCCTCGGCCCGGCCTTTCTGGTCTCGGTCGGCTATATGGATCCGGGCAACTGGGCGACTTCGCTGGAGGCGGGCAGCCGTTACGGCTACGCCCTGTTGTGGGTGGTGACCATGGCCAGCGCCATCGCCATCCTGATGCAGGTGCTCGCCGCGCGCCTGGGCGTGGTGACGGAGAAGGATCTGGCGCAATTGATCGCCGAACGCTGGAGCGGCTGGCGCGCCAAGGGCTTGTTGTCCACCGCCGCGCTGGCCATGATGGCCACCGATCTGGCCGAATTCCTTGGCGTGGCGATTGCGCTCAACCTGCTGTTCAGCATTCCCCTGCCGCTGGCTATCGTGCTCACCGTATTCGATGTGCTGCTGATTCTGTGGCTGGAACGCTTCGGCTTTCGCTGGGTGGAAATGGTCATCATCGCCTTTGTCTCCACCATCGGCCTGGGCTATGTGCTGCAGATGTTCATCATCCAGCCGGACATCGCCGCCATCGCCAGCAATGCTTTCATGCCGAACAGCGTGATTACCGACACCACGGCGCTGTTTATCGCCCTGGGGATCATCGGCGCCACAGTCATGCCGCACAACATCTTCCTGCATACCTCGCAGGTGCTGACTCGCATCCGTGATGTCGGCCACGACAAGAAACGCGCCTACCGCCTGCTCAAGTGGGACACCATCGGCGCATTGTTCGTCGCCTGGATGGTCAACTCGGCGATTCTGATCACCGCCGCAGCCGCCTTTCACGCCAAGGGGCTGATGATCACCGACATCGATCAGGCCTATCACACCCTCGGCCCGCTGTTCGGTCAGGCGGCGGCCTTGACCTTCGCCATCGCCCTGCTCGCCGCCGGTATCGCCAGCTCGACCACCGCCACCCTGGCCGGGCAGATCGTGTTCGAGCCGCTGCTCGGGCGCAAGGTGAATATGGCGCGCCTGCGACTAGGCTTGCGCCTGCTCACCATGATTCCGGCGGTGGTCGCCATTCTGCTGGCCGCCAAGCCCTTGAGCCTCTTGGTGCTGTCGCAGGTGATTCTGTCGATGCAACTGCCTTTCACCCTGATCCCGCTGATTTTGATGGTGTCCAATAGGCAGCTCATGGGCGATATGCTCGCGCCGCGCTGGATGATCGTTTTGGCCTGGATATCCGCCTCGCTTATTATCTTACTCAACCTGTGGTTTTTGTTTAGCGATTGACCGATGTCCCTACCCCGAACGCTTGCCCTGTCGACCATGGGCTGTCTGGCCTGTGCGCCGCTTTTCGCCGACGAACCCAAATCCAGCGTTGTTCACTCTGAAAACGCTCCACGCGCGGCAAGCGCGCCTCCGGCGCCCGGAGAGGAACAAGGTGGTCTGTTCGCCCATCTGGATAGCGAAATCGTGAGCAATCTTGCCGGTGGCCTGCAAAGCGGCAGCGGCTTGAATGTCGTGGCTACGGCGGGCTATGACCTGGACGGCGCAAGTCTCGGTCTGCCAGGCAGCCAGTTCACGCTTTCGGCCATGGCGCTGCACACGGCGCAAGTGCGCGAAAAATACGTCGGCAGCATCACCAACCCCAGCGGCCTCGAGGGCGAGTTTGATCGCGGCGTGCTGGACAATCTGTGGTGGCGACAGGCTTGGTCGAGCCGTGACGACTTCAGCCTGAGCACACGCCTGGGTCTGTACGCGCTCGAAGACCTGTTTTTGACCAGCGAAAGCGCGGCGCAACTGGCGAATAGCTCGTTCGGCATGGATCCGACCTTGAGCGAAAATTTCGCCGTGTCCACCTTTCCCAAAAACGGCAGCGGCCTGACGGTGGAACTCGGCAATGCCGCCGACATGGAAAACGCCAGCATCGGCTTGCGCTATGGACTGTGGCAAGGCGAAGTCGACCAGCAAAGCCATCCGTTTGATGAGGGCGTGCTGAATATTGCCGAACTGAATCTTCGCCCAAGCGAGGGCACGCTACTCAAAATCGGCGGCTGGACGCGAAACGTTAGCGGCGAAGCCGGATTGAACGGAGCCTATCTTTCGCTTGATCAACGCCTGCTGGCCGAGGACGCCTCCAGCCTTAGCGGGTTTGTGCGCACCAGCTTCACCGACTTTTCCGAACCCGCCGACGACTCGCCCCGAGTGAAAAGCTTCAGCGCCATCGGCCTCAACTACGCCGCGCCTTTCGCCGCACGACCCAAGGACGTATTCACCCTGGCCTATGGCCATCTCGGCCTGGAATCCGCCGCCGAATTCAAGGGCGACGAAAGCTTCGTGGAAATCAGCTACATCTTCAATCTGGCGCGTGGCATTTATCTGCAACCCGATCTGCAATACATCAAGAACCCCGGCGGACTGTATGACAATGCCTGGGTGGGCATTCTGCGCCTGCATATTGAATAGAGCTTTGTTCACAAAACACGACGGCTCGCCAGCAGAAATCAGCGGAATAAACCCAAGTTTTTTTAATACCTACCTGAGCATTCCTCTGGGTTAAACTTCACGGCAATCCATCGTTGCCTCTTGGAGCCGCCATGACCCAGCGTCTTACTCCGCACCAGCCACTCGCCGCCCTTGGTCTGTTGCTCCTCTCATCTATCTCGTGGTCGATTACATCGGCCAACGCCCCCGGCGCGGGCGCGCCGCCCCCGCCCAAGGTCGGCGTGATCGAAGTGCAAACGCACAGCCTGCGGCAAAGCGTGCAGTTTCCGGCGCAGATTCGCGCCGTAGAACAAGTGGAAGTGCGCTCGCAGGTCAGCGGCATGTTGCAGAGCGTGCATTTCACAGATGGCGCGCACGTCGAACAAGGCCAGTTGCTCTACAGCATCGACCGACGTCCTTTTGCCGCGGAAGTCGCCGCCGCCGAGGGCGAGGTTGCGCAGGCCGAAGCCTCCCTGCGTCTGGCGATACGCGAGGCGCAGCGCGGTCAGGAACTGGCGCGCAGCCAAACTCTCTCGCGAGAAGCGATTGAACAACGCGACGCTGCCAAGCAAGTGGCCGAAGCCAACCTGCGCGCCGCCAAGGCGCGTCTGGAAACCGCGCGCATCAACCTGGACTACACGCAGATTCGCGCCCCGATCAGCGGACGCATCGAGCGCACCCTGGTCACGCCCGGCAATATCGTCACCTCGCCCTTTGGCAGCGCCACCACCCTGCTGAGCAGCATCACGCCCACCGACAGCCTGTACGTGTATTTCCAGATCGACGAAGCCACGCAGCGCGGCTTTGCCGCCCAAAACACCGGCGCGCCGCTGGGCGAGACGGTGCGCGTAAGCCTGCAAGGCGTGGTCGGCAGCGAAGAAGAGGCGGTCATCGACTACCTCGCGCCGACGGTCAATGCAAAAAGCGGCTCGCGCCAGGCGCGCGCAAAACTGAAGAACGCCACGCAGCGCTATGCCCCCGGCCAGTTCGCCAACGTAAGAATGAACACCGCCCAGGTCTTCGATAATCCGGCCATTCCCGCCGCTGCCGTGGGCATGAACCAGAGTCGGCATTTCGTGATGCTGGTGGGCGCGGACAACAAGGTGCAGATGCGCCCGGTCAAGCTCGGGCCGACGATCAACGGCCTGCGCCCGGTGCTGGAAGGTCTCAAGCCCGGCGAGCGCATCATCCTTGAAGGACTGCAACGCGCCCGCCCCAACACGCCGGTCACTCCCGAACTGATCGCCGCCAAACCGGCGACGGGCGAATGCAAGGCGGACAACGCCCAACCCAAGCCAAGCGCGCCGCTAAATAGCTGTTTTTCCGCGAATAAACCTTAAGAATATTTAACCACAGAGAACACAGAGGGCGCAGAGAAAAACCCACTCATTCTGAGATAGAGTTGCGTAGGGCAGATAAGCAAGTCGCATCCACCAGTTCTGCTTTTTCTCAGTGATCTCTGTGCCCTCTGTGGCTAAAAAAGATTTTATTAGGACAACCAACCCATGCGTTTCGCCAGTTTCTTCGTTGACCGCCCGATTTTCGCCATCGTGCTCTCCGCGCTGGTGCTGATTGGCGGTTGGGTGTCGCTCAAGGGCTTGCCGATTGAGCAATACCCCGAGGTCGTGCCGCCCACCATCCAGATTTCCACCCGCTACCCCGGCGCAAGCCCGCAAACCCTGTCGGAAACCGTGGCCGCGCCGATTGAACAGGAACTGGTAGGCATCGAGCATCTGCTCTACATGTCCTCGCAATCCACCGCCGACGGTTCGATGAGCCTGACCCTGACCTTCGAGATCGGCACCGATCTGGACATCGCGCAAATGCAGGTGCAGGCCAAGGTGCAAAACGCCGAGCCGCGCCTGCCGGAAGAGGTCAAGCGCCAGGGCGTGGTTACGCGCAAGCAATCGCCGGACTTGATGCTGGTGATCCACCTGATTTCGCCGGACGAGCGTTACGACTCGCTGTTTCTGGGCAACTACGCCGTACTCAATATCCGCGACCAGCTCAAGCGCGTGGACGGCGTGGGCGATACGCGGGTGTTCGGCTCGGACGAATACGCCATGCGCGTGTGGATCGACCCGGACAAACTGGCCGCACGCGGCCTGACCGCTTCCGACGTGGTGGCCGCGATTCGCGCGCAAAACGTGCAGGTGGCGGCGGGCAGCGTCGGCCAACCGCCAGGCACGGCGAGCAGCGCCTTCCAATTGACGGTGACTTCGCAAAGCCGCCTGCGCTCGGTGGAGGAATTCAACAACATCATCATCCGCACTGAATCCGACGGCAGCATGGTGCGCCTGGGCGACGTGGCGCGTCTTGACCTGGGAGCTGCCAGCTACGCCCTGCGCTCCAAGCTGGACGGACAGGATGCGGTGGCCATCCCGATTTTCCTGCGCCCCGGCGCGAACGCGCTAGCCACTTCGGAAGCGGTAAAAAAGACCATCGAGCGCCTGAAGCAGAATTTCCCGGAAGGCATCGACTACCGCATCGTTTACGACACTACGCAATTCGTGCAGCAGTCGATTGATGCGGTGATTCTGACCTTCTTCGAGGCGCTGGCGCTGGTCATCCTGGTGGTGCTGCTCTTCCTGCAAACCTGGCGCGCGGCGATCATTCCGCTGGTCGCCGTGCCGGTGTCGATCATCGGCACGTTCATCCTATTGAATGCGCTGGGCTTTTCCATCAACACCCTCACCCTGTTCGGCCTGGTGCTGGCGATTGGCATTGTGGTGGACGACGCCATCGTGGTGATCGAAAACGTCGAGCGCCACATCAGCGAGGGCATGGAGCCGAAAGCGGCGGCGCGCATGGCGATGGAGGAAGTCACCGGACCGATCATCGCCATTTCGCTGGTGCTGGCGGCGGTATTCATCCCCGCCTCGTTCATTTCCGGCATCAACGGCGAGTTTTACCGCCAGTTCGGCCTGACCATCGCCGCCGCAACGCTGATTTCCGCCTTCAACTCGCTTACCCTCAGCCCGGCGCTGGCTGGCATGTTGCTCAAGCCGCACGATGCCAAGCCCGACCTGCTTACCCGCCTGATGAACCTGCTGTTCGGCTGGTTCTTCAAGCTGTTCAACCGCGCTTTCGGCGCCGCCAGCCACGGCTACGAATGGCTGGTCAAGCGCCTGATGCGCCTGAGCTTGATCGTGCTCATCGTGTTCGGCGGCCTGCTGTTCCTTACCGGGCAAACCCTTATGAGCGTGCCGGGCGGCTTTATTCCGCCGGGCGATAGGGGCTATCTGATCGGCGTCATCCAGTTGCCGCCCGCCGCCTCGCTGGAACGCACCACCGCCGTGACCCAGGAAGCGGCCAAGATCATGCGCGAAACGCCCGGCGTGGCGCATAGCGTGGCCTTCCCCGGCCTGTCGATTGTCAGCTTTGGCCCGACCTCGAACGCCGCCACCGTGTTCATGCCGCTCAAGCCGTTCAGCGAGCGCGTGGCGCTGGGGCAGAACGCCAATGCCATCGCCATGAACCTGCGCCAACGCCTGGGCGCGATCGACGAAGCCTTTGTCGCCGTGTTCCCGCCGCCGCCGATTCGCGGTCTGGGGTCGCTCGGCGGCTTCAAGCTGCAAGTGCAGGATAAAAGCGGCGTGGGTCTAAGCGCGCTGGACGAAGCCGCCAAGCAGGTCATGGCCACAGGCAATGCCATGAGCAAGCAAACGCCCGGCGTGACTGCACTGTTTTCCAGCTTCCAGAACAACGTGCCGCAATTGCACACGCAAATCGACATCGAGCGCGCTCTGCAAATGGGCATTCCCTTGCAGAGCATCTACGATACGCTGCAAATCAACCTCGGCTCGCTGTACGTCAACGACTTCAACCTGTTCGGTCGCACCTATCAAGTGATCGCCCAGGCCGAAGGCGACTTCCGCGCAGGCCAAGAGAGTATCGAACGCCTGCAAGCCCGCGCCCTGGACGGCACGATGGCGCCGCTTTCCGGCCTAGTGGACATTAGCGAAATCACCGGCCCCGACCGCGTGGTGCGCTACAACACCTACCCGGCCATCGAAATCAACGGCTCGGCCACGCCCGGCACCAGCTCCGGCGAGGTGATCCAGGTGATGGAAAAGCTCTTGGGGGAAACCCTGCCGCCCGGCGTGGGTTACGAATGGACCGAGCTGACCTATCTGCAAATCATCGCCGGCAACACCACGCTGCAAATCTTCGCTATTTCCGTGCTGGTGGTGTTCCTGGTGCTGGCGGCGTTGTACGAGAGCTGGTCGCTGCCCTTCGCCATCATTCTCATCATGCCGATGGTGATTCTGTTCGCCATGCTCGGCGTGAAAATGACCGGCGGCGACAACAATATCCTCACCCAGGTGGCGCTATTGGTGCTGATCGGCCTGGCGAGCAAAAACGCGATCCTTCTGGTCGAGTTCGCCAAAATCCGCGAGGATCACGGCCTGAGCGCGATGGAAGCCGCGCTGGACGCCTGCCGCCTGCGTCTGCGCCCGATCATCATGACCTCGATCGCCTTTATCGCCGGGGTCGTGCCGCTGGTGCTGGCCAGCGGCGCGGGCGCGGAAATGCGTCATGCCATCGGCACGCCAGTGTTCTTCGGCATGCTGGGCGTCACCTTCTTCGGCCTGCTGCTCACGCCAGTGTTTTATTTGCTGATCCGCGGCTGGGTGAAACGTGACAAAATCGAACAGACCGTATGAACATGAAACTCCGCTTAGCGCACCGCCATGCACGATTCCAAGATGCACCAGAAACCCAATTATTACCTCATCTCAGCGCACATCAACGGTAGAAAGCACAATCTGGCGCATGAGCGCACCTTCAGCAATTCGACTTACTCGTGGAGTCCGGTTCAGGATCATCTGGGTCAGGGCAGCGGCGCGGAAATATTCACCACGCCCACCGCAGCTCGCGAAATGTTCCGCCGCGTCATGCGCCACATCGTGCATAAGGAAGCGCCCTTCTTCCGCAGCGGTCTGGACGCTGACAGCCTCTATCTTGAAGGGGTGTACATCCAGCACCGCAATCTTGATCCGGAGCATCTTGAAACCGAGGATGAGCGCAAGGACAGACTGCTCGCCCTGCTCTCCAGCGGTGCAAGCATCAGCGCGGATGATGCGGGTTTCTTAAGGAAGCTGCTGGGTTAGTTTGCCCACAACCCAGCCCGTTACAAGTCACGCAAGGCGCTTGAGCGAAATGCAAAAAAGGCAGCCTCGGCTGCCTTTTTCTCAACGAAAATCAAGTACGCGGTCGAGCTGGGAATTACTGAATCGCCAGACGCTTGCTCACTGAAACCGCCTTCTTCGGCAATGTCAGCTCCAACACGCCATTTTCATACTTGGCCACGGCGGCAGTTTCGTCGACCTCATGCTCCAGCATAAAGCTACGACTGCTACGCCCCACAAAACGCTCGCTACGCAGCACTTTTTCGCCTTCCTTCTGCTCGCTGCTTTTCTTCACTTCAGCGCTGATGGCGATCATATTGCCTTCCACGGTGACGTGAATATCTTCCTTGTTCACCCCGGGAATATCGGCGTGCACGGCATAGGCCTTGTCATCTTCCTTCACGTCGATGCGGATATGCGGCGCATCCTTCTCGATCTGCACCGGGCGGAAAAATCCGCGAAAGAGATTGTCAAAAGGTTCAGTCATTTCAAACGGATCATAACGAGTGATGTTGCTCATGTTGCTCTCCTCTAAGAAATACCCTTGCTGGGCAAGCGCAATCTAGGGCTGCAGAATGACGCTTCAAGAGCATGAAACATCACGCAAAATCACTGTGCCGCACGTTCAATCGCCTTGCCGCCGCTCTGGATGTCCTTACCCACGCCCTCCACCGTATTGCACGCGGCAAGCAGTGTTCCAAGCGCCAGGGCGAGCATTGTTGGAATCAGTTTTTTCATGCACTTTCTCCTTTGGAAATGTGGTTGACAAGCCGCATACGCCGGGCAAGAAATCTAGCCGCAAAGTCCAGCAGCAACAAGATCAATACAGCCGACAGCAACCAGGCCACCCCGATCAGGGCGAACAGATTGGGGGCTTGCATCAGCGTACTCATCAACGAGTCCTGGTAGTAGAAAAACCAGGGGTGATTGGCCGGAAAAATCCACACATGCAGCGCGTAAAACACCGGCTTGAAGCCCAATACCGCCAACAGCGCGGCAAGAACGAGCAAGATCACCGCCGTTGCCAGCATGATGTTGCGTAATCGGGGCAGCGCCCAGCCTGAATGCAGCATGATGGCAAGGCAGGCCAGCCAGCCCAGGCTCATCAGCGCGCCGAACAACATGCCCGCATCCACCAGTCGCGCTACATCCTGCAAATGCAGCACTTCATCTGGCGTGAGCAACAAGCCCAGCGCCCTGCCCTGCCCATCCTGATACGTCAGTTGCGCCAGACCCGCCCCATGCGCGTGAATCGCCTGGGCAATGGCGGAAAAATGTGCGAAATGCTGCGCAATATCGGCGAATGGATAGTCCTGCTTGCCGAAACGGTTTTGCGGCACATAGGTTTGCAGGGTCGCGCCGATGTCCAGCGCGCGATAGGCCAGGGGATAGAGAAAATCCAGCGCCGCCAGCATCAGCCAAGCCAGCCACGAGGCCATACCCCACAGCAGCAGACCATACAGCGGGGCAGCAAGACGCCGCATGATTACGGCTCGACAGGCGCATTCATCAGGCTGCTGGCACGATGCCGCGCCGCCAATTCAGCGTAATACGTCGCCGAATAGCCCAGATATTCCAGTTCTTCCACGGTGAGTTCACGCACCTTGCGCGCCGGAGCGCCCAGCCACAAAAACCCAGACTCCAACACCTTGTGCGGCGGAACCACGCTGCCCGCACCGACGATCACGTTCGACTCGATCACCGCTTCATCCAAAATCAGCGACCCCATGCCGATCAGGGCGCGATCATGCACCGTACAGGCATGTAAAACCGCACGATGCCCAATGGTCACATCCTCGCCCACCCATACCGGCGCGCCTCTGGGATGAAAACGGCTGGCATGGGTCACATGAATGATCGTGCCGTCCTGCACATTGCTGCGCGCACCGATTTCGATGTGATTGATGTCGCCGCGCAAAACCGCCATCGGCCACACGGAACTCTGCGCGCCCAGCCTGACTTGACCGATCACTTCGGCACGTTCGGCAACCCAGGCGTCTTGTCCCACCGTCGGGCTAAAATGCTCAAACAAACGTATCGTCATGCGTCATCCTGCCAGGTGCAAAGCGCGCATGATACCGTCAATCACGCTGTGAATAACCCCTAACATGCTGCAACGCCTGAAACTCTACGCCCAACTCACCCGCCTGGATAAACCCGTCGGCACACTGCTTTTGCTCTGGCCAACCCTGTGGGCCTTGTTCCTCGCCGCCTCGCCGGACTGGCCCAGCCTGCTCAACCTCGCCGTATTCAGCGCCGGCGTGGTGCTGATGCGCTCGGCGGGCTGCGCGATCAACGACTACGCCGACCGCAACATCGACCCGCACGTCGCCCGCACCTGCACCCGCCCGCTCGCCGCCGGGCTGATCCGCCCGTGGGAAGCCCTCGCGGTATTCGCGGTTTTGAGCCTGATCGCCTTTGGATTGGTGTTTTTACTTAACCCACTCACCCAACAACTCGCCGTCGTCGGCCTGCTGCTCGCCGCCAGCTACCCGTTCATGAAGCGCCTGCATCACCTGCCGCAACTGCATCTGGGTATCGCCTTCGCCTGGGCCGTGCCCATGGCCTATGCCGCGCAAAGCGGGCAATTCAATCTCAGCGCCTTGTTGCTATTTTTGGCCACCGTGGTCTGGACGATTGCTTACGACACCATGTACGCCCTGGCCGACCGCGAGGATGATCTGATAATCGGCGTGAAATCCACCGCCATCCTTTTCGGAAAACACGACCGACTCATCATCGGCCTGCTGCAACTGCTCACCCTGCTGATTCTTTTCATCATCGGCCACATGCACGCGCTGGGACTGCCCTACAACCTCAGCCTGCTCGCCGCCCTGATCCTGAGCATCTGGCAACAATGGCTGATCCGCGACTACCAGCCCGCCGCCTGCATCCGCGCCTTCAAAAACAACCAGTGGCTAGGTGCGGCGGTGCTTGTTGGTCTGGTTGCAAGCTTGGTGATGAACCAGTTTCAGGCAAGCTGAAACAACGCGCCATGCCCTATCGAAACTGTTCTTTCGATAGAACATGGCATCGGCGCAGAGCATACGCCGATGCCAATACCGTCAATCTGCTTCGCGAGCAGCTTGAATATGATTGAACAACGCTTCAAACGTCGGCGCGGCTTTTTCGATGATATCGAGGCCAGTATTCAAAGGCGGGGTGAGTTCAGCCGCTCAGCTATGTGGCCAGTGTTACAACTCGGGGGGCTAGACCAGTGGAAATGCCTAACGTCCAAGGTAACGGGATGGCTGGAAGCGGGTGAGGCCCGCTGTAAGCCAGTCCCAGTTGACCGCAGTGTTAGACATGGTGTCCATAGTCATCGACATAGTAGAAATCGAGATCGAATGCCAAACCTAGCTGGGCAGCCTGACGAATCTGTTCGCGGTCGAAATGTACGCCATGCCCGCTTGCGGGGAAATAGCCAACACACTGGAGAGTGATGTCATAGTCGAGCCACAGTTGGCGAAGGGCTTCGGCCTTTGGTTGTAAGTAAAGGAATAAGTTTTGGATGTGCTTATCTAGGGGCTGCGTGTCATCTAAGCCGCTGCTCAAACGCCAACTCATAAATTTGCAGGGCTTTCCATTTTGTGGCTTTGTGTCGCCAACGTTCCAGGCTTCTGAGGGCGAAATTCCAAGCACTGCCGTGACGTGCTCATGCGTCCCTGAGCCAGAAATATGAAAGTAAGCATATTCGCGAGTAGTGAGTGGGGATGATGTCATAAATGTCTAATGTTCGAGATCAGGGGTACCGACCGCAGGGAGGGAACCCAGCTTGCTGGGTGTCCCCTGGATCGAGTTGTTAGACGCATATCTCACCACAGCACCTCGCCATCGGAAGGAAACTTTCCGCTTTTCAGTTCTTGATCGCTCAACTCTCGACCGAGCCACCCTTTGGATTGGCTTGCACCAGCACCCAAACAAAGCTCATGCAAAGCTCGGAGTTCAACCTGAGTAAAGCCGCCTAGTGGATTTTCGACTGGATGCATGACGATAATCGGTGCGGGAAGAAACCAACTGCTTTTCTTAAAGAGAAATTTTACGGCAGCTCTTAGCAAAACCTGGGCGGTAGTGAAATCCGAGATCAAAGTGCGGGGATGGGTAAATGGATTGACGACATCTACGTGCGGCACCTCGCGCAAGTGTTGCGCGTCATTGCCGATGGCCAAGACTTTCCTCGTCCCTCTTGTGTCGATGGCTACCAACGGAGGGATGAAGACAGCTTCGCCGCGACCCACATGACGCAAGCACAATTGCTCCTTGGAGAGACAAACGTAACATATTGGATGGAGCCAAGAAATCACGGTGATTGCCCTATGCGGCTAACGTAATCGAATTGAGCACCTTGCCGCGCGAAGAGTGGCAAGTGTGCCAGAATGCTTGAGTTCAGGGGCGGAGAAAAAGCGGAGCTTTTTCGGAGTCCCCTGGAACGATTTGTTCGGCGACATCGCTGCTGACTCAACGCTATACGAGACTAATACGCCCATGCATTTTCCTTAAACAATTCCACTTCTTCCGGCTGAATCACTTCCTTCGCCTCGCCAGCATCGGCAATGACGATCTTGCTTACATCTAAGGCTTTCTTGAGTGCCTCACTCGCAATCCAACTGGACTCCCAGAGCTGAGGCGATGCCCCACTCACGATCTGACAAATAGGTTCGTCGCTCTCAAACTTGATGCCAACGACTTTCGGTTGTGTGACCCGCTGGAGCCAAATCTCAAGGTAACCGTTGTACGGGACTCGCGCCATCTTTTCGCGCACTTTGCTCCATAAGAGCGCTTTCTTCTCACTTGGTGCGAGTGAAATAAGATGGCTCAGAATGCCGGCCACAGCCGGAAACGTCGAGGGCGAGACAAATGCAATATCTGTCGCAATCGCAACCTGCACGTCAAGGTCGTCCGGTGCCTCAGTTTGCTTTGAAACATTAGTGTGCAGCTCGCCAACTAACCTGCGTAAAGCTCCGCTGTTAGGAAATCGCTGACCGAAGGAATGCAGCCTCAAGAGCTGCTTTTGAATTGTCTTTGCGTTAGTTATTCCGAGGTCTTGTAGCTCGATTCCGGCCAACTTATCTGGCTTTATCGACCCTTCCACTACGTTTCTGCAGGAAAACGTCTTTGACACACCGAGCCTCATCCCCACCGCTCGCAATTTATCGCTGACTACCTTTAGAACCGCTTCTGCACGCTCGTCGTTATTTGCAAATATTCGATAGTCGTCCCTGTATCGAAGTATCCGGATGTCGGAGCTTCCACTGAGTTCAAGATTTATCTGCTCATCGACGTATCCAAGAACGATTTCCGCGATGAAATCCATGAGAACCGAACCCTGCGCAATACCATTGGTCTAGCCATAACGACTTGCTTGGATGTGGAAATCGATTTTGTTTCCAAGCAAGGATTTATTCGATTTTTCTTCCTTTGCCTTCGGTAAACCGTGCAACGCCCAAGCAATGCTATGGGTGTAGAGAGAACCATAACAGTCAGTCACATCAGTATGAAGAAGATGACTGAACTCAAGTGAATAAGTCAGTGACCTCTGTTCAACGCTCTGCCACCAGTTCTTAATCTGAGTTGCTACATCAGTCTGGTGATCGACGGACATCACTGGTGCACTACAACAATCAACTACACCTCCCTCAAACTCTTTGAGCCGTGCTCTTATGCTTGCCCAGTTCGCCTCATCACAAATCACACTTACTAATGATACGTAAATTGCGGGATGCATCAGCTCATAGGGTCGCCATGCAAACTTTCCATCCTTGTTTGCAATGAAGTTGTAGTTTACGTTCGGAAGTTCTTTGGGATTTTCATTCTTAAATTGAGCAAAGCTATCGCCTTTAAGGACGGACGAAACGGCATTCAGTATTGGCTCGAAACTGATGTATTTGGGCAGATCCCCGTTGAAGTAGCTGCTGCCCTTCAGGAAATGGGCCCTTGCCTCTTCATTGGAAAGATCAATCAATCGCTTCATTCGCTCAAGAACCTCTTCAATGACGCCGAACGTGTAATAGACACCTTGTCAGGTGTCTATCTAAAACGATGCCAACGTATCATGCTGTTTTTGTTGGAACAATGAAAAATACAAGGCATTTTTATGAATTTAAGTACACCACCTGCGCCAGCGCCCAAGCTGCTCGACCAGGTGCGTGACTGGATTCGAACCAAGCATTACAACATTCGTACCGAAACTCAATATATGCATTGGATCAGTAGTTATTCCGGGGCGCGGAGCGCATGGAGAGCAAGCAGGCATGATTTTTTGCCCTTGCATTCCCGCCGTGGCCGACTAGAGCCAGGCGCCGTCTAGTCAGATTTTTGAGAAATCATCATGCCAACATGGCAGATGCAAGAAGCCAAGGCTCATCTCTCCTGACGCGACTTGAAGGAAATCGTCGAATCCGGCGTGTTTCCGCTGGAGACGGATACCCGCTCCAAGCCGCATGGCTGGTTTTGGCGCAAGGATGCCGTGAACGCCGTTAAGCGCGGATCAAACGCTTGAGCCGATGTCCGACGGACGCGAGAAGCTGACCGCCAGCGTCAAGGACACGCTGGAACTGCGCCGCTGGCTGCTCGGCTTTGGCGACGAAGTTGAGGTTGTCGCCCCGGAAGGGTTGCGGGAAGAGTTCGTGCAGATCGCACAGGACATGCTGCGGCGCTATCAAGCCTGAAACATAGTCACCGACGAACCTCAAGTCTGCATCCGCGCCTTCAAAAACAATCAGTGGCTGGGCGCGATTGTATTTCTAGAACTACTGCTGAGTTGTGCGCATATGGCGCGGGGGCACGATGACATGACCCCCTTCATAAAGAGCGAGAACGAAGCGGGGGAACAAATCAATAGCTCCTTTCGCAGGATGACGCGAAATCAATTTCTTCATGATGATTTCATGACGAATTCACTGGACTGAAAGAATCTTGAACTAAGGTTTAACGCCCCCTCACTTCAAGGAAGCCTTATTCATGTCCAGCATCAACCCCTCGCGTCGTCAATTCATTCACCAAATTGCAGCCAGCACCGCTATCGCCACTACTGGGCTGAGCCTGAGCGGCTGCGGTGGCGATGATGCAACTATTCTTCCCGCGCCCACCGTCAGCTTCAACTACGGCGTGGCCAGCGGCGACCCGCTGGCTGATCGTGTCATTCTCTGGACACGCGCCACACCGTCGGAAACCTTCTCCCCCAGCATCGAATGGGAAGTCGCCAGCGACGAAGCCTTCGCCAGCATCGTCAGCAAGGGCAGCGTGAGCACCGACGCCAGCAAGGACTACACGGTCAAGGTCGATGCGACCGGGCTCAAGGCTGGCCAGAGCTATTTCTACCGCTTCAAGCACGGCGGCACGGCATCGAGCATTGGCCGCACACGCACCCTGCCTAGCGGCAGCGTCAGCCAGGTCAAGCTGGCGGTGTTCTCTTGCGCCAACTTCCCGGCGGGCTTCTTCCAAGTGTATGCCGAAGCCGCCAAGCGCAGCGATTTGACCGCCGTCGTGCATCTGGGCGACTACATCTATGAATACGGCAAGGACGGCTACGCATCGGAAGATGCGGTGCAACTCAACCGCGTTTCTGCGCCGACGCACGAGCTGCTCTCCTTGTCCGACTATCGCACCCGCTACGCGCAATATCGCAGCGACGCCGATCTGCAAGCTCTGCACGCCAAGCTGCCCTTCATCTGCGTATGGGACGACCACGAGATCGCCAACGACACCTGGAAGGACGGCGCGGAAAACCACGACGCCAATACGGAAGGCTCCTTCAGCGCACGTCGCTCCGCCGCCATCCAGGCGTATTACGAATGGCTGCCCATCCGCCAGCCCGACTCCGCCAACCCGCTGCGCATTTATCGCTCGTTCGACTTCGGCAACCTGCTCAGCCTGCACATGCTGGACACCCGCGTGATCGGCCGCGACAAGCAACTGGACTACGCCGACTTCATCAGCCCGACCACCGGCGCCTTCGATGCAACCGCCTTCGGTCAGGCCATGGCCAACCCCAATCGCCAGCTCCTGGGCGCAACGCAAACGCAATGGCTGCAAGGCCAGCTGGCCGCCTCCTCCGCGACCTGGCAGGTGCTCGGCCAGCAGATCCTGATGGGCAAGATGTACCTGCCCTCGCCCCTGCTCACCCCCACGCCGCAAAACCCCAGCGTAAGCTTCGGCGAGTACGCCACCATCGCCACCGCCTTCATCACCTACCAGACCATTACGCAAAAACTCGCCGCCGCCGGCAACACCAGCCCGAAGCCCGCCGACTACCTGAACGCGGGCATGACTCAGGAGCAACTGGCCATCGTCGCCGATCCGAAGATGCAGGCCATCATCCAGGCGCCCAGCATTCCCTACAACCTGGATGCCTGGGACGGCTACGAAGCGCCGCGCCAGACGGTGTACGGCATGGCGCGTGCGCTGGATAAGAACCTGATCGTCATTTCCGGCGACACGCACAACGCCTGGGCCAACAACCTGGACGACATCAACGGCAATCCGGTGGGCGTGGAATTCGCCACATCCAGCGTCTCTTCCCCCGGACTGGAGGAATACCTGCCCAGCCAAAACCCGCTTGAGCTGGCGGCAGGCGTGCAGCAGCTGATCCCGACCATGAAATACGCCAACACCTACCAGCGCGGCTACATGGTGGTGGACATCACCCCGCAGGCCGCCACGGCGGAGTGGACGATGGTGAGCACCGTCAAGTCCAAGACTTACACCCTGATCAAGGACAAGACGCTGAAGGTTCTACCCGGCAAGGGCAATCGCCGCATCGTCAGCGTGTAACTGTGGCAACGCTGAGTCGCTCGGCGCGTCCTTGAGCGCATGACGCAAAACACAACGGGGTCGAATGACCCCGTTTTTTTGTCCTCGAATTTGCGAAGAGCCTGTTTACGATCTTTTTTGAAGCTAAAAATCCTTCGTGAAACGACACTGTAGGTGCGAATTCATTCGCACAAACGCGCCTAAATTGTGCGAATGAATTCGCAACTACACTTTTTTGCGACTATTTTCCGCTCAATGGCGAGATCGTAAACAGGTTCCAAGAAAGCGCCCTGAACTCTAGCAGGATGCTGAAACAAGTATTTCAGCAAGCTGCTAGGCCTGGAAATGCTGACGCAGGAATTCCGCTCTGGATTCAATCTCCGCGCGTTCGCTCGCACCCTTGTGCAACAGATTGCGCACCTGCTGCCCCATGCGCGGATTTCGCATGAGCAGGTCTTGATGACGCCGCAGAAAATCCCAGTACAGGGTGGTAAACGGACAGGCCTGAGTCCCGGCAGCCTGCTCTGGACGGAAACGGCATGTTGCACAGTAATTGCTCATGCGCTGTATGTACTTGCCGCTGGCGATATACGGTTTGGATGCCATGCGGCCGCCATCGGCATACTGGCTCATGCCCAGCGTGTTCGGCAGCTCGACCCATTCCACGGCATCCACATAAACCGCCAGATACCAGGCGTGAACCTGTCGAGGCTCAACTCCGAGCAACAGGCAAAACAGCCCGGTGACCATCAAGCGCTGAATGTGATGCGCATAGCCGGTTTGCAACGTCTGGCCGATGACCTCGCGCAAGCAGGCCATGTCCGTTTCGCCCGTCCAGAAAAAAGCGGGCAAGGGCTGGCGAGCTTCCAGCGCGTTCCACTCCAGCCACTCGGGCATCCACAGACGATAAAGACCGCGCACATACTCCCGCCAACCAAGAATCTGACGGATGAAGCCTTCCACTGCCTCGATAGGCGCTGCGCCGCGCACGTAGGCCGCTTCGGCGGCGCGGCAAACATGCAACGGATCAAGTAGCTTGAGATTCAAGGCGGCGGACAAACGGCTGTGATAGAGCCAAGTCTCGCGCGTCCACATGGCATCTTGGTAATGGCCAAAATTCGCCAGTCGATGCGTGATGAAATCTTCCAGCGCCTGCTCAGCTTGGGCAGCATTGACCGGCCAGTCAAAGTCTTGCAGCGCGCCGGGGTGATCGACAAAACGTTCTTCAACCAGGCTCATCACCGCACGGGTGACGGCATCCGGCTCAAAACGCAGGGGCTCGGGCAGGAAGCCCGGACCGCGAGCATCAAAGGCGCTACGATTATCGGCATCAAAATTCCATTGTCCGCCGCAGGGTTGCGCGCCTTGCATCAACAATCCGCTCTGCTTCCGCATGAGGCGATACCAGTGCTCCATACGCAAAACCTTGCGCCCCTGCACCCAACGCGCAAAGGTCTCGCCATCGGCGATAAAGTGGCGATCGGGGCGGATTTGCAGGGGCATGGCCGCGGCCTCGCATGCCGCCTGCAAGCTCTGCTGCACGCGCCAGTCGCCAGCCTCGACCATCACCACACGCTCGAACTGAGCCTGATGCAGCGAGAGGCGCAACAGTTCGGCCAACGAGGCAGGGGCTTGCTCATCCAGTACGTGATACTCCAGCGGCCAGCCACGCTGGCGCAACGCCTCCGCAAAATGACGCATGGCCGACAAGAACAGTACGATGCGCGCCTTGTGCGACCAGACATGCGTGCTCTCCTCGACGACTTCCGCTATCCAGACACGGTCAAGTCCAGGGTCAAACCCATCCAGCGCGGCGCTGTCCGCATTGAGCTGATCGCCCAGGACAATGACCAGATTACGCATGATCTTTGCGCGACCTGGCCGCTCGCCGACAGGCATCCGAGCAATACCTGACTTCCGCCCATACCCGCGCCCATTTCTTGCGCCAAGCATAGGGACGCTGGCACACCACACAGATCTTGCCGGGCAAATCGGCCTTGTCGTTGGCGCGGCGCTTCATGCGAACAGATCCAGTTGAGCGCTGGTCTTGGCGGGCGCAGGGGCACGTGAACGACGCTTGCGGCTGCCGTGTTTTTCCATCACTTGTCGGCTGCTCTCCCGCGCCTGATCGCCGCGATAGGCCAGGTGCAGCTTTTCTCTGGCCGCACGCGCCGCCTGCTCGTGATCCACGATCGGCGCGGGGTAGTCCTGCCCGATGCTGCAGGCGTAGGTCTTTTGCAATTCCGCGGGCATACGCCAAGGCTCGTGAACCCACTCCGCCGGAACACGCCCCAGCTCGGGAAGCCAGCGGCGAATGAAAACGCCCTCGGGGTCTTGATCGTAAGACTGCTTGACCGGGTTGTAGATGCGAAAGGCGTTGATGCCGGTGCTGCCCGACTGCATTTGCATCTGGCTCCAGTGGATGCCTGGTTCGTAATCGATAAACAAGCGAGCGAGATGCAGGCCGACCTCGCGCCAGGGTTGCCATAGGTGATAACAGGCGAAGGCGGCCAGCATGGCGCGCATGCGGAAGTTGATCCAGCCGGTGGCATGCAACATGCGCATGCAGGCGTCGATCAGCGGAAAACCGGTACGACCCTCGCTCCAGGCGCGCAGCAGGCGGGCATCCACGCTTTGGCGCTCATGCGCCAGCGCCGGATGCAGGTTGGCGAACTCCATGCGCGGCTCGGACTCCAGTTTCTGCATGAAATGACTCTGCCATGCCAGACGCGCTGCAAACGCGGCAAGCGCGCGCCCCCAGCCCTCAGGCGCTTCGACTTGACGCGCATGCAGCGCATGCACGATCTCGCGCATGGACAAGGCGCCCCAGGCGATATGCGGCGAAAGACGTGAACAGGCGCTTTCCGCAGTCAAGGGCGAGGACATGCCGCGTGCGTAATTTTTGCCGCGCACATGCAGGAAGCTATGCAGCAGGCGCAGGGCATGGCTTCTTCCGCCCGGTTGGGCGTGGGGGCAATCGTCGCCTTGCGCATAGTTGTCGGCAAACAAAGCGCGCTCATCGGGCAAATGATCGCTGGGTGCGTCCACGGCTTCCAGCTTGGCGGGCGCGGGAATGAGCGCTGCAACCATGAAGCGCTGCCAATGCTCCGCCCAGCCGTTGCGCGAGTTCAGACGACGCAGGACGCCATCCTGACGAAACTCCGTCCAGGCGACGCCTTGTCGCTTCGTCCAGGCCAGCACCGCCCGATCACGCGCAAAGCTCCAGTCATTGCCGGTTTCCTCATGCGACCACAATCCGGCGACGGAAAATTCCCTGGCCAAAGCGGCCAGCACCGCACAAGTCTCACCGACACGCACCACCAGACCCGCAGCGCCCAGCGCGCGCAAATCGGCATCCAGCTCAAGCAGGGTTTGACGCACAAAACGCCATTGGCGCAAGGAGGCGTCCGGCTGTCGCCAGGCCTGGGGCTCGACAATGTACAGGGGCAACACCTCGCCATGCGCGGCCGCTTCCATCAACGGGCGATGATCCTCGATGCGCAAGTCACGTTTGAACCAGACGATGTGCACCGCGCGCATGGCAGCCCTCAGGACTCGGCGTCCACTCCCAACGCGGCAAGCTTGGCGCGCAAACGGGCGTTTTCCTGCTCCAGCTCGACTTGCCGGGTGACGTTTTTCTGGATGCCGATGTAATAAGTCAGCTCCGAATCTTCGTCAAACACCGGGGTGATGGAAAGCTCGTTCCAGAACATGCCGCCATCCTTGCGATAGTTGCGCAGCACGGCGCGCACGGGCTCACCCTTGTCCAGCGCGCTGCGTATCGTCGCCAGCGCCGGTTGCTCGCGATCCCCAGCCTGCAGGAAGCGACAATCCTGATAGAGAATTTCCTCGGCGCTATAACCGGTCAGACGCTCAAAGGCCGGGTTGACGTAGATCAGGATGTGATCGTCGCCTTCCATCTCGGAAATGACGATGCCGTCGTTGGAGGCCTGAATGGCCTTGATAAGGATGTTGACGTTGAGCATGCGATGGAATCCTGCGCAATTCGCGTTCAAATCTGCAAACAATGATGTCGGCATCTTAGCAGCGCAGCCGTGCTCTTGACATGCGGCGTTCATGACCATGCGCGCAGCGCATCCAGCGCAGCAGTCGGCTCGCAAACCGCCGAAAAAATCCCGAGGGCGTCGAGTTCATCGCGAAAATCGCCCACTCGCAAACCCACGGCGATCAAATCCACGCCTGAATCCCTGAACAGCGGAAGCTGGGAGCCAAAAATGGCGGTCGGCGGCTTCTGGTCGAACAGGATGGCGACCTTGGATAGGCCACGCACACGCGCCGCTTGCATGATGGTGTTCGCGGTCAAACCCGCGCCCAGAATGCGAACCGACAAACCGGCGCGTTGCCAGGCGTGGGCCGAGCGCAGAAGTTCAAACATGCCGCGTTCCGGCGGCAAACTGGTCAAGCCAAAGCCTGAAGCCTCATGAGCATGCGCCAGCCCGCGCACCCGCGAGGCGAGCATGGGCAACAGACGCAGCTTCAGGGCATGGTATTGCGCATCGGCGACGGCGCTTTGCAATCTCACTGCATCCAGCGCATCCAATGCAGGCAGGAACAAGGCCTCCAGCGCATCATCGGCCTGGATGAAACCCATGACTTCGGCCTCCAGACGGTCGAGCTGCGCATCATCGAGCAGTGACAGCGCGGATTGGTAGGCATCCAGCCAGGAGACATTGACCGACTTGGCAGTATCAGTCACATGGGTCTGCGCAGAAATGTCCGCTTCACGATCAAGCACCTGCGGCACCTGCCCAATGGACATGCCCTGCTCCAGCAGATGCGTGATGTGGCGAATATTTTCAATATCGCGCTGACTGTAGAGGCGATGCCCCTTCTCGGTGCGTACCGGCTGAATCAGACCGTGACGCCGCTCCCATGCGCGCAGGGTGATCGGATTGACCCCGGTCAAATGCGCCACGGTACGGATGGGATAAAGGCCGTTCTGATCCGGCAAGTCGATGCTATTCACTCTGGCAAGTTTCCAAATCATCGTGTACAAATATTGTACATTAATTGCAGAGATATTGTCATGTCCTTATCCACCTCAGCATCGCTGGCCTGGATCACCGGCGCCAGCAGCGGCATCGGCGCCGCACTGTGCAGGCGACTGGCTCAACAAGGCTGGCGAGTCGTCGCCTCGGCGCGCAATCAGCAAGCCCTGCAACAACTTGCCGAGGAGTCGCCGAACATCCATCCCCTCCCGCTGGACGTCACCCGCACGGAGGATGTCCATGCCGCCGTGCAACGCATTGAAAATGAAATCGGCTGCATTGATCTGGCCGTGCTCAACGCGGGCGACTACACGCCGATGGCGCTGGAAGATTTCGATGCGGCGCTGTTCGAGCGACTGATGCAGGTCAATTATCTGGGCGTGGTGCATGGCATCGACGCCTTGCGTGCATCCATGTGCGCGCGCGGCAGGGGGCAGATTCTGGTCACCGCAAGCGTCGCCGGCTACCGTGGCCTGCCGCTGGCCGCACCCTATGGCGCGACCAAGGCCGCCCTGATCAATATGGCCGAAGCCCTGCACCCCGAGTTTGCGCGTTACGGCGTACGCCTGCGCGTCATCAATCCAGGCTTTGTCAAAAGCCCGCTGACCGCCAAAAACAGTTTTGCCATGCCCTTCATCATCGAGGCCGACGAGGCGGCGGCCAGCATTATCAGGGCGCTGGACCATACTGGCTTTGAAATCAGTTTCCCGCGCGGCTTCGTATTCATCATGAAGCGCTTGCGCAACCTGCCCTACGCCCTCTATTTTCCGCTGATACGCAGGATCACTGGCTCATGACAATGACGATCGAATCCGCCGCGGCGCGCTACATCGACTTCTTCAACCAGTTTGAAGCGGATGATCTTGAGCGTTTCGGAGAGTTTTTCCTGCCCGACGCCCGTTTTCAGGATCCATTCAACGATGTACGCGGCCTGACGGCCATCCGCAAGGTGTTCGCGCACATGTATCGCCCCTGCCCGCAAGCGCGCTTTACCGTGCTCGATCACGCCTGCCATGAACGCACCGCTTACCTGCACTGGAGCTTTGTCTGCACCGACGAACTGCGCATCGAGGGCATGAGTCGGGTGGTATTCGCCGCAAACGGACTGGTCAGCGAACATATCGACTATTGGGATCCTGCCGCGCAGATTTATGAGCGTATTCCGCTGCTGGGCGTTTTCGCCCGCTGGTTACGCCGCAGGCTTGCGGCTCACTCCGCTTGACCCAACAAAGCCAGGCGCAAAGGCTCGGACAACGCAGGCTGCTTCAGCCACAAGCCGAAATAAGCCTCGGCCAGAGCCGCATCGCCGCCCTGCCAAATGATTCTGTCATTCAACCACATGCTCATCCCCTGTTCGGGATGGTATTCAAGCGTGTAGCTATCGCCCTCGTCCACGTCGCGCAAACGCGCATGCAGCGTTTCCAGAGCCGGGGCGATCTTCTGGATACGTTGCTGCGGCCACTGCTCCCTGAGCTTTTCCCAGGTCACGCGAATGATGTCATCCCGGCTGAGCGGCAGCTTGTAGCTCAGGCGCAAGCGCAACGGCGCGGAGGCGCGAGGCAGATCCCTTGCAGGCAAGTCAGCCGGCGCATAAAGCCGCGCCTCATAGACATCGATCATCAGATAACTGGCCGTCCCCTGCCCGCGCAGCACGAGCGCCGCATCGGACTGTGGCGCGGCGTTGACCGGGAGCGCAGCATTCGCTGCGAGCGCACACATGAACAAGACGATAGAAAGCCATGGTCTGGACATTATTCTCTCCTCCTGCACTTAGAACCTGTTTACGATCTCACCACTGAGCGGAAAAATGGTCGCCAAAAAAAGTGTAGGTGCGAATTCATTCGCACAACTCAGGCTCATTTGTGCGAATGAATTCGCACCTACAGAACCGTTTCACGAAGAGTTTTAGCCTCAAAAACGATCGTAAACAGGTTCTTAGGGCTTCGCATCGGGCTGATCAGGCTGGCGCTGGAAAAACAGCACCACTTCGCCGACCTTGAATCCAAACTTGCTCACGTCCGCGCGATTGACCAGCACCTCTTCGGTTTGCAGGAACATCCAGTCGTCAAAATCCACGCTGATCGAGCCGTCGCCGTAGGGCAAATCCAGCTTGTAGCGCCAGTTCAAGGCCTGTCCGCGCGCCACGCCTTTGGCCACGCCCAGAACATCCGGAGCGCGACCTTCATACTGCCCGTCACCCATCGAGCGGATGCGCCACTGACGGCTTTGGCGCTCGCCGTCGTTGTAGACGAAGGCTTCGTCCAGTATGAAATCATCGCCCTGACGGTAACCATGAATATCCACGGTGAACTGTCGCTTCAGATGGCCGCCGCGATCGAAAAAACTGCCCCAGGCGCGGGTATGCCCGGAAAAATACTGTTCCAGATCAAACTTGGGCTGGGTATCGCGGAAGTCTTCGATGTGCATGGTGGAGCAACCTGCCAGAAACAGAAACGAAAGCATGAGCAACCAGGCGCGCATGGCTCAGCTCTCCATGGATTGATGAGCCGCGCATGCTTCATGCGGGCGCTGCAACACGATTTGCATCAGGTTGATGCGCCCGCTGCGGAAGCCCGCCTCGCAATACGCCAGGTAGTATGACCACATGCGCTGAAAACGCAGGTCATAGCCCTGGGCGCTCACTTCCCTGGCCTTGCTCTCGAAACTTTCCCGCCAGCAATGCAGGGTGCGTGCATAGTCACGCCCGAACATGGCCTCATCGGCCACCGTAAGCCCCGCGCGTTCTGCGCCTTCAATAAAAAGCCCGCGGGTAGGCAGCATGCCGCCGGGAAAGATATAGAGCTGGATGTAGTCCGGATTACGCCGGTAGTCGTCATAACAGGATTCGTCGATGATGATCACCTGGATGGCCGCCTTGCCGCCGGGGTGCAGGCGCTCATAGACCACGCGGAAGAACTCCGGCCAGTATTTTTCGCCCACCGCCTCGAACATTTCGATGGACACGATATGATCGAACTGTCCTTGCTGGTCACGGTAATCGGTCAGCGCAAGGCTGACTCGATCTTCAAGCCCTAGCGCATGGATACGCTGCCTGGCATAGGCAAGCTGCTCGCTGGACAGGGTGATGCCGGAGACCTGCAAGCCACGGCGCCCCGCCTGCTCGGCCAGACCGCCCCAGCCGCAGCCGATTTCCAGCACATGCTCACCCGGCCTGGCATCCAGCGAATCCAGCAGACGGTCATACTTGGCGCGCTGCGCCTGTTCCAGCGTCACGCCGTTCGTCAGGCCGATGGCGCTGGAATAGGTCATGCCTTCATCCAGCCACAAGCGGTAAAAATCGTTGCCCAGATCATAGTGCGCGGCGATATTGCGCCGACTGCCGCGCATCGAATTGGGTCGAAGCCAGTGCGTGATGCGGTGCAGCAAACGACGTCCCCAGCCCGGTTGCATCTGCGCTTCAAAGGCTTGCGCATTTTGCGTCGCAAAACAAAGCAGATCCGCGAGCTGAGGCGAAGACCAATCGCCCTCGTGGTAGCCCTCGGCGATGCCGACAATGCCCGCCCGAATCACTCGCCGGAACAGACGCGCCGGATGGTGCAGACGCCATATGCCCTCCGTGCCGCCGTGCTCGCCTGTGACATAGAAGGCGTTGCCATCGTCGAACTCAAGAATCAAGCGCCCATACCTGACCCCTTGCAGCAAGGGCGCAAGCCATTGTGCGGTCAACGGCAGACGCTCAGAACCGGAAACTACGGATTGGATATTTTCGGCGGACATACGCTGATCTCCTTGGCAGGCAGGGGTTGGTCAGGTTGAAGGCGGGCGCCGCGCAGCCAGATCTTGAGCGCCTGCCAGTGAATGAGGACGATCACCTTCAGGGTGAGGAAGGGAATGGCCAGGCATTGGCGGATGAGCGCAGCGTCGCTCAAGGGCTGTCGGCGGGCGATATGCGTCGCGGCGAACACCGTCGGCTCGCCCTCGGCTTCGCGGTCGGTTTCACGAATCGCCAGCGAAAGCCGCTTATGCGGCGCAGAAAAAACAAAGTGATAGCGCATGCCCATGCCCATGAGCGGCGAGACATGAAACGCCTTGTCGGCATGATTGCGATACGGCCAAGGCAAAGGCTGACCCTGCTCGTGAAACAGGTAGTGGTGATGCTGGCCAAAGGTGTTGCTCACTTCGCAAACGATGGCGATGACTTCTTCAGCAAGGTTCTGCACGTACCACACGGTGAGCGGATTGAACTGATATCCCAGTATGCGCGGGTAGGCGTTGATCAATATCCGGCCAGGCCGAACCTGCACCCCCGCCTCCAACAGAACACGCTCGATCCACGGGCGCAGCGGTTCCCCCGTGCGCGGCCCATGATCGCGCGCATGAAAGCTCAGCAGGTTGAAGCGGTTGCATGACAGCCAGCGCAAGCCTGGAAAACCCGCCTCGGCATCGTCCACATCGACCAGCAGGCTGAACACGCGGTAGCTGAAGCGATAGCTCACCGGGGTCATGCGCTGGTGCATCACCTCGCCGACATACAGAGCCGAAGCGCCGCTCATGCCTGCCTCCAGGGCGGCGCAATGCCAAAGCGAGCGGCGAGCTCCACCGCCGAACGCACCGCGTCTTCGTGAAAGCCATAGCCGAAAAAACTGCCGCAGTACCAACTGCGCCGATGCCCTTGGAGCTGGGCGAGCCGTGGTTGCGCATTGACCGCCCGCTCATCGAACACCGGATGGTGATAGACGTAGCGCCCATGCACTTTGTCCGCCTGCGGCGGCTCGACCGGGTTGAGGGTGACGAAGTAATCGCTTGTGCTGGACAGCCCCTGCAAGCGGTTCATCCAGTAACTGACCGCCACGCGCTCGGTGGCCAGGTCTCGCCCCGCCTCGGCATACCCCAGGTAATTCCACGACGACCACACCTTGCGCAAGCGCGGCATCAAGCGCGCGTCGCTATGCAGCCAGGCCAGGTTTTCCTGATAGGCGAATGCGCCCAGCAGTTCTCGCTCCAGAGCGTCCGGCTCATCCAGCATGCCCAGGGTCTGGTCGGCATGGCTGGCGAAGACCGCCGCATCGAACGAACCCTCCAGCGCATCGACAAACACCCGCCCAGCTTCGCGGCGGACCGTCTTGATCGGCGTGTTCAGCACCAGGTTGAAATGCCCGGAGGCGATGAGCTTTTCGACATAAACGCGGCTGCCGCCTTCCACTGTGCGCCACAAAGGTCGATCCACCAGGTTCAGCAGGCCGTGGTTATTGAAAAAGCGCGCAAAGCTTTGTATGGGGAAACGCAACATGGTGCGCGTGGGGCAAGACCAAATCGCCGCCGCCATCGGCAACAGGTAATGATGGCGAAAGGCTGCCCCCAGGCGATGACGGTCAAGAAACTCGCCCAGGGAAACATCATTGGCAGGATCCGCCTTCTGCAACACGCGTTTGGCCAGGCGGTTGAAGCGCAGGATATCGCCCACCATGCCCAGGTAACGCGGACGTAGCAGATTGCCGCGTTGGGCGAAAAGCGTGTCGAGATCATTCCCCGCGTATTCGATGCGTCCCTCGTCGATCGAAGCGGAGAAGCTCATGTCGCTCATCCGCGTCGGTACGCCCAGATGCGCAAGCAAGGCGCAAAGATGCGGATAGTTCGGCTCGTTGTAGACGATAAACCCGGTATCCACGGGCAATGCGCCCTGCGCATCATCGACATCCACCGTGTGCGTGTGACCGCCGGGATAGTCGTTGGCCTCAACCAGCGTCACCCGATGCCGGGAACCCAGCAACCATGCCGCGACGAGGCCGGCGACGCCAGCGCCGATCACCACAATATCAAGCGCCTGATCTGTTTTCATGTTACGAACCCAACCATGACTTCATCTACAACAGTTGTACATCATTCAGTCAGCAGATGCTAGTTTTCTTAGATTATTTGCATATATCCCGCTAATTTGTGTGCAACATCTATACAAGAACGTGGTAATCTGCAATTAAACAACATGAATGGTTCAGATCAACGCGACCGTGTACCGGCCAAGCCAGAAGCAAACATGAACATCCAATTCGAACGCTTTATCGGAATCGACTACTCAGGCGCCAAGGACGCCGAGACGCCTCTTTCCGGAATTCGCGTTTTCAGTGCGCAAAAAGGATCGCCTGCATATGAGGTACGCCATGAATCCGGCCGACACTGGTCTCGACTGACTTTGGCGCATTGGCTGCTGGAACAACTGCGCATGCCTCAGCCCACCCTGGTCGGCATCGACCACGCCTTTTCCTTTCCCAAGCTTTTTTTGCTGCGCCATGCGCTGCGTGACTGGGAAGGCTTTCTTGAATTCTTCATGCAGCACATGCCCACGCATGAATGCAGCATTGAAGAGTTGCGCCGCCAGCGGCGTCTGATGACCGAGGCCAACCATGCCCTGCGCTTGTGCGAGTCCTGGACGGCTTCGGCAAAAAGCGTGTTTCTGTTCGATGTGCAGGGAAGCGTGGCCAAGTCCACCTACGCCGGACTTCCCTGGCTTTACCTGCTGCGCAAGGAACTGGGTGAAAAGCTGTTTTTCTGGCCATTCGATGGCTTCATCCCGCCGCATCGCACTTCCGTCATCTGCGAGGTTTACCCGGCGCTTTACAAGCGTCGCTACAAGAAAGGAGACATGGGTCTGGACGCCTTCGACGCCTACGCCGTGGTGAACTGGATGCAGGACATGCAAAGGCGAGACGCCTTGTCCCGCTACTTCAGCCCGCCGCTGATTGCGAGCGAAACGGAAATCGCAAGGCAGGAAGGATGGATACTGGGGGTCGTGTAATCAGGTGCAACACGGAAAGACACGTTTTTTGGACACGCCACTTGGAGCGCTATCAATATGAAAATCACCGTCTTCGGCGGCAGCGGCTTTGTGGGGCAGGCCTTGCTGCAACAACTCGACGCAGCGGGGCATGAAGTGCGCGTGGCCTCGCGCCGGCAAGCGCCGCCGGCCTTTCCTTACCCCTGGACTCAGGCCGACCCATACGACGCCGATCAACGCGCCCAGGCCGTGCGCGGGCAAAATGCGGTCATCAACCTGATCGGCATCCTGCATGGTTCGCAAGCCGAGTTCCTGCGCGCTCATGCCGACCTTCCCGCCCAGATGGCGCAAAGCTGCTTGCAGGAGGGCGTGCCTCTGTTGTTGCACATGAGCGCCCTGCATGCCGCCCCCGACGCGCCCAGCATGTATCTGCGTAGCAAGGGTCTGGGCGCACAGCAGGTGCATGCACTGGCGAACGATAAGCTGCGTGTGGTCAGCTTTCATCCTTCGGTGATTTTCGGCGCCAAGGACAACTTCTTGAACCAGTTCGCCACGCTTTTGCGCTATTCGCCCGGCGTCATGTTGCTGCCCGGAGCCAGGGCGCGCTTCGCCCCGGTGTATGTGGACGATGTGGCGGCGGCTTTTGTGCGCGCCTTGCAGGACGAAACCACGCCGCCCCGCATCCAGTTATGCGGCCCGAGGGACTACAGCCTGCAAGAACTGGTCGAATTGACGGCGCAATGGAGCGGACATAAGCGCCTGATTCTGCCCATGCCCGCTATGATGGCGCGACTGACGGCTCGCCTCATGTCCTTATTGCCCAATCCACCCTTGACCACGGACAACCTCGACTCCATGCGCGTGGATAGCATGTGCGCCAGCGGGGAGCCGCGACAGCCGAGTGCGCTGGAAGTCATCGCGCCCGGGTATCTGCGCAAGGCATGAGTTTTTTTGAAATCAATCCACAGGAATCCGCACCATGAATCATCGTCGTTTTTATCTTTCCATCGCCGCACTCTCCCTTGTTCCCGGATTGTCGCTGGCCGCAGCGATCGAATTGCCGCGAGCGCCGACGCCGGAAGGCTGGCAGGTGACGCTGGGCGTCGCCCCTGTATTTGCACCGGTGTACTCCGGCTCCCAGGATTACGCGCTGTCCATCTACCCGGATATTCGCCTGCGCTATGAGGACAAGTTCTTCGCCTCCATTCCCGAGGGCATGGGATACAACGCCATCAACACTAGGGAGTGGAAAGCCGGCCCGCTGATCAAACTGCGCTTCGGGCGCAATGAAGATACCGGCGGCTCCAGCTTTCTGGTGAGCGGCGAAACCGACGCCTTGCTGGGCATGGGAGATATCGACCCGGCGGGCGAAGCGGGCGGCTTTGTGGAATATCGCAGCGGCGAATGGGGAACCCGCGTCGAAATCCGCCAGGGATTCGGCGGCCATGACGGCCTGATCGGTGATGTCAACCTGAACTATTTCAACAAGATCGGCTCGGTTCGCTACACGGTCGGCCCACGCATGACCTTGGCTTCGGACGGTTTCACCAACACCTATTACGGCGTCACCCAAGCGCAATCCCAAGCCACCGGCTATGCGTATTACGAGGCCGGCGGCGGCTTGGTCTCCGTAGGCTTGGGCGCCAGCGCCTTTATGCCGCTAGGGGGGCAGTGGAATATCGGCGTGATCGCGGGCTACGACAAGCTCATGGATGACGCCAACGACTCGCCCTTCGTTGAGGAAAGCAACCAGTTCAGTTTGATCGGTTCGCTGAATTATCGGTTTTGATGCCCTTAAAAACGATTGGGAGACCACTCATGTATATCGACGCAGACCATCCGCCCGGCGTTTGCCGCATGAAACCCGAAGACGACATCGCTCTGGCTTACCACCGGATCATCACCGGCGTAGGCGAGGACATCAGCAGGCCGGGTTTGCTCAAAACCCCGGCGCGCGCCGCCGAAGCTTTTCGCTACCTGTGCTCCGGCTATAACCAGTCGCTCGAGGAATTGGTTAACGATGCGCTTTTTCCATCGGACAACGATGAAATGGTGATTGTGCGCGACATCGAGCTGTACAGCCTCTGCGAGCACCACCTGCTGCCGATCATAGGCAAGGCGGATGTCGCTTACCTGCCCGCTGGCAGGGTTCTTGGCCTGTCCAAGTTCGCTCGTATCGTGGACATGTATGCCCGTCGCCTGCAAATCCAGGAGCAACTGACCCGGCAGATTGCTGAAGCAGTCGCCCATGTAACCGGCGCACGGGGCGTAGCCGTGCATATCAAGGCGGCGCACATGTGCATGGCGATGCGCGGCGTGGAAAAACAAAACTCACAAACCACGACCTCGGTCATGCTGGGCGCGTTTCGTGATAATCCCGCCACTCGCCAGGAATTCCTGCAATTGCTGAGAACCTGAAGATGCGTTACGTCGGTGATGCCCTCATCCGCATCAAGGATCTGCGCCTGCGCACCTATATTGGCTTCAACCCGGAGGAGCAGGCCAAGAAACAGGATGTCGTCATCAACATGGCGATTCACTACGATGCGGCGCGCGCCGCCGAAAAGGATGCCGTGGGCGAAGCGCTCAATTACAAGACCACCACCAAAAAAGTCATCGCTCTGGTTGAAGAAAACCAGTTCCTGCTGCTCGAAAAACTGGTGCATGACATTCTTGAACTGGCGCTGGAGCATCCCTCCATACGCTGCGCCACGGTGGAAGTCGATAAACCGCACGCCCTGCGCTTCGCCGATTCGGTATCGCTGAGCATGAGCGCCGAGCGTGACATCTGAGACTCCAGGCGTGGAACCTGCAAACGCAATGCGCACCACGACGCAATGGCTGACCTGCCTGGGCGCCCTGCCCTTCATCGGCCTGGCCTGGTGGATGATCGTCATGCGCCATGCCGAACCCTGGATGACGCAAGCGCTCTTGGACTACGCCGCCATCATTCTCGGCTTTCTTGGCGGCGTGCATTGGGGACGCGGACTGGAGATGCAGCGCCCCGCCCGGCTGGTGGTCGCTGTTCTTCCGGCGCTTTACGCCTGGGCAACGCTGTTCGCCCCCTGGCCTTACAGCCCTGCACTCATGGCGCTGGGTTTCATCCCCTTACTGGTGATCGACCTGCGCGACCGTTCATTGTCCGGACATTACCGTCGTCTGCGCAGCGCCGTGACTTTTGTCGTGTTTTTGCATCTGGTCGTCGCCGCCTTGATGGCGCCCGCATCCGTCACCCAAGCGGAAAGCGCTCCCCTCGTTCAACCACAAGAGAAGCTGAGCATGGACATGAACGTGCTTGATACTCCGCTGCAACTTTGCAGCAGTCATCCCCGCACCGGCTTTTATCGCAATGGCTTTTGCCAAACCGGCGCCGACGACCGGGGAACCCATACCGTGTGCGCGGTAGTGACCGAAGCATTCCTGGAATTCACCCTGCAACAGGGCAACGACTTGATCACCCCGAGACCGGACTACAATTTCCCCGGTCTGAATCCGGGGGATCGCTGGTGTCTGTGCGCCTTGCGCTGGGACGAGGCGCGTAGAGCAGGCGTGGCGCCGCCGGTGGTGCTTGAGGCGACTCACCGCCATAGCCTGAACTTACTCGAACACGACGACCTTGTCCGGCATGCCTGGACTCAAAACAAAGGCGAATAAGCCATGCGAGCACACCTACCTCTTCAACACGGCTCAGCTTTTCATGCTTCGTGACGCTATTCTTTTGACCGGCGCCGGTCAGCGTCTGGGCTTCTACCACGCCCAACGCTTTCTCGATGCAGGTTTCGCCTTGGTCGTCACCTATCGCACGCCGCGCCCAAGCATTGAAATCCTGGCGCAAGCGGGCGCATTGACCATTCAGGCTGATTTTTCCACCCCTGAGGGCATCGAGCGATTCATCGAAACTCTACACAGCCAAGTGCAAAGCCTGCGCTGCATCATCCACAACGCTTCCGTCTGGCTCACCGATGCTGATCTTGAAGCCGATCCTGCGTGCTTCGACACGCTGTTCAACCTGCATGTACGCGCGCCCTATCGCATCAACCTGGCTTGCGCAGGGCTATTGCAGGCGTGTAGCGCGCCGTTTGCGGACATCATTCACATCACCGACACCGCCCTGCAAAAAGGCAGCGCCACTCGCAGCGCCTATCTGGCCAGCAAAGCGGCGCTGGATAGCCTCACTCTTTCCCATGCCGCGCGTCTTGCGCCCAAGATCAAGGTCAACAGCATCGCACCGGGGTTGATTCTGTTTAACGAGGGCGACAGCACAACCTACCGTCAGGATCGACTGTCTCGCTCCGCCCTGGGCTTCGAACCCGGCCCTGATGTCATATGGCAATCGATTCGCTATCTGATGGACAACAGCTTTATCACGGGATCAACGCTGACCGTCGATGGCGGCAGAAAGATCAAATGAAAAACCTGCGCTTGATCCCGCTTTTTGACGGTTTTAACGCCGCAGGCTCTGCATCCTGGGCGCCTGCCGATGATCGCATCATGGGCGGTGAATCCGTGGCGCAGATACGCTTGAATTCAGACGATGGCTGCATGATTGCTTGTTTAAGCGGACAGGTTTCACTGGCGCACGGCGGCGGCTTCGTGCAAATGAAATGGCCGCTGGACTCCGCCAACTTCAACTGGCAAGGCATTGTCGGCATCTATCTCGAAACGCGAGGCAATGGCGAGCGTTATAACCTGCACCTGCGCACACGGCAATTGGCTCTGCCCTGGCAGTCGTTTCGCCATTCGTTTGTGTCCAACGAAGACTGGCAGACGCACTTCCTGCCCTTCGCGGAGTTCCAGGCTTACCGCACCACCCAAGCCCTGCAACCCGCCAAGAGCCGAAGCATCGGCATCGTCGCCATCGGTCGCGCCTTCCAAGCGGATGTCTGTGTGCGGCAGCTTGGCTTTTACATGCTGAAGGACGAATCAATCACTCCAATACGATCGCCGTCATCGGAGCTGGTCTAGCCGGTCTTGTTTGCGCCCGAACGCTTGCATCGGCAGGCCATCGCGTCATTGTCTTCGACAAAAATCGCGGGGTAGGCGGGCTCTGAGTGCCACGCTGATAAACTCAACGCCACTTTGAAGCGCTCACTGCTTCGCCTTATCTCTGGGGAATCGCTGAATAAGTCCATCCATGGACTTATTCAGCAAGCCTTGTTGCGGTACACTCCCGCAACAGTCTTCACGAATCAATGGCTTACGCCATTGTTCGTGTTGGGGCATCCCTGCCCCAAGCGAGAATCACTGACTTGTTCAGTGTTTCCCTGGCGGTATCCAGAGCCTTCTTCGAAAGGTGACCTCCATAAATCCGATCAAATTGCAGCGCTTGGCGTTTGAGATCACCCTGCCCTTCCCGCGCATAATTTACTCTTGAAACTCACAACCCGCCGACGCCCTGCCCCAGCTCTTCCAGCAGTTCCGCCTGGTGCGCCTGGGTGAGCGGTTCGATGACTTGTTCCAGTGCGCCTTGCATCAGCTCATCCAGGCGGTAGAGGGTGAGGTTGATGCGGTGGTCAGTCATGCGCCCCTGCGGGAAGTTGTAGGTGCGGATGCGTTCGGATCGGTCGCCTGAGCCGACCAGTTTCTTGCGTTCGGCGGCCTGAGCGCTTTGGCGTTCGTTGCGTTCGATGTCCACCAGCTTGGCCTTGAGCCAGCCCATCGCCCGTGCGCGGTTTTTGTGTTGCGAACGCTCTTCCTGGCATTCGACCACGATGCCGCTCGGCAAGTGGGTGATGCGAATGGCTGATTCGGTTTTGTTGACGTGCTGCCCGCCCGCGCCGGAGGAGCGGAAAGTGTCGATCTTCAGTTCCGCCGGGTTGATGTCGATTTCTTCCGCTTCGTCCAGTTCGGGCAGGATGGCGACCGTGGCCGCCGAGGTGTGCACCCGGCCTTGCGCTTCGGTTTCCGGCACGCGCTGCACGCGGTGCGCGCCGGATTCGAATTTCAGACGCGAATACGCGCCCTGTCCCTGGATGCGCGCAATCACTTCCTTGTAGCCGCCGTGTTCGCCGTCGCTCTGGCTGAGGATTTCCACCTGCCAGCGTTGGCGTTCGGCGTAACGCAGGTACATGCGCAGCAAATCGCCAGCGAAAATGGCCGCTTCGTCGCCGCCTGTGCCGGCGCGAATTTCCAGAAAGACGTTGTGCGAATCGAAGGGGTCTTTGGGCAGCAAATGGGTTTGCAGTTCCTTTTCGTAATCGGCCAGGCGCGTTTGCAACAGGGCGATTTCTTCTTCGGCCATGGCGCGCATGTCGGCATCGTCGCTGGCCGCCATGTCTTGCGCGGCGGCTAGGTCGCGCTTGGCCGCATCATAGGCGCGCAGGCTGGATACCACCGGCTCAAGTTGGGCGTATTCTTTGGATAAGTCACGAAAGCGCGTCTGATCGTTGATGATTTCCGGGCTGGAAAGCAGCGCGCTCATTTCCTCGAAACGCTCGGCCAGGCGCTGCAGGCGCTGGAATATGAAATCTTGCATGGGGCGTGGATATTGTTTTTATGCTTGGGGAGAAGAAGCAGATGCGAATTTGTCGCACCTACGGCTCGCAGGGTTGAGCTAAAGCCCGCTAATCATGCGGCAGATCAAACAGCCGCCGTGCGGCCAGCGCCAGTTCGTGGCGTCCGTCGGCGCTGGCTTCGCGCAGGGCGACGGTGGGTTCGTGCATCAGCTTGTTGGTCAGCGCATGGGCAAGGTGACGCAGGGTTTCTTCCGCCGAATGTCCATGCGCCAATTCGCGCAGAGCGCGCTCCAGAGCTTCGTCGCGCACGCGCTCGGCATGGCCGCGCAGTTCGCGGATGACCGCCACGCCGCCTTGCACGCGCCACCAGTCGAGGAAATGCCCGACCTGGGTATCGATGATTTCTTCGGCCTGCAAGGCGGCTTCCTGACGCGAGCGCCGCCCTTCGTCGATCACCTGTTCCAGATCGTCCACGGTGTAGAGGTAAACATCTTCCAGCGTGCCAACTTCAGGCTCGATGTCGCGCGGCACGGCGATATCCACCATAAAAATCGGGCGGCGCTTGCGGCGCTTGAGTGCGCTTTCCACCGCGCCCTTGCCCAAGATCGGCAGGGTGCTGGCAGTGGCGGTAATCACAATGTCGGCTTCGTGCAGGTGTTCGCCCAGTTCGCTGAGGGCGATGGCATACGCGCCCAGCGGTTCGGTCAACGCATGGGCGCGCTCGATGGTGCGGTTGGCGATGACCATGCGCCCGATGCCATGGCTGTGCAGATGGCGCGCCGCGAGTTCGATGGTTTCCCCCGCGCCGATCAAAAGCGCCGTCTTGCGGCTGAAATCACCGAAAATCTGCTTGCCCAAGCTGACGGCGGCAAACGCTACCGATACCGGGCTGGCGCCAATCGCCGTGTCGGTGCGCACCTGTTTTGCGACGGAAAAGGCGTGCTGAAACAATCGGTTAAGCAGAGGACCTACGGTACGCGCTTCGCCCGCCTGTGCATAGGCGGTTTTGATCTGACCAAGAATTTGCGGCTCGCCCAGCACCAGCGAGTCCAGACCGGAGGACACGCGCAACAAGTGCCGGATCGCTTCGGTTTCGTGATGCACATATAGATAAGGACGAACCTCGTCCTCGTGCAGGCCATGCGTTTGCGGAAACCAGTGCAGGACAGACTGCTCGCCATGTTCGCCCACGGCGGCATAGACCTCGGTGCGGTTGCAGGTGGAAACGATCGCCCCTTCACGCACCTGCGGCAGCGTGAGCATTTCGCGCAGGGCATGCTGCATACGCTCGCTCGTAAAGGCCACCCGCTCGCGCAGGGAAACCGGCGCGGTGCGGTGATTCAGGCCCAAGGCGATTATCGACATATATGGAAATTCACCAGCCCGCAAGCCAAAAACCAACAAAATAAAGGCGTTGGATTTTCAGGCATTCGCCCCACATTGACAAGCCGGATGCAACATCCTGCTAGAATGCCCGCGATTATTGAGGAAGCTTCATGTTCAAGCCCAGCGTCCTAACCCTGTCTCTTCTCGCCCTGCTCGGCCTGGGCGTCGGCATCAGCCTGACGGCCTGCGCCAATTACCCGGCAGGCGAGCAAACGGCGGTTAGCGATCTGCCTGCAAGCCATCCCGCCGAGGGGCTGAACATTCTCCCACTCGGTCATGGCGAAGGCGGCAAGGGCGAGCAGCGCGCACAGGCGCTGTACCTGTTGATGCAAGGCGAGCTGGCCGGACAGCGCGGCAAGGTCGGCGAAGCGGGCAAGCTCTATCTGCAAGCCGCCCAGTTGGGACGCGACCCGCGTATCGCCGAGCGCGCACTTAAAATCGCCCTGCTGGCGCACGACACCGCCACCAGCGATCAGGCGCTGGCGCTGTGGATTGAACTTGAGCCGCAAAACGCCGCGCGCTGGCCGATGGAAGTCCTGCTGGCGGTACGTCATCAACAGGATGACAAGGCGCTGGAGATCATCAAGCTCAATCTGCCCGCCACCGAGGCCGCGCGCCGCGAAAGCTACGCCCAGATTCTTGGCGTGCTGATTCACGAAGGCAAGAACATCCTCCCCCTGCTGCACCAGCTTGCCCAAGCCTACCCGCAGGATGCCGAAGCCTGGTTCACCCTGGCCAAGACCGCGCTGAATTTCCAGGATACGGAAACCGCCCGCGCCGCGCTGCACAAAACCCTGCGCCTCGACCCCAAGCGCAAGGATGCCTACCTGTTGCTGGCTGACAGCTATTTCAGCCAGCAGGATGCCAGCGCAGGCGTGGACGTGTTGCGCGACATGCTGCAACAGTTTCCGAATGACCAGCGCCTGCGCCTGACCTACGCCCGCGCGCTGCACGAGGCGGGGCGCAGCCAGGAAGCGCGCCAACTGCTGGCCAATATGCTGAAAAAAGCGCCCGACGATCAGGATTTGCGCTTCGCCGTCGCGCTGATGGCGCTGGAAAGCGGCGACAACAAGACCGCCGAACGCGAGCTGAAAATCCTCTACCGCCACAAGGAGCGCGCGCCCACGGCCGCCTACTACCTTGGGCGACTGGAAGAGCAGCGCGGCCAGATGGAAGCTGCCATGCGCTGGTATGCGCGGACGCAAGGCAGCGAGTTCGCCACCGAAGCCCTGTTGCGCATGGCGCAGATCGACATGCAGGCAGGCCGGTTGGGCGAGGCGCAAAACCGCCTTGCCCAGGCTCGCGCCCTGAGTCCCAGCGACGAGGAGCGGGTGCGTTTCTACCTGATCGAAACCCAGCTTTTGCGCCAGTCCTCGCGCCTGCAAGAAGCCTACAACCTGAGCAATCAGGCGCTGCTGGAAGTTCCCGGCGAGCCCGACCTGCTGTACTCACGCGCCCTGCTGGGCGAACAGCTCGGTCTGTTTGAGCAATCGGAAGCGGATTTGCGCGCCATCCTCGCCCAAGACCCGGAAAACCCGGAGGCGCTGAACGCGCTCGGCTTCACCCTGGCCGAACGCAACGTCAAACTCGACGAAGCCCATGCCTTGATCAGCCAATCCCTCAAGCTGGATCCGAAAAGCGCCGCCACTATCGACAGCATGGGCTGGGTGCTGTACCGCATGGGCAAGCTGGGCGAGGCGGAAAGCTACCTGCGTCAGGCCTACGTTCTCAACCAGGACGCGGAAATCGCCGCGCATCTGGCTGAAGTGCTCATCGCCCAGCAAAAACATGCGGAGGCTCGACTCCTGCTCGCCGAGGCGCTCAAGCGCGACCCGCAAGACCCGCGCCTGCTCAAGCTGAACGCCAGCCTGAACTCCGCCTCGCCGCCCACTCCCGCAAAGCCTGCGCCATGACAAACCCCGTGCGCACTCTCAGCCGCAGCGCCCTGCTGGGCGGCATGCTGCTCGGCCTGCTTTGGCTCGGCGGCTGCGCCAGTCTGCCGGAAACCGATGAAAGCATGACGCCCAGCACGACCGGCGCCATGGACAGCGACGCGCAGCGCCTGGAGCTGTGGCTCAATCGCCAGCGCGCCATGCAGAAGCTTGATCACTGGCGTAGCGAAGGCCGCGCAGCGATTCTGGCGCAGAACGGCGGCGGGCAAATCAGCTTCGACTGGCAGCACAAGCCCAATGAACAGATTCTGAGCATCAAGACCCCGCTCGGACAGAACGCCCTGCAACTCACCATCAACCCCGGCGGAGCAACGCTGGTGGATCATGAGGGTCAGGTCTTACAGGGCGAGGACGGCGAAAGCCTGTTGCAACAAGCCCTGGGCTGGAGCGTGCCCATCGAGTTCATGCGCGCCTGGCTGCTCGGCCTGCCCGCCACGCGCAGCGACAGCTACACCCTGGACGCGCAAGGCCGCCTGCTCACTTTGGAAAGCCAGGGCTGGGTCATCGAATACAAGCGCTACGGCAACGATGGCGAAACAAGCCAAGGCTTCAGCCTGCCCAGCAAGCTGGAGCTGCGTCGCAGCGAACTGACCCTGCGCTTGGTGATCGACCGATGGCAGATGTAGATCAGGCTCGAACCTGGTGGCCCGCGCCCGCCAAGCTCAACCTCATGCTGCGCATCACCGGGCGGCGCGCTGATGGCTACCACCTGCTGCAAACCGTGTTCCAACTGCTGGACTACGGTGACCGGCTGGCCTTTGTATTGCGTGACGACGGCAAGATCATCAAGCACACCCCGCTGCATGGCGTGAACGAGCATGACGGACTGGCCACGCGCGCCGCGCGCCTGCTGCAACAAACCTGCGCCACGCCCTTGGGCGCAGACATCTACCTGGACAAACGCCTTCCTCTGGGCGGCGGTCTGGGCGGAGGCAGTTCCGACGCCGCAACCACCCTGCTGGCGCTCAATCGCATGTGGGATTGCGGCCTGGACATCGAAACCCTGGCCGCGCTCGGCGCAAGGCTGGGCGCCGATGTGCCCGTATTTGTACGCGGACATACCGCCTGGGCGGAAGGCGTGGGCGAGGAAATCACCCCGATCGAGCTGCCGCCCACGCGCTATCTGGTCGTTTGCCCGCCGGTGCACCTCAGCACCGCCGCCATGTTCGCCGACCCCTTGCTGAGCCGCGATCAGGCACGCATCGGCCTGGCCGAATTCCAGCACGGCGAGCGCGGCAACGTATTCACCCCCGTGGCGCGCGCACGCAGCCGGGAGATCGACCAGCTGTTTCAACGGCTCGGCGAGTACGCCACGCCGCAGCTTACGGGTTCCGGTGCGGCCATTTTCTGTGCATTTCCCGTGGATGACGGCGCGCTCGAAGCTGCGCGCCACGCCCTGCCCGCCGATCTGCCGCATTTCATCGCCCAGGGGGTGAACCTTTCGCCCCTGCACCGGATGCTGGATGCCCACACCCCGACCCCAGCCTTGTCCGAGCAAAAAAACTTGCACAACGCGCGACTATCCCTATAATGCGCAACCTCAATTGGGCCGTCGCCAAGTGGTAAGGCACCGGATTTTGATTCCGGCATTCCTAGGTTCGATCCCTAGCGGCCCAGCCAAATTCCTTATGGACGCCTCTAGAAATTCGATCAAGACGATGATTGCAAGCCAAAAATCGGCGAAAAAGCGGAGCATACGTGCAGTATGTGAGCATTTTGAGTCGGTTTTTGGCGCCGCAAGCGCGGCTTCAGCGGATTTATAGAAGTGACCATATCCGAAACTCTCTAAGTGGAAGCGCCCCATGCTGATGGTCTTTGCGGGTAACGCCAACCCAGAGCTTGCGCAGCGCGTTGCCGAAAACCTCGACCTGCCCCTGGGTCAGGCCACGGTCACCAAGTTCAGCGATGGCGAAACTTACGTCGAGATTTTGGAAAACGTGCGCGGTCGCGATGTCTTCGTCATCCAGCCGACCTGCCAGCCCACCAATGACAATCTGATGGAACTGATGGTGATGGCCGACGCCCTGCGTCGCGCCTCCGCAGGTCGCATCACCGCCGTCATCCCTTACTACGGCTATTCCCGCCAGGATCGTCGCGTACGCTCCGCCCGCGTACCGATCACCGCCAAGGTTGTCGCCAACATGCTGCAAGGCGTGGGCTTCGACCGCGTGCTGACCATCGACCTGCACGCTGAGCAGGTGCAGGGCTTCTTCGATATCCCGGTGGACAACGTCTACGCCTCGCCGATCCAGCTGGGCGACATCTGGCGTCAGCAGCACAAGAAGCTGACCATCGTTTCACCGGACGTGGGCGGCGTGGTGCGCGCGCGCGCGCTGGCCAAGCGTCTGGATGACGTGGATCTGGCCATTATCGACAAGCGTCGTCCCAAGGCCAATGTCGCCGAAGTCATGCACATCATCGGTGAGGTCAAGGATCGCAGCTGCGTGATCATCGACGACATCGTGGACACCGCCGGCACGCTGTGCAAGGCCGCCGAGGCGCTGAAAAAACACGGCGCAAGCAAGGTCATTGCTTATGCCACCCATGCCGTGCTTTCCGGCAAGGCCATCGACAACATCAACGGCTCGGATCTGGATGAAGTCGTAGTTACCGACAGCATCCCGCTCAGCCCCGCCGCCCAGGCTTGTTCGCGCATCCGCGTGCTTTCCGTGGCCGGCATGTTAGGTGAAACCATTCGCCGCATTCACACCGATGAGTCGGTGAGTTCGCTTTATCAGGATTGATCGTTTCGCTGCCCTGGCAACTTGCTAGCCAGGTAGCAAACCATCGGATCGGTCGCAATCCGATGGACGTGTCCCGCCGCAAGGCGGGTTTTTGTTTGATTCGTTTGGAGTTCCAATCATGAGTATTTCCTTCACCGTGAAGGCCACCCGTCGTGACGATCTGGGGAAAGGTGCGAGCCGCCGCCTGCGTCACGAAGGTCTGGTTCCTGCCGTTGTGTACGGCGGCCATGCCGAGCCTGTTTCCCTGACCATCGTGCACAAGGATCTGTGGCACAACCTGGAAAACGAGGCGTTCTACTCGCACGTCCTCGATCTGGACATCGACGGCAAGGTTGAGCAGGTCGTTCTGCGCGACCTGCAACGCCACCCCTACAAGGCGCTAGTCATGCATGCCGATTTCCAGCGCGTGGAAGCGGGCGAAACCATGCACGCCAAGGTTCCGCTGCACTTCATCAATGAAGCCAGCTCCGTGGGCGTGAAGAAGGGCGGCGTAGTCAGCCACCTGGCCACCGAAGTGGAAATCACCTGCCTGCCCGCGCAACTGCCGGAATTCATCGAAGTCGATCTGGCGCAAGTGGATGTGGATCAAATCGTCCACCTCTCCAACCTGCAAGCGCCTGCTGGCGTCAAGTTCCGCGAACTGGACGCGCATGGCAACGACTTGGCCGTGGTTTCCATCCACATGCCCAAGGGCGCAACCGCCGCCGAATAAGGCTCGCAACCCATGTCCGCGTCCACTGCTCCCCACACCGTTCCTGTGGCCGACATTCGTCTGATCGTCGGCTTGGGCAACCCCGGAGCGCAATATGCGGACACCCGCCACAACGCGGGTTTTTGGTTCGTGGACGAAATCGCACGCCTGAGCGCAGCGACGCTTCGTCCCGAACCCCGTTTTCACAGTGATGCAGCCCGAGTCAACCTTGAAGGACGCGACCTCTGGCTGCTTCAACCGACCACTTTCATGAACCGCAGCGGGCAGGCCGTGGCCGCGCTTGCGCGATTCTACAAAATCGCCCCCGAGCAAATCCTGATCGCCCACGACGAAATCGACCTGCCGGTCGGGCAAATCAAGCTCAAGCTGGCGGGCGGGCATGGCGGCCATAACGGCCTGCGCGACATCCACGCCCACCTCGGCACGCCGAACTACTGGCGACTGCGCATCGGCGTCGGCCATCCAGGCAGCAAGGATCAAGTCGTTGATTATGTGCTGCACGCCCCATCCAAGCCCGATCGTGCGAAAATCGACCAACTCATCGACGAGGCGACCCGCCAACTGCCCGAACTGCTACGCGGCGATGCGGCGCGGGTCATGAATCATCTGCACAGTCTTAAATAAGGAGTTCGGCTCATGGGTTTCAAATGCGGTATCGTCGGCCTGCCCAACGTCGGCAAGTCCACCCTGTTCAACGCGCTGACCAAGGCCAATATCCAGGCCGCCAACTACCCGTTCTGCACCATTGAACCTAATGTCGGCATGGTACCCATGCCCGACCCGCGCCTGGACAAGCTGGCGGAAATCGTCAAGCCCGAGCGCATCCTGCCCACCACGATGGAATTCGTCGATATCGCCGGACTGGTGAAAGGCGCGTCCACCGGCGAAGGGCTGGGCAACAAATTCCTCGCCAACATCCGCGAAACCGACGCGATCGCTCAGGTGGTGCGCTGCTTCGACAACGACGACGTAATCCACGTCGCCGGGCGCGTCGATCCGCTGGACGACATCGAAGTCATCAACACCGAACTGATCCTGGCCGACATGGACACCGTGGCGCGCAACCTTGAACGCGCCATCAAGGCCTCCAAGTCCGGCAACAAGGACGCACTGGCGAAAAAGGACATCCTGGAACGCATGGCCGCACACCTCGACCAGGTGAAAAGCGCACGCAGTCTGGAAATGACGGCGGAAGAAAAACTGCTGCTGCGTGATCTGCACTTGCTCACCATCAAGCCGATCATGTACATCGCCAACGTCAACGAAGACGGCTTTGAGAACAACCCTTACCTCGACAAGGTGCGCGAGCACGCCAAAACCGAGGGCGCGATTGTCGTCCCCGTCTGCGCCGTGATCGAGGCCGACATCTCCGAACTGGACGACGCCGACAAGGCCGAATTTCTGGAAAGCATGGGTCTGGAAGAACCCGGCCTGAACCGCGTGATCCGCGCCGGTTACGACCTTCTCGGCCTGCAAACCTACTTCACCGCAGGCGTGAAGGAAGTACGCGCCTGGACGATCCACAAAGGCGACACCGCCCCGCAAGCCGCCGGCGTGATCCACACCGACTTCGAGCGCGGCTTCATCCGCGCGCAAACCATCGCCTACGAAGACTTCATCCAATACAAGGGCGAGCAGGGAGCAAAAGAAGCGGGCAAGATGCGCGCGGAAGGTAAGGACTATGTGGTCAAGGATGGCGATGTGTTGAACTTCTTGTTCAACGTGTAACGGGTGTTGTTATCGACAGGGAGCCTTAGAACTCATTCTCTATAGGTAGCGCGAACCATCAGTGACCGGCCTTCCAAGCGAGCCAATTGCTCTGGAGAGAGACCTACTCCATCTAACCAAACCCGTTTGAGGGACGGCATGGATAGCATCAAAGAAACCACTCGCTCAGGATCGAGTGCGACTGAGCTTTCGTGCCCTCCAACGGACAGGTATTCGAGATGAGGGAGTTCGCGCAGCAGTTCGAGATCGTTCTCTGATGTGCGCGTAGCCCAGAGATCGAGGGAGCGAAGCTGATGCATGGTCACAAGCTGTGTAAGACCGGTGCGGGTAAGGTTTGTCGCTCCCAAATCAAGCGTGTGAATTGTCGTCGATCTGGACACCAACCGTGCCATATTGTCAGAGAACGGCGTACCTTCAAGATCCAGCGACTCAAGGTGAGGAAGCTCAAGAAGCGCCTGGAGCGACGCACGGGTTAACTTCGCACCTTGAATGCCCAACTCTTGCAGTGGAGCACACCTAGCGATTGCGAGGAGATCTTGCTCGGTGAGGTAGTGGTTCGCCCGAAAGGCGCGCAAGCTGGTTGCGTGCTCGAAGCCAGATAGGGAGCCGGGAGCCTTTACAGCCAGAACATCGAGTATTTCAAGACCCGGCATCTGAATGATGTGACGCAATGCAATTCGACTAACGTCACACCAGAGCCAAAGCTGCGTTACGGATTGGAGTTGACGCAAGAGTCTTGCGACCGTCACGGTGACGGGAGGGGTCTTTGTGATTGACAACTTGTCGATATGGCCGAGATCAATCAGACATTTAAGCTTGTGCTGATCAACCGCGCCCTGAATGCAGTACCAGCCTTGGGAGTTGCGCTGCGGGGTGTTCATGATGCCAACCCTGTCTCATACAACGTCAGCGCCGTACAATCCAATAAAAAGTTGCCATCCAACAACATGATCAACATGGTAACTCCTTGTTTTTGATCATAGTCATGCTGTCATCATGGCACTATCAGCTTACAAACGCGGCGCTTGTGCGCCAGACCTGCTTGATGAGGTTGTGGGCTTGTATTCGCGCGAAGCAGGACTGCCTCTCTCAACCCAGCCCCTCCACCCATTCTGCAAACCCCTCATCAAACCCACGTATCGCCTGTACCAAGGGCTTCGCCGCCACGCCATGCGGCACGAGGACATGCGCGGCATAAGCGTGAATATGGCAGGCGGCGGGCGGGCGGATGTTTTGACGCAAGGTTTCGCGCATCCTGGGCAGGAAGATCCATTGCAGCCACATCTCCAGCGGCATGACGTCGCAAGCGAAGGGGGTGACGCTGGCCAGCGCCGCTGCCGTGGGCGGGTGCAGCGACCATAGGCCGAGCTGGCGCAGCTCGCGTTCGATTTGATCGAGCCGGACGAGCAAGTCAGTGCAAGCGGGCATGGACATGGCTCCCTTCATCCGCCAAAAGATCGTCGCCGCTGCCCCAGAACAAACGGTTGGGCAGCAGTTGGCCGCGCCCCAGGCGATAGGCTTGTTCGAGCGCTTGCCAAGTGTAGTCCTGCGCCTGATGCACCGCGCTCATCGGTTCGTTGCCCTGCGCCATCAGCCCGGCGATCGCTGAGGCCAGGGTGCAGCCCGAACCATGAAACTCACCTTCCAGCCTCGGCCAGCTAAAGCTTTCCAGCAGGCGATGCCCGCCGAACATCAGGTTTTCCACCTCGTCGGTCGGCTCATGCGCGCCGGTAATCAGTACATATTCACTGCCCTGCTCCAGCAGGGAAAGCGCGCAGGCGTGCAGGTTGTCCGCGCCCGGCGCAAGGCGGCGCGCTTCCAGGCTATTGGGGGTGATGATGGTGCTTTGCGGCAGAAGCAGCTCGCGCATGGCCTCGATCAGGGCGGCGCTGGCCAGTTCGGCGCCGCCGCCCGCTTGCAGCACGGGGTCGAGAATCACCGGAACGCGCGGCAGATCGCGCAGCAGGGTATGAATCGCCTCCACCATGCCCGCACTGCCCACCATGCCGATTTTAACGGCGGCAATCGGCATGTCTTCAATCAGGGCGCGCGCCTGTTCGATCACCCAGAGCGGATCGAGCGTGCGCACGTCCAGCACATTGCGCGTGTTTTGCACGGTCAGTGCAGTGGCAATCGGCGCAGCATGGCAGCCCTGGCTGATGATCGCCTCGATATCCGCCGAAAGACCCGCGCCGCCGGTCGGATCCAACCCTGCGAACACCAGCACCACGGGCGGGGGTTGTATGTCTTGCAACATGGCAAACACTCCTTAGCTTTTACCGGGCAGAATAGACAGCGACCCGATCAGGCGCAATGATTGAGGCAGGTTTAACAATGAGAACTGCGTATGGCTTGGTTTTACTTGCTGATCGCCGGTCTGTTTGAGATCGGTTGGCCGATTGGCTACAAATTGACCGCTCTGCCCGGCTTTCGTGTGCTGGGCTGGCTGATTGCCATTGCCGCGATCGTGCTCAGCGGCATCTTTTTATGGCTGGCGCAGCGTGAAATTCCCATCGGTACGGCTTACGCCGTATGGACGGCCATCGGTACGGCGGGCACATTTCTGATCGGCATTTATTTTTTCCAGGAACCGGCCAGCCTTTTGCGCTATCTCGGCGTCATGCTGATTCTAGGCGGGGTGATCGTGCTTAAACTCGCCGCCTGACAGTGCGTGCAGGCGCTCACGCCTCAGCGCATCGCCCAAGGCTTCGCCACGCAAACCCTGCTCCAGCAGCGGTTGCACCGCCACGTCCTTGACACAGGCCAGCGCACGGCGCATCGCATCCGCTTGCGGATAGGAACAATCTTCAAACCCAAGACGACCACGCGCATCAGCCTCACATACCAGCAACAACTGTTCAAACCGCTGCGGGCGACGCAGGGCGTCCGTACTTTCCAGCAGCTTCAGCACGGTCGAAGGGCGAAGTTCCATCGTCTTGTGCACATGCCCGTGCCAGCGGGCGCACAGCTCCGCCAGCTCACGGAATTCCTGCGGCCAGCGCAAACGTTCAGCCATCGACGGAATCATCCGCGCGCCGCGTTCTTCATGCCTATAATGATGCGGCCACTCCTCGGGCGGCGTGGCGCCCTTGCCCAGATCGTGCAACAAGGCCGCCCAGCGCGTGGGTGCATCCGCGCCCAGTCGCACCGCCTGTTGCAGCACCATCAGGCTGTGCACGCCGCTGTCGATTTCCGGGTGATGCTTGGCAGGTTGCGGCACGCCAAACAAGGCGTCCAATTCGGGCAACAGACGCTGCAATGCGCCCGCCTCGCGCAAGACCTCAAAAAAACGCGCCGGATGATCGCTGTCCAAAGCCTTGAGAATTTCCTGCCATACCCGCTCCGGCACGAGGGCGTCCACTTCGCCGTTGGCCACCATGCTGCGCATCAAATCCAGCGTTTCCTCGGCCACTTGAAAGCCCAAGCCCGCAAAACGCGCCGCGAAGCGCGCCACACGCAACAGGCGCACCGGGTCTTCCGCGAACGCCGCTGAAACATGGCGCAGCACCCGATTCTGCAGATCCTGCCTGCCGCCAAAAGGGTCGATCAAATGACCGTCTTGCGTCTGCGCCATGGCATTGATGGTCAAATCGCGTCGCGCCAGATCGTCTTCCAGACTCACATCGGCGGCAGCATGCACCACAAAACCGTGATAGCCGGGAGCCGACTTGCGCTCGGTGCGCGCCAGCGCGTATTCCTCCTGGGTTTGCGGATGCAGGAACACCGGGAAATCCTTGCCGACCTGGCGAAAGCCCTGCGCCAGCATCATCTCGACGCTGCCGCCAACCACCACATAGTCACGCTCGCGCACGGACAAGCCCAACAGGCCATCGCGCACCGCGCCTCCGACAAGATAGATTTCCACTCAAATCCTCCTGAGTTTCGTGGCATACTTTTGCCCATCGTTGCAAGCCGAATAGTACGAGCAAGGCGAGAATATGCACCATTTTTCACAACTCATGACCCAATCCCCCTTGCTGGAAACCGTGATCCGCTCTGCGCAGATCGTGGCGCGCACCGATGCCAGCGTCCTGCTCACCGGAGAAACCGGCACTGGCAAGGATCTTATGGCTCGTGCCATGCACCAGGCCAGCTCCCGTGCCGGCAAGCCTTTTATCGCCATCAATTGCGCGGCGCTGAACGATACCCTGGTTGAATCCGAGCTTTTCGGTCATCGGCGCGGCGCCTTTACCGGCGCGATTGAGGATCGCCTCGGGCATGTACGCAGCGCCCAGGGCGGCACCCTGTTTCTGGATGAGATCGGCGAGCTGCCACTGAGCGCACAGGCTAAGCTGCTGCGTTTCCTGGAGTCCGCTGAAATCACCCCGGTAGGCGAGAGCCACGCCGTCAAAGTCGATGTGCGCGTGATCGCCGCGACTCACCAGAATCTGCACCGACTGGTGCGCGAATCGCGTTTCCGCGAGGATCTACTCTATCGCCTGCAGGTCGTGCCAATGGAAATGCCCAGCCTGCGTGAACGCAGCGGCGACATCGACATGTTGCTCAATCATTTTCTGCTGCACTTTTCTGGCGAGCACCGCTTGGCGCTGCCCAAATTGACGCAGGAGGCGCGCGCCGCCTTGCGCCGCCACTCCTGGCCGGGCAATGTGCGCGAACTGCGCAACCTCTGCGAGCGCTTGGTGGTTTTGTTTCATGGCCGCAACGTTGAGGCAGGTAATCTTCCACCTGAAATCACCCGACTCCAGTCGTCCGCCGCTGGAAATGTACAAGGCGCAAACGCCCCCGCCACGGGCTTTCGCCTGCCGGAAGGCGGGATCGATCTTGAGGGTTTTGAATCCGACATCATTCGTCAGGCGCTTGATCGCGCACGTGGAAACAAGAGCCGCGCCGCACGATTGCTGGGCATTACGCGCGACACCCTGCTCTATCGCCTGAAAAAGTTCGGCCTCGCATGAAGCACCTTTATTGTGCAAAAAAACAACGGCTCCTTAGATTTTCCGCCCCCGAATGCGTATCATCAGGCAGAACAAATCGTATGCAAACCACGATTTGCCCCCTTGCAAACACACCTACGAGATAGGAAGAACCACATGAAGAACTTCACTGCTCTGAGCACCGGCCTGCTGGCCGCTGCAATCATCGCCACCCCCGCTTTCGCCGCTGGCGAAGGCTACAAGGGCTGCATCAAGTCCGACACTGACAAGTGCACCGCCTACGTCTATGACGGCATGGGCAAGGTTGTGCGTGACGGCATGGGCAAGTGCGTGCTGAACGGTCACATCCCGCTGGAAGCCTCTTCCGCCATCAAGGAGTGCAACCCCGAATTCTTCAAGGCCGCTGCAGTTGAAGCTCCGGTTGCCCCGACTGTAACCGCCAAGGCCATCACCCTGAACGCGGATACCTTCTTCGACTTCGACAAGGCCACCCTGAAGCCCGACGGCAAGGCCTCTCTGGATCAACTGGTCAAGGACATGAAGCTTGAGCAGGTTGAGTACATCACCGTCGTAGGCCACACCGACCGCATCGGCAGCAAGGAATACAACCAGAAGCTGTCTGAGCGCCGTGCCGACACCGTGAAGAACTATCTGGTCGCCAAGGGCGTACCGGCCACCAAGATCAAGGCGAGCGGCGTAGGCCTGACTCAGCCGGTCAAGGAGTGCAAGGGAGCCAAGGCTACCTCAGCTCTGATCAAGTGCCTGGCTCCGAACCGCCGCGCTGTGATCACCGTAGGCGTTTCTTCCAAGTAATGCCTGCCGGTAACAACCCGGTTTGACTAAAAGGCGCCGCAAGGCGCCTTTTTTATTGCCGTGTTTTATTGAAAGAACGCAAAGAGACTCAAAAAGGAACTTGTTTGGCTATAGTGGCATCACAGCAAAACATTTAACCCCACGCCCAAGAGGCTGCATTTGACTCCCAGAGCATCAAGAATCAGAGCACAAAAGGAATCCCCGCCTAGCTGCGCTTTTTCGCCCGCGGGCGTTATTTTTCTGTTTCTCCTACCCGTGCTCTGGCTTGTTTTCAACTTTAATCGCCCGCCTGAAGCGCCGCTTCCCGAACCCCCCCAAGCAGCCCCATCTCAACTTGAAAGTATCCTTAGCCGAGGCGTTTTGCGTGTGGTGACACGGGAAAGCCCCTTAGCCTATTTCAAAAACGAAACCGGAAATATCAGCGGTCTGGAAGCCGATTTATGCAGCCTGTTTGCCGTGAACCTGGGAGTGAAGGTCGAATTCATCCTAGCCGACTCCATTCCCGGCATTTTTGAACTGCTGCGCACAGGGCAAGCCGATATGGCGGCAGCCAACCTGATCCGCACTCCGGACCAATATCCCCTGTTTCGCTTTGGCTCAAGCTACATGAAGCTCAGACAACAGCTTCTGATGCGCGAAGATGCCGACAAACCGCGGCGACTGGACGATATCGACAACGCCTATATCAGCGTTGTCGCCGGCAGCGGGCATAACGAAACCGCACTTGCCATTAGCGAGCGCAACCCGGACATCGTGCCCCAGGCGCTGAACGCCTCATCTGGCATGGAATTGGTGGCCAAGCTCGCACGCAAGGAGCTGGATTATGTACTCATCGACGCCAGCATGGCGCACTGGGCGCAAATGCGCTTTCCCGAGGTCAAGCTCGCACTGGATGTCGGTGAACCCAAGGACTACGCCTGGGTGTTCTCTGCTTCTCTCTCCATGTGCAAGGCCTTTCCCCGAGATCGACAGTGCAAGGGGCGAGACAATGACAGTCTGGTACACGCGGCTGAAACCTTTCTGAAGACACTGAAGCAAAACGGCGAATTGCAGCGCATCATCGACGGCTATTTTGATTACATCGACACCTTGGATCCAAGCGGTTCCAGGCAATTCCTGCGCGCCGTGCGCTATCAACTCCCCGCCTATCGACCCCATTTCATGCAGGCCGGTAAACGCCATGGCGTCGATTGGAGATTGCTCGCCGCCACGGGTTATCAGGAATCCAAATGGGATCCGGATGTCGTTTCCGATTCCGGGCCGCGCGGCATGATGCAATTCACCTCAAGCACGGCGCAAAGACTGGGCATCGACCCCCATGATCCGCGTTCCAGCATCGAAGGCGCGGCACGCTATCTGAAGATTCTGGATCAACAACTGCCAGGCGCTATTCCGCCGAACGAACGTCCCTGGTTCTCTCTGGCCGCCTACAACATCGGAATCGGCACCGTATTGCACGCCCTGCGCACGTATCAGCGCAAGCACCCCAGAGAGAACTTGTATTGGCAGGATTTCAAGGAATCACTGCTACAGGAAGCCCAGAGCAGCGGCTTTAGCCAGCAGCGCCGGAAACTCGCCCTGCACTATGTAGACAGTGTGCGCAGCTATTACGAACTACTGATCTGGCTCACCGAGCGCAGCCCGGAAGTCAATGCAGACGGCAAGCTCGCACCATGATTACGACGTAAGGTAAACGTCAAAGCGCACCGCCTTACCGCGAAAATCCAACGCCGGCTTGCGCCCGGCAAGACATGCCGCATGTAACGGACGTTTGACGACCACCCGGCGCGTGGCGCGCGCCAGAGCCAAGGCCAGCAACTCGTCGGCATCCTCATCGGCTCCGACCAGGGCGTGAAACATGCGCATCGGTTTTTTTACCAAGGCCGATTTGCTGCGTTCGGGAAACATCGGATCGAGCGTGATCGCCTCATAGCGCCCGACGCTTGCCGGATCAAGCAAATGCGCCATCGCATCTTCCGCGCAAAGCTGCATGCGGGCGGTCGCCGCCAGCTCGCCAGCTCGACTCAATCCATCCGTCAACAAGGCATGCACCACCGGATGGCGTTCGCATAACGTGGTCTCGCACCCCAGACTGGCCAGCACCAAAGCATCGCGCCCCAAACCTGCCGTCGCATCCAATACGCGCGGCAAGGTCTGCCCCTTGACTCCGACCGCACGCGCCAACAACTCATCGCGCCGAAATCCGGCGCGTTGGCGAAAGCCCAAGGCTCCGGCGTGAAAATCCACGCGCAAAGGCTCATCGCGCGGCGCGGCGCAATCGCGCAAAGCAAGCCCTTGCGCGCCGATGACCAAAGCATGCCCTTCATCAGGCAAGCGCTCGACCAACCGCCCCCCCATGCGGGCGGCAAGAGCATGCGCTTCGGCAAGAAAACAGGCGTCTTCAGCAAAAAACGGCGGAAGAGACGACAAGATGGCGACCTAGGATGCAGCGTCGAGCGCTTTGATAAACACCTTGGAACGACGCTGCGCGTTGTAAATCGCCTGGCGCTCCACAGGTAAATCCTGCACCTGCGCCGCATGAAAACCATGCTCGATAAACCAATGCGCCGTATGCGTGGTCAACACAAACAGGGTTTGCATTCCGCGCTGCCGGGCCTCGTTTTCCATTCGCGCCAGCAGGCGGGATGCACGTCCGCCGCGCCGGTAAGAAGCATGCACCACCAGACAGGCCAGTTCGGCCACCCGCGCCGCACCAAAGAAATGCAGCGCCGCCGTCGCAATAATCTGCCCGTCCAGCTCGACCACCCAGTAACGGTCAATTTCCAGTTCCAACTGCTCTCGCGGGCGACGCACCAGCACGCCCTCTTCCTCCAGCGGACGAATCAGTTCCAGAATGCCTGGCACATCGTCGATCGACGCCCGACGCACGCTTTCCAGCGTTTCGGCGGTGAGCAGCGTACCGCAACCGGAACGGCTGTACAGCTCCTGAATCAGCGCCCCCGGCGTGCGCCGATCCACCAGATGCACGCGCTGCACGCCACGGCGCACCGCCTTGCAGGCGCTTTCCAGATGCAGCGCCATTTCGCGGCTTAAACCGTGGCTCCCCTCCAGCAAGGGTTGAGCCTCGCTGACCGTCATTTGCGGCGGCAAGGCCAAAGTCGATTCGGTAAGAAAAATCAGCTTGTCCGCTTGCAGCCAAGCGGCGATCTCCAGAGCCACATCTTCCGCGCGCAGATTGAACACCTCACCCGTGGGCGAAGCGCATAGACAGGACTGCAGCACGGTATGCCCCGCATCCAGCAGAGAGCGCAGACGCGACGCCTCCACCTTGCGCACCTCGCCCGTCCAGCCCAGATCCACTCCCTCGCGCACCCCCATCGGCCTGGCGACAACCGCATTACTCGTCACCACCGACAAACGCGCCCCTTCCAGCGGCGTATTCGGCAATCCCATCGACAGACGCGCGGTCAAATCGAGCATCTGCACCGCCACCGCGCGCTTGATCGAAGGCAGGGATGCCTCGCTGGTGACACGCATCCCCAAATGTTGCTGCGTACCCACTTTGTCATCCAGCAGCTCCGCCTCGATTTGCGGCCTGGAGCCCGGCACGATCACCAGGCGCACATCCAGCGAGGTGAGCAGGGCGATATCGGAGATCAGCGCGTCCACGCTGCTGCTGTCTTCATCCACTAGAGCTTCGCCGGCGAAGGCCAGCACGAACACGCGATCCTGATGCGCGTCTATATACGGCGAGGCGTCGCGCAACCATTGCGCCATCTGAGAAATTTCAGGAGCGCTCATGGTCACCTCGCTTAAAACGGAACATCCAGCAAAAATTCCAACAAGGCTTTTTGGGTATGCAGACGATTTTCCGCCTCGTCCCACACCACGCTCCAGCGCCCGTCGATCACTCCCGCCGCAACTTCTTCGCCGCGATGCGCCGGCAGACAGTGCATGAAAAGCGCATCGGCGCGCGCCTGGGACATCAGCTCCTCGGTAACGTTAAACCCGGCAAAGTCACGCAGGCGACGCTCGTTTTCCTCTTCTTGCCCCATGCTCGTCCATACGTCGGTCACCACGAGGTCGGCATCCTTACAGGCGAGTTCGGGGTCATGGGAGAAACTCACCCGCGAACCTGCCGCCGCCAACATGTCGGCGTCCGGCGCATAACCCGGCGGGGCGGCGATATTAAGATTGAAATCAAACACCTGTGCTGCGTTGATGAAGGTATTGCACATATTGAAGCCATCCCCAACCCAGGCCACGGTCTTGCCCTGAATCGAGCCGCGATGCTCTTCATAGGTCATGACATCGGCCAGCAACTGGCAAGGATGCACCTTTTCGGTCAGTGCATTGATCACCGGCACCCGCGAATGGCGGGCGAATTCCTCGATATCGGCATGACGATGCGCGCGAATCATGATGATATCCACCATGCGCGAAAGCACGCGCGCACTGTCGGCGATCGGCTCGCCGCGCCCAAGCTGGGTATCGCGGTGGGAGAGGAAAATGGCATGACCGCCAAGCTGCGCCATGCCCGCCTCGAAGGAAACCCGCGTGCGCGTCGAAGCCTTTTCAAACACCATGCCCAGCACGCGGTTTTGCAGCGTCAGCACCGGCTCCGCGCGCTCACGCGCCTCCTTCAGATGCCGCGCACGCTGCAACACCGAGCGCAACTCGCCCAGCGACAAATCATCCAGCGTCAGAAAATGGCGCACACTCATCCTTGGCTCTCCGTGCTCAACTTGCGGCGGCGACCGTTTCGGCCAAAAAGGCCGTGATCAAATCGGCAAGAACGGCGACCAGATCGTCGGCCTGCTCGTCGCTCATCACCAGCGCAGGCAACAGGCGCACCACCGAGTCCGCCGTGACATTGATCAGCAAGCCCCGCTGCAAGGCATGGCCGACCAACGCAGCGCAGGGGCGATCAAGCTGTACGCCGATCATCAGCCCCAAGCCACGCACCTCTACCACCCCATGCACGCCTTGCAAGCGCTGACGCAACCCTTGGGCGATGCGTTGGCCGAGTTCACGCGCGCGCTGCAGCAGCCCGTCGCGCTCAATCACCTCCAGCACGGTGTGCGCCACGCGACACACCAGCGGGTTGCCGCCGAAGGTGGAGCCATGATTGCCCGGTCCGAACAATTCCGCCGCCGCTCCGGCCGCCAGACAAGCGCCAATGGGCACGCCATTGCCCAAACCCTTGGCCAGACTCATCACATCAGGGCGGATGGATGAGTGCTGGAAACCGAACCACTCGCCCGTACGCCCGATGCCGGTCTGCACCTCGTCCACCATCATCAGCCAGCCCTGGGCGTCGCACAGTGCGCGGATTTCCTGCAGGAAGGACGGCGGCGGCACGCGAATCCCGCCCTCGCCCTGCACCGGCTCGACCAGCACGGCGACGATATTGCGATCTTTGAGCGCGATCTGGCGCAGGGTTTCCACGTCGCCATAGGGCACGCGCACAAAGCCGCTGACCAAAGGCTCGAAACCAGCCTGCACCTTGCGATTGCCGGTGGCGGTGAGCGTGGCCAGCGTACGGCCATGGAAGCTCGACTCCATCACCACGATATGCGGATCGGACAAGCCCTTGCGATGCCCATGCAGGCGGGCGAGCTTGATCGCCGCCTCATTGGCCTCGGCGCCGGAGTTGCAGAAAAACACCTTGTCCATGCCGGAAATGGCCGCCAGTCGATCGCCCAACGCCTCTTGCCAGGCAATGCCATAAATGTTCGAGGTATGAATCAGGGTGCGCGCCTGCTCGCAGATCGCTTCAGCAATATCCGGCTGCGCATGACCCAGGCCGCACACCGCCACGCCCATGATCGCATCCAGATAGCGCTTGCCCTCGGTGTCCCAAAGATAGGCGCCCTCGCCGCGCACGAACGTGACCGGCTGGCGATTGTAGGTATTCATCAGATGGTGCTTGGTCATGGCCGAAATCCCCATGAAATTACGAATTAACACAAATTCAAAAACGATAAAGACCCCAAAAGGGGTCTGGTTGAGCTTGAGTTTAACCGCGCCATCCGCACTTGTGAAGTGCCGTGACGCGATTAAAACCGCCCAAAAATCAATTCAAACTCAGGCCTTGAGCGCTGCGTAACGGCGGCTGACCTCGTCCCAGTTCACCACGTCCCAGAAGGCGTTGATATAGTCCGGGCGGCGATTCTGGTAGCGCAGGTAGTAGGCGTGTTCCCATACGTCCATGCCCAGGATCGGCGTGCCCTTGACCTCGGCGATATCCATGACCGGGTTATCCTGGTTGGGGGTGGAGCAAACCTCCAGCTTGCCCTCACCATTCACGATCAACCACGCCCAGCCGGAGCCGAAACGGGTGGCGCCCGCAGTGGAAAACTTCTCGCGGAACTTGGCGAAGTCGCCGAAAGCAGACTCGATATCCGCCAGCAATGCGCCATCCGGCTGACCGCCGCCATTGGGCGAAAGCACCGTCCAGAACAAGGTGTGATTGTAATGGCCGCCGCCGTTGTTGCGCACGGCGACCGGCAATTTGGAGATGTTCGCCATCAACTCCTCAACGGATTTTTCTTCCCACTCCGTACCCGCCGTCGCGTTGTTGCAGTTGGTGACATACGCGCCGTGGTGCTTGGTATGGTGGATTTCCATGGTGCGCGCATCGAAGGATTTTTCCAGCGCATCATAGGCATAGGTCAATTCGGGAAGGATCAGAGCCATGGTTTTCTCCTAAAGCAAGAAGTGGAAACGACGAGATTGAATGAAGCGCGAAGCCGAGCCACAGCAATGTACACGCATTCACATGGAGCACAAAGGTACTGCAAAAAGCCCCGCGTTTGATGACAGCAAGACAAATCTGACGAAAATCCAAGGGGCATTGCGCAGACTCCGCGCCTCAAGCGCCCGCTTCCGCCAAACCGCTCAAAGTCTGGAATGCGCTGCGCCGCAACACTTCGACAAACCCCCGGCGCAACTCAAGATCGTCTGTACGAAACGCGGCGTACAAAGCGCTCCACAGCCCTGCCTGACCCATCGGACGCGCCAGCACATAACCGCGCTCGATCTGCGCCTGCGCCGCCCAGCGCGGCAAGGCCGCCAAGCCGCGTCTGGACGCCACCAGTTGCAAAATAGCGATGGTCAGCTCAGCCGTGCGCCGTTGCGGGGAAATGCCCGCAGGCTTGAGCACGCGCTGCACCACATCCAGCGCCTGATCGGGCACGGGATAGGTGATCAGCGTCTGCCCGCTAAAATCGCCTGCATCCAGCCAGGGCTTGTCCGCCAGAACATGCCCCGGAGCCAGCAAGGCCACGATTTCGTAACGAAACAGCGGCAGATAGCACACCCCCGGCCAGTCGCGCATCGCCGACACCACAGCCAGATCCGCGCGCCCATCCAGCAACAAATCCAGCGGTTCGGGCAAAAATCCGCTCACCAGATCCAGCTCGGCCTCGGGGCGTTCGGCGCGATAGGCGTCCATCGCCGGCATCAGCCAGTCAAAACAGGAATGACACTCCACCGCAATGCGCAACTGCTCCGGCGCATGGGCGGACGACAGACGCAGCACCTCGGCGCGCGCCGCCTCCACCTCCGGCAGGGCGCGCCGCGCCGCCGTCAACAGCCGCTCCCCCGCCGCAGACAGGCGCAGCGGACGCTTGGAGCGATCAAGCAAGCTCACGCCGAAATAGCGCTCCAGCGCGCCCAACTGGTGCGACAGCGCCGACTGGGTCAAATGCACCCGCTCCGCCGCCGCCGACACCGAACCGGTCTCAGCCAAGGCCTGAATCATGCGTAAATGACGGAGTTCGATCATGGTTCATATCCCAGGCGCAGCTTCATCCATACCCTATCAGGCGGCAACGAGTATTTCAGCAGCCAGCAAGGCTTTCGCCACACTGGGATTGCCTGCCGTGCGCCCTCCGCTCGAAACCTATTTTATTGACACTCAACCATCCACATTACGCTGCAACCAGAACTCAAACAGCGCCAGGTGCCAGAGCTTGCTGCCCTGCAAACGGGTGAAGTGCTGGTCGGGTGCGGCCAGCAGTTTTTCGATGTAGGCACGTTCAAACACACCACGCTCACGGCAAGCCTGGCTTGCCAGCACATCGCGCATAAACTCCAGAAACTCACCGCGCACGAACTTGAGCGCAGGCACAGGAAAATACCCTTTGGGGCGGTCGATCACGCCATCGGGAACCAGACCTCGCGCCACTTGTTTCAAAATTCCCTTGCCGCCGTCAGCCAATTTCAATGCAGGCGGAATCTGCATGGCCAGCTCAACCAGCTCGTGATCGAGAAACGGTACTCGCGCTTCCAGTCCCCAGGCCATGGTCATATTGTCCACGCGCTTCACCGGGTCATCGACAATCAGCGTCGTCACGTCCAGCGCCAGCACGCGGTCGAGGTATTCATCGCCGCGCAAAGCCGCCAGTCTATCCGCCACCAGTTTCCCGCTGTGGTCTGCACCGCGATAGCTCGGGGTCAGCATGGTCTGCAACTCGGCATCGTCGCGGTCGAAATAGTACGGCGCAAAGCGTTGCAGATCAGAGCCTTGCGCCGCCTGCATCTGCGGATACCAGAAATAGCCGCCGAACACTTCGTCTGCGCCCTGCCCGCTTTGCACCACTTTCACATGGCGACTGACCTGTTCGGAAAGCAGGTAAAAAGCCACCGCATCCTGCCCGACCATCGGCTCGGCCATCGCATCCACCGCCTCCGGCAGGCGCTTGAGCACCTCGCCATTGGGAATCACGATTTTGCTGTGCTGCGTGGCGAAACGCTCGACCACCAGATCGGAATACTCAAACTCACTGCCTTTTTCCTCCGGCTGATCTTCAAAGCCGATGGAAAAGGTGCGCGGCAGCGTCCCATGCTCCGCCAGCAAGCCGACGAGCAAGCTTGAATCCAGCCCGCCGGAAAGCAGCACGCCCACCGGCACATCGGCAATGGCCTGATGCCGCGCCGTGGTTTCCAGCAACTTGCCACGCAGCGCCTCCACCCAGTCGCGCTCACTCAAGGCATCGGCGGGACGCTGCGCCGTCAGTTCCCAGTAGCGATGCAGGCTTTGCGCGCCATCCTGCTCGATACGCAAAATATGCGCCGGCGGCAACTTGCGCACGCCATTGAGCACCGTGCGCGGCGCAGGCACCACCGCGTGCAGGGTAAACTGATGATGCAGCGCGACCGCATCCAGCGAAGTATCCACCCCGCCTGCGCGCAGCAAAGCCTGGCTATTGGACGCAAAGCGCAGACGCGCCGCATCCTGCGTGTAATACAACGGCTTGATGCCGAATCGGTCACGCACCAGCCACAGGCGCTTGGCCTGCATCTCCCAGACGGCGAAGGCGAACATGCCGCGAAAATGCTGCACGCACTCCGCGCCCCACTCCGCCCAAGCACGCAAGATCACCTCAGTATCGCCGCTGGAGCTGAAACGATGCCCGCGCTGCTGCAATTCGCGCCGCAATTCCGGGTGGTTGTATATCGTGCCGTTGAACACCAGCGCCAGCCCGACCTCACGATCCACCATCGGCTGATGGCCGTGAATCGACAAATCCAGAATCGACAGGCGTTGATGCCCCAAGGCCAGCGCGCCGTCGCTAAAACTGCCCGCATGATCGGGGCCGCGCCTCGCCACCGCGCACATCATGCGCGCCACGGCGCTTAGATCCGCCTGCTCACCATCGAAACGCAATTCACCTGCCAGTCCGCACATGCCTTGTCACCTTGAGCCATGATGCGGACATGGTAACAGGACGCCAGCAAGTCAGACCTCTGTCCACGCCAAAGGCCTTGTTCGCTTCAGGACAAGAACTCAGGACTTGGCGCGAACTCAACATTGAAAACGCGCCGCTCGCCCCCGGAGAAAACGACTGAGACTTACGCAAAATCCGGATCTAATTCCCTCCTCCCTCGCGGAAAGAGCGAAACAAGGGAGGACGCAGCCCCAGGATTGTTTTGGATTTAAAAGTGAACTAAAACATAGTCTTACGCCACATTTCCAATCCCATCCCATCCAAGTGGACAGAGAAAAAAGCGCAATTCCGCGTGACGCTCAATACATTCAATCCAAACAGATAGAGCAGAAACCCCCAAGACTCGGCAGACTGGTTCGAGGCTTGCTTGAGGCTTACGCAAGAGCGCTTCCCTAACTTCAACCTAGCCGACTTTGATATGGCAGGTACGGCTGCAGTGAATTTATGGAAGCGCTCGCAGGTAGTACGCAGGCGCTTGCCAAGATGTTGAAAAACGCTTTTCAACTTCCTGTCATTCCCGGAGGAAGAATGCACAGCTTCAAACGTTTCCGCTGCAAAACCCCGCCTCTGTCCAACGCATGGACGGGTCGCGCATGGAGAAGGCGCGTCAATCCAAGGCGCTTTGCACGATGAAAAGCGCCGCACTGGCCGTGCTCGCCTATCACGAGGCCAGCAAGCACCATATGCAGCGCTATGCGCCAGGCCCCGCTTTTCTCGACTGGGACACCCAGCCCGATCCCTTTCGACGTTACCCCGGCGCAGCGCTGATCGAACTGGAACTGCACGAACAGCCGCCCGAAGCCTGCACCTATGACCAGCTCTACCGTGGCGCCGCGCGCACGGTGCAGAGCCTGTCCGCACCCAACCTGGGGTTGTGGCTGGAACTGGCGTTCGGTTTGAGCGCGTGGAAATCCAACGGCGTTGAGCGCTGGGCGTTGCGCAACAATCCTTCCAGCGGCAATCTGCATCCGACCGAGGCCTATCTGCTGCTCTGGCGCTCTGTGGCGGACGATCTCCCCCCCGGCCTTTACCACTATGCGCCGCATGAACATGCGCTGGAGCGCCGAGCGCTGCTCAGCGCGGAATGCGCAGCAAAACTCTGCGCAACCCATCCTGGCAGCTTTGGCGCTCTCGGCCTGTCATCCATACTCTGGCGCGAAGCATGGAAATATGGCGCACGCGCCTATCGCTATGTGCAACTGGATGTCGGCCACGCGCTGGCTGGCGCACGCATCGCCGCACAAGTCCTGGGCTGGACTTTGCGCCTGGACGCCTGCGCCGCGGACGACGCCATCGCCGCCTGTCTCGGACTCGACCGTGACGCCGATTTCGTCCAGGCGGAACGGGAAGAAGGCGATCTTCTGGCGCTGCTGGGCACGAGCGAGATGAGCGACACGCCGCAAGTCGATTGGGACGACGTCGCACGTTCGCTGGGCGTATGGGCAGGTCGCGCCAACCCGCTCAGCCGTGAACGACAGGAGTGGCCGCAAATCAGCCAGCTGTCGCCCGCCGTGCGCAAACCCGCCACACCGCCGCCCATGCCACCCGTGCGTCCGCCCCATGGCGACTGGCTGGCGGACGCGCCGCCGCTGGACGCCTGCCGCCTGATCCGGCAAAGGCGCAGCGCGCAACGCATGGATCCGCAGGCGCATATGCCGCTGCCCTCATTCGACCGCCTGTTGCAAAGCTGCATACCAACGGCGCAATGCCCGCCCTTCGACACCCTGCCTTACCCGCCCGCGCTGCATTTACTGCTATTCGTCCATGCCATCGACGACCTGCAAGCCGGGCTGTATCTACTGCCGCGCCATCCGGCGCAGCTTGCGTCCCTGCAACAACACAGCGACCCGAGCCTGCAATGGATCAGAAACGCCCAGACCCAGGCGGCGCTCTACCAGCTTCGCGCCCCGCTGGACTTGCGCCGGGATGCGGCGCACCTGAGCTGCCACCAGGGCATCGCCGGTCATGGCGTATTCAGCCTCGCCATGCTGGCCGATCTTTCTGGCGCGCTGGAAAACGAGGGCGCCTGGGTCTATCGCCGCCTGTACTGGGAAGCCGGCATGATCGGCCAGCAACTCTATCTGCACGCCGAAGCCCTCGGCCTGCAGGGCACAGGCATCGGCTGCTTCTTCGATGATGAGGTGCTGCGCAGCGTCGGCATGCAGCCTACGGGCGCATGGCAGGTTTTGTATCACTTCACCGTCGGCCGAGCCATCCAGGACAGCCGCCTGCAAAGCGCGCCCGCCTACTCGCATCTGAGCGGACGCGGGCGCAGCGAACCATCGGCGAGCACGCGCACATGAACGACACCTATCCCGAACTGGCGGACTATGTCCATGTTTTCCAGCGTTACGGCGAAAACCTGAGCGCGATCTACCTGCAGGAGGACGACGAGCGTTACGCCTTTCTGTTCGCCCAGGTCGTGCGCATGCTGATCAAGCCCTCGGCGTTCAACCTTTCCCTGCCGGAGCCGTTCCGCATCTCCGCACATCGTTACTGCCACGGCGACGCCGTCACCGTTAAACACCTCAGTGCAGCGGCCAATCGCAACTTCATGCTATGCGATCTGCACGATTTCATCATGCTCAAGGGCGGACTCGCCCTGAAACGCCGTGAAGCCGCCGTCCGCAATGACCCATGAGCCTCAAGGAAAAAACTGATGACCCTTAGAACCGACGCCGAACAATCGCCCTCGGCGGAAGAGCGCATGCAAATGCTGAAAGCGGCGATCGCCAGCTGCTTTGCGCGCATCAAGCAGCTCAAGGACGACATGGCGGCCTGGTATGCCGCAGGCCAGAGCAAACGTTTTCCGCACTATCAGGAATTGGCCGCTCTCGAAATCCGCCTCTCCGCGCTGGACAGCGAGTTCAAGCAGCTTTGGGATGCGAAGCAGGCGCGCAAGAGCGGCTGAGATTCTGTTTACGGCCTCGCTGCACGGCGCTTTACAGCGTGAAACCCACGACCGCTCAAGCAAGTTCCTAGCGTACGGAATGCTTCGCCTGCCAATCCGCCCACAAATGGTCAAAGTGGCTGTTCATCATGCCCTCAATCGCCGGGTCTTTCATGATACTGGAAGGCAGCCAGCGCCATTGCCCTGAGAAATAGACAAAAAACCAGGGCAGATCAGCCTTGCCGATCAGCGCGTCGCCCATGTGCACGCTCTCCAGCAAGGCCCAGCGCCCCTCGACATGCACCGCGCCCAGACGCGGCGCGCCGGGATGCGCCTGCAACTGCTTCTGCAAATCCGCAAGCTCGGTCAATTGCTTGACCTGCCTGCGCCAGCGCGAAGGCAGCATGATTTTTTCCTCGTCCTTGAGACGCTCCATTTCGCCCGCCGCCAGCAGGGGAAGGATGGCAAGCATCAAGTCCTGCACCTTCTGCGCCTCTTCCTGCTCCGTTCCCTGCGGCAACACCCTGGGGCGCTCACCGCAAGCCGCCAGCCCGCCGAATGCGCCCAATAAAATCAAAAATCCGCGTCGATTCATGTTTACGCAACCATCCGCTTCACCGTTACTCAATAGCGGCAATGGTAACAGCCATTTCCGCTCAACATGCTGCGCTACAATGCACGCCATGAACATTCAAGCCATTCTCGACCCGCTCAACGACGCACAGCGCGACGCCGTCACCAGTCCCGCCGCTTCCACCCTTGTGCTGGCCGGCGCCGGTTCGGGCAAAACCCGTGTATTGACCCATCGCATTGCATGGTTGGTGCAGGCGATGGGCGTCTCGCCCTACGCCATTCTCGCCATGACCTTTACCAACAAGGCCGCAAGCGAAATGCGCGGGCGGGTGGAACACCTGCTGCAACGCGGCGCAAGCGGCATGTGGCTGGGCACCTTCCACGGCATCGCCCACCGCTTGCTGCGCACCCACTGGCAGGAAGCGGGCTTGCCGCAAGCCTTTCAGATTCTGGACTCTGACGACCAGGTTCGCCTGGTCAAACGCCTGCTGCGCGAACGCGGACTGGACGAAACGCGCTGGCCGCCGCGCATGGTGGCGGGCTATATCAATGGCCGCAAGGAAGACGGCCTGCGCGCCAGCGCCATTCAGCCCGGCTATGACCCGACAAGCAAACAACTGCTCGAAATCTACGCTGCTTATGAAACCCTGTGCCGCCAAAGCGGCCTGGTGGATTTTGCCGAACTGCTGCTGCGTGCGCTGGAAGTGGTACGCGACACCCCTGCCCTGCTCGACCACTACCGCCAACGCTTCACCCATCTGCTGGTGGACGAGTTCCAGGACACCAACGCCCTGCAATACGGCTGGCTGCGCCTGCTGACGGGGAGCCACGGCTCGATTTTCGCCGTAGGCGACGATGACCAGTCGATCTACGGCTGGCGCGGGGCAAAGGTGGAACATATCCGCCATTTTGAGCGCGATTTTCCCGGCACGCATCTGGTGCGACTGGAGCAAAACTACCGCTCCACCGCCACCATTCTCAGCGCCGCCAACGCCGTCATCGCCCACAATGAAGAACGTCTGGGCAAAAATCTGTGGACGGACGGCGCAGACGGCGAGCCGATCCAGGTCTATGCCGCCTACAACGAGCAGGACGAAGCGCGCTTTGTCGCCGAGCGCATCAGTGCCTGGCGTGACGGCGGACATGCGCTGGCCGATGTCGCCATTCTCTACCGTTCCAACGCCCAATCGCGTGTGCTGGAAGAGGCGCTGATCCAGCATGAACTGCCCTACCGCATCTACGGCGGCCTGCGTTTCTTCGAGCGTGCGGAAATCAAGGACATGCTCGCCTACCTCAATCTGGCGCGTTACCGCGACAACGACGCCGCCTTCGAGCGCGTGGTCAACGTACCGCCACGCGGTATCGGCGACAAAACGCTGGAACAGGTGCGCGACGCAGCGCGGGAAGGCAGCCAGTCGCTATGGCAAGCCGCCATGCAGCTTCTCGCCGAAGGCACGCTTTCCGGGCGGGCGGCGGGTGCGGTGCGTCAGTTCGTCTTGCTCATCGACGCCATGAGCCTTGCCATTGACGAACAAAGCCTGGAAGCGCAGGTGGCGCATGTCGCCGAAACCAGCGGCCTGCTCGAATTCCACAAAAAAGATGCCGACCGGGGCGAAATGCGCGCAGAAAACATCGAAGAACTCATCAGCGCCGCACGCGGCTTTATGATGGGCGAAGACGACATGGCGATGGGTCTGTCGCCGCTGGATGCTTTTTTGGGTCATGCCGCGCTGGAAGCCGGTGAAAAACAAAGCGGCGCGCACGAAGACTGCGTGCAAATGATGACCCTGCACGCTGCCAAGGGGCTGGAGTTCCCACTGGTGTTCATGGTCGGTCTGGAAGAAGGGCTATTCCCGCACCAAATGTCGCGCGAAGACGAAAACAAGCTGGAAGAAGAGCGCCGCCTGGCCTATGTCGGCATCACTCGCGCCCGCGAACAACTGGTCATAAGCTGCGCCGAACGCCGCCGCCTGCACGGCAAGGATCTCTACCCGCAAGCCTCGCGCTTTTTGGGCGAAATTCCCAAGGAGTTACTGCACGATGTGCGCCCACGCCCACAAGTGACGCGCCCAATGGGGATGTCTTCGTCGCATGTTCAAGCGCATGCCGCAGCAGAAAGCGGCTTCCGCCTCGGCCAAAGCGTCCAGCACGCCATGTTCGGCGAAGGCGTGATTATTGGGCATGAAGGCAATGGCGCGCAGGCGCGGGTGCATGTGAATTTTGGCCGCCAAGGAAGCAAATGGCTGGTATTGGCTTATGCTAATTTGCAGGTGGTTTGAGGAGAGTGATTGTTCGGCATGATTAAGGTGCGCCAGTGAATGTTGAATGCCGTTACGAGGCTGACCGAAAAAACCGTATTGTTCTTCCTGGTTTACCGATTTAGATTCTCCGACCGCCGCGAAGAAGAAACGCCGTGTTTACACCCGATATCGCAGCGATAGGTGCGGAAAAACCTACAACCATAAGTTCTAAGTAAACGTTGATTAGATCTATCCATAGTATTAAATGGTTTTAATCAGCAAGCCTCGTTGCGGTGCAATCCCGCAACGGTCTTCATGAATCAAAGACTTACGTCTTTGTTCATGTTGGGACTTCCCGCCCCAAGCGGGAAACACTGAATAAATCAGCGTTTCCCTAACTGCGCGTCCAAGAGCGATATCGATACCTCAACCGACCCGCGACCGAATAATGGCTTCATGAAAAAGCCTATTGATCCGGTACGAATATGTGTTCATTCTCCGTTCGCCTTGAGCTTGTCGAAGCGAAGGGCTTGAGGACGGGCTTCGACAAGCTCAGCCTGAGCAGTGGCGCTCATAACTTTATCTGGCCGGATCAATAGATCTGATCAACTGTCTTTCTAGCGCCCAACGCATGTGCTCTGCAACAAGGGGGCTAGCCTGCAGCAAGTCGCGCTGCAACACTTCGACAATTCCGCTTTCCCCCGACGCATTGCCCAAAGCCACGGCCAAATTGCGCCGCCAGCGTTCATAGCCGATACGCCGGATGGCCGAGCCTTCGGTGCGATGCAGGAATTCGTCTTCCGTCCACGCCCACAAATCCAGCAAATCCGCCGCATCCAGGCCGTGACGCGGCTTGAAGTCCGCTTCATCCGTCGGGCGGGCAAAGCCGTTCCACGGGCAGATCAACTGGCAATCGTCGCAACCGTAAATGCGGTTGCCGAGCAAGGGGCGCAGTTCCAGCGGAATGCTGCCTGCATGTTCAATCGTCAGATAGGAAATGCACAGGCGCGCATCCACCACGCCTTCGGCCACAATCGCCCGGGTCGGGCAAATGTCGATACAGGCGGTGCAGCGCCCGCAATGCCCTTGCGTCGCGGGCGTATCGGCGGGCAAATCCAGATCAACGAACAGCTCACCTAGAAAAAACCACGACCCCGCGCCACGGCTCAAAATCAGCGAGTGCTTGCCCTTCCAGCCCAGCCCCGCGTTTTCCGCCAGCCCGGTTTCATACACCGGGGCGCTATCGACGAACACACGATGACCGAACGCGCCGATATCGTCTTCAATGCGTTGCGCCAGTTTTTGCAGGCGTGCGCGCAATAGCTTGTGGTAATCGCGCCCCAAGGCATAGCGGCTGACGTAGCCCTTGTTTTTATCCTCCAAAACCTGTGGCGCAGCGGCCAAGCCGGGAGGCATGTAATCCATGCGCACGCTGATGACGCTTTGCGTGCCGGGTTGAAGCTCCGCCGGGCGCAGGCGCTTGAGCCCATGCCGCGCCATGTAATCCATTTCGCCGTGCATTCCAGCATCCAGCCAGCGCACAAAACCGGACTCAAAGCGGCTTAAATCCGGTGCAGCAATGCCGACTTGCTGGAAACCAAGCTCGCGCCCCCAGGTTTTGATTTTGGCGACGAGTGCGGTTTTATCCATGAAGACTAGCCACAGAGAACACAGAGTTCACGGAGGAATCTCCGCATATTGATTCGCTAAAGTGAAGCAGAACTCACGCAGTTTACGGATTTCACCCCCTCCCCCTTGATGGGGGAGGGCTGGGGAGAGGGTGAGAAAATTGGCAGAAGACTTCGCTATGGCTGAAACCGCCCCCTCTCCCCCGCCCTCTCCCGCGAGGGGAGAGGGAGCCAAATCCAAGCTCTGCCCCCAAAGCACTGCGTAAGTCCTGATAGATTCCACCACACTTCAAACCATACGCTCGGCCAGCAACATGCCGCCTCGCGCCGCCAGCAGGGCAAAAGCCACGCTGCCGGCGATATAGAACAAGGCGCGCCACCAGTCGGCACGCTCAATCAGGGTCAAAGCATCGATACTGAACGCTGAAAACGTAGTGAAGGCGCCAAGAAAACCTGTCAAAACAACAATGCGCCACGGCTCCGGCCAATGCAGCTTGCTCATCAGCAAAATGCCGAGGAAACCGATCAAAAACGAACCGAGGATATTGATGCTGAAAATGCCCCAGGGAAATTCACGCCCGAACCACTGCATCATCCAGTAATTCAAACCAAAGCGCGCCATTGCGCCCAGCGCCCCAGCCACCCCAAGCGCCAGCCAGAACGCCGGACTCATGCTCAACATCATATTGATTTACTTGCCAAAACGATAAGCGGCATGGCATTTGATGCAGTTTTGCATGATGCCGGAAAGCTGTTCCAGCACCACGCGGCTATCGCCCATCGTCTGCGCATCGACCGCAAGCTGATCGAAAGCGGCATGGGTCGCGCTGCCCATTTCGCGGAAACGCGGCGGCAAAGCCTTGCCCAAACCACGCGGCGCGGCCTGCGGTGCAGCGGCTCCCGACTGACGCGCATAACGCGCCACGGCCTCGAAATCCTGCTTGGCCAGCGCCTCGTTGATGCCCTGCAAAGCCACCAGAAAGCCACGCATTTCATAGCGAACATGCGCTTCTTGTTCCGCCGTGAGCTTCATTACCTCGCGTGGCGCGGGCTTTTCGGTCTCTGCCCAGGCCAGTAGCGGCAAAACGCAAAGCAACACACCCAAAGCCTTGAACGTTTTCATCATGATTCCTCACGTTTTTTTGCGCCCGCTTGCGCATTCTGCGCACGCAGATAATCGAGTTTTTCCTTCAGCTTAATCTCAAAGCCCCGCGCCACCGGCTCGTACCAGCGCGTTCCGATCAAAGCCTCCGGCAAATAGGTTTCACCTGCGGCAAAAGCATCCGGTTCGTCATGAGCGTAGCGGTAACCCTTGCCATAATCGAGCTGTTTCATCAGTTTAGTCGGCGCATTGCGCAAGTGCATCGGCACTTCCAAGCTGCCGCGCTCGCGTGCTTCCTTCATCACCGCCTTGAACGCCATGTACACTGCGTTGCTTTTCGGCGCAAGCGCCAGATAGGCCACAGCCTGCGCCAGCGCCAGTTCGCCTTCGGGCGACCCCAGGCGCTGATAGGCTTGCCAGGCTTCCAGCGTCAGGCTCAACGCACGCGGGTCGGCATTGCCGATGTCCTCGCTGGCCACGCGCACCAGACGGCGGGCGATATATTCCGGGTCTGCGCCGCCATCGAGCATACGCGCCAGCCAGTACAGCGCGGCATCCGGGTCAGAGCCGCGCAGGGACTTGTGCAGCACCGAAATCTGGTCGTAAAACACATCGCCGCCGTGATCGAAACGCCGTGGAGCCTGCTCGGCGACATGCGCCAGCACTTCGCTATCAATCACGCCCTGTTCGGCAAAGTCCGCCGCCATTTCCAGCATGTTCAACGCACGGCGCGCATCGCCATCCGCTGCTGCCGCCAGACGCAGCAGAGCTTCATGTTCGACCTGCAAATGCAATGCACCCAAACCGCGCTCGGTGTCATCCAGGGCACGTCGCAGCAGGAGCGACAAGGCTTCGGCATCCAGCGGCTTGACAACATAGGTGCGCAGCCGCGAGAGCAATGCGTTATTCAGGGCGAAGGACGGGTTTTCCGTGGTTGCGCCCACCAAGGCCAGCGTGCCAGATTCGATATGCGGCAAAAAGGCATCCTGCTGCGCCTTGTTGAAACGATGCACCTCGTCAACAAACAACAGGGTGGGCTGCCCTTCTTCCGTGGCGAATTGCCGCGCCTGCTCCACCGCCTCGCGCACTTCCTTCACCCCGGCCAACACCGCCGACAAGGTGAGATAACGCGCACCGAAGGCTTCGGCCATCAAGCGCGCCAGCGTGGTTTTACCCGTACCCGGCGGCCCCCAGAACAGCATCGAGTGCAGATGGCGGGCATCCAGCGCACGACGCAGCGGACGACCAGTATCCAGAAGCTGCGCTTGCCCTACGACTTCATCCAGATGCAATGGGCGCATACGGTCGGCAAGCGGTCGCCAGGGCTGGGGGCTTGAGGAGAACATCATGCGTTCAGTGCTACTTTTACTGCGCCGCCCGCACAACATCTACTCCAGACGGCGGCACAAAATCAAAGCGCCCCTCGGCGAATTTGGGGTTGAGCTGCATGTCCTTGAATTCGATCAGGGTAATCTGCCCAAAGGCATCGGTAAGCTGCATACGCGCCAGCATTTTGCCTGCAAAGGCCAGCTTGACCTCGCGCACATCGGACTCCTCATTGCGCGGTTTCAAGCCAACCCAGTCCAGCCCTTGATCGCTGCCAAGCTCAGTCAACAGATAGTCCTTGTCCAGCGCCTTTTTCTCCAGCAACAGGGTGATTGGCGCTTGCGCCATCGCCTGACGCAGTGGCTTTTGCGTTACCTGCTCCAGATCCTGATCGTAAATCCAAAGCATTTCACCGTCGGCCACCAGCTCCTGATGGTAGGGCTGGCTGTAAACCCAGCGGAATTTTCCGGGGCGGGCAAGCTCCAGCGCGCCACTGGCACGCTGGGTTTCACGGCGCTCGGCATTGAATTGCGTCTGCACGAACTGGCCTTGCAGGGTTTTCATGTTTTTCAGAAACCCATCCAAGTTGTCCAGCCCCTGCCCGGCCTGTGCGCTCAGCGATACAAACATTAGCATCACAGATGCAAACAAAACACGCGGCAAGTCTTCAAACACATTCAAAAATCGCATCATTTTTCCCACAAAATCTTCCCTGCCTGTTGGGTATCGGCTAGGGCAAGAGGTTCAATCCCGCCCGCCCGGCGCCAGCACTTCACGCTGTCCATTCGCCTGCAAGGCGCTCACCACGCCGGCATGCTCCATATCCTCCAGCAGACGCGCCGAGCGGTTGTAACCGATTTTCAGACGGCGCTGCACATAGGAGATCGACGCCTTGCGCGACTCCAGCACGATCGCCACCGCCTGGTCGTAGAGAGGGTCGGCCTCGCCGCCCGCTTCGTTCGCCGCAGGTTTCTCGCCGGGCAAGGTGACGGCGGATTCTTCCAGCACGCCTTCCACATAACGCGGCTCGCCGGTGGACTTGAGGAACTCGACGACGTTATGCACTTCCTGATCGGAGACAAACGCCCCATGCACGCGCACCGGCAAGCCCGTACCCGGCGCTAGGTAGAGCATGTCGCCATGGCCAAGCAAGGATTCCGCGCCCATTTGATCCAGAATGGTGCGCGAGTCGATCTTGCTCGACACCTGAAAAGCGATGCGCGTGGGGATATTGGCCTTGATCAGCCCGGTAATCACGTCCACCGAAGGCCGCTGCGTGGCCACGATCAGATGAATGCCCGCTGCCCGCGCTTTTTGCGCAATGCGCGCGATCAGCTCCTCCACTTTCTTGCCCACCACCATAATCAGGTCGGCGAACTCGTCCACCACGACCACGATATACGGCAAGGGTTCCAGTTCCGGCGCAGGCAAATCAGGCTCCAGCGCCTCAGCATAGTTGTACAGCGGGTCGAGAATCGGCTGTCCCGACTCCCGCGCCTCGCGCAGCTTCTTGTTCATCCCCGCCAGATTGCGCACGCCAAGAGCCGACATCAGCCGGTAGCGCCGTTCCATTTCGCCCACCGCCCAGCGCAACGCATTGGCCGCCTCTTTCATATCGGTGACCACCGGCGCGAGCAAGTGGGGAATGCCCTCGTAGATCGACAACTCCAGCATTTTCGGGTCGATCAGGATCAGGCGCACCTCGTCCGCCGTGGACTTGAACAGCATCGACATCAGCATGGCGTTTACGCCCACCGACTTGCCCGAACCGGTCGTCCCCGCCACCAGCAAATGCGGCATACGCGCGAGATCGGCCACCACCGGCTGTCCGGCAATGTCCTTGCCCAGCACCAGCGTCACCGGCGAAGCGGCCTCCTGGTACACTTTGGAACCGATCATTTCCGAGAAGGCGATCACCTCGCGCTGCACATTGGGCACTTCCAGCCCCACCGTGGACTTGCCCGGAATCACCTCCACCACGCGCACGCTGATCATCGCCAGACTGCGCGCCAAATCCTTGGCCAGATTGCTGATCTGGCTGACCTTCACCCCCGGCGCGAGCTCCAGCTCAAAGCGGGTAATCACCGGTCCCGGCTGCGCCAGCACCACGCGCACCTGCACGTTGTATTCCTGCAAGCGCTCCTCAATCAGACGCGACATGGAGTTCAGCGTGTCCGCCGAATAGCCGCCGATGCGCACGCGCGGCGGATCAAGCAGCGCAATATTCGGCAGGACAGGCATATTCGACACAGGCCGCGACACACGCAACGGCGGGCGCTTTTCGACAGACGCTGCAGCGACGGCGCTCGATCCCGTCATTGCAACGGGCGTCGAAATCGGCGCAGGACGCACGACCGGGGCGGGCGCGGGCGTCACAGGAAGAACACCCGCCTGGGCATGCTCACCGATCGCATCTTCAGCCACCTCATCCTCATTCGGCTCATCCTCTTCATACGCCCCGTCTTCATCCCACGGAGCGATGGCCTCGTCGGCGGCATCCTCGGCCTGCTCCCAGGGAGGCGCATCGTTGTAACGCATCAATGGGGCGTAGGCTGAATCCACAACCTGTTCCGCATCAGAGTCGAAGGCAACCTCAGCTTGCCCGGTTTCAACGCTGTAATCTTGTTGCGCAGCATCCTCGCGCCGCCCGCTCATCCAGGCGAAGACGGCGAACAAGCCGCCGCCGATCAAATCGAACAGACCAACCCAGGAAAAGCCGCTGAACAGGGTGAGTCCAAACAGGGCGAACGGGAACAAAAGCAGCGTCGAACCGAACACGCCAAGCCATTGGGTCAGCGACAAGGCCAGCGCCTGCCCCAGTACGCCGCCAGCGCCCATACTCAAGGTGTCTTGCCCCACATCGGCATGCAGAAAAAACAAAGCCGCCAAGGCCAGCCAGGCGAATACAAAGCCCAGCAAACGCAGGGCAAGCCATGTTTTTGCGAAAAGCGTCACCCGCCCGCCCGTACGTACCAGCCAACCGGTCATCAGCACGCCAAAGGGCAACACATACGCGGCGTAACCGCTCAAATAAAACAAGACATCGGCGATCCAGGCTCCCGCCGCCCCGCCGACATTGATGATCTGCTTCGCGTTATTCGCCTGCGACCAACCTGGATCGCGCACATCGAACGACAACAGGACAAACAGCAGGTAAACCCCCAGCGCCGTGGCGATATAAAGCGCCGACTCGCGCAGGATTCGCCCGACATGCAAGGTCAGCACCGCTGTCTTCACGCGCGGCGGTCTGGCCATCCCCGCGTTTGGAGTTTTTCTTCCGTTCAAGCCGCCAACCGCATTCATGATTCAACTTTATCCGCAACTTAGTGACGCGCACTTCCAGCCGCGCATTCTCGCACGAACAAGGCGCAAACCGCCCGCAAACTCCGGCATATTCACAACACCACGACACACATTGCGCGGAAAATGCCAGAAAAACAACGTCAGCGGTTCACTTTGGCATTGATGCTGCTATAGAATTCGGCGCAATCCGCTTTCAAGCGCATTTTTTCATCTCGCAAACAGGAAAACCCATCATGCGTATGCTTAAAACCTCCGCCCTCATTCTCGCAATGCTCGGCCTGGCTGCCTGTAGCTCAACCCCCGAAGAAGGCTCAGCTACAGGCGCCGGCACAGGTGCGGGAACCACCGGCCTGACCGGTTCAGAATACGACGAAAGCAAGCTTTATGCGGGCAAGCCCTCGCAAATCAACTCCACCGTGTATTTCGACTACGACAGCTATGTCGTCAGCAAGCAGTACCAGCCGATCATCAGTGAAAACGCCAGCTTCATCAGCGCCAACGCCCAGCGTCAAGTCACCATCGAAGGCTTCACCGACCCGCGCGGCAGCGCCGAATACAACATCGCCCTCGGCGAAAAGCGCGCCATGGCAGTGCGCGACGCCCTGATCCTGCAAGGCGTGAACAGCGCGCAAATCTCCATCGTCAGCTATGGCGAGGAAAAGCCGAGCTGCAACGAGGCCGCCGAATCCTGCTACAGCCAGGAACGTCGCGCCGAAATGGTGTACGGCAAGCGCTAATCAATCAAAGAGCGAGGCACAACGCCTCGCCCGCACGATCAAGCCCGCCCTGTGTGCGGGCTTTTTTATGACTCAAGCTTAGCCTGCAAACGCCGCGTCCGAAAAAAGGCGCGCAATACCTCCGCCCCCTCCGCCGCCAACACCCCGCCCTCCACCAGCAAACGGTGGTTATGGCTGGGATGCGCCGGCAAATCCAGGGCGCTGCCACACGCACCGGTTTTTGCGTCATGCGCGGCAAACACTACCCGCGCCACCCGTGCATGAATCATCGCCCCAACGCACATCGGACACGGCTCCAGCGTCACATACATCACCGAACCCGGCAGACGATAATTACCCACCCGCTTCGCCGCATCGCGCAGCGCCAACATCTCTGCATGGGCGCTCGGGTCATGCGTACCAATCGGACGATTCCAGCCCTCGCCGATCACTTCACCGTCACGCACCAAAACCGCCCCGACAGGCACCTCGCCCTCGGCCTCGGCACGCGCCGCCAACGACAAAGCGTGGCGCATCCAATCCTCATCCTTCATCGCATGTCACAAGCCGTATCTCAACCCGCTTGCCCAACACAGCAGCATATTTGCGTAACGTAGCGAACGATGGTGAAGGCGAGCCGGTAATCAGCGCGTTTTCCAGACGCGTTACAGCAGGTGCTTTCGTGCCCATACGTTCGGCGACCTGCACTTGGGTCAGCACCGCCTCCTTGCGTGCGGCAAGAATGGCTTCCTGCATGGGCATTTCTTCGCACCCGATAAGCTCATATTCTGAGCGCACGCTTGGGCGTGACACAGCAATCGTCTTGAGTTCTTCATGAGTTCGCATTTTTAACCTCCTGCAAGCGGCGGGTTTCTGCAATCCGGCCTTCGCCGTACTCCTGTACGTCATCCACGTGCACGGCAGCAAGAACGCAGCCGGAAGTCGACAGCACCGATGGAATCACCGAGCACTCTGCGAACTCATTCCTCAAGCAAGACATCCACCGTCTGCCCTTCGGCCTGCATCATGCGCCGCAGGCGTCCGAGCGCATCAATCTGGATCTGGCGCACACGCTCACGAGTCACGCCCAGCAATTCGCCGATAGACTCCAAGGTATGCGGCTCATAGCCGCGCAGGCCGAAGCGACGTTCGATCACTTCACGCTGCTTGCTTTCCAACTGCCTAAGCCAGGCATCGACACGTCCATGCAGCAGCTCGCCCTGCAATAAATCCGCCGGATCGACGTTGTTCTCATCCGGAATCATTTCCAGCAGAGAATGATCGGGATCATCGTTCAGCGGCGTGCTCATTGAGGTGATGCGCTCGCCGTAACGCAGATGGCGCTGCACAGCGTCCACGTCACGCTCCAGAACTTCGGCGATCTCGCCTGCGCTGGCCTCATGATGTTGATCCTGGGCGATTTTACGCGCCGCGCGCTTGTATGCGTTCAATTCCTTGGCGATATGGATCGGCAGACGCACGGTGCGCCCCTGATTCATCAGGGCGCGCTCAATGGTTTGGCGTATCCACCAGGTGCCATACGTGGAAAAACGAAACCCCCTTTCGGGGTCGAATTTTTCCACGGCGCGCAACAAACCGAGATTACCCTCTTCGATCAGATCGGCAAGCTCCAGGCCGCGATACATATACCGCCGAGCTATTTTCACCACCAGACGCAAATTACAGACAATCATGCGCTCGCGCGCTGCGGTGTCGCCCTGCAATGCCAGACGAGCATAATGCTGCTCGTCTTCGGGACTCAAAAGCTTGTGGCACTCAACATCATGCAGATACATGCGGGTAATGTCGGCGCGTTCGCTGCGCTCGAACATGACCATGCGCTCGGTATCCGAGTCGGCAACCAAGTCTGATGCGCCAAGGGTTTCATGTTCATCAACGATTTCAAAAACCGCCTCCGCCATTTCAGGCTCGGTCATATCGCTCATGATTTCGTCTGTTTCATCATCTCTCAGCATAATGCCCTCACATGAATCCCATACCGCATGATGCCATGCATCACGATGCGCGAAATCTAACACTGAACGAACCGATGCAAAATAGCGCCAATTGCGTTTATCCAGATACCCTTATCAAAAGTGAAAAAGGTAAAATAGCGCACTTTGTAACAAGTTTTTCATTAGCTCCAAGTTTATTCCGACTTACGACGCGGCAATTGACGCAAGGGATCAATCGGCTTGCCGTCCAAGCGGATTTCAAAATGCAATCTGGGTTTGCCTATACTTTCCAAGCCCATGTGCGCGATAACCTGCCCCGACTTGACCTTTTGACCTTCGCTCACCAACAGCTTGTCGTTATAGGCATAGGCGCTGAGAAAGCGCGCATCGTGTTTGATGATGATGAGCTTGCCATAGCCCGCCAACCCCGACCCGCTATACACCACTTCACCATCCGCCGCCGCGAGCACGGGCTGGCCGAGTTCACCCGCAATATCCACCCCTTTGCGCGTGGCGTCGTTGGCTTTGAAACCGCTGACCACTCGCCCTTCGGTCGGCCATATCCACGGAATATTGCCGATCGGTTCCCTGACCTCGTCGGCATCGGTTTCAACAGGACGCTGCGAACTGCTTGCCGAGCCGCCCCTCGCCGTCGAAACCAGGCGCAGGCGTTGTCCGACGTGCAGGGTATAGGGCGGTTTAAGACCATTAATTCTGGCCAGCTCTTGCCAGTCCAGGTCATAGAGTTCGGCAATCTGACTGATGAATTCGCCCTTTTGCACCACATGCACGCCGCTGGTCGGCAGATCCCGCGTCGGCGTTGAGCTGCACGCTGACAGAAACAGCATGACCGCGAGCAAACCTGCCGCGCATACTCCGCAAACCGGGCGCTTCACGAATTAATCCCTCATAAGCAGATAAGCCACGACCACCACAGCTACCAATCCCCAACCCATCCATTCGATATAGCGCACCATACGCGCCTCGATGGAGGGGCCAAAGCGCGCCATCAACCAGGCCACCAAAAAAAACCGCTTGGCTCGGCTCAGTATCGAAGCCAAGATGAACAGGGGGAGATTCATAGTCAACGCGCCCGCCGTAATCGTGAATATCTTGTACGGCACAGGAATCAAACCTGCCAGCAAAATCGCCCAAAAACCCCAGCGCATAAACCAGTCACGAGCCATGTGATAGGTGTCAGCATATTTGGAAGCAAGAATATGCGGCTCGATCCAGTCGATAGCCCAAAACCCGATGAAATAGCCCAGCAACCCGCCGGCAACCGAGGCCAGCGTGGTTAACGTGGCCAGAAAAAACCAGCGATCAGGACGCGCCAGCGCCATAGGCGCCAACATAATATCGGGCGGCAGGGGGAAAAAAGACGACTCGGCGAAACTCACCCCACCGAGGTACCACGGCGCATGCGGATGCTTGCTCCAGGCTATAGCTCTGGCATACAACCCGCCAAACAACTTCATGCCAAGGCCCCACGAATCAAGGGCACGAAGACCACATCCTCCAAAACCTGTTCAGTCAGCACACCCTGTTCGCGCCGGATCAGCATGAGGCGTTGCGCCTCACCCTGTGAGCCCACGGGAATCACCATGCGCCCGCCCTCGGCGAGCTGATCCAGCAAGCGCGGGGGAATGTCCTCCGGCGCGGCTGTCACCACAATGGCATCGTAAGGCGCATGCGCCGACCAGCCCTGCGTGCCGTCTGCGTGGCGCAGAGAAATATTCTGCAAATCCAGACGCTTGAAACGCGCTCGCGCCTGCTCCAGCAAACTGCCGATGCGCTCCACGCTGTACACCCGCCCGCACAAATGCGCCAGCACGGCGGTCTGATAGCCGGAACCGGTGCCGATCTCCAGCACGCGCTGCGGCGTGCCATCATGCAAGATCGCCTCGCTCATGCGCGCCACCATGTAGGGCTGGGAAATGGTCTGTCCCAGACCGATCGGCAAGGCCGTATCCTCGTAGGCGCGACCGGCGAAGGCTTCATCGACGAACAAATGCCGCGGCGTCTGGCGAATCGCCTCCAGCACGCGCTTGTGACTGATGCCCATGCCCTGCAGACGCTCGATCAGCCGTTCACGACTGCGCGGCGAGGTCAGGCCGCTGCCGCGCAGGGAAAGCTCGTTCAAGGATTCAGCGCGCTGCGACATCGGGCAACCACTGCGCCAGAGCGGCAATCGCCTCATGGCGAGTCATGTCGAAATGAATCGGCGTGACCGACACCCAGCCCTCGCGTATCGCGGCAAAATCCGTGCCTTCGCCTTCGTCAGCGGCTGCGCCCGCCGGCCCGACCCAGTAAATCGGCTTGCCGCGCGGATCCAGCGCTGACACCATCGGCGCGGAAGGATGGCGCTTGCCCAGGCGCGTGGCGCGCAAGCCCTTGATTTCATCCCAGGGGCGATGGGGAATATTCACGTTCAGCAACGTATCCGGCGGCAGGGTGTGAGAGACGATGCTCTGCACCAGGATCTGCGCAGCGCGCCCCGCCGCCGCCAGGTGTTGCGGCTCATGCGCATCCATCGACAGGGCGATGGCCGGAAGCCCCAAGGAGCGCCCCTCGGTCGCCGCCGCCACCGTGCCGGAATACAGCACGTCGTCGCCCATGTTGGCGCCATGATTGATGCCGGAAATCACGATATCCGGCTTGAACTCCAGCAGCCCTGTCAAGGCGAGATGCACACAATCCGTCGGCGTACCATCCACCGACCACATATCCGGCTCGATCATGCGCGGGCGCAAGGGCGAAGAAAGCGTGAGCGAATTGCTGGCGCCGCTGCGATCACGATCCGGCGCAACGATCATCACCTTGCCCAAGGGGCGCATGGCCTCCGCCAAGGCGCGAATTCCTGGCGAATACACGCCGTCATCATTGGAAATCAGGATATTCATGAGGGGGATGCACACGATTATTTGACGGAAAAATCCGCTAGCATCTTGCCCTAAGCCGCCCCGAAGCATCAACCTGAATCCGCATGAATCCGCACCGAGACAACACGAACTCATGAATGACGACGATATTCAACTTTTTCTTCACGCCATCGGCGCAACGCGCGGCGAAGTCCGCCGCCTGCCCCAGCATGGCAAGGCGCTGCATGCGACAAGACACCCTCAACCCAGGTTGCGCCCACGAGCCAAGGCGCTGGTCGAGAAACTCAGCGGCAACCTACCCTACTTCAGCGACCACGATCCCTACGCACCCCTGACCGACAGACGGCCTGACGAAGCTGATGCAAGCGCCTATGCCAACAGCGAGTTTCACCGCCCATCCATCGCGTCGCAAACCCTGCGCCGCCTGAAGCAGGGCAAGCTGCGCATCGAGCACAGTCTGGACTTGCACGGCTGCGCCGTTGAGGAAGCCCGAGTGCGCGTGGCCTGGCTATTGCAGCAGCCCGACTCGGGACGCTATCTCGGCGAGGCGCTGTGCGTACGCATTGTTCACGGCCAGGGTTACAACTCGCCGCAAGGGCAAGGCAAACTCAAGCGTTTGCTGGCCATTTGGTTGCCGCAAAGCGAGCGTGTGCTGGCGTTTTGCGCCGCGCGCCCACAGGATGGCGGACAGGGAGCGATGTACGTTTTGTTGCGTTCGACGCCGTAAATATTGCGCGAGTTTGGATTTTTCTCTCCCTTGGCAAGCGCACCGTGGGCCGTGCGTTCAGTAGAGGGGCAAGCCGCATGGATATGACAGGATTTGCGCACGCAGTGCGCGGGTTTCGGTTTCCCTCCCCCTTGGGGTCGCCATGAACGCAGTGCTGGGGGCATGGTAAACAGGGCAAGGATGACCTGTTTAGTCCCGCCGCAACAGGACGTTGCGTCGGGACGGCCTTGCCGGAGGCGCTGCGTTCACGGCTTGCCCGTAGGGCGACCCCTCGGGGGCGTATTTCTTTCCCCCATTTCTTTGTACGAGCAAAGAAATGGGGTCGCCCGTGTGCGCCGTTGTCAGCTTACGAAGCGAGGGCGTAGCTGCGGGCGAAAAAACCACTGCACTCTGATCAAAATGCAGTGGCCTTGTTTCGCCTGTTTTTATGCCAGCACGCTGCACAATTTACCGCTGATACGGGCGAGTGACTTTCTTTGCTTGCACAAAGAAAGTCACCAAAGAAATGCACCCCATGAAGCAAAAACGCCGTCAGGAACGGCGTTAGGACGCATAGCGCCCCCCGTGAGGGCGGAATCCATGGATGGATTCCGTCGCCCTGCGGGCAAGCCGTGGCCTGACCTGCTCCAACCGGGTCGCGACGGCGCCCAATGCGCCATCCATGGCGCTTTGACCCAGTCTCCACAGGTCAGTCCACGGCGGCTTCAAAAGGGGAGAGCAAATCCAAATCCGGTATCGCCTGCGGGCGATCAATCATGCCCCGAGACAGACGCCTCCGCCGTAAACGGCAGATCCAGCGTCCACATCTCCTGCTTTCCGTCGGCAAGCGACACCACCACGCTTAGTTTCGCCAGCCAGTCGCTGCGTCCGATGCTGCACACCGGCAAAATCACCTTACCAACAAAATCACCATCAGCCTGTTTGAGCAAGGTGTAGCGGTTGATGCCCATATCCATGCCAACCATGATGAAGTCCACGCTGGCTTGTGACGCATTGGCGCGCGCAGCCTCGGGCAGGCGCATATGCAGCTCAAAAGGTCGCAGTGGGCGCACATCGCCCGACATGGCGACGCTCATGCCGCGTGCGCCATCTTGCACACTGCAACCCTGCGGCGAGTTTATGCTCACCACAGGGTTGCAGCTCGGCGCAGGGGACGGCAAACCCACCACCGCCCCCCTAAAAACAGCGGGCGGCGCACGCAAACCGGAAAAATCCAGCAGCAGCACACCGCCCAGAATCAGGGCGACCAGCGCGCTGGCCAGCCACCACGAACGCGCTTGAGGCATCAATCGTCCTTTTTCATTCACCCTTGTTCATACGCTGATAACGCTCAAGCAAGTCATTTTTCAGAGCCTGCGCGGCATCGGCCAGCTTGTCCAAAGCTTCGCCGCTGGCTTCTTTGGCTTCGTCCAGATGCGCCATCAGCTTGGCGCGGGCGGACTCGCTCTCATCCCATTGCTGGCGCGCTTCCATGCCCAGCAGATGCGCCTTGAGCGCCAGTTCGTCGCGCACCGAGCGCAACTCCTCCATCCCGGCGTCAAGCTTCTGGCTGATCTTTGCTTTCAGATCGTCTTCCACCGGCTGCAACTTGGCGTATTTTTCGCTCAGTTCCAGCGAAAAGGTATTGAAACGCACCCACACATCATCCAGCGTGTCGCTGGCGCTGCTGCGAATCTCTTCCGCCGTGTTCTGTAGCTCCTGCCACAGTTTTTCATTCGCTTCCCACTCGTCACGCGCTTCCATGCCGAGCAGATGCAATTTGAGTTTCAGCTCATCACGTTGCTGCGCCAGGGTTTCCAGCGTGGCATCCATCTGTTCTTTCATCATCGCCATCACCTCATCAGAAGTTATCGAGAATCAAACCACTCGCAGCGAGCATAGCGCGCAAATGATAAGGGTGCTTCTATAAATTCGATCAAGCCGATGGAGGCAAGGCAAAATGCGGCGAAAAAGCGGAGCATACACGTAGTATGTGAGCATTTTGAGCCGCATTTTGACGCCGCATACGCGGCTTCAGCGGATTTATAGAAGTACCCTTATAAAACATCACCACCAGGCGCGAATGGCCGCCACCCCCTGCGCGCCGTGACTTTGCGCCGTGGCGATATCCGCATCGCCCACTCCGCCCAAGGCATACACCGGCATGGCATGGTTGCGCACCAGCTCGGCAAAACGCGCCCAGCCCAAGGTGGGCGCGCCGGGGTGCGACAGGGTGGGCAATATCGGCGAGAGCACGGCAAAATCCAGCCCCAAACGCTGCGCCTGCGCCAGTTCCTGCGCATCGTGGCAAGAGGCCGATACCCAGCGTGCGCCCTCTGGCCGCGCTTGCAGGGCATTCAGCGCGTGGCGATTGAGATGCAATCCATCGGCAACGGAACCGATCTGCTGAAAATGCTCCGGCGTGGTATTGAGCAAAACGCGCCCGCCTGCCGCATGAACTTGGGCTGCGGCCTCGGCGGCCAAATCCAGCGCCAGTTCGCCACGCAACACCACCAAACGCAAACCGGACGCCAGCGCCGCGTGCAGGCGTTGGAAAAAATCCTGCGCGGATTGCGCATCGCCGGTAATCAGGCAACGCTCAGGCAGGGTCAGCGCATTGACCAGCGGACGATTGGCCGCTGGAACCTCGAATTCATGCAGGCGATTTTGCTCCACCCACTGCAAGGCTTGCCCCAGTCGTCCTACCGGCTCGCCCGTCCAGGCCATGACGCGCCAGACATGCAGCACAACTTCACGCTCCGGGTAGGCATGGTGCACGTCCATCCAGTGCTCCGCCTGGGTGGGGCGTATGCCCAATTCCTCTTCAAGCTCGCGTGCCAGCGCGTCCGACTCGCTCTCCCCTGCCTCCAGCTTGCCGCCGGGAAATTCCCACAAGCCGCCAAGATGCTGATGCGGCAAGCGCCGGGCAAGCAGAAACGCCTTACCCGGCGCTTCAATCAGCGCGCAGACGACGTGCAATTGATTGCTCATGAGGGATGCCTGGTTTCTAAATCTTTTCTCCAAAGCGTTCAAACCTTGGAGCGAAGCTATCCTTTATATCCACGGAAACAAGCAAATGATGAGCCTTGCCGATCAGATGTTTTCGAGGCACCAAACCGAAATATCGAGAATCGCCGCTATTGTCCCGATTGTCTCCCAACATGAGATAACTATCTTCGGGAATCCGAACTGGGGGAAAATCCCTGCGAGCACGGACTTCAGGCAGCCACTGAACCAAGTGCTCGGTATTTTCAAGTCGCTCAACAGAGCGAATCGCCTTGACCGGAGCACTTTGCTCCAATGATTCCATCACCGTCGACTGCTGAGCATACTCGGCCTTAACCCCATTGACCCAAAGAATGTTGTCCCGCATTTCAACCTGATCTCCAGGCAAACCAATCACACGTTTGATCAGGCGCACCCCATCCTTTGGGGAGCTAAATACGATGATATCCCCTCGCTTGGGGTCGCCCATATGCGCAAGCGCAACGCTGGAAAATGGCAACTTGAAGTCGTATGCCATTCGGTTAACTAAAACCACATCCCCCTCTAGAATGGTCGGACGCATCGAACCGGTAGGGACAGGGTTCCAATCCGCCACCGAGTTTCGAAAAACCCCAAGACCAACCATAAAAAGAATAAAAACGAGGTTTTCCCGAAACCATGTTTTCATAAAAATCACCTTTACATTTTCAACTGCGGTATTCCGCATTGATCTTGACGTAATCGTAGGAGAAGTCGCAGGTCCATACGGTTTCCGTCGCCTGACCGTGTCCAAGGTCAACGTGGATGGTGATTTCCGCTTCCTTCATCACCGCCGCCGCCTCGGCTTCGACATACGCCGGGTTACGCCCGCCGTTTTCCGCCACCAGCACCGAACCCAGCCACAGACGCACGGTGTTCACATCCAGATCGGCAATGCCCGCGTAGCCGATGGCTGCCAGCAAGCGCCCCAGATTAGGGTCGGAAGCGAACAGCGCAGTTTTAATCAGCGGCGAATGTGCAATCGCCTTGCCGACTTTCAGACATTCCTCAGTATCGCGCCCGCCGCTGACCTTGATGGTGACGAACTTGGTCGCCCCTTCGCCATCCCGCGCCAGCGCCTGCGCCAGGAATACGGCCACTTCACGCACGGCAGCGTACAGCGCCGCATAACCCTCGGCCTGCGCCGAATCAATCGACACGCCTGACGTGCCAGCGGCAATCAGCATGAAGCTGTCGTTGGTCGAAGTGTCGCCATCCACAGTGACGCGATTGAAGGACACATTGCTGATCTCCCGGAGCATGGATTGCAGCAAGGCGGCAGGCACGGCGGCATCCGTAGCCACATAGCCCAGCATGGTAGCCATGTTGGGATGAATCATGCCCGAACCTTTGGCGATGCCGGTTACAGTCACGGTTTTGCCGTTCATTTCAAACTGACGCGACAAGCCCTTGGCCACAATGTCCGTGGTCATGATCGCTTCGGCAGCCTTTTCCCAATGGGTTTCGCTCAAATCGGCCAGGGCGGCAGGCAAGCCCGCCACAATGCGTTCCACCGGCAGCGGTTCCATGATGACGCCGGTGGAAAACGGCAGAACCTGTTCCGGCTGGCATTGCAGCGCCTGCGCCAGCGCCGCGCAGACCTCACGCGCCCGCGCCATGCCATCCTCGCCCGTACCGGCATTGGCATTGCCGGTGTTCACCACCAGGGCGCGAACCGGCGCAGCTGCGGCAAGAAACTCACGACACAAGGTCACAGGCGCAGCGCAAAAGCGGTTCTGGGTGAACACGCCCGCCACCTGCGCGCCCTCGGGCAGGGTCATCACCAACAAGTCCTTGCGATTGGCCTTGCGCACACCGGCTTCGGCGATACCAAGCGCAATGCCTTGAATCGGCTTGAGACTACCAGGGGCGGGTGCGGTCAGATTCACAGGCATGGGATGAACTCCTTGGGTTAAGAAATTTTTTGACCACAGAGATCGCGGAGGCACGCCCGGCTCACCCTTGGAGTGGATGCGCTTTGCTTATCCGTTCTGCAATGCTTCATCGCCGTGGACCACCGCCAAAAGCGACACCACCCCGCAGGCCGCGCCTCTACTCGATCCCTCTGTGTTCTCTGTTCGCCTATCGAATAGGAGCGAACCGCAACACCAGATTAAAGCTTGCCGTGGCAGTGCTTGTATTTCTTGCCCGAACCACACCAGCAGGGGTCATTGCGCCCCAGCTTGGGCTCTTCGCGTACAAAAGGCTCTTTGGCTGTTGATGCTGCGGGTTCGGCAGATTCACCGGCAAACGCGGCATCCACCACTTCGTCATCGCTCCAGGCCGAGGCTGCGTCGTGCTGCATCTGCATCGGCGGCAATTCGGGCGTTTCTTCAAACGCGGCCATCGCTTCGGGTTGTTGCACCTGCACGCGGCAAAGCACTTGCACGATGTCATGCTGCATTTTGTCCAGCATGGCGGTAAACATTTCAAACGCTTCGCGCTTGTATTCCTGGGTGGGGTTTTTCTGCGCATAACCGCGCAGGCCGATACCCTGACGCAGGTAATCCATTGCCGCCAGATGCTCTTTCCATAAGTGGTCGAGCACTTGCAGCATCACGCTCTTCTCGAAGCGGCGCATACCCTCCGCGCCGACCAAGGCTTCCTTGTGCGCATAATCTTCGGCAAACGCCTGCTGCACACGCGCCAGCAGGGTGTCTTCGTGCAGATCGGCGTCTTCGTCCAGCCATTGCGCAATGGGCAGCGCCAGGCCGAATTCCTCGGCCAGATGCGCCTCCAGGCCTGGAATATCCCATTGCTCGTCCAGCGTTCCAGGGGGAACGAAGCGCGCAAAGGCCGCAGCAAGCACATCCTCGCGCATGCCGCTCACGGCTTCGCTGATGTCTTCGGACTGCATCAACTGATGACGCTGACCGTACACCACCTTGCGCTGATCGTTGGCCACATCGTCATATTCCAGCAGGTTCTTGCGGATGCCGAAGTTATGTCCTTCCACCTTGCGCTGCGCGTTTTCAATCGCCTTGCTTACCCAGGGATGCTCAATCGCCTCGCCGGGTTGCATACCCAGCTTTTTCATCAGGCCGGAGACGCGATCCGAGGCGAAAATACGCATCAGATTGTCTTCCAGCGACAGGTAGAAGCGAGTGGAACCCGCATCACCCTGGCGACCGGAGCGACCGCGCAACTGGTTGTCGATACGCCGTGATTCATGACGTTCGGAGCCGATCACATGCAGGCCGCCCGCCGCCAGTACCTGCTCGTGGCGCTCCTGCCAGGCGGCGCGCACCGTGGCCTCGCTCGCCTCGTCGATATGCCCCAGGCCGTGCAGTTCCATTTCCAGATTGCCGCCAAGCACGATGTCCGTGCCGCGACCGGCCATGTTGGTGGCGATGGTCACCGCGCCCGGACGACCGGCATCGGCGATGATTTCCGCTTCACGCTCGTGTTGCTTGGCATTGAGTACGTTGTGCTTGATGCCCGCCTTCTTGAAGCGTTCGGCGAGCAGCTCGGAGACGTCGATGGAGGCCGTGCCCACCAGCACCGGCTGACCGCGCGACTGGCAATCGGTCACGTCGCGCAGGATGGCCTCGAATTTTTCCTCGGCGGTGAGATACACCAAGTCACCGTGGTCGATGCGCGTTACCGGCTTGTTGGTGGGGACGATGACCACTTCCAGGCTGTAGATCTGATGGAATTCCGGCGCTTCGGTATCCGCCGTGCCGGTCATGCCTGCCAGCTTGTTATACAGGCGGAAGTAGTTCTGGAAGGTGATCGAGGCCAGGGTCTGGTTTTCGGGTTGGATCGGTACGCCTTCCTTGGCTTCAATCGCCTGGTGCAAGCCCTCCGACCAACGGCGACCGCTGAGGGTGCGCCCGGTGAATTCATCGACGATCACCACCTGTTGATCGCGCACGATGTACTCGACATTGCGCCGGTAAATGGCATGGGCGCGCAGCGCAGCGCCGACGTGATGCACCAGCATGATGTTTTTCGCGTCGTACAGACTCTCGCCTTCGGGCAGCAAGCCCATCTGGCGTAGCAGGTCTTCGGCTTTCTCGTGCCCCTGTTCGGTCAAGAACACCTGCTTCTGCTTTTCATCCACGGTGAAGTCGCCGCGTTCTTCATCGCTCAGCGGTTCTTCGCCTTCCTTCGGCTCTTCACGCGCCTGACGCTTGAACTCAGGAATCATGCCGTTGATGGCGTGGTACAGCTCGGAACTGTCCGCCGCCGGGCCGGAGATGATCAGCGGCGTGCGCGCCTCGTCGATCAGGATGGAGTCCACTTCGTCCACAATGGCGAAATTCAGCGGGCGCTGCATGAGTTCATCCAGGCTGAACACCATATTGTCACGCAGATAATCAAAGCCCAGCTCATTGTTGGTGGCGTAGGTGATGTCGCAAAGGTAGGCGTCGCGCTTGGCCGCGTTATCCATGCCCGGGGTGACCACGCCCACCGTCAGCCCCAGCGCGTTGTACAAACGTCCCATCGACTCGGCGTCGCGTCGCGCCAGATAGTCGTTGACCGTGACGACATGCACCCCTTTGCCGGGCAGGGCATTGAGATAAGCTGCGAGCGTGGCCACCAGGGTTTTGCCCTCACCGGTACGCATTTCGCTGATTCTGCCCTGGTGCAACACCATGCCGCCGATGAGCTGCACATCAAAGTGACGCATGCCGAGCACGCGGCGACTGGCCTCACGGCAGACGGCGAAGGCTTCGATCAGCAGATCATCCAGCGCCGCCCCCTGGGCGAGACGCTCACGGAATTCCAGCGTTTTGGCGGCCAGCTCGTCCATCGACAGCGCCTGCATGGTCGGCTCTATGGCATTGATCGCCATGACCTGCCGACGCAAACGGCGCAAAGTACGATCGTTACGGCTACCAAAAATCTTGCTGAACAACTTGCCTATCATCGGGAACTCTTTAACTTTCTGGAAAACAAGCCGCGTTCAAACCACGGCTAAAGGTGCAGCATCTTAGACCAGCGAGCCCGCCTTTGGTAGGCTGCGCCCATTCAACCACCCTGCATCACGAGGAACTCATGGCGCTGCAACGCCCCACCCTGCCGGCCAGCCTGCTGCGACAAGCCATGGAACACCAGATGCTGCAACAGGCCATATGTGCCAGTCTAAGTCCTGATCTTGCCAGCCATGTGACACTGATCAACCTGCGCGGCGGCACACTTATTCTCGGCTGCGACCAGCAGGGCCTGATTACGACGCTACGATTCTGCGCTCCGCAGATCCTCGCCGCCGTCAATGGACTTTTGCCCGAACCCAGCGCCTTGCGCGTGGCCTGGCGCGCCTTGCCCCCCCCGGCCACGACTCAGCCGCATGCCGCCAGGTTGCGTCCCTCGGAAGCAAGCATGCAAGCTCTCCACATGGGCGCCAGCGCCACCCAAGACGCTGAACTGCGCCTGGCCTTGCAAAAGCTCGCAAAGAGCGTGCAGAAGGTTTCTTCAGCCAGGTAAATCGCCGCTCAGTGACCCATAAAAAAAGCGCCTCGCGGCGCTCTTGTATTTTGTCGACCTGCCTGAATCAGCCCGCCCCCATCAATGGCTGGTGATAGGCGATGGGCAAATCGGCATCATTGGCAAACGTCACCTCTTCCCACGCTTCCTTGTCCTGCAACAGGGCGCGCAGCAGAGCGTTGTTCAGTGCATGACCGGTCTTGTGGCCGCTGAAGGAGCCGATCAGGCTATGCCCAAGCAAGTAAAGATCGCCAATCGCGTCGAGGATCTTGTGCTTGACGAACTCATCGCCCAGACGCAGGCCGTCTTCATTGAGGATGTGTTCATCGCCCACCACGATGGCGTTTTCCAGGCTGCCGCCCAAGGCCAGATTGCGCGAACGCATCACCTCCAAATCACGCATGAAGCCAAAGGTGCGCGCGCGGCTGACTTCCTTGACGAACGAGGTGGTGGAAAAGTCGATCTCGGCGGTCTGCGCGGTGTCATTGAGCACCGGGTGGTTGAAGTCAATGGTCATGCGCAGGCGAAAGCCCTCGTGCGGCTCAAAGCGCGCCCACTTGTCGCCATCACGCACTTCTACCGCACGCTTGATGCGAATAAATCGCTTGGCTGCGTCCAGTTCTTCCACCCCGGCGGATTGAATCAGGAACACGAACGGGCTGGCGCTGCCATCCATGATCGGCGTTTCCGGGCCATCCAGCTCGACATGGGCATTGTCGATGCCTAAACCAGCTAGGGCGGACATCAGATGTTCGACCGTGGAAACTTTGACCCCATCCTTGACCAGGGTTGTTGACAGCGTGGTTTCGCCCACATTCATCGGGCAACCCTGGATGCTTGGCGCCTGCGGTAAATCCTTGCGGTGAAAGACAATGCCCGCATCCGCTGCCGCCGGACGCAGGGTAAGCATGACGCGCTCGCCGGTATGCAGTCCCACGCCGCTGGCGCGGATCACGTTTCTGAGTGTGCGTTGTCGAATCAAGGCAAATGTCCCGGCATCAGGCAAAAAGGGCGCACATGATGGCACGAAGCCGCCTTCATGAACAGGTCATATGAACAGGCGATTAAGCTGTTGCACGAAGCCTGCGCCATCGTCCAGTTGCGCGCCCTCGGCCAGCAGCGCCATGCCCAACAGCAAGCCTGCCCAATCCTGTACTCGCGCCTCGTCGCTCTCGGTCTGGATTTTTTGCACCAGGGCGTGATTCAGGTTGACTTCCAGCGTCGGCAGGCTTTCCGGCACATTCTGCCCGGCATCCTTGTACAGGCGGCGCAGGTGTTGCGGCATGTCATGCGCCGCCAGCACCACGCAGGCGGGGGATTCGACCAGGCGTGTGGATGCCTTTACCGCTTTCACCTTGCCCTGCAAGGCGGTTTCGATGCGCTTGAGCACATCCGTTTCAGCCTCGCTGGGCGCAGGTTGTTCTTTGGCAGGCATGGCATCTTCCCGCGCCACGCTCTTGATCGACTTGCCCTCAAACTCATGCAGATGCGAGAGCATCCATTCATCCACCGCATCGGCAAGCAGCAGCACCTCGTAGCCCTTGGCGCGGAACGCCTCCAGATGCGGGCTGTGGCGTGCGGCCAGGTCGCTTTCGGCGGTCAGCACATAAATCGCTTCCTGCTCTGCGGGCATACGCGCCACATAGTCCGCCAGACTGACATCCTGCCCCTTGCTGTCGGCATGGGTGGAGGCGAAACGCAGCAGACGGGCGAGCTGTTCGCGGTTGGCGAAATCTTCTCCCAAGCCTTCCTTGAGTACGCGACCGTACAGCCCCCACAGCTTGGCATAGTCCTCCTGCTTGTCCTTGTCCATGTCTTCCAGCAGATTGAGCACGCGCTTGGTCAAGCCCTGGCGAATCTGGTTGAGCACCTCGGAGGATTGCAGAATTTCCCGCGATACATTCAACGGCAGGTCGGCGGCATCCACCACCCCGCGCACGAAGCGCAGGTAACGCGGCAACAGGCGTTCGGCATCGTCCATGATGAACACGCGGCGCACATACAGCTTGATGCCGCCCTTGGCATCACGATCCCACAGCTCGAACGGCGCACGCCCCGGAACGAAAATCAGGCTAGTGTATTCCGTACGTCCTTCGACCCGGTTGTGCGTCCAGGCCAGCGGCGCTTCCCAGTCGTGGAACGCCTGCTTGAAGAATTCGACATATTCCTCATCCTTGATCTCCGCCTTGGAGCGCGCCCACAGCGCGGTCGCCTGGTTGACGCGCTCCAGCTCTGCGGCGGGTTTGTCCTCGTCCACGCCCTCTTCGTCGTGGGACTCCTTGACCATCATGATCGGGAAAGTGATGTGCTCGGAGTAGCGATGGATGATGCTGCGCAATTGCCAGGGTTCGAGGAATTTATCCTGCTCGGCCTTCAGGTACAGAACAATTTCCGTGCCGCGCTGGGGACGTTCCTTGTTTTCCAGGGTGTATGCGCCCGCGCCGTCTGAACTCCAATGCACGCCATGTTCTGCCGTCAGCCCGGCACGGCGGGTGAACACGTCCACCTTGTCGGCAACGATAAAGGCGGAATAAAAACCCACGCCAAACTGGCCGATGAGCTGGGTGTCCTTGGCTTTGTCGCCAGAGAGGGACTCCAGAAACTGCTTGGTTCCGCTACGCGCAATCGTACCCAGGTTGTCGATCACTTCCTGACGACTCATGCCCACGCCGTTATCGCGCAGGGTCAGGGTACGTGCGTCCTTGTCCACGCTGATTTCAATGCGCAATTCGCTGTCGCCTTCGTAGAGCGCATCGTCGCCCAGCGCCTCGAAACGCAGCTTGTCACAGGCGTCCGAAGCGTTGGAAATCAGTTCGCGCAGGAAAATTTCCGGGTTGGAATACAGCGAGTGAATCATCAGGTGCAGGAGTTGACGCACCTCGGTTTGAAATTCAAGCGTTTCAGTCTGGTTGCTCATGCGGGTAAAGCTCCTTCTGGCCGATCAAGAAAGTGGGATGAAACCAGGGAAACGCTGGATATATCTAGGTTGATATATCCAGCGTTTCCCGCCCGGGGCAGGATGCCCCAACACGAACAATGGCGTAAGCCATTGATTCGTGAAGACCGTTGCGGGCGTGTACCGCAACGAGGCTTGCTGATTTATTCCATGGATGGAATAAATCAGCGTTTACCTAGGGGCGTAGCCCTCTATTTCAAGTCCGCCTGCTCATTCGCGCCTCATGCTCCAGCAGCCAGAGTTTGCGTTGTCGCCCAAGTTCGGATGCTCCGCAATAGCCGCCCAGGCCGTGTGCGGCAAGCACGCGATGGCAAGGAATAAAGATGGGCAAGGGATTGGCGCGCAGCGCGCCGCCGACGGCTCGCGGCGCACTACCCGCCCGCCGCGCCAGCTCGGCATAGGTGATGGTTTCCCCCAGAGGAATCTGCTGCAAGACCGCCCAGACCTTGCGCTGGAATGCACTGCCTCCGGGTTGCAGTGCAGGCGGTGATGACGTGGTTTGGCCTGAGAAATTATTACCTGCGCAGTAGGCGTGCAACCAGGCTGTGGCTTGCTGCATCCAGCTCTCCTCAGATTGCGCGCCAAGATGCTCGACACCAAAGTCGAGGGAGGTGAGTACGCCCGCTGCACCAGAAAGCCGCATGATGCCAAATAGCGTACATGCTTCATGCTGCATATAGCCGTACTGGGTACTCATTGTCGACCTCCGCTCATCAGGCTAAAAAAGCCAAAAAAAAAGACCCCTCGCGGGGTCTTGTCAATCTCAACTCGTCAGGCTCAACTCAATGCGAGCACGCGATTAGCGTGCGACACGCGGAGCCAGCTTTTCCTTGATACGTGCGGACTTGCCGGTCAGGCCGCGCAGGTAGTACAGCTTGGCGCGACGCACATCACCACGGCGCTTGACTTCAATGCCAGCCACGTTCGGGCTGTACAGCGGGAATACGCGCTCCACGCCTTCGCCGTGAGAAATCTTGCGCACGGTAAACGCGGAGTTGATGCCGCGGTTACGCTTGGCGATCACCACGCCTTCAAACGCCTGGAGACGCTCGCGGTCGCCTTCCTTCACGCGCACGTTGACCACTACGGTATCACCGGGGGCGAAGCTCGGGCGCTCGATCCCTTCAATCATTTCAGCGTTAAGCTGTTGAATCACTGCATTCATGTTTAAGTCCTCATCTTTGATTCGTCGTTTGCCGTCCGTTTGCCCGCCTTTGCTGCGCACTCATCATGCGCAGCATCCAGCAAACGACGTTCAGCTACCGTCATACGCCTGACCGCGAGCAGCTCAGGCCGCCGCTGCCAGGTTCGCATCAACGCTTGTTGAAGGCGCCAATGCTCAATTTCCTTGTGGTTGCCGGAAAGCAACACCTCCGGCACACCATGTTCCTCGACCCGCTCGGGCCGGGTGTAGTGCGGGCAATCCAGCAAGCCGCCCATGAACGAATCCTGCACTGCCGACTGTTCATGTCCCAACGCCCCCGGCAATTGCCGGATCACTGCATCCATCAGCGCCATTGCCGCCGGTTCGCCGCCGCTGAGTACAAAATCACCCAGAGACAGCTCCTCGTCCACATCGACCTCCAGCACCCGCTCGTCCATGCCCTCGTAGCGACCACAGACCAGCACCACCCCGGGCAGTTGCGTCAGGCGGTTGACTTCCGCCTGATCGATGCGCCTACCCTGCGGGGTGAGCGCAATGACCCGATGCCCCAGCGGAGCCGCCGCCCGCGCCGCCGCAATGGCCGAACGCAGAGGAGCGACCTTCATCAGCATCCCCGGCCCTCCGCCGAAGGGGCGATCATCCACCGTGCGGTGCTTGTCCGTAGTGAAATCACGCGGATTCCACAAGGCAAGCTGCCACAACCCTGCCTGCATGGCGCGGCGCGGAATGCCGTGCTCGGCGATCACGCTCACCAGCTCGGGAAACAGGGTAATGACATCAAAACGCATTACCCTGCCTCCCCTGTCAGCTCAATTTGGCCAAATCAACGATCAGTCAAAAAGCTGACCCATAAAATCTGGCCAATCAAAAATCCGCGTCCCAATCGACCGTCATGCGACGTTCAACAAGATCAACCTGTACCACGACCGAACCCACTACCAGCGGCAGCAGACGTTCGCGCTCGCCATGTACCACCAGCACATCATTCGCACCAGTTTCCAGCAGATGATCGACCACGCCCAGATCCACGCCTTGCAGCGTGAATACCCGCAGACCGATCAAATCGCGCCAGTAGTATTCGCCTTCGGCCAGGGCGGGCAACTGAGCGGAATCCACTGCAATTTCAACCCCGGCCATCGCCTCGGCCTGCTGGCGGTCATTCACCCCCTCAAGCTTGGCGATCAAGCCCTTGCCCTGGGTTTTGAATGACTTGACGCGCACACCAGTCCAGCCATCCTTGAGCTTGAGCTGCCAGGTGCGGTAGCGACCAATATCAGCGATGGGACGTGATTCGGAATGAACCTTGACCCAACCCTGCACACCGAATGGCGCGAGGATTTTGCCCAACAGCACGCGCTCTACCGATTCCGTCATACCCGCACACGCAACAAAATTAAGCGGCAACCTCGGTTGCGACTTCCGCCTTGGCGAATTCCTTCCATAGGGAGGCGACGCGACCGCTCGGCTGCGCGCCCTTGCTCAACCAGCCGTTCATGCGCTCGGCATCGATATGCAGACGAACTTCCTGACCGCGAGCGACGGGATTGAAGAAACCGAGACGCTCAACAGAAGCGCCGCTGTTACGCGCCTTGCGGCTGTCAGTAACGATGATGTGATAGAAGGGACGCTTCTTGGCGCCGCCACGAGCAAGGCGAATGGAAACCATACGTTGTTAAATCCTAAGGTCCGAAAACAGGACGCTTAACACGCCCCGCAAAATAAAGTGCGGCATTTTAACCGCAAGTCGTGAAAAGGGAAGCATTTTTTGCGCCCGAGAACAATCGAGCGATTTTAAATCACTTCTTCAGCGTCATTGTCGGCCGAGTAAAGCAACTCATGGCTGTCAAGGACGCATGGGTCGGCGCAGCCGCCCTGAGCCTCGCAATAGCGGATTTTTAAACCTCTCTCTCCATACTGCCTGCCATGTCGCTTTCACTTTTTACGTCAACATCCACTTGCACAGGCTGACTAAGCATCTCGTGGATGACTTTGCGAAACATGCGGGTCACGAGCGTTTTGTCGATGTCTGGGTTGCGGATGACACGAATTAACAGCCCCTCGAACATGGCCGCGATCACTTCGCCCATGCCGATGATGTTGGTTTCACTGTCCTCGTGACCTGCAGCGCGTCGCAAGCTACGCAGGGTGGCGTGAAAACTTGCCACACAGCTTCGATCGGCGGCGCGCACAAACGTGGCGACGCGCGGGTTGCGTGCAGCTTCGGCCATGATTTCCAGTTGCAGTCCCGCAGATTGGAGATCGAGATGGTCATGTACACCTTCGGCGGCACGCTCGATAAACGTACCTTTGATGTCGTAAGCCGCACGCAATTCGTCATTGAGTATCAATAGGCGCTCAAGATCCTGCGTCACGATGGCCTCGATGATGGCTTCCTTGTTCTCGAAGTAGTGGTAGATGTGTCCCGGACTCATGCCCGAGGCTTCGGAGATGCGCGCAATGCTCGCGCCGTGGAAGCCGTAGGTGCGGAAACAGTCAGTTGCTGCATTGAGAATTTGTGCGCGGCGAGCATCGGAGCGCTGCTGAGGGTTCTTGGGTTCGGTGTTCATGGTGTCGAACGGCTCGTGGGTATGGGCGGACAGGTTAGAGGGTTGCAGTATAAACGATACCATGTAGAATGAATGCTCAAACTAGAATACTCACTCTAAATTGCTCGATTTTATGGGTGAGATGTGTGCATCACCGGCCGCGGAAGCCTCCGTAGCCTAGCCATTCATGAGGTGTAGCGTGACTCTTCAGCAGTATTCCTTTGTATTCCTCTCTAGGCTCAGACCTGGCGGCATTCTTCTCTTATTGTCCGTGCTGGCCCTGGCGGCCTGCGGCGGCAAGGAGGGCGCGCCGACCGCGCCCAAGGGCGGCGCGCAACCGCCGCCAACCGTCACGGTCATGACCACGCAACAAGAATCCATCCCGCGCACGGTCGAACTGCCGGGGCGCACCGCGCCCTATCTGATCGCCGAACTGCGCCCGCAGGTCAACGGCATCATCAAGACGCGCGCGTTTGAGGAAGGCAGTCTGGTTGAAGCCGGACAGTTGCTTTATCAGATCGAGCCGTCCATCTATCAGGCTGCACTGGATGGAGCTCAGGCCAGTCTTGAACGCGCCGAGGCCAATGTGTATGCCAGCAAGCTCAAGGCGCAGCGCGCCGCCGAGCTGGTCAAGATCAACGCGGTAAGCAAAGAGGCGCATGACGATGCGCAGGCCGCGCTGAAGCAGGCGCAGGCGGATGTGGCTCTGGCCAAGGCATCCGTGGACAAGGCAAAGATTGATCTGAATTACACCCGCGTGAGCGCACCGATCAGCGGGCGCATCGGGCGTTCGGCCATTACGCCGGGAGCGCTGGTCACGGCCAATCAGGCGGAAGCGCTGGCCACCGTGCAACAGCTTGATCCGATTTATGTCGACCTGACGCAATCCAGCGCCGATCTTCTGGCGCTCAAGCGTGATCTTGACTCGGGCAAGGTGCAGCGCACGGCGACGGACAGCATTCCGATCAAGCTGCTGCTTGAGGATGGCAGCGTCTATCCGCTGGAGGGCAAGCTGGCTTTCTCCGAGGTCACGGTCAATCAGGGTACGGGCAGCGTGACCCTGCGTGCGGTGTTCCCGAACCCGCAGGGTGATCTCTTGCCCGGCATGTATGTGCGCGCCCGTCTGGCGCAGGGGGTGGATGACAAGGCGATTCGCGTGCCGCAAAGCGCCCTGCTGCGCGACGCGAAGGGTATGGCGATGGTCATGCTGGTCAATGCCGAAGGCAAGGTCGAGCCGCGTCCGGTAAAGACGCTGCGCGCCTCGGGCGGCGACTGGATCATTGCCGAAGGCTTGAGCGGAGGCGAGCGGGTGATTGTCGCTGGATTGCAAAAAGCGCGCCCCGGCGCCGAGGTCAAGGCGGAAATGCAAGCCGAGTCCTCTGCGCCCAATGCCGCGCTGCAGGCGAAGTGAGGTCAATACCATGGCGCAATTTTTTATCGACCGCCCGATCTTCGCCTGGGTCATCGCCATTCTCATCATGCTGGCCGGCGGCCTGTCGATCACGCAGATGCAGGTTTCGCAATACCCGGCCATCGCCCCGCCGACCATCGTGGTCAACGCGACCTATCCGGGCGCTTCGGCCAAAACGGTGGAAGACGCGGTGGTGCAGGTCATCGAGCAGAAAATGAGCGGCCTGGACGGGCTGATGTACATGAGCTCGACCAGTGATTCTTACGGCAACGCGGCCATTACCCTGACCTTCGAGACCGGCACGAACCCGGATATCGCCCAGGTGCAGGTGCAGAACAAGCTGCAAAACGCTGTGCCGCTGCTGCCGCAGGCGGTGCAGCAGCAGGGGGTGAGCGTGCTCAAATCGGCGCGCAACTTCCTGATGATTATCGGCCTGGTTTCATCCGGCGGTGACAAGAGCAACAAGGATCTGACCGACTTTCTGGTTTCCAGCGTGCAGGATCCGCTGTCGCGGGTGAATGGCGTGGGCGAGGTGCAGGTTTTCGGCGCGCAGTACGCGATGCGGGTGTGGATGGATCCCGACAAGCTCAACAACTACAAGCTGACCCCGGGCGACTTGCAGGAGGCGATACGCGCGCAAAACGCCGAAGTCTCCACCGGTCAGCTTGGCGGTACGCCCGCCGTGCCCGGGCAGGGTTTCGCCGCCACCGTGACCTCGCAAAGCCGTTTGCAAACCCCGGAGCAGTTTGCGGCGATTTTGCTGCGCAGCGACGCGGAGGGCGGTGAGGTGCGCCTGGGCGACGTGGCGCGGGTGGAGATCGGCTCGGAAAACTACGGCACCACGGCGCGTTTCAACGGCCAGCCCGCCGCCGGCATGGGCATCAAGCTCGCCGCCGGAGCGAATGCGCTGGACACGGCGGAAGCGGTGCATGCCCGCCTGGAGGAGCTGAAAGCCTTCTTCCCGCAGGGGGTCGAGGCGGTGGTGCCTTACGAGACCACGCCGTTCGTGAAAATCTCGATCAAGTCGGTGATTCAAACTCTGCTGGAAGCGATTCTGCTGGTCTTCGTTGTGATGTTCCTGTTCTTGCAGAACGTCCGCGCCACCCTGATTCCGACCATCGCCATTCCGGTAGTCTTGCTCGGCACCTTCGGCGTGATGGCGGCGCTGGGCTTTTCGATCAACACCCTGACCCTGTTCGGCATTGTGCTGGCGATTGGCCTGCTGGTGGACGATGCCATCGTGGTGGTGGAAAACGTCGAGCGCCTGATGAGCGAAGAAGGCTTGTCACCGAAGGAGGCGACAAGCAAATCCATGCGCCAGATCACCGGCGCGCTGGTCAGCATCGGCCTGGTGCTGTCGGCGGTATTCGTGCCGATGGCTTTCTTTGGCGGCTCCACCGGTGTGATCTACCAGCAGTTTTCGGTCACCATTGTTTCGGCCATGGCGCTCTCGGTGCTGGTCGCCATCATCTTCACGCCCGCGCTGTGCGCGACCATCCTCAAGCCGATCGAGAAAGGACATGGCGCAGGCGAAGGCGGCTTGCTAGGCGGCTTTTTCGCTGGGTTCAACCGCGCCTTTGCAGGCATGACCCACGGCTATGTCTGGGCGGTGAACGGCATGCTCAAGCGCAGCCTGCGTTTCCTCGCCATCTATGCGGCCATAGTGGGGCTGCTGGCGTTTTTGTTCATGCGTATGCCGACCTCCTTCCTGCCCGAGGAAGATCAGGGCTTTATGTTCAGCCAGATCATGCTGCCCGCGGGCGCTTCACAAGAACGCACTCTGGATGTGCTGGAGAAAGTCGAACAGCACTTTCTGCAGAACGAAAAGGACAATGTGAAGTCGGTATTCACCGTGGCGGGCTTCAGCTTCGCCGGGCGTGGGCAGCACATGGGCATCGCCTTCGTCAATCTGCATGACTGGGGGGTACGCAACGCGCCGGGCGAAGATGTGAAATCCATCGCCCAGCGCGCCATGGGGGCGTTTTCACAGATTCGTGAAGCGATGATCTTCGCCTTCGTGCCGCCCGCGGTGATCGAGCTGGGCACGGCGGGCGGCTTCAACCTGTATTTGCAGGATCGTGCCGGTCTTGGGCATGAAGCCTTGGTCGCCGCGCGCAACCAGTTCCTCGGCATGGCGGCGCAAGACCCGCGTCTGGTCGGGGTGCGCCCCAACGGGCAGGACGATATGCCGGAGTTCCGGCTGGAGATCGACCATGCCAAGGCTGGCGCTCTCGGGGTAACGGTGGCGGACATCAACGACACCCTTTCCACCGCCTGGGGCGGGGCCTATGTCAACGACTTCAATGACCGTGGGCGTACCAAAAAGGTGTACCTGCAAGCCGAGGCCGAGGCGCGCATGACTCCGGAAGATCTGGACAAGTGGTTTGTGCGCAATGCCAAGGGCGAGATGGTGCCTTTCTCGGCCTTCGCCAGCGCGCATTGGGTGTATGGCTCGCCGCGTCTGGAGCGTTTTAACGGCGTGCCTGCGCTGGAAATTATGGGGCAGGCTGCGCCGGGGATGTCTTCGGGCGAGGCGATGCAGGCGGTGCAAGAGCTGATCGCCAGGCTGCCGCCGGGCATCGGCTACGAGTGGAGCGGCACCTCTTACGAGGAGCAGCAGAGCGGTTCGCAAGCCATGCTGTTGTACGCGCTGTCGGTGCTGATCGTATTCCTATGCCTGGCCGCGCTGTATGAGAGCTGGTCGGTGCCATTCGCGGTGTTGCTGGTGGTGCCGCTGGGGGTGTTGGGCGCGCTGCTTGCCGCTACCGGGCGCGGGCTGGCCAACGATGTGTATTTCCAGGTCGGGCTGCTGGCCACCATCGGTCTTTCGGCCAAGAATGCCATTCTGATCGTGGAATTCGCCAAGGCCGAGCTGGAGGCGGGCAAGGAGCTGGTTCAGGCCACGCTGGCGGCGGTACGCATGCGTTTGCGCCCGATCATTATGACCTCGCTGGCCTTTGGCTTTGGCGTGCTGCCGCTGGCGATTTCCAGCGGCGCGGGCTCGGGCAGCCAGCACGCCATCGGTACCGGGGTTCTGGGCGGCACGATTGCCGGAACCTTGCTCGGACTGATGTTTATTCCGCTGTTTTACGTGGCGGTGATGCGGGTCTTCAAGCCGAAGCCGGTCGAGAGCGAAGCCATTGCGGCATCCGCCGCGCAGGAGGTGAAATCATGATGCGTTTTAATATGCAGGCCAAAACACTGGTCACGGCGTTGGCGATAAGTTGGGTTGCGGGCTGTGCGAGTATGGCGCCGGAGTATCAACGCCCGGCGGCGCCCGTGCCGGCGGAGTTCCCGCAGGCCGCAAGCAAGGCTGCCGCTGATGCGCCGCAGGCGGCGAGCATCCCTTGGCGCGATTATTTTGCTGACCCGCGCTTGCGTGAAGTGATCGCGCAGGCCTTGGCCAATAACCGTGACCTGCGCGTGGCAACGCTGAATATCGAAAAGGCGCGGGCGCAGTACCAGATTCAGCGCGCCGAGCTGTTTCCAAGCATCGGCGCAACGGGCAGCCAGTCGGTGCAGCGTCTGCCCGGAGACCTGACTTCCAGCGGTGAGGCGGCGACTAGCCGCCAATACAATGCCAACATCGGCTTTACCGCCTGGGAGCTGGACTTCTTCGGCCGCATTCGCAGCCTGAACGATGCGGCGATGCAGCAGTACCTGGCGACGGAAGAAGCGCAGCGCAGTGTGCAAATCAGCCTGATCGCCGAAATCGCGCAAGCCTGGCTGACCTATGCTGCGGATCGTGAACGGCTTGACCTAGCCAATCGCACCTACGCGACGCGAGTCAAGTCGCACGAGTTGATTCAGCGCAGTTTCGAGGTCGGCGTGGCCTCCGCGCTGGATGTGCGCCAGTCGGAAAGCCTGGTGCAGTCGGCGCGCGCCGACAAGGCGCGCTATCAGACCGTGCTCGCCCTGGATGAAAACGCCCTGACCCTGCTGGTGGGCGACAGCTTGCGCACCGAGTGGATGCCGGAAAGCCTGAGCGCATCCGTCAGCGCCGTGGGCGAACTGCCCACGGGTTTGCCCTCCGAAGTGCTGGTGCGTCGCCCGGACATTCTGCAGGCCGAATACGCCCTGCGCGCTGAAAACGCCACTATCGGCGCGGCGCGCGCGGCGTTTTTCCCCAGCATCACCCTGACCGCCGGGGCGGGCACGGCGAGCAGCGCGCTGGATGGCCTGTTCGCCAGCGGCTCCGGCGCCTGGAGCTTCGTGCCGCAGATTCGCGTGCCGATCTTCGAGGCCGGACGTTTGCAGGCCAGCCTGGATGTGGCCGAAGTGCAGCGCGACATCGGCGTCGCCCAGTACGAAAAGGCGATTCAGAGCGCCTTCCGCGAAGTGGCCGATGCGCTGGCCGAAAAGGCCACGCTGGATGAGCGCCTGGATGCGCGGCGCAAGCTGGTGGCGGCGAATGCGGATAGCGTCCGCCTGTCCGAAGTGCGCTACGCCAGTGGCGTGGACAGCTTCTTTGTCCTGCTGGATGCGCAACGCACGTTGTTCAGCTCCGAGTTGTTGTTGATCGAGGTGCGTCTGTCCGAGGCGGTCAATCGTGTCACGTTGTACAAAGCGCTTGGGGGCGGAGCTTGATACAACGCGCGGCGTGTCCATGCCTCGTCAGCAGAGCATGAACACGCCGCGTTAAAACGGCATTCCCGGCATACGTCCTTTCATGCCGCGCATCAGCTTGCTCATGCCGCCGCCGGAAAGTTTTTTCATCATGTCACGCATGTCGGCGTGTTGCTTGAGCAGGCGGTTCAGGTCTTGCGCCTGCAGGCCCGCCCCGGCCGCAATGCGCCGCTTGCGCGAGCCTTTGATGATTTCCGGCTTGCGCCGCTCTTCCGGGGTCATGGACTGGATCAGGGCGATCATGCGTTTCACGTCGCGGTCATTGGCCTGCGCCTTGACGTGCTCGGGAACCTTGCCTACGCCGGGCAGCTTGTCCATCAGGCTGGCCATACCGCCCATGCTCAACATCTGTTCAAGCTGGGATTTCATGTCTTCCAGATTGAATGACTTGCCGGATTTGACTTTTTCCACCAAAGCCTGCGCCTTGGCCTGATCCAGTTTTTGCGTGACCTCTTCGACCAGGGAAACCACGTCGCCCATGCCCAGGATGCGTGAAGCCACGCGCTCGGGATGGAACGGCTCCAGCGCCGCCAGTTTTTCGCCGCGTCCGAGGAACTTGATCGGCTTGCCGGTGATCTGGCGCACGGAAAGCGCCGCGCCGCCACGTGCGTCGCCGTCGGTCTTGGTCAGCACCACCCCGGTCAGCGGCAGGGCGTCATTGAACGCCTTGGCTGTGTTCGCCGCATCCTGGCCGGTCATGCTATCGACCACGAACAGGGTTTCCACCGGATTGAGCGCCGCGTGAATACGTTGCACCTCGTCCATCATCGCGGCGTCGATGTGCAAGCGCCCGGCGGTGTCCACCAGCAGCACGTCCATGTGGCGGATGCGCGCCTCGTGCAGCGCCGCCTGGGCGATGCTGACCGGCGCTTGGTCAGCCGTGGAGGGGAAAAAGCCGACATCCACCTGCGCGGCGAGGGTTTCAAGCTGCTTGATCGCCGCCGGGCGATACACGTCGCAGCTCACCACCATGACCTTTTTCTTCTGCTCCTTGAGCAGGCGCGCCAGCTTGCCCACTGTGGTGGTCTTGCCCGCGCCCTGCAAACCGGCCATCAGCACCACTGCCGGAGGAACCGCCGCCAGGTTCAGCCCCTCGTTGGCCTCGCCCATGACCGCCACCAGCTCGTCATGCACGATCTTGATAAAGGCTTGACCCGGCGTGAGGCTTTGCAAAACCTCCTGACCGATGGCGCGCTCCTTGACCCTGGCGGTGAATTCGCGCACCACGGGCAGGGCGACATCGGCCTCCAGCAAGGCCATGCGTACTTCACGCATGGCGTCCTGAATGTTTTCCTCGGTCAGTCGCCCCTGACCGCGCATTTTGTCCAAAAGGCCGGAGAGACGTTGGGTTAGGTTTTCAAACATGCGCTTCGCTCCAAAACAGCGAAACCCGGACGAGCCGGGCTTCTTCAATCAAGACAAACCGACAGCGATAAGCCTTACTCGCTGGCTGAGCTACGTCCGAAACGCTTGCGATCCTGCTCGGTCAGGTACTTCTTGCGAATACGCACCGACTTGGGCGTGACTTCAACCAGCTCGTCATCGTCGATGAATTCCAGCGATTGCTCCAGGGTGAAGCGAATCGGCGGCACCAGGGTAATGGCTTCATCCGTACCCGAGGCGCGCATGTTGGTCAGCTTCTTGCCCTTGAGCGCGTTCACGGTCAAATCGTTGTCACGTGAGTGAATGCCGATCACCTGGCCTTCATACACCTCTTCACCGTGACCAATGAACATGCGACCGCGCTCTTGCAGGCCGAAAATTGCAAAGCCCAGCGCCTTGCCGGTTTCGTTGGCGATCAGCACGCCGTTGATGCGCTGGCCGACCGTGCCGGGGCGGAACTCGCCGTAGTGGTCGAATACCGAGAACATCAGCCCCGTGCCCTGGGTGGAGGTCAGGAACTCTGTGCGGAAACCGATCAAGCCACGCGAGGGAATGATGTATTCCAGACGCACGCGCCCCTTGCCGTCCGGCTCCATGTTTTTCAGATCGCCGCGACGGATGCCGAGCTTTTCCATTACCGTGCCCTGGTGTTGCTCTTCGATGTCCACCACCAGTTGCTCGTAAGGTTCCTGCTTCACGCCATCCACTTCATGAATGATGACTTCCGGACGACCGACGCCCATCTCGAAGCCTTCACGGCGCATGTTTTCGATCAACACGGAAAGATGCAGCTCGCCACGACCGGAAACGCGGAATTTGTCGGCGTCCGGCATGTCTTCCACGCGCAGCGCCACGTTGTGTACCAGTTCCTTGTGCAGGCGGTCACGAATCTGGCGGCTGGTGACGAATTTGCCTTCCTTGCCGGCGAACGGCGAGGTGTTGACCTGGAAGGTCATGCTCACCGTCGGCTCGTCCACGGACAGCGGCGGCAGCATTTCCACGTTGTCCGGGTCGCACACGGTGTCGGAAATGTACAGCGGGTCAAGACCGGAGAAGGCGATGATGTCGCCCGCTTGCGCTTCCGGCACTTCGATGCGCTCCAGGCCAAGGAAGCCCATCAGCTGCAACATGCGACCCGAGCGGATATTGCCTTCACGATCCACGACCTTGACCGGCGAGTTGGCCTTGATCTTGCCGCGCTTGATCTTGCCTACGCCGATCACGCCCTGGAAGGAGTTGTAATCCAGGCTGGAAACCTGCAACTGGAATGAGCCTTCCGGGTCAACATCCGGCGGCGCGACGTTTTTGATAATCGCCTCGTACAGCGGGGTCATGTCGCCTTCGCGCACATTCTTGTCCAGACTGGCGTAACCGTTGAGCGCCGAGGCGTAAACAATCGGGAAGTCCAGTTGTTCTTCTGTCGCGCCGAGGTTATCGAACAGATCGAACACCTGGTCGATAACCCAGTCCGGACGCGCACCCGGGCGGTCGATCTTGTTGATGACCACAATCGGCTTCAGGCCATGCTGGAAGGCTTTTTGCGTCACGAAACGGGTTTGCGGCATGGGGCCGCCCACGGCATCCACCAGCAGCAGTACGGAATCGACCATCGACAGTACGCGCTCTACCTCGCCGCCGAAGTCGGCGTGGCCTGGGGTGTCGACGATGTTGATGCGGAATTCCTCGCCCTGCGGACTCGTCCAGCGGATGGCGGTGTTCTTGGCCAGAATGGTAATGCCACGCTCTTTTTCAATCGCGTTGGAGTCCATGATGCGCTCGCCAAGCTGCTCGCGCTCGTCGAAAGTGCCGGACTGGCGAAGGAGCTGGTCAACCAAGGTGGTCTTGCCGTGGTCAACGTGGGCGATGATGGCGATGTTGCGCAGATTTTTGATCACAGGGGGAGTCTCGAAAACAGGTAAGGAAAGCGAAATGGAGGCGGATTATACGGATATCAGGCTAAAATGATATTTCATAAATTTTCCAAATTCAGGCATCAGAAATATGAATCAACAACTCCCTGTTGTCAGCCCTTACGAACAGATCGGCGGCGAGGCCGGTTTGCGCCGCCTGACCACCAGCATGTATCAAGCGATGCGTGAGCTGCCGAGCGTGCGCGAACTGCTCTCCATTCACCGCGACCTGGATGACGCCGAACAAAAGCTATTCGAGTTTTTGTCCGGCTGGCTGGGCGGGCCGCAGCTTTTCATGCAGCGCCACGGCCACCCGCGCCTGCGTATGCGTCACATGCAGGTCGGCGTGGACAGCGCGATGCGCGACCAATGGATGCATTGCATGCGTCACGCGCTGGATCAAACCGTCGCAGACCCGGTCTTCCGCGAAGAGCTTTATCAATCGCTATGGAACGTGGCGGATCATATGCGCAATCGTCCAGATCCGTCTTGAATCGGGCTTAGGCGCCGGCATGGCGCAGCAGCGTATCCACATCGGCGAAATCACGACACCATTCAAACGCCGCCGCATCCATCGACATGGGTTGCGCATGGCGCGCCAGACCGACCGCCTGCAATCCAGCGGCCTTGGCGGCTTGCAGTTCCGCCGGAATATCGGATAGAAACAGAATCTCCCGGGCAGGCAGTTCCAGCGCCTCGACGATCAGGGCGTAAGACGCGGCTTCGCGCTTGCCGCCGATGGCGGTGTCGAAATAAGCGGAAAACAGCGGGGTCAAGTCGCCTGCATCCGAGTGTGCGAACAGCAGCTTTTGCGCCTGCACCGACCCCGAGGAGTACACATATAAGCGCAGTCCTTGCTTATGCCATGCGCGCAGAAAGGTCGCCGCATCGGCGTACACATGCCCGGTGAAGTCGCCCTGGCGATAGCCCTCCTCCCACACCATGCCCTGCAAGGTCTTGAGCGGCGTAAGCTTGCGATCTTCGTCCATCCATTCCAGCAGGTGAGCCAGAGCCTCATCCAGCGAAAGATGCGCCTCGCCCAGCTCGCGCTCCACCGCCGCAAGCTGCTCCTGCACTTCCGCATTCGCCTGCCGGGCGCGCACGAACGCTGCCAGATGTTGGCGCGCATAAGGGAAGAGCACGTTATGCACGAAATCAATGCTGGAGGTCGTGCCTTCGATATCGGTCACTATGGCTTTAATCATGTTTTGAATCCTTACACCTGACTCACGCCAGCTCATCCAGAGTCGGGATCATCTTATCCACACCGCTGTCGGTGAAATGCCCGACCCAGCCCTCTTCCACGGTAAAAAAGCGAATGCACTTAAAGCTTGGCTCCATACCCATATCGAACCAATGCGTTACGCCCGCCGGAACCGAGATCAAATCCCCTTGCGTACAGCGCACGGCATACACCTTGTCTTCCTCGCCATCGCCGACATGCAGGTAAAACATGCCCTGCCCATCGACAAAAAAGCGCACTTCGAAATCATCATGCGTATGTTCGCTCAAAAACTTGGCGCGCATGGCCTCTTTTTGCGGGTGATCGGGGCGCAGACTGACCACATCCACCGCCTTGAACCCGTATTGCGCATTCAGACGCGCCACGTCTTCGGCATAGGCCGCCAGCACTTCGTCCTGTCCGGCATCCGCCGACAAGGGCTGATTAGCCTGCCATTGCTCAAAACGCACGCCGATCTCCGCCAGATACGCTGCAATCGCGGCATGTTCGCGCACGATCTGTACATTTTCTTCAGGATGCGCCACAGAAAAAATGCGCAGCTCCGATCTCAGTTCCGTCATCACGCCACCCTCCGCAGCCATAGCTCGCACTCCAGCATAAACTCCAGCGCCTCGACATGGCGCACCGCATCCTCCACCGTCGCCCCCCAGGTGTACAAGCCATGCCCTTCGATCAGATAACCCACGGGCATACCGTGGCGGTTGAGCCATGCCTCCACCTCGGCGGCCAGGCGCGGAATATCCTGATCGTTGGCGAATACCGGGATGGTCAGGCTTGTCTCATGACTGTCCACTCCGCTAAAGGCCTTGGCCAACTCGTAGCCTTCCAAAAGCAACGCGCCCTCGGTCAAGCGCGAAAGCACGGTCGCGGGCATGGAATGGGTGTGCAGAACGCAGCCGATCTCTGCATCACGCAGATAGAGCTGGGTATGCAGCAACGTTTCCGCCGAGGGGCGCTTGCCCGGCTCCAGTGAGAACCCGCTGTCAACCGACACATGCAAAAAATCCTCAAGCGTCAGCTTGCCCTTATGCCGCCCGGAGACCGTCAACAGGGCGCGCGACTCGTCCAGGCGCACGGAAAAATTGCTGCTGGTCGCCGGCACCCAGCCACGCGCAAAGAAAAAACGCCCGGCATCGACCAGTGCCTGGCTTAGTCTGTCTTGCTGCTCCAAGGAATTCCCCCCAAAAAATCAGGCGCAAGTGTAACCACTCGCCCCCCGTTTGCCACTCGTCCGCCGAGGTGGCCGACAGCTCAGACCCGGCAGAGCGACAAGAAAGAAAAATCTAATTGTAAGAAAAGCTTAGCTAATAATGGATAGGGTTGAAGGGCTGGTAAAAATCCTTTTTCAGCAGCCTATCAACCATTGCAAGACCATCCATATCGGGAGGGCGACCTCGTGAAACATTGTCTACTGCCTCTGAGCCTTTTTCTGTACATACTTCAACCCGCACACGCAGATCTCATTCTTTCTGGAACACCCTGCATCAACGAGCAGCGCCCCATTTTCGACAAACGCTACTCCGCCCTGGCCGAGGAACTGAGCAAGGCGCTGGGCGAACCGGTGCATTATGTCGCGCCGGACAAGGGAATGGGCTATGCCAAAAAAATCCGCGAGGGCGCCTATGACATCCTGCTCGACGGCCCGCATCTGGCCGCCTGGAGGAGCGCCAAAGGCATACATCAGCCGGTAGCGCTCTACAACCTGCCCCTGACCTTTCTGGTCATCACTGCGGCCGGCGACATCCAATCTCCACAGCAATTGGTAGGAAAAATGGTGTGCATACAGCCCATGCCCAATTTGTCCAGCCTGGAATTCACGCAGATGTACACGAACCCGGCGCAGGAACCCTCTCTGCTGCCTGTTGAAGATTACGGTTTGATGGTGCAAAAAATTCTCAGCGGAAAATGCAAGGCCGGCGTATTGAATGCGGAGTTTTATACGCAAAAGCTCGACCACAAAACGCAGGGCTCCTTGCATATCGTCTACCGCTCCGCACCCTTGCCCGGTCAGGTTCTGACCGTCAGCAGCAAAATCGGTGCAGACAAACGCAAAGAGCTGGCCGAACGCATCATTCATGCCGATCCAGCCAAGGATGAGTTGGTGCAAGCCATGAACAGGGTTACGGCGAACGGCGATGCTCAGTTCAACACCGGTTGGGTCGCGGTCAAACCGGAAAACCTGCGGGGCCTGGACTCTCTTCTCGTCAAGGACTCATATGGCTGGGAGTAATCGGCGCAATAACTGGCGCAGCAGCTTATAAGCGAGCGTTATTTCTTCCAGCGCCTCCGCTAACAGCTCGATTATTCGTGTTTTAAATGACCAACTGGACAACCCACGTCCAATTCGCAAATCAAATACCCCGTTATTTGATCTTGGTATTTCTCTCGCACAAAAGGCTCCGAACGGAGCCTTTATTCATTCCAAACAGAGCATGTACGGTAAGCGTCGGGCTTTGCGCCTACTGCGCCGCTGGCGCGTAATAATCAGCCAAAGCGAATATTTCATCATCCGTCAAAGGCTTGGCGAAGGCGCGCATGGCCTGCAAGGCATCGTTGTGACGCACGCCACTACGAAAACCTTGCATCGTGCGGATGAAATAGTCCCTCGGCGAACCCGCCAGCGCAGGCGTTTCATTGATACCGCCCTGCCCATGCAAGCCATGACAAGACGCACAGGGAGTCACCAGGCGTGAAGGTTCGCCGCGACGAATCAAGCCTGAGGTCGCGGCATCCGCCGTATGACTGGCCGCTGGCAAAGGCTGGGCGGCATAAAAAGCGGCCAGATCCGCCATATCCTGCTTGGAAAGCAATGCCGCAACCGTCGTCATCAAATCGGCGCGTACGTCCTCGCGGCGCAAGCCCGAATGGTAATCCAACAGCATTTTGTAGGTGTATTCAGCGCGCTGTCCCGCTAATGACGGCCAATTCGGGGTCAGCGCTTCACCTGCGACGCCGTGGCAAGACGCACAAAACATGTCGTTATGCAGCGCCTTGCCCTTGCCTGCGTCGCCTGCGGGCATCTCGCTCAAGGCGACGCGCAAGCTGGCAGGCGTCCATTTCACCTGAGCGCCCTGGGGCGCATGGCCTGCAACATGATTCGTGTTACCGGGCTCGGCGGCCAAAGTCCACGGCGCAGAGACCGCACCCAGCAAGCCTAAAGCCAGCGCAGACATACGCCACGCCTTGTGATCTAACAATGTGTTCATCCCAAACCTCACGCAAAGCAATCCAGAGTAAAAGTCCGCAGCCAAGCCTGCTGGTACACCGCACCCAGGCGAATCTTGGCCATGCTGGCGTCCAGCGGCAGGTAGCGGTGGCCGGAGACGTTGGTGATCTTGCCGTCCACCAGGTCGAATACGTCGGCGACGAAGAAGCCGT